>JASGGU010000100.1:0-11589 GCA_047602645.1 Lachnospiraceae bacterium | reverse complement strand
GTATTCGTCTGGTGGCTGGTGAAGGGGAGTTTTCCATAGCGGATTGGAAAGAACATCTCACCCTGTTTGTGGCTGGAGGTAATGGTCTTATGGCAATAGCAGGCCTTTCTCAGGAAAATATTCATATGCAGGAAGAAACAGCAGCAGGTTTTTTTTCTTCCTCTGAGCCGGTATGTCTGGTCAGTGAGACTGTTATGGAAAAGTATCAATGGGAGCTTACAGATACAGTGGAATTGAATCTGTATCACCATTATTATGATGATAGAAGTCAGCCCCATTATGAACCGTTGGAACTGATTTCGGTAAAAATTGTTGGTACTATGGATCCCCTTGATTCGCCGACAGGACAAATTCCGCCGGACATTCTGCTTCCTTTTGAAATGCTTAGAGAAAGCTTTCACCGACAGCAGGTTCCTTTTATGGCGGAATCCGCCGCTTTTTACGTAGCATACCCGTTGCAGTTAAATGCATTTAAAGAAGAGATGAGATCCTTTGGACTTATGGAAAAGATTCCTGCTGCCGACTATAATTATCAGGGTATTGCGCTTGCCGTACGTGACACTGCCTTTCGGACATTAGCGAGTCAACTCCGTCAAAGCATAGATACGCTGCAAAGCTTTTTTCCGTTGATCGGTATCACTATTGTTTGTATTGGTTATATAGCAAGCTTTTTGCTGCTGAACAGCAGGAAAAAGGAGTTTGCCATTATGAGAGCGCTTGGAGCAGGGAGGAGAACCTGCTTCGGACTGCTCTTACTGGAACAGCTTATGTTGATACTTATTGGGGAGATGATAGGGAGTGGAACTGCATTCCTATTGTTTCGCAGCGGTACGGCAGCTGCGGCAGCAGGAGGTATCTTTTTTTTCAGTTATCTGCCGGGATGTATGGCTGCTTTGTGGAGGATGGGAAGAACCAGTGTGACGGAAGCTCTTTTTTGTACAGAATAGAAGTGAAAGGGAGGGATAAGATGAAAATTATTCAGGCAGAAGAGGTAGGTTATATCTATCAGACAAAATATCAGAAAATAGAAGCTCTTAAGAATATGACCTGTTCTTTTGAAACGGGTAATATTTATGCTATTGTAGGGGAATCAGGAAGCGGTAAAAGTACATTCCTTTCTTTGCTTGCAGGCTTGGATCTGCCTACTTCGGGGATTCTTACTATTGAAGGAAGAGATATCCGCACCATCAATAGGGATCAATACCGCAGGGATCAGGCGGCAGTGGTTTATCAGGCATTCCATCTGTTTCCACTTTTGACTGCATTGGAGAATGTGGTATTTCCCATGACTTTAAAAGGAATGCCGTTAAAGCAGGCAAAAATAAGGGCGAAAGGACTGCTCCAAAAAGTAGGACTGGGAGTGAAGATTGAAAAGCAGTTCCCACAGATGATGAGCGGAGGGGAGCAGCAGAGGGTGGCCATTGCCAGAGCCATGGCATCAGAGGGGAAGATTCTGCTGGCAGATGAGCCTACGGGAAATCTGGATACAAAGAATGAAGAAATGATTGTCGGATTGTTAAAGGAACTGGCCCATGAGGAACAGTATGCTGTCATTGTGGTTACCCACAATCCCAAGGTGGCAATGGAAACGGATGTCATTTTGCGGATGCGGGATGGAAGTTTGATTGATGTGCAGGAAAAGAATGAGCAGGTCGAAAACTAGAAATAAGAATACCCAGAGTAGAAAAAATAGGTGAAGAGTATATGACTACAAACTATCAATTGAATACAACTAAGAATAGTTCTATAAAAAAAATCATCTTTTTCACACTTTTTTTATCCATTGGAGTTTTCATATTTATCATGGCTTCTTTAATGATTCGGGTTCCGGTATATAGAACAATTGAAGCTGAAGCTGTATACGAAGATGACATCATACTTTTGAAATTTCCTGAACAAGAATTTTTTGTGGATGCCCCTATTTTTGTGTATAAAAAGCGGGATGATGAGATTCAAAAGGTTACGGATTATCTATGTACTCCAAGTGGCATATGTTTAGAATCTTATAAAGAGAGGGATATTATTGAAGGAATTGTGTATGTTGATGTACAGGTAGACGATATCAACTTATTGCAGCTTGTTTTTACTAAGGGCGGTCATATATAGGAGATAGAATCATGAAAGATTGTAAATTGAATTTTTATACTTGTTTTTTGTACATGATTCAATATATGAACAATTTGCGTATAGAATATTGCATGTTCTATTTTGGGTGGCTATTTGATACGGTTATTGGGATCGTTGCCCCTATTTTATTTGGCGTTATGATTGATCAAATTGTCTATTACAAAAATATTAATTTGTTTATTAAAAGTGGCTTATTGTTTTTCTTCGTTTCTGTATTTTCATGTATCTTATATTATTTTTTATACGATTTGTATGGACAAATTTGGAATTCGTTTCATAGTCAATTCCGAACTAAAATGTTTAAACATATGCAGAAAATTGACGCTGAGGTTATGACACATTCTAGTTATGGAGACATTGTCAATATGATTCAGTTCCTTCCAGCAGAGTGTGTGAATTTTATGGTTAGAAATGTTGTGCATACTGTAAATTATTGCATCCTTATTGTTGCTTGCATGGTCATATTATTTATCATTAATCCCATAATTGGGTTATTAATGATTGTTTTGGTTCCAATATCCGTTGTTATAATGAGGAAATCTGGAAATAAAATTAGAAGTGAAAGTTTAGAATATAGAAAGGCACAAGGAGAGTATACGAGTTGGATTTTTGAAATTTTAAATACACTGAAAGATATTAATTTGTTAAATGCGGAAAATATGGTTGAGAGAAAATTTCGCCATAATAGTAGACAATTATTTAAAATGGATTTTAATACAAAAAAAGAAACTATAAAGGCTGAGCAGACAATAAGTGTTGTAAATGTCTGCTTACAAATGATTTTGTATCTTGTTTTAGCTTTTTTGGCTGCTAAACACATGATGTCAATCGGCTTGGTTGTGGTGGTGCTGACCTATTTTATGAAATTAACGCAGGGAGTAAGTCAGCTTTGTAATTATTTTATGGATGGACAGAAAAGAATAGCGGTCGTCCAAAAGATTTACGACTTTCTGGAGACGGATTCGACTGATTTATGGAAAGGGACAAAATTATTGTTGGATGTTAAAGGAAATATAGAGATTAAGGATCTAGTTTATGCTTATAAGGACAAAAGTAATATTTTGGATTACATGAATTTACATATCGCTGCGGGAGAGAAGATGGCTATTGTCGGCGAATCTGGATGTGGAAAAACGACATTGGCATATATTTTGATGGGATTTTATTCAAAAAAGAGTGGACAAGTACTTGTTGACTCTATACCGATAGAAGAATATAGCTTACAGACATTATATGAAAATATTGGTTTCGTGCAACAGGATATTGTGGTATTTAGCGGAACGATACGAGAGAATTTGTTGATGGCAAAAAGAGATGCAAAAGAAGGGGATCTTATTTTTGCATGCAAAGCGGCGGGTATATATGATTTTATACAAGAAGCAGAACAAGGATTTGATACATTATTAGGACAAAATGGAAGTAATCTATCGGGAGGTCAGAGACAACGCCTTGCAATTGCAAGAGTTTATTTGAAAAATCCTAATATTATTATTTTTGATGAGGCGACGTCGGCGTTAGATGTCAGTACTGAAAAGGCAGTTCATGATGCTTGGCGACAGATATTATGTGACAAGACAGTGATTGTAATTGCACATAGGCTTAGTTCCGTGTTGATGTGTGACAAGGTTGCCATATTGAAAAATGGAAAGATTGTAGAAATGGGTAAAACAAAAGAACTGTTTGAACATAGCCAAAACTTTAAGAAAATGTTTGGAATTGAGTAGGGGGCTAGGATGAGGTTAAAATATAGATACAATGTATTGAAAAGGTTAAGTGTTTTTGCTGATGGGGTAAAAAAATTCTATGCAGGATTGTTTTTGCTTGCGATTATTTCAATGATACTGAACTTCTTGCTGCCGGTCTTTTACGGAATGTTTATTGAAAAGGTGATACTGGGAGGTAAATTGCACCTCATTGTTTATATTATAATTGGTTATTTGGGGATTCAGTTGGCTCAAATAATTGTGGATTTTAGTAAAAACTATTTTGTCTTTAGGTTATCTGACAAAGTGTTAGTGTCACTGAAAGAGAAAATACTTGATCATGCGTTATTTAAGAATTTTAAAGAATATAGGAAATATACAGTTGGAAAAACTAAGACGATTCTCGAAGACTATGTTAGCAAACTCTCAGTATTTGCTGATATTCAAACAGTAGAGTACATTATGAGCTATGCCCAAACCGTCATTATTGTCCTATTACTCATAATCTTGGAATGGCGAATGGCAATATTTGCGTTAATGACAATACCAATAACGATAGCTTTTAATTATGTTGTGAGTAAGAAGGAAAAAGAAATACATAGTAAGCAGCTGGTCAATGATCAAGCGTGGGTGTCCTGGCTAAATGAAAGAGTACAAGGGTGGCGTGAGGTAAGAGTTTTCAATCTGGAGCAGGAAAATGAAAAAACGTTTGATGCTTTTTTGGTAAAGGATTTGAAACTATATGCTAAATGGTTAAGAAATTGGGTGACAAGAGAATTGGTGTTACCTAAAATAAAAGATGATTTTTTTATGCAATTTGCGCTTTATTTTATCGGAGGGGTATTGATTTATTATGATAAAATGGCTATTGGTGTATTGCTTGTGTTTGTCAAATACTATTCAATATTGTCGGATTGTGTCAATGTTATTGCAACAACAGATGCAAATCTTCAATCTGAAATGCCTTATTATGATGCTGTTTTTAATGAACTTGATGAATCGATGGAAAATGATTGGAAAGGTGGTGTAGGACAGTTCGATCATTGCAATATAGAATTCGAAAATGTCTCATTTCAATATCGGCAGAATGAAAAGATGGTACTAGACAATATGTCATTTGAAATCATACAAGGTGAAAGGGTTGGTATCATTGGCGAAAGCGGTGGAGGAAAAACAACTTTATTGAAGCTGATTGTCGGAATGCTTAGACCATCAGTTGGGATTGTTCGGTTCTCAGATATTAATATAAATGAGATTGATTTAAAAGCACTATATAAGAAAATTGGTTTTGTTATGCAAGAAAATGCACTTTATAACGTATCTATCAGAGAAAATCTTCTATATGGCAAGGAGGAAGCTACCCAGGAAGAAATGGAAGAAGCGTGTAAAAGAGCTTGCATTAGCGATTATATTTTACAACTTCCGAATGGGTTTGACACGGTCATTGGTGAAAAAGGTGTTCAGCTATCTGGAGGACAGAGACAAAGGTTGATCTTAGCAAGATTATTTCTTAGAAATGTAGATGTTTTTATTTTTGATGAGGCAACTTCAGCGCTAGATCAAATGTCTGAGAATGAAGTTCAGTCAGCTATAAATGGAATTGGGAAAGATAAGACGATAATCGTTGTTGCCCATAGGGCATCATCATTAGCGCTGTGTGATAGATTCATTTATGTTTAGAATAAAATGAATGGATCAAGTTATTTAACAAAACAAGTGGTCATGGAGGCGGGGAAAAATTATGAAAAACAAAGAGTAGATACTATATCAAAGGTCAGACAGAGCATCCTATCATGAGGACACAATATGAGCATCCTGCATAGTGCATCGTTATCCATTCGCTATTACCGGAAACGGACAGTGGTACTGTTTCTTATTTTTGTATGTATTTTTACTGTTTTTTTTGTTGTATTTCTGACATGGAACTCTTCTAAAACCCAAATTGATTATTTACAGAGCAATCTTGGAAATTCGATTACAATTTCTAAAGTACTTCAGCAAGATTTACAGACTCCTTCCCTTTTTACTAAACAAGATATAAAAACTATGAAAGAAATTCCCTTAGTGATGGATCTTAATATGATTACAACAAATACCTTTCTGCTTAAGAATGCGAGTCCCTGTATTGAGGATCCGGAATCTTACGAGCGATACAAAAAGAAAAATGAGGCAGCTTTGGCTGCATTTGGGATTGAGGATGCGGAAACAAATTGCAGACTGTTTGCCATGACAGATTCGGAAAAACTTCCTTTCTTTACCGGAGGAGGTTTCAAACTGATAAGAGGCAGGACAATCACCGCTGCCGACAGAGAGCGGAAGTTGGCGTTGATTTCAAAGCGGCTCGCAGAGGAAAACAAATTAGAAGTGGGGGATTCCATCACCGTTTCATTGGATGATTTTAGAATCAGCATGGGAATGAGCAGCGAAGAGCTCACATTTGAAATTATAGGATTTTTTTCTGATCCGGTCTTGGGGCGGGGAGAGGGGAGAGCAGAAGAATCTTCGGCAAATTATCTGTTTGTGCCGGAAGCAATCTTGGCGGAGGAGTATTGGTTTTACCCGGAAATCGTCTATGCCTACACCTCAAACAGCACTGATATGCCTGATCTGGTCAGTCAATTGAAAAAGGCATTACCGGATGGGAGTACGGATCCTCAAGGAAATCCTGCGGTGTATGAATACAATTGGGATCCGGAATGGGTGGAATCCGTCAGCGGGCCTCTGACAGAGGTAAATCGGCTGTGTTCCACAATACTGCTGATCATTAGTTGTGTAATGCTAATGCTGACGGCATTGATTGGCGCGCTTTTGATCTATAAAAGAACGTATGAGTACTACATTTATCGTAGTCGCGGGGAAAGCAGAAAAAATATTGTCGTGCAGAGTCTGATAGAATATATGGTGCCCATTCTGGCAGGCGGCATTTTGGCTTTCGGGTTATCTGCCTGCGCTGAAAGAACGATCAGTACCATTATTATGAAGCCATATGTCAGCCTGTATGATACGTACTTACAAGAATACAAGGATCATGCAGAGCTTGTAAGGGAGACGACAGATATCATGGAAGGGCTTCGCAGAAATGATCCGGGTATCCGAAATTTGAACTGGGATATTCCGCTGCAACTTGATTTTGTCAGTATTCTGGTTTTCTTAGGCGTCCTTTTTGTGGTGATTCCTATGATTCTGGCAGTTGAAATACTTATTTTTATCAGGGGAAACTCCATCCGGCTGAATGCTTCAAATGAAAGGAGCTGACAAGATGAAGGCATGTAAAATCGCACTCATTCGGATCTGTTGCAGATCAGGCAATACCATACTGCTTACGCTCATCTTTGCTGGGTTGTCAGTGCTTCTTCTGTTTTTACAGGGTTTCTATGGATTGATAGAAAGGGAACGGGCGGAATATGAAAGGACAGTTCCGGGAGAACTTGTGGTTCGCAGCGGTGATCTCAGCTATGGCAAGGTTCGGGAGGGATATGCCCTAAATGATGAGATGCTAGCCAATCTGGCGGACGAGAATCAGGGGAGTATTATTAATAAAGCAGCAGTTGCATTTGGCTACGCAGATTCTTTTACAGTTAAAGAAGAAGATGAAAGAGGGATGACGATACAGACTGCAAACGGAATGTATTCTTCACGGGATGAAATTCCAGATATTTCTATTATGGGTATTTTAAACAGTGAAAAGTATCATTGGTTTGAAAACCACGTCTACGAACTGATAGAAGGCGAGCACATTACAGAAGCGGATGCTGAGGACAGGATCGTGCTTATCAGTTTAGGATTAGCTCAAACTAATCAACTGGAGGTTGGCAGTAAGATAAGGATTACTGTGGAAGGTGTTTCCGAACGGATAGAACTTACAGTAAATGGAATCTTTTCGGCCGTTGAGAAGGATAGAAATGCATCCAGGAGTAATCCTGAGAACAAATTGATCCTGCCGATAGGCACTTTCGAGGAGTGTGCAGGCTCTGATCTGCTTGGCGAGGTTGTTATTCAATTAAGTTCCGCTGCCAACGTAGATGAGCTATTGAATAACATTAAAAATAGCAGTCAGGTTAGTCTGAAAAATGCCGATGTCATTACAAACAATTATGAATATGTGAAGAAGACAAGTATTCTTTCCGCCATGCAGCAGTATTTAAAGATTACCATCGGCACGTTGTATTTCTCTTCACTTTTCGTGATTGGACTTTATGTGATTTATCAGAATATGACGAGAAACCGTGAATTTAAAATTTTTCTTGCAAGAGGGGCGAAAAAGCTCCAGATCTTCGGAGAGCTATTGACGGAGGTAGGTATTCCATGTCTGGCAGGTATGATGATTGGTATGTTGTTATGCGCTATTTTGTTTCATGTGTTTGGTTCCCGGCTCAGTTATCAGAATCGGCAGCTTGAGTCACTTACACAGCTCCTTAATATTCCTAGTATTTGTTTCTTACTGGGCAGTGAACTGATTATTATTTTTCTGGGGAATTTGACGACGCTGGCTCATCTTGCAACCTCTTTTCGGAAAGGAATTTGATATGGATTCTGTAATTACAGGTAAGGCGCTTTGTTTTGGATATCGGGACAAAAGATCTGAAAATAGAATATTTGAGAAACTGGATATCGTTTTTCAAAAGGGAAATGTCAGCTGCATTACCGGGCGTTCGGGAACGGGCAAGACTACATTGCTTTCTCTTCTGGGAGGTTTGGAAAAGCCGGATAGCGGAGAAATTATGTATGAAGGTAACAATATAGAGCAAATAGGCTTGCGAAAATATCGAAGTGAGTATGTCGGCTTTGTATTTCAGAATTTTAATCTGTTGGATTATATGACGGCCGCACAAAATGTAAGAACCTCCATTGAAATTGCGAATCATAAAAGAAAGACAGATGAATATCGGACACTTAAGTCGCTTGGTATCCCGCGGGAAAAGGCTGACCGCAATGTAAACTTTCTATCCGGCGGAGAACAGCAGCGCGTTGCAATTGCATGCGCCATAGCCAGAGATGCACAGGTAATTCTGGCAGATGAGCCAACCGGAAATTTGGATCCGCAGACAGCAATGGAGATTTTTGATATTTTGAGGGAACTCGCTCATAAAGAGAATAAATATGTCATTGTGGTCACACACTCTCCGGAGATTGCAAAGCTTTGTGATAAAGAAATAAAATTATAGACATTCGGTAAAGTTGGGAGTATCATGATACTTGTATAACTTGCTATCAATATTTAAAATCGTTCTATGTTTGTCAACTTTCTTTTTCGGACGGACTTCTTTTTGACCGAACTATCCGTTTTTTTAAATACCTTTCTTCTCAGAATATCCCAAATATTGAATCTTTTTCCTCTCTGGTTATCAATCCACTCTTTTCATGTATGAAATATTTTAAAGTCCAATTAATCCCCCTTGCTATATCGAAAAAAATAAAAAGATTGTGAAATATGCACTAAAAATACAATGAAACAATGTAACAAAATGAATATTGACAATATTTATGGATGATATATAATTAATATAGTCGATAACGAAATAAATAACAGGAGAAACGAATGAAAAAAATAAGCTGTATAGGAGTGGATTTGGGGGCAAGCGGCGGAAAAGCGGCAAAAGGATCTTTTGATGGAGATAAATTAATAATCGATGATTTTATTGATTTCGATAATAGAGCAATTGAAACACCAAATGCATTATATTGGAATGTATTTGGTTTATACAACAGCATTTTAGATGTGATTGCCCATTATACCAATCAATGTAATATTGCCAGTATTGCAATAGATACATGGGGAGCCAGTTATGGACTATTGGATAACAGGAATCGATTATTGGAGCCGGTTTACCACTATAGAGATCAAAGGACCCGGCATTCTGTAGAAAACATTTATAAAATAGTGGATAAAAAAAGCGTATTTAGAATGACGGGCTGCCAATGTAACAGAACCTATACATTACCTCAATTGTATTCTTATATTGAGCAGGGAACAAATGCTTTAACGGAAGCGGATAAACTTCTTTTGTTGCCGGATTTATTATCGTATTTTCTGTCTGGTGAACTCTCAACAGAAATGACAATCGCAGGAACATCTGCATTACTGAATACATCTCAGGAGGACTGGTGCTATGAATTATTTCAAAAATTAAAAATCCCAACACATTTTCTGACAAATATAGTGGATGCGGGAACGGTGAAAGGTAAGCTGCGGAGAACTGTCGGTGAAAAGACAGGCGCAGGAAATACAAAGGTGATTGCGACCACAGCCCATGACAGTGCTGCGGCAGTAGCAGCCATACCGGGATTCGGAATAAATAAGTTATATATCAGTATAGGTACCAATATAAACATGGGTATTGAGACAAAAGAGAGTATTGTATCGGAAGCGGCTTTTCAGTGCGGATTTAAAAATACCGGTGGATTCGGCCGGAGTAAGATTGTATATAGGGACTTTGCAGCATTTTGGCTCTTGAATGAATTGAAAAGAATTCTGGAGACTGAGGGAAGAAGCTATTCACACGCGGATTTTATTTCTTTGGCGGAGCGGACGGAATCAAAACAGGTATGTTTTGATTTGGAAGAAGCGGAGTTTAGCAATGCAGACGGAGATATCCGCATTAAAATAGATAATTATCTGAAAAAAACCAATCAGGATTCAATTAAAGAAGACGGAGAGTACGTGCTTTGTATTCTTGAAAGTATCTCTATAAAAATAAAGCACTATGCAGATTTGCTGAAAAATAAATTAAATATTTTCTATACCGGAATTTATGTAGTAAATGGTGGTTCCAAAAACCATCTTTTGATGCAGATGATAAGTGATGCTTTGGGAGAGGAAGTAAGGGCCGGAATGCCCTATGCGACATTGACCGGTAATATTCTGACGCAGTTATATGCGCAAGGCTATGTGAAGACGGTTGATGAAATACGGGAACTATCAAGGCAGTCATTTATGATGAAACAATATGAACCCCAAAACTAAAATAATCAACGGAATGATTAGAAGGAGGACGCATTTATGAAAATGAAGGAACTGGATTTTGAAGCAATTAGAGAGGTTATGGCTGTGAGTAAAAGGCTGGATGAGAAAGGGATGGTGAATGCCTTTGAGGGAAATATATCCACTAAATCGAAGAACGATGGATATCTTTATATTACTCCCACGGGTAAAAATAAAGCGATGTATACGGAAGATATGATAGCGGTGATTGATGAGCGGGGAGAATGGATTGGCGGGAGCTGCAGACCGACCTCTGAATTGCCGATGCATCTTAATACATACAAAATGCGTGGCGGAAATAGTATTGGCGGAGTCGTCCATGCGCATCCTACCTTTTTGACGGCATATTCGCTGTGCCTAAAAGAAGTAGAAACAAGAGCATATCCGGAAATGATGGGAAATTTCAAGAAGTTTCAAGTGGCGCCGTATGGCAGACCGGGAGAACCGGATATCTATGAAGAGGCGAAACCATATTTTGAAGCGGGACAGGACATTGTCATCTTGGGAAATCATGGCGTTCTGGTCGTGGGAGAGACAACTACCGATGCAATGAATAAGCTGGAAGCGGCTGAATCAATAGCAATGACTTTATATTATGCCAATAAAATCGGAATACAGCAGGATTTAGATCCGGAAGAATGTGAAATGTTTTTTAATAAAAACAGCATTAAAATTATTTAAATATGAAACAGTTAAGAGCTCGGCTGTTTGATATAAAATAAAAAAAGTCCAGCGGTGTGATGTCAAGTGAGAAATGAAATAAGAATCATATATTTT
>JASGGU010000099.1:0-11705 GCA_047602645.1 Lachnospiraceae bacterium | reverse complement strand
GCCAGGGAAGCAGACCCGGCCAGTATCAGAACCGTGACGGCCAGGGGGCAAGACCGGGCCAGTATCAGAATCGTGACGGCCAGGGAAGCAGACCCGGCCAGTATCAGAACCGTGACGGCCAGGGGGCAAGACCCGGCCAGTATCAGAATCGTGACGGCCAGGGAAGCAGGCCCGGCCAGTATCAGAACCGTGACGGTCAGGGGGCAAGGCCCGGTCAGCCTTACGGTCAGGGAAACAGAGGCGGCCAGTATCAGAACCGTGACGGCCAGGGAAACAGAGGCGGTCAGTACCAGAGTCGTGACGGCCAAGGCAACAGAGGCTTCCAGAGCGGTGGACGCGGTGCGGGCGGAGGCTTTGCTCCGGATGCCAAGGAGACGGCAAAAGAGCAGGAGAAGCATCGCGATGAACAGGAAAAACGCAGACAGAATCAGGATAAGCGCAAGAAAGAGCATACGTTCTCGGCAGAGGATGGCTTTAGAGGCGGTAAGACTGTAAAAGGAGCCAAGGTTACGAAACCTGAACGGCCACAGGAAAGAAAAGCTGCGATCAAGGAAGAAGAAAAGATCAAAGTTATCATCCTTCCCGAAATTTTGACGATTAAAGAACTTGCAGATAAAATGAAAATACAGCCGGCGGTCATTGTAAAAAAGTTGTTTTTACAGGGTAAGGTCGTGACGGTAAATCAGGAGGTCACCTACGAGCAGGCAGAGGAAATCGCAATGGAATTTGAAATCCTTTGTGAAAAAGAGGTTGTTGTTGATGTGATCGAGGAGCTGTTAAAGGAAGAGGAAGAGGATCTGTCTCAAATGACGTCCCGTCCGCCTGTTATTTGTGTTATGGGGCACGTGGATCATGGAAAAACCTCTCTTTTGGATGCGATCAGAAAAACGCACGTAATCGATAAGGAAGCGGGCGGTATCACACAGCATATCGGCGCATATGTAGTCAACGTTAACGGACAGAGAATTACTTTTTTGGATACGCCGGGACATGAGGCGTTTACAGCAATGCGTATGCGCGGTGCCAACTCGACAGATATTGCAATTCTTGTTGTTGCCGCGGATGACGGCGTGATGCCTCAGACGGTCGAGGCGATCAATCATGCGAAGGCTGCAGGGATTGAAATTATTGTGGCGGTCAACAAAATCGATAAGCCGAGTGCCAATATCGACCGTGTAAAGCAGGAACTGTCCGAATATGAGCTGGTACCGGAAGATTGGGGCGGCAGTACGGTGTTTGCACCGGTTTCGGCAAAGTCTGGGGAAGGTATCGAACAGCTTTTGGAAATGATTCTTCTGACTTCGGAAATTTTAGAGTTGAAGGCGGACGAAAAGAGGCAGGCAAGAGGGCTTGTCATAGAAGCGCAGCTTGATAAGGGAAGAGGACCGGTTTCAACTGTTCTTGTGCAGAAAGGTACACTCAAAGTCGGAGACTTTATCGCGGCGGGAGCATGTTATGGCAAGGTTCGTGCGATGATCGACGATAAGGGAAAGCGTGTTAAGGAGGCGACGCCTTCCACACCGGTAGAAATACTGGGCTTAAACGATGTGCCGAATGCGGGTGAAATTTTTGTCTCTCCCGAAAGTGATAAAGAAGCAAGAAATTTTGCCGCTACGTTTATCTCGCAAAACAAGGTAAAGCTGCTTGATGATACAAAAGCGAAGATGTCTTTGGATGATCTGTTTACACAGATTCAGGCGGGTAATTTAAAGGAGTTGAACCTGATTATCAAGGCGGATGTTCAGGGCTCTGTCGAAGCAGTTAAGGAAAGCCTGTTAAAACTGACAAATGAAGAAGTTGTCGTTAAAATAATCCATGGCGGTGTCGGTGCGATCAATGAGTCCGATGTGATCCTGGCGTCAGCCTCGAATGCGATTATTATCGGTTTTAATGTCAGACCGGATGCGACGGCGAAGGCAACAGCTGAATCAGAGGGCGTCGATGTGCGTCTATACAGTGTCATTTATAAAGCGATTGAGGATGTTGAGGCTGCTATGAAAGGGATGCTTGATCCGGTATTCGAGGAAAAGGTGATCGGTCATGCAGAAATCAGGCAGATATTTAAGGCTTCCGGCATCGGAAACATTGCTGGTTCTTATGTGCTTGACGGTATTTTCCAGAGGAATTGTACTGTTCGCATTTCGCGTGAGGGTAAGCAGATTTTCGAGGGCAAGCTCGCATCACTGAAACGATTTAAGGATGATGTCAAGGAAGTCAAGACCGGTTTTGAGTGCGGCCTTGTATTTGAAGAATTTAATGATTTTGCGGAGTTGGATATTGTAGAGGCTTATATTATGGTAGAGGTGCCAAGGTAATGAGAAAAAACAGCATTAAAAATACGCGGATCAACTCGGAAGTGCAGCGGGAGCTGTCCAATATTATCCGGGTACAAATCAAGGATCCGCGCATCGCGCCCATGACCTGCGTGACAGCGGCAGAGGTCGCTCCGGATCTGAAAACATGTAAGGTTTGGATCAGCGTGCTGGGCGATGAGGAGAAACGGGAAGAGACGCTGGCGGGTTTAAGGAGTGCCGAGGGTTATATCAGACATCAGCTCGCGGCTACCCTGAACCTGCGCAACACGCCGCAACTCACATTTATTGCGGATACTTCGATCGAGTATGGTATGAATATGTCGAAGCTGATTGATGAGGTAAAGGGAGAATAGGTGACAGTATGATGGAGCTGTTAAAAGAAGTCGGCGGTGCAAAAACGATCGGGATTGCGGGGCATGTGCATCCCGATGGCGATTGCGTCGGTTCCTGCTTGGGTTTATATGGTTATTTAAAAAAAGCATGTCCGTCTGCGCAGATCACTGTGTTTTTGGAGCAGCCGTCAGAGATTTTTTCGTTCTTGAAGGGCTATGAGGAAATTAATACGGCATTTTCTGACAAAGGTGTGTCAGATGTTTTTATTGCATTGGATTCCGGAGATTTGGAACGGCTCGGAGCGGCGAAGGAATATTTTCTTGCGGCTAAAAAATCGATTTGCATTGACCATCATGTCAGCAACCAACGATTTGGAGACGTATCAGTGCTTGATGTACAAGCCAGCTCGACCTGTGAGATTCTTTTTTGGCTTTTTGAAAAACAGTATATGGATGTCGATATTGCAAAGTCACTGTATACGGGAATTGTCCATGATACGGGGGTATTCCGGTATACGAATATGAAAAAACAATCCTTTGCGGCAGTTGGCGAGCTTGTTGAGTACGGTTTTGATTCATCCCAAATCATAGACGAAACATTTTACCAAAAAACATATGTGCAGAATCAGATTCTTGGCCGCGCGCTGCTTGAGAGTATCCTTTTTATGCACGGAAAATGCATTGCAAGTGTTGTGGATATGAAAATGATGGGATTTTATCAGGTGTCCTCCAAGGACTTAGATGGAATTATTAACCAGCTCAGAGTTACAAAGGGCGTGGAATGCGCGATATTTCTTTATGAAACGCGCTCTCTGGAGTATAAGGTCAGCATGCGTTCCAATGGGATCGTCAATGTGGCTGAGATTGCCTCCTATTTTGGCGGCGGCGGTCATGTACGTGCGGCGGGTTGTACAATGAGCGGTACTTATTATGATGTGCTGAACAACCTGTCATTACATATCGAATCGCAGTTGAAAGAGGCAGAGACTTCATGAACGGAATTTTAAATGTATATAAGGAGCGGGATTTTACATCTCATGACGTGGTCGCAAAGCTGCGTGGCATCTGCAGACAGAAGAAAATCGGTCACACGGGAACACTTGATCCTCAGGCGGAGGGGGTTCTTCCGGTATGTCTAGGTAATGCGACAAAGCTGTGTAATCTGCTGACGGACAAGAGCAAGGAGTATGAAGCCGTGCTTTTGCTCGGAAAGACGACGGATACACAGGATGCATTCGGAAAGGTGCTTGCTGAAGAAGAGGTTTCCGTAAATGAATCGGACGTGACAGATGCAATTTTAAGCTTTGTCGGGGAATATGATCAGATACCGCCGATGTATTCGGCGTTGAAGGTAAACGGAAAGAAATTGTACGAGCTTGCGCGTCAAGGAATAGAAATTGAGCGACAGGCAAGACGTGTATTAATTATGGAGATCAAAATTTTGGAAATGAACCTGCCCCGCGTGAAAATGCGGGTTTCCTGCTCTAAGGGGACATATATCCGCACGCTGTGCCATGATATCGGGCAGAAGCTTCATACGGGCGGCATCATGGAATCTCTTCTGCGTACGCGTGTCGGCATGTTTACATTAGAAAACAGCCTGCGGCTGAGAGAGATCGAAGCGCTGATGTTACAGGGAAGCATGGAACAAGCGCTCATTCAAACAGACGAGGTCTTTGATACATATGAGCGCATTATTACAAAACCGGAAACAGACTGTCTGCTGTATAACGGAAATATTTTTTTAGAGTCAGGGGCTTCTTGCCTTCCGGAGGAACGTGAATTTGTGCGTGTCTATGATTCCAAAGGTGTATTTGCAGGTATTTATGAATACGAAAAAAGCAGAGGCTGCTTTAAGCCATACAAAATGTTTTTGGAGAACTGAGCAGCTTTGAAAAGAGGAGAAAATGATGAGAGTTATCCGCGGCACTTCGGATTTTCGGGTAGAAGAGAGTACTGTTGTTGCAATCGGAAAATTTGACGGGATCCATAAGGGGCATGGTGAAATCATCAAAACAATGCTGGACTATAAAAGCAGGGGACTTAAAATGGCGGTATTTACATTTGATATTCCGCCTGCCTCTGTTTTTTATGGGAAGAATCGAAAGGTACTGACGACAAATGAAGAAAAGCGAAAAATTTTTCAGGAGCTTTCCGTCGATTATTTGATCGAATTCCCGTTTGGAAGGGAAGCGGCGGGCATATCAGCAGAGCAGTTTATCAAACGGATTTTGCTGGACAGGCTGCACATGAAAGCGGCGGTTGTCGGCACGGACTGCCGTTTCGGCTATCAAGGGCGGGGCGACACAGCTCTGCTGAAAGCCTTCGGGAAACGGTATGGATTCGATACGGTTGTTGTGGATAAAATGCTGTATGAGGGCAGAGAAATCAGTTCGACATATGTGCGGGAGGAGATTGAAGCCGGAAATATTGTAAAAGCGAACCAACTGTTATTGCGCCCTTATCTGTTTTACGGCAAAGTAGTACA
The DNA here is from genome assembly GCA_047602645.1 of Lachnospiraceae bacterium. Lineage (GTDB taxonomy): Bacteria > Bacillota > Clostridia > Lachnospirales > Lachnospiraceae > JAEYFP01. The sequence continues at coordinate 6,570 of JASGGU010000099.1, read as the reverse complement.
TGGACGGCGGCTTGGCAGGACACTCGGTATGCCTACGGTCAATCTGCTTCCGGAACCGGAAAAGCTTCTTCCGCCGAATGGAGTTTACTTTTCACGTGTCATTCACATGGGCCAGGAATACAGGGCGATCACAAACATCGGAAGCAAACCTACCGTATCCGGTGAGAATTCCGTGATCGGGATTGAGACGTATATTTATAATTTTAACGAAGAAGTTTACGGCGATTATCTCTATGTTAGCTTGTACCAATTTGTCCGGGCAGAAATGAAATTTCCTACAGTGGAGTCTCTGAAGGAACAAATGCAGAGCGATATACGGAAAGGTGAAAAGTGGCATAAGGAGCATCTTTAGGAGGAAGTGAGAAACCGTATTTGGCGGGAACTGTGATTTACACGTTCTTTCTGCGTAAACGGTGAGTATTTTCGGACTTTACAACAAATAATATCTATGTTACAATATTCCATGTTGTGAAACCGATACTCAGACGGCGGACACTCCGACCGAGTCTTAGTATCAGGAGATGGAATGCTTGGGGCGTTGCTTCAAGGCAGATAAAGGAGGAATACTATGATTTCAAAGGAAAAGAAAACAGCAATTATCAATGAATATGCGAGGAGCGAAGGCGACACGGGTTCGCCGGAGGTACAGATTGCGGTCCTCACAGAGAGAATCAGAGAACTTACCGAGCATTTAAAGGTGAATCCGAAGGATCATCATTCAAGCAGAGGTCTCTATAAGATGATCGGTCAAAGAAGAGGGTTACTTGATTATTTAAAGAGAAATGATATTGAAAGATACCGTACTCTGATTGAAAAGCTTGGAATTAGAAAATAATTTTTAAGATTAAATTGGGCGGATGCTTTATATCCGCCCTTTTTAAGCATTGTGGGCAGAAAGGTGAAAGCTGAATTTAATAGTCATACAATGCGATAGCAACCTGGCAGAGGGGATATCCGAGACCACTGAGGTGCAGATAAAGCCTTCTTTGTAGATACCTCAGTAGTTTCGGTACTTTAAATCTTCTGCCATAACAAAACCGGTATGCTTTTTATGCGTACACGAAAAGGAGATGGAATATGTACAAAAGTTTTTCTATGGAGCTTGGCGGACGTACTCTTACCGTTGATGTGGGCAGAGTCGCGAAACAGGCAAATGGTGCGGCCTTCATGCACTACGGAGATACGACCGTATTATGTACGGCAACCGCTTCGGATAAGCCGAGAGAAGGAATCGATTTCTTCCCGTTAAGCGTCGAATTCGAAGAAAAGATGTATTCGGTGGGCAAAATTCCGGGAGGCTTTAACAAAAGAGAGGGAAGAGCATCCGAGAATGCCGTGCTGACAGCGCGTGTGATTGACAGACCGATGCGTCCTCTGTTTCCGAAGGATTACAGAAACGACTGTACGTTGAATAATCTTGTATTGTCGGTAGATTCCCAATGCCGTCCCGAGGTTGTTGCAATGCTCGGCTCCGCGATTGCGACGAGTATTTCGGATATCCCGTTCTATGGACCATGCGCGACGACACAGATTGGCATGGTTGACCAAAAGATGATTATTAATCCGAGTCAGGAGCAGTGGAAAAACGGAGATTTGAATCTGACCGTAGCTTCCACAAGCGACAAGGTGATTATGATTGAGGCTGGTGCCAACGAAATTTCAGAAGATAAGATGATTGAGGCAATTTATATGGCTCATGATGTGAACCAGGAAATCATCGCATTTATCAATAAAATTGTAGAAGAAGTCGGAAAGCCGAAGCATAGCTATACAAGCTGTGCAATTCCGGAGGAAATGTTTTTGGCAATCAAGGAAATTGTGACGCCTCAGGAAATGGAAAGCGCTGTATTTACGGATGAAAAGCAGATCCGTGAAGAAAATATCCGTGTGATTACGACAAAGCTTGAGGAGGCGTTTGCAGACAAGGAAGAATGGCTTGCAGTGCTTGGCGAGGCTGTTTATCAATACCAGAAAAAGACGGTCAGAAAGATGATTTTAAAGGACCGTAAGCGTCCGGACGGTCGTGAAATCACACAGATCAGACAGCTGGCAGCAGAAGTGGATCTGATTCCGAGAGTGCATGGCTCTGCGATGTTCACCCGCGGGCAGACACAGATATGCGATATCTGTACGTTGGCTCCGCTTTCGGAAATGCAAAAGGTGGATGGTCTGGATCCTAATGAAGTGTCAAAGAGATATTTGCATCATTATAATTTCCCGTCCTACTCAGTAGGTGAGACGAAGCCGTCCAGAGGACCGGGACGCCGTGAAATCGGACATGGTTCACTGGCTGAAAGAGCGTTGATCCCGATGCTTCCTTCCGAGGAAGAATTTCCTTATGCGATTCGCTGCGTATCGGAAACCTTTGAATCAAACGGCTCTACGTCTATGGCATCGACCTGCGCATCCTGTATGGCATTGATGGCTGCGGGCGTGCCGATCAAGAAAATGGTGGCGGGTATTTCCTGCGGCCTTGTAACGGGTGATACGGATGACGATTATGTATTATTGACGGATATTCAGGGACTCGAGGATTTCTTTGGAGATATGGACTTTAAGGTGACGGGTACGACGGAAGGAATCACCGCAATTCAGATGGATATTAAAATCCACGGACTGACAAGGCCGATCGTGGAAGGGGCAATCGCAAGATGCCGTGAAGCGAGAATCTTTATCATGGATACCTGTATGAAGCCGGCGATTGCCGAACCCAGAAAGGAAGTAAGCGAGTTTGCACCAAAGATCATCCAGATCAAGATTGATCCTGAGAAGATCGGCGATGTAGTCGGACAGAGAGGAAAGACGATCAACGCAATTATTGATCTGACCGGCGTGAAAATTGACATCACAGACGATGGCTCCGTATCGATCTGCGGAACCGATCCGGAGGGAATGAGTAAGGCGGTTGATTTAGTCAACATTATCGTGACTGAATTTAAAGAGGGCCAGATGTTTACCGGTAAGGTAGTCAGCATTAAGGAATTTGGCGCTTTCATTGAGTTTGCTCCGGGTAAAGAGGGAATGGTTCATATTTCCAAGATTGCCAAAACAAGAGTCAATAAGGTGGAAGATGTTCTGGCACTTGGAGATATCGTGACTGTAAAATGTCTTGGCAAAGATAAGATGGGAAGAACCAGCTTTTCAATCAAAGACGTGTAAAATGCGTGCGTAGCGTCTTATCATAAGAGCGGAGAGCCGGAGGAATATAAATTTCCTCCGGCTCTCTTTCTCTTGTTTAATAGGGAATTTTTGCTGTGCTGTCGGAGTATATAACCGCGAAAGTGAGCGAAGCACACTTTTGTTCCCATCTTACATTCCCTCATGAAATGTCCTTGAAATTACATCACTCTGTTGCTCCGGCGTCAGCTTAATAAAGTTTACCGCATATCCGGAAACCCGTATCGTCAGCTGCGGATACTTTTCCGGATGCTTTTGTGCATCCAATAACATTTCTCTGTTCAAAACATTCACATTTAAATGATGCCCGCCTTTTTCAGCGTATCCGTCCAATAAGGTGACAAGATTCTCTACCTGTGCCGTATTCGCATATTCCATCATATTAATTTCCTCCTTTATTTAAAATAGTAATGGTTATTATTATTTATATTTATAATATAACATTTAAAAATAAAGAAGTAAATACCTTTCAAAAGATTTCGGTGTATTTAATCACATACAAGTAATAAACCGGACAAAGTATCATATACTTTCTTAAGGACAGGTTGAAAGGAATAAAATCAATATGAGCAAAACCGAAAATTTTTTACGCCTGTTTCCGTTAAGTTTTCGAAAGATTTTGGAAAATGCCTCTCTTGAGCTGGATAAGGTACGGGAAATCAGAATCCGGGCAGAAAAGCCGCTTCTGATTAAAATCGGACTGGAGGAGTGGACGATTTCTCAGGAAGGTCATTTATCCAAAAACTATGGAAGAGGTATTCGAATCAGCTTGCCTGAAGTATTGGAAATTTTGGAGTATTTGTGCGGATCTTCGATTTACGCTTACGAGGAGGAACTGAAAAAGGGTTACTTAACCGTACAGGGAGGTCATCGGATTGGTGTGTGCGGGAGCGTCACAACGGAAAAGAGCCTTGTAAAAACCTTCCGTTATGTATCCAGCTTAAATATCCGCATGGCACATGAAATCAAAGGTGCGGCAGATGATATTTACCAATATCTGCATGAAAACAGCTGCTTTTATAATACACTTCTGATTTCCGGTCCGGGACTTGGAAAGACGACACTGCTCAGGGACATAGTCAGACAGGCTTCGGGCCATGGCGGGCAGCATGTTTGTGTAATTGATGAACGTTCGGAAATTGCAGGCTGCTACATGGGGCTGATGCAGAACGATCTGGGAATGCGGACCGACGTCCTTGATAACTGTCTGAAAGCTGAGGGAATGATGATGGCGGTGCGGGCAATGGGACCCGATATCGTGGCGGTCGATGAAATCGGAAGTATCGAAGATGTACAAGCAATCAGGACTGTGCTGCGCTGCGGATGCAGGATTATAGCAACTGTGCACGGAGAGACGATGGAGGATCTTAAACAAAAGCCTGCATTAGGCATGCTGTTAAAGGAACAGGTGTTCGAACGCTATGTTCTTCTCGGGAGAAAATCTGCAGGGATATCCCTGACTGGAACGGAAGCCTTTGCAGACTGTATTCAAAAGACCGTGCTGGATAGTGCGGAACAGGTAATTGCTTTATAAAATTTGCTGCGATAGATGCATAAAAATGAGTGAGGGAACGATGAAGCTGATTGGTGCATGTCTGGTAATGGTGGGCTGCATGGGACTTGCCCAGTGCAGAATCGGAAAGGATAAAAAGCGTAAAATGCTGCTCGGCAATCTGCAAAAGCTGTTTGTAATGCTACATAGTGAAATTCAGTTTCGCAACTTAACAATAACAGAGGCTTTTTTTCAAATCAGCAGACGAATTGATTCACACCTTGCCAATTTTTTAACAGAAATTGGAGAGGAGTGGAGACAAAAGCGGGGCGAGAGCGTTGGAGAAATATGGAAGTCCTGTGTGCGCCGAGATTTTTCAGACAGCTATTTAAAAAAAGAAGATCTGGATTGGCTGGAGGAGATTGGGGAAGGGCTTGGGAGCTTTGACAGAACAGAGCAGGTGCGGCATATTGAGCTTTTGCTCAAATATTTGGAGGAGGAGTTGGCGGTCTGTGAGAGGACCGTCAGGGAATCGGAGAAGCTGTACAAAACAATGGGGCTGCTGGGGGGGATTTTCATCATTGTTCTGTTGTTTTAAAATACGGGTGACTGGTTGGGAGGCATTTAAGTAAATGGGAGTCAGCTTGATATTTAAAATTGCCGCGGTAGGAATTCTTGTTTCCATTCTAAATCAACTTTTAAAGCATAACGGAAGAGAGGAACAGGCATTTCTGACAAGTCTTGCAGGCTTGATTTTAGTGCTGTCATGGATCTTGCCCTATATCAAGGAATTATTTGAAACGGTCAACAGCCTGTTTGCATTTTGACGATGCACAGGTGATCGCGGGAGGGATGGCATGGATGTTGTTAAGATATGCGCGCTCTGCATTTGTGTTGTGTTTATTGCGGTGCAGTTTAAAGGCGGAAAAGCAGAATACGGCATTTATCTCTGTACTTTTTTAGCCCTACTGCTTTTATTTGCTTCGCTTGCCCGTTTTGCCGAGGTGGTGGAGCGGCTCGAGGAATTAAAGGGCTATCTCGGCACGCAAAATTTGTATTTGGGAACGCTCGTTAAGGTTGTGGTGATTACCTATCTGTCGGAGTTTGCAGGAAGTCTGTGCAAGGACGCCGGCTATCAAAGCATTGCGGGGCAAATCGAAATATTCAGCAAGATCACGATTCTCCTGCTGAGTGTGCCGGTGCTTGTGACACTGATGGAAACGGCAGTGGATTTCTATGGTGGGTAGGCGGATTTTAAATACAATACTTGGATTGTCGCTTTTGCTGTTTTTAACAGCAAACAGCACAAGAGAGGTGCAGGCATCTATAAAAACTGATGGGGCTGCCGCAGAAAAGAATAAGGGAGTATCGGCGCAGGAAGAGCAGTACAGCTTGCTTGACAGTCTGGATTTTTCGGAAATAGATGAGGTAATGGACGGCATTTTTGAAGAGGATTTCAGCTTTTCCGACCTAGTCATGTCGTTGGCAGGCGGAACGGCAGAGCTAGAAGAAACATCTGTTATGGAATTACTTTTAAAAATGTTGGCAGGTACTTTTCAAAAGAGTAAGGGAGCCATGTTTTCCATCCTTCTGCTGGGTATTCTTTCGGCGGTATTTTCCAATATCTCGGATGCATTTGAAGCGAGAGGAAGTGCCCAGGTCAGCTTTTACATTATATCGCTGCTGCTTGCGGGTATTCTGCTGCGTGCTATGAGGGAGGTGTCTCAGCTTGGCAGCGGCGTGCTTGCAGATCTTACATTATTTATGCAGACACTGATTCCGACCTTTATCGCAACGACAGCGTTTGTATCAGGGGAAGGAAGTGCGGCGGCGTTCTATGCCTCCTCTATGTTGGCAATCTGGATTGTGGAAACTCTGCTGGCACAGATTGTGCTGCCGAT
>JASGGU010000098.1:0-11838 GCA_047602645.1 Lachnospiraceae bacterium | reverse complement strand
AACCCCTCATGATTGAGGGGCAGGGGAGTTGAGAGTGTCGAAGACACTTTGTTCTGCCGTCTTATTGAGTAAGGCGTGCGCTGGCTATGCTTGTCAGATAGCCAGTTTTTCTTTCAGGCGCCTCGTCGGAGCTTTCATGAATTCCAGCATGCCACCAAATACGAGGGCATTGATCAGCGTTCCTTCGCGGATCGTAAAGTCCAAATGACAGATCAGGCACAAAAGGACGCTGAGCAAAATCAGACCGCAATCCACAATGCGCTTCAGCGCTCCGAGCGGCATTGTTGTGCGCTCGCTTAGGATTGACAAAAAGCTTTCGAGCGGAACGCCGATCAGATTCGTCATGAGCACAAGAGAGACGCCTGCGGCGTTCAGCAGATAAAACAGCGTTCCTGTCAGTACCCGTGCCGGATAATATACAATTTCAAATCCTGTAAAAATAAAATTCAGAAAAAAATTCACCAGCAGACCGCCTAATGCGACGGTCAGCAATTGCATTAGTTTGTTTAATGGAAAACTTCTTCTGAGCAGCAATATCTGTCCGGCAAGAAACGCGTATTGAAAGAAAATCAAAACCGTTCCAAACTGGATTCCCGTCCATTCACAGACAGCCAGGCAAAACGCGCTGACCGGTCCCTGCCCGATATTGACGCAGGCAGCGCCCGCCGCCCCCAAATGGGAAATCGTAATTCCCACTATCGTAATAGAAATTCTTTTCATCTGCCGTTTCATCTTTCATCCCGCCTCTTCCTCTCATTGTAGGAGAACCGGCGATTTCTGTAAACGGACGTTTTACAATCAGTTACTTTCTTTCAATGATTTGTTTATTTCAGCCAAAAATTTTGAAACAAACTTTCCGTTCAGACGATATCAGACAGCCGCGCGGCGCGCATCGCCTGCCGCTCCAGATTTTTCTTATATTCCTTTTTAAACACGCAGGCATACAGGACATTCAGCACATATTCCGCAGCGGTCTGGGACGCAAACGGCGTCAGCTTGCTGTATTCATTCTCCTCGCACGGAATATGGAAGCAGACATCGGAAAACCTTGCAAGCGTGCTCTCCGCATCGCCGGTCACGGCGATCAGCTTCACGCCGTTCTGCTTTAATAGTCTTGCCACCTCCACGATATAGTTTTTGCGCCCGCTGTAGGAAATCAGAATCGCGCTGTCCTTCCTGCCCGCCGATACCGCCAGCGTGCACTGTTCACCCTGAACCGGCGTCAATATGACGTTTTTGTTAATTTTTATCATTTTATTCTGAAAGCTGAGCGCGCCGATATAAGAGTCTCCGTTAGCAAACACAAAGCATCTTTCCGATTCGTCGATCAGGCGTACGGCAAGCGCCAACTGCCCTGACGTCAAGCGCTTCTGGCTCTCAATGACCGCCCTCTGTGTCAACTCGCTGATTTTTTTGGAAACCATCAGGTTTGAATCTGAATCTTGAAACGGAATATTGGCGTTCACCTCCATTGTCCGGTTCATCTCCTTTTGCAGCTCGGCCGCATATTGTATTTTGAATTCGCGAAAACCGCTTATGCCCAGCTTCCGGCACAGCCTTGTCACCGTCGCCTGGGATACATAGGCCGATTCCGCCACTTCCCCGATGGACAGATGCAAAAGAGACTCGCCCAGTGTCAGGATATGGGAGGAGAGCTTTTCTTCCGTAGGTGTAAATAGGGTTGTATTCTTTAATGATTCGTTGAGCATGTGGCACCACCTTTAAAGTAAGTGAGTTATCTGACTCTGCCTTTTGTGTAAAGTGTAACACATTTCGGATTCACTTGAAAAGCCCTTCCATCCAGAAGGGCTTTAAGTAATATCCTCCAGTCAGCGGGAAGGAATCAGGAAATTCGCAGGAGATCGGAAAAGCAGGTGAGGGAGTAGGCTGCAAGCGGAGAGAAAGCGGCATCGGCGATTGCGGCCGCATCCATTCCGGCCGCTTTTGCCGCTTCCAGGCCGGCGACAGCATCCTCTACGACAAGGCAATCCTTCGGCGCAAGTCCCAAATAAGAACTCGCCTTCAAAAACACTTCCGGGTCGGGCTTGCTTTTTGTAATATTGTTCCCGTCTGAAACGGTGTCAAAAAAGTCTCCCAAGCCGAGCTTATTCAAAATCAATTTCGCGTTTTTACTCGAAGAGCCGACAGCAAGCAAATGTCCGCGTACGCGCAGCTCATGCAAAGTCGTAAGGACCGCCTCGTCTAAATCCGCCGGACTCATATTGCCAAGCAGTTCCTGATAGTCTTGATTTTTTTGTGTAAGGTACTTCTGCTTCTCATCCTCAGAAAGTGTGCCCGGATATTGCTCCAATATAATTTCCAGGCAATCCCGCCGGGATACCCCGCGCAGCCGCTGATTGATCGTCTTATCAAACGGCATGCCGAGCCTGTCGGCAAGCGCTTTCCATGCCTGATAATGATACCGGTCGGTATGGCAGAGCACGCCGTCCAAATCAAATAGAATCCCTTTATAGTTCATTTTTCCCCTCCAAAGCAACCGTGATCATATCATTTAATTCATAAGGCTTTCCATATACAAACAGATTTTTGGCCTCACCGTCGAGTAAGGTAAATTCTACACTCTCCCTGCCGACCGCAACCTGAATATGGCTGCCCTCATAGCAAATCCGAAATTGATAGCCGTTCCATTTTTCAGGAAGGGATGGAGAAAAATATAAGCCTGTTTCCTTAAGCCGAAGACCGCCGAAACCATATACCACAACCATATAGCTGCTTCCCATATTAGCGGTATGTATTCCGTCCTTCGTATTATGATGCGTATTGAAGAGATCCAGCTTGGCGGAATCCCCAAAATAATCGTATGCTTTCTTCGTCATTCTGAGCCGCGATGCCATAATACTGAAAATACCTGTAGAAAGAGAGGAATCATGTGTCGTGATTTTTTCGTAATATAAAAAGGAATTGCGCATTGTCTCCTCGGATTGCGCATCCTCAAATATCACATGAGAAAGCACCGTATCGGCTTGCTTGCACACCTGATACCGATACAGGTACAGTGGGTGGTAATGAAGAAGCAGGGGGAATTTTTCCTTCGGCGTAGCCGCAATATTCCATACCTCCTTCTGCAGAAAAGAATCATCCTGCGGATTGATTTTCAGTGTTTCATCATAAGGCAGATACATCGTAGCCGCCGCCCGTGCAAACTCTGTAATCTCATCCTCCTTTAAACCGATTTTCTCCGCAACCGGTGCAAGTCTTCCGGCTTTCTTCAACAGCTCGTAAAACCGGACCGCCCAGCGAAGATGATATTGTGCGGAAACGTTTGTAAAATAATTGTTGTTTACCATACAAGTATATTCATCCGGCCCGGTTACTTCATTAATACAAAACCGGCCTTCATATTCGTTGCCCGTATCGATCCACAGCCTGGCTGTTTCAAAAATTATTTCTGCGCCCTGCTGTGCGATCATTTCCAGATCCTTTGTTGCCAGATAATAGGAAACAATTGCATAGGCGATGTCTCCGTTAATGTGATAGGCTGCTGTTCCGGAGGGAAAATACCCCGAGCACTCCTTCCCCATGATCGTGCGCCACGGATAGAGGGCTCCGCTTTGATGTCCGAGCAGACAGGCATTTTCCCTTGCTTCCTTAAGCGTGCGGTAACGGAAAAAAATCAAATTTTTGGCAATAGCCGGGTTGGTCAACACAAAAAATGGCTGAATATACATTTCCGTATCCCAGAAATAATGCCCCTCATAGCCTTCTCCTGAAAGCCCCTTTGCCGCAATGTTGCTGTATTCATCCTTCCCTACGGATTGGATGAGCTGATACAGGTTGTAGCGGATTGCAAGCGCCAGCTCCTCGTCTCCGTCAATATCTAACGAAGTCTGATTCCAGAATTTTATAAGATACTCCTTTTGACGCGCATAATGAATTTCCAAAGGAACCAACAACGCAGCATCCATTTCCCTGAATGCATGGTCCATATAATTTATAAAGCGGAGAGAGTCGGAGAAAATACAATACTTTTTCAGTACAACTGTTTCATCCTTTGCAATGTTCGTAGTTGCTTTGTAAATACTGCGGTGTCCTACGAGATTCTGCTCAGAGGCACAGTCCTTCGACAACACATTCCTGACAAGCGTACATACACTCAAATCCGATTTGGTCGTTTTCGTCACAAGACATGATGTCCCGTCGATCAGCTGCGCCCTGACCGGGACGAGATGCTCAAAGTTTTCCCCAGCCACGCGCGGATCATCAGGATTGCAGTAATTTTGCACATCTCCTGCATGTGTTGAGGTAAATGACAGAAACCCGTCAAAATTCAGGGCCGTCACACAGTATTCAATCGTAAAAAGAGAAAGACACTGATAGGAAGCCATTCTTTTGATACAAATTTCCACTTCTTTTCCGCTCTCAGAACGCCACATGACTCTGCGGACTGTAATTCCGGCTGCCATATCCAAATAGCGCTCACACGCTAGAAGCTGTCCGTCAAACACAGAAAACTCTTCCTGATCTATGTTCAGGTAAATCCCCTGCACATCCGCGACATTTAAAATCGTCTGCTTTTCCTCAATCAGCCCATACAGCTTCTCCGCCTGCTTCATCGGCGCAAAATCATAAAATCCGTTGATATAAGTACCACGAATTGTCTGCATACCGTCCGGATATCCCTCTTCAAAATTTGAGCGGACTCCAACATAACCATTCGCATTATGGAACAGCGTTTCCTGCAAAAGCAGAGAAGCGTTGTCTAACAGCGGATCGCTGATCCTGTAGATATATTTATTTTTCATAGGAATTCTCCTCTTGATAACGGCGGCTATTTCACAGCGCCGGCTGCCACTCCTTTAATGATGTATTTCTGTGCACAAAGGTAAAACACGATAACCGGAATAATCGTCAATGTCAGTCCCGCCATCGCCATATTCCACTGAATCGTAAATTGACCAAAAAAGGACGCTGTAGACAATGGAATTGTGCGATTTGCCTTTCCTGAAATAATGAGGGAAGGGAGCAGATAATCGTTCCATATCCAGATGACATCAAGAATAATGACAGTTACTGTCGTCGGCTTTAACATCGGAAAGACGATTTTCCAAAAAACACCCAGCCTCGTGCAGCCATCTATCGTAGCTGCCTCTTCCAGTGATATCGGTATTGACTTTACAAAACCATGATACAGAAATACCGCCATGCTAGCTCCAAATCCGATATTCATATAGATCAGGCCGCCGAGCGTATCCAGCATAGGAATGTGCAGTGTATCCCGGACCCAACCCATTTCCTGCATGAGCGGCATCATCAGTGTCTGAAAAGGAATCAGCATCGTAGCGATAAACAGGTTGAACAGCAGAGTACTGATCACGTGTTCCGTGCGCACAAGCATCCATGCAGTCATTGACGCCAGAACTACAATAAAGAAAATAGAAACGATTGTTACGATAAGTGAATTTTTAAATGCGTTCAAAAACTCCATTTTTTTCATCGCATCCGCATAATAAGTAAAGCCGATGCTGTCCGGAAGCGCCAAAATATTTTCATACAATTCTGACCTGCTTTTAAAAGAATTCACGATAATTATATAAATCGGAAACAGATATACGCAGCAGAAAAAAACGATAGCCGCATTAGCCAGAATTTTTTGCAAACGTTTCATTACATGGACACCTCCCTTTTCTTCGTAACAGAAACCTGAACAAGTGTCACCGCAGCCACAACAACAAAAAATACAATCGCTTTCGCCTGTCCATAGCCGAAGTTATTAAGCTGAAAGATCTCGTTGTAAATATTTAAGGCAAACATTTCCGTCGCATTGTTCGGACCACCTCCCGTCAAGGAGAAATTCACATCAAATATTTTAAAGCAGTTCGACAGTGTCATAAACAGGCAAATCGTGAAGGATGGCATCAGCAGGGGAAATTTGATGCGAAGCAGTGTCTGCCAGAAGCCCGCCCCGTCAACGCCTGCCGCTTCTATGACATCCTCCGGAATCGCCTGAATTCCCGTAATATAGATAATCATAATATAGCCGGCCATTTGCCAGACTGCCACAACAATCATTACCGCCAGTGCATAGCCCGGATCCAAAAGCCAATTTCTGAAAATGCCTCCCCATCCTGTCATCTCTCCGATATTGGACATTGCTTCTCCAAGCAGAAATTTCCAGATATACCCTAAAATTAGTCCGCCGATCAGATAAGGCATAAACAGCATCGTCCGTGCGATATTGCGAACCCTTAATTTTGTCGTCACAAGCAGCGCAAATGCCAATCCGAGCACATTAATGAAAGCTATTGCCAGCAGCGTAAATAGAATCGTATGGAACGCTGTCGAAAGGAAGCGCTTGTCGGAGCCTAATTTACTATAATTAGTAAAGCCTACGAAAAGTTTTGGATTTAACGGCAATCCGTCCCAAGAAAAGAACGAATAGCTGATACCGATCATAAACGGAATGAGTACCACCGTTATAAAGACAAAGAGTAACGGTGCCGTAAACAGGAGGAACCACCCGATATTTTTTCTTTTCTTCATCATATACCCAGATCCTTTCTTTACCGGAGACCGGACAGCGGACCGTCATAGGCCCTCCGTCCGGTTTGCTTCCATCTTATTTTCCTGCTTCTGAAAATGCGTTTTCCAAAGCAATCAGTAATTCCGTACCGGTCATATCTGTCGTAAAGAATTCCTCGGCAATCGGAACCAGATACACATCTACAATTCCTGCCGGCCAGTCGCTCATAGGCCAGGAAATCGTCTTGCCTTCCTCTGTAAAACGTGCAACTTCCTGTGACAGAGAATCCAGATTTTCATTGGACATGTCTTCCACAACCGGAATAAATCCGAATTCATTCATCAGATAATTCTTCCCCGTATCAGAGGTGTACAACCAGTTAATGAAATCCTTTCCTGCCTGAATTTCTCCTTCGGGTGCCTGAGAATTCACATACCATGCAGCCGGAACAGAAACAGCCAGCTTATCGTTGCCGCCGATCGGCAGCGCCATCATGCCCATATCAAACGTTACATCATAATCGGTAAACATTCCCGCACTCCAGTTGCCCTGATGGATCGCCGCAGTCTTCCCCGTCGCGAAGTCACCGCATTCCTTATCATAATTTACCTCGAGCGGATTATAGGAATTGTCACGGACTGCCTCATAGAATTTGGCAAATTCCTGAAATTCCGGCACCTCGGACAACTTCACTTCCCCGCTCACGACCTGCTGTACAAATGCCTGCGGATCCGCCTGCAGGGCAAACGGTGTATTTAAAATATGTCCGATTAAAAAATAACTCTCCTGTGATAATCCAAATCCATTAATCCCGCTTGCTTTTTGTTCCTCGAGCATTTTGACAAACGAATCATAATCCGTAACGGAACCTTCCGGAATCAGTGCCTTATTATATACCATTCCAAAGCCTTCCACCGTATAAGGAATGCCGACTGTTTTGCCGTCAATAACATTTGCCATACCCGGTGCTGTTGCACTCACGATTTCCATATCGGAGAGATCTGCCAGATAAGCGGCCATCTGCTGTGATTCGGCACCCGGCACCATGGAAAATACGGTAGGCCCCTGATTGTTTGCGAGCTTCGTCTTTAATTGCTGGAAATAATCATCGCCGGTCGTTCCCCATACTTCGACCTCTACACCGGTTTCCTCCTGATATTCTGCCGCACATGCCTCAAGCTGGTCCGAAATCTCCACCTTCGACTGAAAAACGATGATCTTGTCAGCCGTTTTCACGGACTCCTCCTGCTCCCCGGCGTCCTGCTGTACGCTTCCGCTGTCCTGCGAAGTCTGTGCCACGGCATTTCCGCAGCCGCTTAATAAAGCTCCCGCAGTCAAAACCACTGCCAATGTTAAACCAAATCCCTTTTTCATTGTTTTCCTCCTTTTTGAAAACACAAGCTTATTTTTGAAAAATACTCCTTTATAATCGCTGCAGCGTATGTAAAACGTTATACTTTGTACACTCTTATGTTATGATAATTGTTCCTGTCCGTCAACGGAATTCCCTCTGATTTTTATCTCAAAACCAAAGTTCAGCAGAAAACACAAAAATATCAATAGAAAAAAGCTATGTGACCATTGCCTTTTTAGCAATTTTCACATAGCTTTATAAATCATTTTAGTAAAGTTGAGTAAAATATTTTTGTAAAACCTACTTCATTTTATCTAAAACTGTTTTTCTCCACTTCACCTTTGCCGTAATCTTAAACGGCTCTACATTTTTCTTCCCATTGATATTTTCCGCCAGATATTGGGCAGCCAAATATCCCCTTTCATAATTGGGAATGCTTACCGTCGTCAGTCCCACAACCTCAGCCAGATCGCAGTTATCAAAACCGGTCACTGCAATATCCTCCGGAACCCGAAGCCCATTTTCCCTAAATGCCTTAATCGATCCGATTGCCATATTATCATTGGCACATATAAGCGCTTCCGGCAGCCCTTCGCTGAGCATCATGATCTTCGCCGCACGATATCCGCTCTTCTCCCGATAATTTCCCGAAAAATAATTCTCACGATGAAACGGAATACGGTTCTTCCCCAACGTATCCAAAAATGCCTGATAACGCTCGATATTGTCCGTTGTATCCTCCAGACCTCCGATAAATCCAAACCGACGGTAACCCCGGTCGACAACACCCTGTACAAGCTCACACATCGGCTTATAATTGTTAACCACAATACTCTTCACATACGGGTTACTGACGACCCGATCCAAAATCACGACAGGGTAATGCTCCCTCGCAACCCGGTTCAGAAACTCGTTGGTCATTTGAGAGTCAAGACTGATGCAGCCGGCGGTCAAACTGCTTCGCATATATTTTTCACAAGATTTAAATGTACAGATCAAAAGATCATAACCGTTTTCGTTCGCGTAATCGCTGATACCGTTAATGATTTTCAAGTAAAACGACCGATCAAAATCGCTGAAATTAAAAAGAAGGGTATTGCTCGTTCCGCTTTTTAGACCCTTTCCCGCAACATTCGGAAAATAGGCAAGCTCACTGCAAATCCGCAGCACACGGTTTTTTGTCTCTTCCCCCACATTCTTCTTATTATTCAGCACATTCGAAACCGTAGAAATCGATACACCCGCCGCACTTGCAACATCCTTGATACCAGCCATAAGATTACTCCTTTGCCAAAAGCCTTCTACAGACAGAATAGCAGACCGAAAACAAACTGGCAAGAATAAAGTGGCAAAATCAAAATTACAATGCCGCCAGCTGCTTTCCAAGCGACTTGCATTCGGCAAGAGCATCCTCATTAGGCGCATCCTGACAGATCAGGCCCTCTCCGTTCAGCACCTTTGCACCGGCAGCGCTCATCCGGTCTGCCCAGTCACGCATCCATTCGCCGTCTCCCCAACCATAGGAGCCAAAAAGTGCAATCGTTTTGCCGGCGGCAAAGCTCTCCACTTCTGCTACGAAGGGTTCCATTTCTCCCTCCTCCAGCACCTCGGCACCCATCGCAGGGCAACCCAATGCAAATGCATCCGCACCCTTTAATTCCTCCAGAGAAGCGTTAAATACAGCTGTAACTGCCGCTTCTTTTCCGGCTTCCTCAATTCCTTCCCCGATTGCTTTTGCCATCTCCTGTGTATTGCCCGTCTGTGTCCAAAAAACTACATTAATTTTATCCATGTTTCTCCTCCTATCCCACTACTTTCTTTGTTTTTTCTTCGCTGTAGATATCAATAATATCCACAACACTCATACCGCAGGAAATCAACTGAATCATCGTCTCCCGTACATGCTCAAACCTTTGGAACAGCCTTTCCTTCGCCGGGAGGTTCCCGTATACCTTCCAATAGCCGGTGCAAAGAAAGTCCTGCCCGTTGTTTTGAATAAACCCCTCCACATCCTCGATCGGATATCCAAGAAGGACACCCATTTCATGAGGGAATGTCTGCTTCTGCTCCATATACGTCTGATAACGCCTGCAAAAAATAAGCAGTATCTCTGTGATGTCATTCGACTCGTATCCCATTTTCCTTAACAGCTCCGAAACTTTTCTTTCGGATAAATATGCAGCAAGCCTTTCCTGATCGTACAACAAAACCGTTACTTTTTCCTCTGTCTCAAGTAAAATCTGACAGCAGATGTCGGTCCCCCGCAAAATGTGCTTCACTTCCCTTAATTGATCAGGCCGGATGATGAGCAGGTTTGACAGCTTCAAGCCCGAAATCAGCGGTGCACATTGGAGCGCCAGCTGAAGCTCCGTATCCCTCAAATCCATCTGCCGGATCATTTCAAATAATTCCTGGCTCATGTCGTCTCCTTTGCGGTTAGTCATATCTAACTCATGGTTATAATAACTCACCGACACAGGTTTGTCAAGGGGGACCGCTTACTTTATCAGAATTATTGTTTGTCCTTCTCAAGCATAAATCCAGCATAATCGCCATTCCTGCGGATAAAATGCTGCCCCAGATAATTTTATAAAAATTCATCGTCCGAAGACCGTCAAACAGAACTGTTCCAAGTCCGCCCGCATTGACCTGTGCCGCAATCATGCCTATCCCGACTGTCGAAACGGCACTGAGCCGGATTCCGGTGATCAGCGCACCCTTAGCGAGAGGCAGACGAATCCGGAGCAGTGTCTGCATGGTGGTCATTCCCATACCGGCAGCCGCCTCTACGATTGCGGCATCCACACCGGTCAAACCGGCGACAAAATTCCGAAGCAGCAAATATTGATTGTAGATAGTCAGAACAATGACCGCCGTCGTTCTTCCAAGTCCCGTCAGAGGAATTAATATGGCAAACATCGCAAGGCTTGGAATCGAATAAATCATCGAAAACAGATGAATAAGCAGCCCCGACACCGTTTTGGAATACATACTAAAAGCAGTCAGAAGGGCTGCCAGAAGCAAGGAACAAAACAGGGATACAAACACCAGTTCCAGATGTTCCAGCAGTGCACCCAGTAATTTATGATGATAGTTTAAGAAATAATCGATCATAGAAACTGCCTCCAGAATTGTTCTTTATCAATTGCAGATTTCACCAGCGAAGCCACAAATGTATCCGCAGGTGCTCTCACAAGCTTTTCAGGTGTGTCGAACTGAAGGATTTTACCCTCGTTCATGACAATGACCCGGTTTCCGAGCCGGAACGCCTCCTCCACATCATGCGTAACGAACAGAAACGTCTTTTTCAGCCCTTCATGAAGTCTCACCAGCTCATCCTGCAGCTTCGTCCGGATAATCGGATCAATCGCTCCAAACGGCTCGTCTAACAGCATGATCTTCGGATTGACCGCCAGTGCACGTGCAAGTCCTACCCTCTGCTGCTGTCCGCCCGACAGCTGGCTCGGATAGCGTTTGCGAAATTCCTGCGGGGAGAGCCCCACAAGCATGAGCAGCTCCTCCACACGCGCATCGATCCGCTCCCTTTCCCATTTTAAGAGCTTTGGAACCGTTGCGATATTTTCTGCGACGGTCATATGGGGAAACAATCCAACCTGCTGGATCACATAGCCAATCCTCCTGCGCACCCGAATCACATCCACGCCTTGAATATCCTCTCCGAATAACAGAATTTTCCCCTCATCCGGATCATAGAGACGGTTGACAAGCTTTAACAGCGTCGTCTTACCGCAGCCGGAGGAGCCAAGTATCGTAACAAACTCCCCCTCCTCGACCGTCAGCGTCACATGGTCGACTGCATTGTCATCCGTTTTATGAAATTGTTTACTGACATTTTGAAATTCTATCGCATGATTCATGGCCGACCCCTCCGTTTTTTATTGTTCCTTCATACTGTTCCAAAACTCCCCGGCTACTTCCTCATACTCCTGTTTCTCCACATCTGCCTTCGCGTTGAGTGCCGTAACAGTCTCCGTGTCCAGGG
>JASGGU010000097.1:0-12113 GCA_047602645.1 Lachnospiraceae bacterium | reverse complement strand
TTCTTTAGTCGTCAAAAGGTTTTGGACTAAACTTACTCTCGTAGTCAGGTCCACAAACTTCTTCAGATTTTTTTTTGAGCCAATCAACCTGCATGGTTAATTGACCAACCTTTTTGGCATACTCCGCTTTTTCTTTGCGTTCATCGGCAAGCTTATCTTTGAGGTTTTCCTCTCTCTTGTCATCGAATACCGCAGATGCATTGTTTAGGAATTCTTTCTTCCAATTGCGGAGCAGATTAGACTGGATATTATTTTCTGTTGCCAGAGTGTTAAGATCTTTCTCTCCCTTAAGCAGCTCGATTATGAGGTCTGATTTAAATTTGGCACTAAAGTTTCTTCTTTGTCGGGACATAGCAATGAATCCTTTCTTTCATACTGATTTTAGTATATCAGATTCATTAAAAAATGCCCGAAAAAATGTCTTAATTTATGAGACCATTATAATGACGCGAAAACACCTTGGTACTGGATTGGTACTAAAAAAGGATTAAACGATATGGAATGGGTAAAATAACTGGAATATACTATACAAAAATGTATAGATAAAGAATCAGATATACGAAAAAGTACAAAGAACTTTGTGAGTTTGAATAATTAAAATTTTACACAGATAAATTTTAATGGCAGATTTTCTTAAGATTATCTGCCATTACTCATGGAGTATAAGATCAAGCAGTATCTGTCCGACTTCCCGATGAAGATTTTGGGAACAAACCGGACAGACAATTCATTAAAGGCTAAGTTATCTTGTCAGATGTTTTTTTATGAGTATAATATTAAGTTGTGACATAAAATTAGAATCCTAAGGAGGCAAAATTATGGATGCAATTACTTGTATAAAAGAAAGGCGAAGTGTAAGGAAATTTGAAGAGAAGAAGATTCCTCAAGAGGTGATGAAAGAACTTGTTGAGACGGCTTCTTATGCTCCATCATGGAAAAATACACAAATTGTACGTTATATAGTGCTGGAAGATCGGGGAAAGATAGAAAACGTTGCTCAGGATTGTGTATAAGGATTTGAGTATAATACCAAGACGATGAAAAACGCAGCAGCTTTAATCCTTGTTACAATGATAAAGGGACGTTGCGGATACGAGAAGGATGGTTCTTTTTCTACGCCTAAAGAAGATCGGTGGGAAATGTTTGATGCGGGTATTGCAGCCCAAACATTGTGCTTAGCCGCACATGAAAAAGGGATCGGTTCAGTAATTATAGGTGTTTTTGATGAAGCCAAGGTAGAGGAAGTTGTAGCGATTCCGGAGGGTCAGCAGCTAGCCGCTATTATTGCTGTCGGGTATCCTGCAGTTATTCCTGATGCACCGAAAAGAAAGTCAGTAGATGAACTAGTTTCCTTTAAATAAGATGGGTTCCGGTTACTGATTTATCAGATTGGCAACGAAGCTGACTTTCCTTGAGTAAGTGAAAGCAGATGCTCACGAGAAGCATCTGCTTCTTATACAGGCCCTTCTGAAAAGCAATCTTCAAATAAATAATAGAGATAATTTTGCTTTTATTGGTCACAAGGAATTGCTTCTGGATACCCGTTTTATTTTTGACGATCTGCATTTTTGCCACGATAACTACCCTGCTTTATTTCGTGCAGTGAATTGAAAACTGCTGTATAGGGGTTTGCAGGCGCCTATTGGTAAGGTTACCGTTGGGGAGCACAAGCTCCATTTTATAGAGGCATTTTCAGATAAATCATATCTACTAACTGCTGCCCGTTTTCGTACATAGGGTGGTCGTAATTATCTATAAAAAAATTTTTAATGATGTGTGATTTTTTAAATCCGCATTTCTCGTAGAAATGAAGTATCGCGGGACTATCGCCTGTTCCAACGTATAACTCGTCACCAGATTTTTTGTAGTAATCAACAATAAAGGAGATTAGATGTTGTCCGTGTCCTTTACGTTGATAGTTAGAAACGGTAACAATATTCTTAATTTCATAAGCACCGGCTTGCTCTTGCGTAACAATGCAAATCGCTTTAACATCATCATCATCACACAAGGCAAACATATCGCCGCGATACAAATATTTTTCTATCATACTTACCTGTTCATCTGCAATAAGCAGCAATTCCATGTACTTTGTTTTATCGCTGTCAATAATTTTAACAATCTTCATTTAATAGTTTCCTTTCCCTGTTGTCTTTACAAATCCATGATACCATTTTGGATTTGAAATAGGGGAACACACATCATTGGAAAAAAAGTGTGCGCCGCCTACATTTACGGCCAGATACTCCGACAGCACAGCTTTTGTTCCGCGCGCGCAGCTGTGCATCCTGTACAGAGTGCTCTTATTTCATAAGAAATCGAAACGTTACTGTTGCAATGTAACAAGGTTTTTCCTATGGGTTAAAAAATAGATGTGCCACTTTGTAAAGCGGCACATCTACTCATAAAATATGCATACTACGTATAATTCGTTGAATACTTTTGGGAGTTAAAAAGTATCTCTCTGACAGTTCAAAAACAGTCGTGCCGCTTTTGTAGTGATTGTATATTTCAAAATTTCTTTCTTTGAAATATGCTTTCGTATCTGTTTTTTCTCCCCACTTACCTATTTTAGATTTTATTTTTGGAATATAAAGAACTTGCCCGTCAACATATTTTTGGATTTCTTCGATCAATTCTTCGGGCAGAATTTCCAAAGCGTGAATATAGCTCATTGTGTCCTCCTAAAAATTATTTTTTAGGGTAACAAAAGCTATTGATATTCTGTTTGAGTGATATGCAATAGCCCTTGCTATGCACAATATTTCCTGCTTTTCCTGATGGATCATCCCTCCTTTTTTTCTATAGAAAAAGTTTGTTACGTTGCAGTAGGAAAATTTTGATTTCCTATGGAATAAAAGCTCTCCGTACAGGATGTAAGCTTCTTGTTCTATTATAGCTAAGACGCATTTCATTTTCAAGAACATATTGTAATGTGCATAATCATATTCAAAGCAAACAGGTAACTAGTAAAATGCAAGAAGGATCTTGACAAAGCCAGAATACTTATATATGATATTAAATATATATTCAATGAATTGCGGTTCAATAAATAAAAGCTCAAGGAATTGAGGTTCAGGAAAATGGGAATTCGTGAGGAACAGAAAGAAAAGCGCAGAAAAGAAATCCTTCAGGCCAGCCTTGACCTGTTTATCTGCAAGGGATATGCGGCGACAAAGATCAAGGATATTGCGGATGCGGTGGGGATGAGTGTAGGACTGCTGTTTCACTATTTTGACTCCAAGGAAACACTTTATGAAGAACTGATTAAATACGGTATTTCTGGCCCGATGGGAACAATGGCACAAGCAGACAGGGAACCGCTTGCTTTTTTTGAGCTGGTGGCAAAGCAGATTATTCAATATATACAAAGTGAACCGTTTGTCGCAAAAATGTTCGTTTTAATGAGTCAGGCACATTATAATGATGCCGTGCCGGGAAAGGTAAAGGAGCTTCTCAAGGATTTTGATATTTATACGCCGACCTCACGTCTGATTGAGCGGGGGCAGGCCGACGGAACGATCAGAGAGGGTGATCCGATGGCGCTTGGCATTGCTTATTGGTGTGCCATTCAGGGAATTGCAGAGCAATATGCCCTGAATCCCGTTTACCCGCTGCCGGATGGGGAATGGATTGTTGATATGATAAGGAGGAGACAGGATTGAAGAAGATAATTATTGTCGGGGCCGGAATTGCGGGTCTGACAGCGGGGATTTACGCCCGCCAAAGCGGATTTGATGTTACGATTTATGAAAGTCATACGATTCCGGGCGGTGCCTCCACCAGCTGGAAAAGGAAAGGTTATCTTTTTGAGGGCGGAATGCACTGGCTTACAGGTTCGTCGCCGGCCGTACCGCTGAATCAGCTGTGGCGGGAAGTAGGGGCGCTGGATGACAGCGTAAAAATATTAAATCGCGATCCTTTTTACATATTTGAGCACGAGGGTCAGAGAGCCTGTCTTTATCGCAATGTGGAAAAGCTGAAGCGGCATTTTTTAGAGATATCCCGGGAGGACAAGGATGAAATACTGTCCTTATTCCGTGATCTGGAGAAGTTCGGGAAAATTTGTATGCCTATGACGGATATCAAAGGCGTAACCGTTAAAAACAAGAAATCGGTACCGGTTTCGGCCTATTTTAAAATGATTCCCGCCATGCCTCGCATGGCATTCTATTCAAAACTGACTTCAAAGGAGTATTCGGAGCGATTCAAAAGCCCGCTGCTTAAGCTGCTGCTGCAAAATATAGTAGGCCCAGAAAATTCTGCCGTCGGGCTGCTGTTTACTCTTTCGACACTTGTGTTTGGGGACGGAGGTTATCCGGAAGGAGGCTCACTGGGCATGGCAAGCCGTATGGCCAAATATTTCGAGGAACTGGGCGGCTGCATACAGTACAAAAAGCTTGTCAGTAAGGTCGTTGTTGAAAATAGTGCTGCCTGCGGCATTATTGTTGACGGAGAGTGCATAGCGGCGGATGCGGTGATTGTGACGCAGGACACGCTTTGCGCGATAGATGCCTTGTTTGAAACGCCGCTATGCGAAAAATGGACTGTGGAAATGAGAGAAAATACAATTCCTATGCTGAATACCTTTATTTCTCTCGGAATTGAAGCTGATTTATCGGAGCAGCCGGAAAGTATGCTCTTTACTTTGGAGAAACCCTTGGTATGCGCAGGAGTTCCTGAATCGGTAATCGGTTTTAATAATTATGCATCCTTCAAGGGTTATGCCCCGGAAGGCTGTACCGCTGTAACCACAGCAATCGGGGGAGACAGCTATGATTTCTGGAAGAAGTGTCGTGAGAACGGAACATATGAGAGTGAGAAGCAAAAGCTGGCTGATGCCTATGTGAAACTATTATCGGATAAAATTCCCGGGATTGCAGGAAAAATAGCGGTGTGGGATGTTGCAACGCCCTTAACCTACGAACGGTATCTGCATTCTTATAAAGGCTCTTGGATGACGACCATGGGTAAAGGGAAGGGCATGCGAGGTTATCCGTCAAAGCCGGAGGGGATCGGGCATCTTTACTTTGCGGGTCAGCGCCTGATGCCGCCCGGAGGGCTGCCTGTGGCTGCACAGACCGGTCGCAAGGCGGTTCAGTTCTTGTGTAAGGATACAAATACCGTTTTCCAGGGGAACATCTGAATCATCAAGATAATCTCAGTAATAAAAATCCATGCGTCCGTTTCAATCTTGCCGTTGTAAGGGGGAAAGATTCTATGAATGATCAGCTGATACAAGGTGTTTCCATTGACTGGAATAAAATAGGCAGGAACAGTTATCTCAGAGAAATCGAGGCATTGAAAAATTTATTATATTTAGAATTTCATAAGCCTGTTACATTTTTCGTCGGCGAAAACGGCAGCGGGAAATCCACTGTGCTGGAAGCAATAGCGGTTGCAGCGGGATTTAATCCCGAAGGCGGAACGAAGAATTATAGTTTTTCGACCTATGATTCTCATTCTGAATTATGTGATGCGGCACGAATTACAAAGGGGTTTAGAAAGGCCGGCTGGGGATATTTTCTGCGTGCCGAAAGTTTTTACAATGTTGCCACGCAGGAAGAGGAATATGCCGGATATTCTCCGGCACCATCGGAAGAGCTGCATAAAAAATCCCATGGTGAAAGCTTTCTTGCGATTGCACAGAAACACTTTAAGCAAAATGGAATTTATCTGTTGGACGAGCCGGAAGCGGCGCTTTCTCCCCAAAGGCAGCTGACACTGTTAATGGAAATAGATAGATGTGTGCGCGAAGAGTCACAGTTTATAATCGTTACTCATTCGCCGATTCTTTTGGGAATGCCGGGGGCTGAAATCCTGTCGTTTGATGCCGAAGGCATTCATCCCTGTGCATATGAGGAGACAGACAGCTATCAGATTACAGAAATGTTCATTAATAACAGAGAGCAGATATTAAAGCGATTGCTGGAATAGGAGATGAACCTCATTTTTATAAATATGTTGACAAATCAAACAGATCCTCTTATACTGATAGTACAACTATCGATAGTAGTAATATCAGTAAAAGGAGAACCTTCATGTCAAAGCCGGATATCAGCATCGACCCGCGCATTTTGGAATCCGCAAAAAAAGAGTTCTTATCATGCGGTTATGAAAAAGCCTCAACAAATGTAATCTGCAAAAACGCGGGAGTCACCTCAGGTGCGTTATATAAAAGGTATGCGGGAAAGGATGAATTATTTTGCGCCTTGGTTTCCCCTGCGGCAGATAAATTTAAGGAATTGCTCAAAGACGTTAATGAGGATTTTCATGATTTGGCGGATGAAGAGAAGAATCATGCCGCGTTTGCTCTGAAATCAAAGACGAATGGCTATGTGGATTTTATTGATTTCGTTTATGAACATTTTGATGTATTTAAGCTGCTGATCGAGTGTTCAAAAGGTTCTTCCTATGAGAACTATATGAACGAGCTGGTGGATATTCTTGTGGAATCCACGATGCGGTTTATAAAGGAAACGAACCGTCAGGCAGTTATTCTGGGCGAAGAATTGACGCCTGAAATCATTCATATTCTGATCACATCACACTTAAACGGCCTGTTTGAGCCGGTTATTCACAATAGGAGCCGCGAGGATGCACGGATTTATGCACAACAGCTTCAATATTTCTTTAATGTCGGATGGTCGGATATACTTCACTAAAATAAATGCCTGAAACGGCATTTATTTTTAAAGCATAGGTTAGCCAAAACTAACTTACATAAAAATCAGGAGGAGATAGGTTGTAATGAAAGAAGAGAGCGTATTATCCCGCTTATTCAGTTACATGGGAAGATTCAAAATAACAATGGCGCTATCCGCCGTTATGGCTGCGATTGCGGCCGTAGTAAATATAAAAGCATTTGTTTGTGTTTATCAGGTTGCAAAAGAGATTGTACAGTCGATGGGGAATTTTGCAGGACTGAATCAAGAGCGATTGGCGGGATTTGGATGGCAGGCTGTTTTTTTGATTTCCCTGTCGTTTGGGCTGTATGGGACAGCACTGTTATTTTCCCATATCACGGCTTATCATACTGTGGCGAAGCTTCGAATAAAGCTGATTTACCATACAGGGACACTTCCGCTGGGATACCATTCCTTCAATCCGAGCGGCAAACAGAGAAAAATCATCGAAAAAAATACCGATTATTTAGAAACGCTGATTGCACATCAAATTCCTGATTTTGTACAGGCACTGGTGCTTCCGATTGCCTTTCTGGTCTTTCTGTTTTTATATGACTGGCGGCTGTCTCTGATTTGTCTGCTTCCCATATTAATCGGATTTGGAGTTCTTGCGTCCATGCTTAAAGGTGCAAGCGAGGGTCTGGCAAAGCAATATCAAAAATCGGCAGAGGATATCAGCAGCGCAGCGACGGAGTATGTAAGGGGAATTTCGGTTGTCAAGGCGTTTGGACAGACGGCATCTTCCTTCCGGCGTTACAAAGATGCTGTACAGGAATACAGCGATTATGTCATTCGATATGCGCTGTCCATGGAAAACAGCGACAGCATATACAATACTGCCATCAACGGGATTTTCTTCTTTTTAATACCGGGCGGGATCCTTCTTTTCAATTTTGATGCCGATACGGAACGTATCATCTTAAGCTTTGTTTTCTTTGCCGTATTGATACCGGCCGTTGTTACAATTTTAAACAAAATTATGAAGAGCTCTTCTAATTTGATGGTTGCAAAATCCTCTCTGGATGCCATAGACAAAATTTTAAGTGAAAAAGCGCTTCCTCAGTCCTCTCATCCCGAAACCCCGTCAAATTATGAGATCACTCTGGAGCATGTATCCTTTGCCTATGAGGAAGACGCAAAAAAGGCATTGGACGATGTGTCTCTTACCATAAGGCAGGGAACGATCACAGCTCTGGTCGGCGAATCCGGAGGAGGGAAAAGTACGGTAGCCAACCTCATTGCAAGGTTTTGGGACACGCAGGGAGGCGCTGTCAAAATCGGAGGTGCGAATGTCAGGAATATGGATTATGGTGCATGGATGAAGCGGGTCAGTATCGTTTTTCAGGATACGAACCTTTTCAAAATGTCTATTCTGGACAACGTGGGTTTTTATACCCCCGGAGCTTCGCGGGAGGACATCCTGCATGCACTTCATCTGGCACAATGTGATGATATTTTAGAAAAGCTGCCCGTTGGTGCCGATACGGTCATCGGCACAAAGGGGAGCTATCTTTCCGGCGGGGAAATGCAGCGCATCGCATTGGCACGGGCAATTTTGAAGGACGCGCCCGTGGTGCTGCTGGATGAGGCGACGGCGTTTGCCGATGCGGAAAACGAGCACCTGATCCAAAAAGCACTGAATGAGCTGCTCCGGGGAAAAACTGTTTTGATGATTGCGCACCGGCTGTCTACTGTCATCCAAGCCGACCAGATTTGTGTGCTGGAGCACGGGAAACTAACAGAACGGGGAACGCATGCCGAACTCTTGCAGGCGGGCGGTGTTTACGCCCGTATGTTCGCAGAATATCAAAGCAGCATATCCTGGCGGATTGGAGGAAAACAGTATGTTTAAAAATAGTTATCGTTTAAGTTCCGGAGCAAATCGCTCTTTTTTGAAAGCAAGTTTTTTTATGACTCTTTTCAATTTGGCTTCCTTGCTGCCGGTCGTTTTATTGGCGCTTGTGACAAATGAGATGCTGAACCGCTATTTCGGTGATGCCAAGAGTCCTATTCCGCTTTGGACATACTGGGGAGCGGCATTTGTCCTTTTGACTATAATTTTTGTAACCTATAAGATTACCTACCGAAAAAAGTATTCTGCTTCAGGAAAAGAGGATATGCGCCTGTGCATGGAGCTTGCGGATAAAATACGGCGGCTGCCCCTTTCTTATCTTGGAAAGAGGGATTTGAGCGACTTAACCTCGGTTATTATGGATGATGTTGCGGTCACGGCAAATACACTCGCTACCGCTGTAACGGAACTGATCAGCGGGTTACTTTCCAGTGTGATGATTATGATTGCCCTATTTATTTATGAATGGCGTCTGGCCTTGAGTCTGGCCGTTTGTCTGCCGCTTGCAGCAATTGCAATGTCACTGTCCAAAGCGATTTCCGAAGGTGCAAATAAAAGTAATAAACAAAAAAAATTAAGTATCAGCGATGGGCTGCAGGAATACCTGGAGAATATGAAGGTTCTGCGGACTTCACAGAAAATGGAGGACTATCAGCGGGGGCTTGCATATAAAATCAAGAAAATCATTCCCGGCCTTGTCCTGTATGAGCTTCTTGCGGGTTTATCAATTTCCGTCTCTTATAATGTGATGCGTATCGGGCTGGGGTTCACCATTATTACCGGCTCTGCGCTATTGATTTCGGGCCGGATCAGTATGCTTACGTTCTTAATTTTCCTGCTGGTCGCAGCCAGAATTTATGAGCCGCTGACAAGAGCCTGTGAGATGCTGGGCGAACTGATTTATTCTTTGGTCAGCGCAAAAAGAATCAGTGACCTGCTGGACTCTCCGGAACAAACCGGGAACGAAAAGGTTACGCTGTCTCAATTCGATATTTCCTTTGATCATGTCAGCTTTGGCTATCATCAGGAAGAGGTGATTCATGATGTTTCCTTTACTGCCAAACAGGGTGAGATTACGGCGCTTGTGGGCCCGTCCGGCTGCGGGAAAAGCACTCTGTGCAAACTGGCCGCACGTTTTTGGGATGTGCAGCGCGGAAACGTATCCATCGGGGGAGTCAATGTCAATGAGATTGCGCCGGAGACTTTGCTTAAAAATTATGCTATCGTTTTTCAGGATGTGGTTTTGTTCAACGACACTATTTTCAACAATATTAAGATTGGCAGGGAGAATGCGACAAGAGAAGAGGTTCTTGCCGCCGCAAAGCTGGCCCGCTGCGATGAATTTATCGAGCGTTTGCAGCAGGGGTATGAAACCGTAATCGGCGAAAACGGCAAGACTCTATCCGGCGGCGAGCGTCAGCGGCTGTCAATTGCCCGTGCATTTTTGAAGGATGCACCGATTATTCTTCTGGATGAAAGCACGGCCTCCATTGATCCTGAGAATGAAACAAAAATTCAGGAAGCAATCGGGACGCTTATCCAAAATAAAACGGTACTGATTATTGCCCACAAATTAAGATCCATAGTAGAATGCGATAAAATCATTGTACTCAAGGAGGGAAGGATTGCCGAGGAAGGCATGCATGATCAGCTTATGGAGCAGCAAGGCTTATACCACCGGCTTTACACACTGCAGAAGGAGAGCCTGACATGGGCGGTGAAAAGCATATGAGCAACAGTTAATTTTATTAATCAAAAACTTACGACGATTCAGTTGAATGTACAAGGCGGGTTTACTTCTTTTTACAATGTACAACACAGAATAAAACCGAAAACGGCAAGCTAACCTACACAATGCGCCGCCCTATTGGACAAAGGGGCGGCGTTTTTGTTTGACGGATAGCCGTTACTTCGGGCCAACTTGGCCCGAAGTGGAAAGGAGGGATTATCAATCCTCGCCGGGCCTGACTGAAAAGTTAGGCCCTTTTTTCATGCAGAAAATCAATAAGGAGGTAAAACCGCATGGCGAAAAATGAGCCGAACACGCCGGACGATGCAAAAACCGCACCGGCAACAGAAATGCCGGCAGAGGAACAGGCCGCGCCTGTTACTGAACCGTTGGAGGCTGGCAGCGAGGCCCCGGCCCCGGAAATGACCGCCGACAATGTTGTATCTTTCGATAAGATTATAACGGAAAAAGCGGCTGCGGCGCAAGAGGATAAACAGGCCGCACAGGAGGCCCCGGCCCCGGAGCCTGAACAGCCCCCGGAACCGAGGGAGGCCCCCCGCTCCGATGAACAGGAACAGATTGTATATATCAGTCTGTCCGAGCTTTTCCCGTTCAAAGACCATCCTTTCCAAGTGCGGAAAGATGAAGAAATGGCGGCAATGGTGGAGAGCGTCAAGGACAAGGGCGTAACACAGGCCGCGATTGTCCGGCCCCGCGAGGATGGCGGCTATGAAATGATTTCAGGACACCGCCGCCAGATGGCAAGCGAACTCGCCGGATTTATCAACATGCCCTGTATTGTCCGCAACCTGACGGACGAACAGGCAATTACACAGATGGTAGAGGACAACACTACCCAACGTGAGAGCATTTTGCCGAGCGAGAGGGCCAAAGCCCTGAAAATACAACTTGACGCTATCAAGAAGCAAGGTTCACGCGGCGATTTGGGCGCGGCGGTTCAGGCCGGGAACGGGCAACGCTCCAATGAGATTGTTGCCGAGCGCAATAAAATGACGGTGAAGCAGGTTCAACGGTATATCGCCGTTGCAATCGAGGGCCAGCAATCGGCCCCATCACTTTCACAGGCGCAGCGCATGAGGGAACTTGACCAAAAGAGCATGTTAAACCCCGATGTGATTGACGGTATTATGCTCGAAGAAAAAAAGGAGGTAGACAGCCAACAGACAATGTATAGTCCTAAGAAATAAAGGAAAAGAGAACACTAGAATGATTGAATCGGAGGTGAAATATTATGCCGAAAAGAGAACGTGATTTACGACTTCACATCATGGTAAGCCACGACGAATTTGCGACAATACGGGAGCGTATGGCAGAAGTGAACAGCCAAAATCAGAGTGCTTTTATTCGCAAGATGATGATTGACGGATATGCTGTAAATGTTGACCTTGCGCCTGTAAAAGAAATCCTATCACTACAACGCCGAAGCGTGAATAATCTTTCCCAAATTGCTAAGTATGCAAAGGCTCATAATGCCTATCACTCTGAAATTGCAGAACTGCAAAAAGGCTATAATGAACTATGGAAACAGTGCTCAAAGTTATTAGGACACCTTGCAAAATTGGTGGCACTTTAGGACTTCGGGCCAACTTGGCCCGAAGTGAAACAAGGAATGAGCGACAGCGAAATGACGCAACATTAGCCGGGTTTGGGGTGGCTACCCCAACAAGCAATTTTGAGATTTGACCGCAAGGGAAATCTGCAAAGTTGGCAAGTGTGTGCACACTTGCCCTGCTTGCCATTTAGCGGAAAAGTCTCTTGTATGCCTAATTATTGCTTGAGTTTCCGCAAACTGTAATTGAAGGATGAATCAATCAGCCCAGAGCAC
>JASGGU010000096.1:0-12424 GCA_047602645.1 Lachnospiraceae bacterium | reverse complement strand
TTTTCATTACGTTTTGTGCCTGAGCGAAGCGAAAGGAATGGATATAAAAATGAAAAAATCAGAGCGGATCAACGACATGATGAGGTACCTCAATGATAAAAAATCCTTTAATCTTAAAAGTATCATGGACAGATACTCTATTTCCAGAAGCACGGCATTGCGGGATATGCAATCTTTAGAAGAAATCGGAATGCCTATATATTCATCGCCCGGGCGCGGCGGCGGCTACGGGATACTCCCTAACCGCTTATTATCCCCTATTATTTTTACAATTGATGAGGTTTATGCTCTGTATTTTTCTATGCAGACACTTAGCGCCTATCAATCTACACCGTTTCATTTAAATGTCCAAAGGCTAAAGCAAAAATTTGAGGGATGCATATCAGAAGAACGAATTAAAAAGCTGCGGAAAATGGAATTGATTTTCAGCTTAGGGAGTTACCAAAATAAGAATGAATGCAGTTTTTTAGAAGACGTCCTGAACATGGCGATTGATGAAAATGTATGCGAAGTCTCGTATACAAAAAGAGATTGTAATCAAAAGTATGATGTCCAATTTTTTAATATTACATCTGCCTACGGACAATGGTATGCTACGGCGTATAATTTTCAAATGAAAAGGCCGCAGGTATTTCGTTGTGATAGAATTCAGTCTGTGCATATCTGCGATAAATATATGGCGAGACCACTTTCCTCATTTCTTATATCTCCGAAGGAGCTATTCCGGGATAAAATGTCGACTGATTTTGAGTTGGGTATTTCCCCTAAGGGTGCGGATCTATTTCATAAAGAGCATTATCCCTCAATGGAGCTATACCACGAAAACGGAAAATGCTATGTGAGAGGTTTTTATAACAAAGGAGAAGAAGATTTTATCGCTGATTATTTTATCTCGTATGGTGAAATGATTTATTCCATTCAGCCGACAAGCTTGAAAAAAATAATTCTTGAAAGATTAGATACATTAAAAACACATCTTATTTCCAGGTAAAATGCCGACTGCGTCCGATGAAAAAAGATATGTTATCCTGATGGAGATTGATGGAAGAAGTAATGAATGGTATAATATAGTTCGACCGATCGGAGAAAAACTATGATTACTTTATCCAACATACAAGCAAGGCAATTGATACTTCTTAAGCAGGGCCTGCTAGGCGAATACAGATTTATCGGGAAACAGGGCGCACTTGATTTTATACGTCAGGCGGGCTGTATTCAATTTGACCCCGTGGATTCCTGCGGCAAAAATGCAGAGCTTACCCTGCAGTCGCGCGTTAAAAACTTTACAAAACAAACTCTTTATGAACTGCTGTATCAGGACTTTAAACTTGTTGATTATCCCGATAAAAATCTCTCTATCATTCCGGCAGAAAATTGGCCTTATTTTGAGCGTTATCGCAAAGCTGCCAGAGTCGGCGGTCTGCAATTTGAAGGACTTGCCTCATTAGAAAAGCAAGCGAAAAACCATATCAAAGCCTATGGTCCGGTAGGCTCTGAGGAACTGCCCATACAAGGAAAGATAAACTGGCATTCTTCTATCCATTGGAGTGGTAATTGGAATGGCGGCTCCAATGCTGCCCGCTCGGTACTGGAGCAGTTGTACTCCACCGGTGAACTGATTATTCATCACAAGAAAGGTACGAGAAAGTATTACGATCTTGCCGATCATCATTTGCCTGCCGAATTACTTAGTGCTCCGGACCCTCTGGCAGATGAGGCAGAGCATCAGAAATGGCGCGTTCTGCGGCGGATAGGGGCAGTTGGACTTCTTTGGAACCGTCCGTCCGACGCATGGTTAAATATATGGGGATTGAAATCACAGCAGAGAAATGACATATGCAGAGAATTGCTTAATGAAGGGAAAATTCTTGAGATTAAAGTGGAAGGATTGAAGGATTCTCTATTCTGCCGCTCGGAGGATCGGCTGATTATCGAGAAAGTTCTGGAAAATAAAAAATGGAAACCCCGCTGTGAATTAATTGCCCCGCTGGATTGTATGATGTGGGATCGAAAGCTGATCTGTGCCCTGTTTGGTTTTGCGTATACCTGGGAAATTTATACGCCTGCCGTTAAGCGAAAATACGGGTTTTATGTATTGCCGCTACTTTATGGAGAACGTCTTATCGGGCGTGTGGAGGCCGTGGCCGATAAAAAGACAAGCACTTTGACAGTTAAAAATATCTGGTATGAGGAAAACGTAAATCAAACGAAAAGACTTCAAAAAGCAATCGAGAACTGCATAAGCCGGTTTGCAAAATTCAATGAGTGCAGTAAAGTGTACCAAAATAATGGGAATACGGCGGCTAAGATAGAATGATGGCGGAAGAAATACTCAGAAAGCATGACCTGCTTGACAGGGACATGAGGACGATTTTATTCGATTATTACGAAATGCAGGGAAAGCGGCTCAGGATTTTTGAGGAATTCAATATTGGACGCAGCAGGGCGGATGCGTTTATGGTTTCCGAAGAACTGACTGGTTTTGAGATCAAGAGTGACCGGGATTCTCTGGAGCGTCTTTCCGGTCAGATAAAATATTATAATTTGTACTGCGATGCCGTTTATCTTGTGACAGGCGTGAAGTATGCAGATCGTATGCAGGAGTATTTGCCGGATTTCTGGGGAATCTATTGTATTAAGCAATATAAGGACAAACATACGGAGCTTGTGCTCATAAGAGAGGCGAAACCAAATCCTGAAGCAAAGCTGAAAAGCCAGCTTCGGCTTTTGTGGCGAAATGAACTGATTGCCATTATAAAGCGAAATGGACTTGGAAGAGTATCCGGCTTGAATAAGCAGAAGCTGGTGGAAAAGCTGTTAAAAATCCTTCCTTTTGAACTGCTCCATAAGGAAATTTGTGAAGAACTGTTAGAGCGGGAGTATACGTTACCGCTTGATTTTTATGGATAATCATGGTTTGATTAAATGAGAAAGAGATTTTCTGAAAGGGAGGCAGGGCAATGGAGTTTATCAGTTTATTTGATGTAATTGGTCCGAATATGATTGGGCCGTCAAGTTCCCATACCGCGGGCGCTGCTTCGATTGCGCTGCTTGCAAGAAATCTGTTTCTTGATACGCCGAAAAGAGTACAATTTATATTATATGGATCCTTTTCAAAGACCTATCGCGGACATGGCACGGATAAGGCGCTGCTTGGCGGTATCCTGGGTTTTAAGCCGGATGACGAGCGTATTAGGGATTCGTTTGCCGTTGCCGGGGCGGAAGGCCTTAAGTTTCTATTTCAGGTGGATGAAAAAACAAAGACGGACCACCCAAATACGGTTGATATTTTTCTTACGGGTGCACAGGGGAAACAGATGTCGATCAGGGGGCAATCCG
Organism: Lachnospiraceae bacterium; assembly: GCA_047602645.1. Lineage (GTDB taxonomy): Bacteria > Bacillota > Clostridia > Lachnospirales > Lachnospiraceae > JAEYFP01. Next base: position 9,085 of record JASGGU010000096.1, on the reverse strand, counting down.
TCGGAGGCGGTAAAATCCGGATCGTGCGCATCAATGGAATCGATGTTGATTTTACCGGCGAATACAGCACGATCATCGTAAAACAGGAGGATGTTCCGGGGATTATTGCCGGCCTCACGGCGATTCTCAGCAAGCGGCAGGTGAATATCGCGTTTATGCGCATGTACCGGGAGGAAAAGGGGAAAATTGCCTATACTGTCATGGAGGCGGACGAGCAGATACCGGAGGATATTTTAGAGGAAATGCAAAAGCTCGGTAATGTTCATAGCGTTATGCTGCTGCAGGGGTGGTCTTAGATCAGAAAACGTACAAAGAGGGCGAATCCATGGAAATTCAGTCAGGACTTGATTTATTAGAAGAATGTAAAAATAGAAAGCAGCCAATCTCGGAGATCATGCTTGTGCGTGAAACGGAGCATGGAAGACTGAGCGAAAAAGAAGTGCTGAAAAAGTTAAAACGGAGTTTGAAAATTATGCGGGCATCCGCAAGTAAAGCGCTGAAACAGGAAATCCAAACGAATGGTGGTCTGATCAGCGGTAATGCAAAAAAAGCGGCGGACTACGCGGCGGAGCATACAAATTTATGCGGAAAAGCGATGAGCCGTGCGATCTGTTATGCGATGTCCGTACTGGAAGTCAATGCCTCCATGGGTCTGATTGTTGCGGCACCGACCGCAGGCTCTGCCGGAGTACTGCCGGGTGTATTGTTCGGACTGGAGGATGCATTTGGTTTTTCAGAGGAACAGCTTTTAAAAGGAATGCTGAATGCCGGAGCGATCGGCTATCTCATAACACGGAATGCAAGTGTGGCGGGTGCGGAGGCCGGCTGTCAGGCCGAGGTAGGAACCGCATCGGCGATGGCCGCATCCCTGATTGTTGAGCTGCTTTCCGGTACGCCTCAAATGTGCCTGAATGCGTCGGCATTTGCCCTCTCCAATCTTCTCGGAATGGTGTGCGACCCGATTGGCGGACTTGTGGAAGCGCCTTGTCAGAGCCGAAATGTGATCGGTGTATCCAATGCATTTGCAAGCGCACAGCTTTCCTTAAGCGGTATTATCCATACCGTCCCGTTTGATGAGATGGCGGAAGCGATGCTTAAGGTTGGAAAGAGTATGCCGGAAGCTTTGCGTGAGACTGCTCTCGGCGGCTGTGCGGCAACCAAAACAGGCTGTAGTATGTGTATGTGATAATCGTAACAGGTCAGCCGTCAATTTAAAGTTTGACGAAAACAGATTTCGGTTGTTTGCAGATCGGGCATACATAATCGTCGGGAAGCTCATCAAATGGGATATCATTGTCATATTCGTAGCCGCAGACGCTGCATTTGTAGATCGGCTTCTTTTCAAGAACATCGGAAGCTGTTTCATTTCCGTCTAGGGAGGGAATATAGGTCGGTGCATTTTTCGGGCTTTTTCCCTTGACAACATTATGATAATAGGAATAGGTCATCGGATCCAGATTCTCAAGCACGCTGCAGCCCGTCAGTTCGCCGATAAAGATTGTATGAGTGGAGGTTTCCACGGAGTCAATCACCTGAAACGTCATATAGCCGCAGGAATCCTGTATTACGGGCAGACCGGCCGCGGTTTCAAATGAAAGTCCGTCAAATTTATCATGATCCTTTCCCGACTGAAACCCGAATCTGCCGATCAGACCGGGATCACTGTCTACCGTAAGAATCGATACCGCAAAAGTACCGGAAGCCTTGATGCAGCTATTTGTATAGTTATCGTGGTTCATGCTGACCGCGACAGTGACAGGAGTAGAAGTGATCTGCATGATGCTGTTTGCAATACAGCCGGTCGGCCTCTCCTGATCCAGCGTCGAAACGACATAAACACCATACGACAGATTCCTGAGTACATTTAAGTCCATAAAAAATCCTCTCTTTCAAAATCAGTAAAAATTACTAATGTTATTATAACAGTCTGATAGGTGAAGTCAAGAAAAATGTTCCGGTAACACATCTCATGATTGCTGTTTAACAACAGTTTGGCGATCACTTCCCGGCAGCGATCAGATAGAGGTTTTCAAGCCGATGATAAATCCGTCAAACGTATAATAAGAGAGATCATAATGCTGGTAAGCCTCATACGAGTCATAGGTCATGATGTACAGCGTATGATCATCAGGATGTGCATAAAAATCCTCTGCAACAGCCTTAACCGGATAAGAAAGTGCGCGCGCAAAATAAAAATCATTGATTGTCAGGTCATTTTGAACGGCGTACCAGGTAAAGGCATATAGCTGTTCCTGAGATAAATTTTCCTTATCATAAAAGACGATATGACTCAAATTCCGCTTGTTTAAAATATCACGCCAGAAGGTGTCAGATAGACAGCTATCGAATGTTTTGACAGAGGCAAATTCTTGACGCTTTTCAGAAAGCATGTCCTTCAGATCGATAAGCTGAAGAGAAAGGCAGGTGATAAGCAGAAGAACAACGGCGCGTGAAGGAAGCTTTCTTATGCAGACAATCATGCCAAACAGCAGCAGCATATAAACTGCAGGCCAGATCAGCCGCCCGCTCGAGCGAAAAACATCCCAAAGACTGAGAAGTGTTTCGGGCAGTGTCAGTTTTACAAGAAGCTTGGAGCCTAAGGACAGCTCGTTTGAGCCTGCGGCGAGCAGAATCAGCAAAAAAGTGACTGTATAGACAACCCATCGTTTATGTGCGCCGATCAGAGCACCGAAATTTTTAAAAAGTTGCCGCGGCCGTTCAAGCGCCGGATAAATCGCAAGCAAGGACAGAAACAAGGCAGTCATAAGTAATAGGATGCCCCCGAGACCTAAATAAGCAAAGCCTTCATATTGGCCGTCGGCGTAGAGCGGGAAATTTTGCAAAAGCCCGGACCAGTCCTGCGGGTTAAAAAAACCGTTAAAGTTAAAGCTGTAGTAGCCAAGGCCGGGTGCGCCGTCATCCATGCCGGAGGAAAAACCGCCGAGCATCCATATGGAAAACACAGAGGCACATGCATAGAAGGAGAGCGGAAGCAGCGTATAAAAAATCCGTTTTCGAAAAGGGATCAAGGATGTTTCCAATAGGTAGCAGAGCATAAAGCAAACCAGGAGAATCCCGCATATTGCCAGAAAGTAGATGTGGACAAAGACACATAATGCACCGAGCATTCCCCAGGTGATACATGCGCGGCGGATATTTAAGAAGTAATCTTTTTGATAGACAATCAGAATCAGTGCGATCAGAATTAAAAAATGAGAAGCGAGTGAGGTGTGCCAGAACATTCTTCTGAGCAGAATCGGTGAAAGTACAAAAAGCAGGCTTGCCGGAAGCAGCAGAGCAGTTTTATTAGTATATTTTTTTAGAAGAAAGCAGGAAAGAACACCCTGCAGTGTAAAGCAGAGGATTCCCCAAATTCCGAAATATTGAAAACTTTCGGAGCAGAGCGGCGCGAACAGCTTTCCGATTACTGCGGCGAGAGGAATGGAATCCGTAAATATGACAGATTCGCTGAACGGATAGGCGGCGGTATTCATCATGCCTATTTGAAGCTGCCAGGGGGCATCCGCATACAGGGCAAATCCTAAAAAGTGCTGAGAGAGATCACCGCCTGCCATCAGCCAGTCCGTATAGGACGGATTCAGGATAGCAGTACCGTAAATAAGAATAAAAAGCAGGGCGGAAAGAAGGCCCGTACCATAGAAAATTCCGAATTTTTTTAAATGCAATGTCATGCATGCTTTCATTTGTGCCTCCGCGATTCCTCAAAATTTCCATTTTCATTTGCAAAACAAACTGTTATAATGCATATAGTTACTTTAACACAATCAGAGGGCAGCAGGCAACCGCAAGCCCGGAGGTTTTTAAAATGTGCAAAGAAAAAAATACATTTCAACTGATTTATGATGTTGTACGTAAAATTCCCAGGGGTACGGTAGCATCCTATGGACAGGTGGCATGTCTGGCAGGAAATAAGCGCTGGTCGAGAGTTGTGGGTTATGCACTGCATGTCAATCCGGATTCCAATGATATTCCATGCTACAGAGTCGTCACAAAGGATGGTTGCACAGCACCCGGCTTTGCTTTTGGCGGACCGGACAGGCAGAAGGAAATGCTTGAGGCGGATGGAATTGAATTTGTGGATGGACATGTGAATATGGAAAAATATCGGTGGGATACCCCATGGCTAAATATTTAATCGGAAAGATTGATTTTTTCTCAATAAATATGGAAAAAAGTATTGACGGGAAGGTAGAAAACCCGTAGACTGATATAAGAAAAACAAGAAGTAGTTTACAAAACTATGTCATATGAGGAAAGGGATATTATCATGATCAGGATTATTACAGACAGTACCAGCGACATCTCCTCGGAAAGAGCGAAGGCGTTAAACGTCGATGTGATGGCATTGACCGTAAGCTTTGGCGATCATTCCTACAAGAGCGGAATTGATATTTCCGACGCGGAATTTTATAAAAAGCTTGTTTCTTCCAGCGAATTACCGAAGACGGCACAGGTGAATCCCTATGAATTTGAGAAAAAATTTCAGGAGTATCTGGATGCGGGCGATGAGATCATCAGCATTCATATTTCCAAGGAATTGAGCGGAACTTATCAGTCGGCAGTCATTGCCAAGGAGACATTGGATTCGGACCGCATTACGGTAATTGATTCATTGAATGTCGCAAGCGCACTCGGCCTGCTTGTCACGATTGCAGCAGGACTGCGTGATGAAGGGGCAAGCGTGCAGGAAATCACGAACACGTTGAATTCTTATATTCCACGGCTGCGGCTGTATGTTGTATTAGATACCCTTGACTATGTAAAGAAGGGCGGCAGAATCTCGCCGACAGTTGCTTTTATCGGCGGTGTGCTGAATCTGCATCCAATTGTTACACTTGTCAACGGAAAAATTGAGATAGCGGATAAAGCAAAGGGCAAGAAGTCAGCAATTAAGTGGCTGCGGGAAAAAATGGCGACGCTTAAGCAGGAGGAAGGACTTCCGGTGCTTGTCGGCCATGCGGATGCGCAAAGCCGCGGAGAGGCACTTTGGGAGGCACTTGAGGAGGATGGTGTGAAGAACATTCTTGCGAATGTCTGTATGGGCTCCGTAGTCGGAACCTATTCCGGGCCGGATGCAATCGGTATTTTCTACATATCAAAAGAATAAGAGAATAAAAGCTATGCTGCCTGTGTTCGGCACGAAAAAATGTCTGCCCCCTCATGAATGAGAGAGCAGACATTTTTTATTAGATAGGAAATTCGGAGGAATTTCCTATCTAATAAAATTTTATGCGCAGCTGCGCGCGCGGAACAAAAGTTGTGCAGCCGTAGTATATGATCGCGAGAGCAGGCGAAGCACACTTTTGTTCTGTACCGGGAAAGTGCGTCTATTACATAAAAGAACGTTACCTGGCACCTTTGTCGTAGGGAACGCCTGAAGCCTTCGGCGCATGGCTGTCCTTGGATGTAAAGACCAGAACAATCAGCGTTGCAATATAGGGAATCATTTTATACAGGTAACTTGGGATATTCAATGCAGCCAGGAACGGGATGCCTGAATAAGCCGAAGCGATTGCTTTCATCAGACCGAAAAACAGAGAAGCCCACATAATTTTCCATGGCTTCCACTGACCAAAAATCAACACCGCAAGTGCGAGAAAACCATAACCGCTCACCGTTGCATTAAAATTCGTTGACGTGGGGACAACAAAGACGAGCCCGCCAAGCCCGCCGAGTGCACCGGAAATCAGAACGCCTGCATATTGCATCTTGTATACGTTGATGCCGGCACTGTCTGCTGCCTGCGGATGTTCGCCGCAGGCACGAAGTCTCAGTCCGAAACGCATTTTATACATCACAATCCAGGAAATAATCAGGATTGCGATGCCGATATAAGTTGTAATATATGTATTACGGAACAGAAGGGGTCCAAGGAACGGAATATTGCCGAGCAGCGGAACAGAAGTAATACGAAAGGTATTGACAAACTGAATCTGCTGTACACCCTGAATGACGCGGGCAACGAAGATGGAAAAAGCCGGAGCAAACATGTTGAGTGCTGTGCCGGAAATAACCTGATCAGCTTTCATATGGATTGCCGCGTAAGCATGGAACAATGAGAAAATCATACCGGAGAGCATTGCAATTAAAATCGCAATCAAGAGCTGTCCCTGACCGCTCATTTTGCCCCCGGTCAGATTCAAAAACAGGATGCTGCAAAACGCGCCCATGGTCATAATGCCCTCTAACGCAATGTTGACAACACCGCTTCGCTCGGAGAACATGCCGCCAAGTGCTACGATCAGCAGGGGAATTGTAAAAAACATCATCTGTTGAAATATAAAATAAATGACTTCCATAACGCTCACTCCCCTCCTTTCTCATTTATCCCGGGTTTTGGTAAAGTTTCTGATTCCTTTTCCGCTCGTTTTATCCGGTTCTTCACAATAAAGGTTTTGATGATGAGCGAGAAGGCGCTGAAGTAGATGATTACGGCAATGATGATATCGATGATTTCTGTTGAAAATTCATAAAGCTGCAGGTAAAATCCGCCGGCAGTCAGATAAGCGATGAAAATACCGGAAAGCAGTACGCCGATCGGATGAGACAGACCGAGCATTGCCACAGAAATACCGGTGAAGCCCTCATCTGCGATCGTATCCACGATTTCAATATGTTTTCCCGTGCCTGCAAGATATAAAAGGCCGCCCGCCATGCCGGAAATTGCACCCGCAATTGTCATTGAGAGTACAATACCGCGCTTTTCATTAATACCGGCAAATTTGCTGGCGTCGCGGTTAAAACCGCATGCCTGCAATTCATATCCGAAGGTGGTACGGTACAAGACAATATAAATGATGATGACCATCATGATTGCAAGGATGATTCCGCCGTTTACGCTGGAATCAGGAAAAATTTTGTTCAGTCCCATATTCGGTATATTAGCGGTTGAGGCAACGGGATGCGACTCGTTACGCAGATTGTTAAACAGCGGTTTCGTGCTTTTTACTGTCCAGTTGACAAGATACATACCGATGTAATTCATCATAATGGAGGAAATGACCTCACTCACGTTGAAGTATGCTTTTAATATACCGGGAAGCACTCCCCAGATTGCCCCAAAGAGGATGGAAGCGAAAAGGGCTGCTATCCAGTGGATGCTGCCGAGGTTTTTCATCATAATGCCGACATAAACGGCGCCGAAGCCGCCGACGATAAACTGTCCGGAGGAGCCGATATTAAAAAGACCGGTCTTAAAGGCGAACCCCACAGAAAGGCCCGTCAGGATGATTGGCGTGGCATAATAGAATACTTGTCCGACCCCCTTGAGCCCATGTGTTAAGGCACCTGTCAAAATTGTGGCAAAGCCCGGCAGCGCCTGCCTCGGATTGCAGAGCAGCAATACGAGAAGACCTACTAACAGGCCTATTACAATTGCAAATAAAGAGGAGAGGACGCCGACATAATTTTTTCCTGATTTATTTTTCATCGCTCATTTCTCCTTCCGTATTTTGATCTGCTGCAGCATCGGGCGAGCTGCCCGCCATATATAATCCAAGCTCTTGGATTGTAATATCCTTCGGATTAATATCCGCAACTATTTTTCCTTCAAATATAACGAGAATACGGTCGCTCAAATTCATGACCTCGTCCAGCTCCAGAGAAACGAGCAGAATTGCAGAATCATGGTCGCGCTGGCTGATAAGCTGATTGTGGATATATTCAATCGCACCGACATCCAGACCGCGGGTAGGCTGAACGGCAAGCAATATTTGAGGATTCATCGAAATTTCCCGTGCGAGAATGGCCTTCTGCTGATTGCCGCCGGACATACTTCGTGTGACGGTATCACTGCCTTCGCCGCTTCGGATATCGAATTGCTCGATTAAAAGCTCAGAGTGTTCCCGGATTTTATCCCGTTTTAAAAAGCCTCCCGTCTGAAAATCCTTTGTGAAATATTGTTTTAAAACGAGATTGTAGGCGAGGTTATAATCGAGAACGAGGCCAAATCTGTGCCGATCCTCCGGAATATGTGACATTCCTTGTGTATTTCTGTAACGGATAGATTTTTTCGTAACATCCTCTCCGTTGATCTCGATAGAACCCGATGTCGTATCCCCGAGGCCGGTGACGGCCTGAACGAGCTCTGTCTGTCCGTTTCCGTCAATACCTGCAATGCAGACGATTTCTCCCTTGCGCACCTGAAAGCTGACGTCAGAGACGACATCCTTGGTGTGTCCCTCATGATGAGACTTTACACAAAGATGCTTGACCTCAAGAACAACTTCCTTTGGATTAGCGGCTTTTTTTACAATCGAAAGATTGACTTTACGGCCGACCATCATTTCCGACATCTGTTCCTTTGACGTCTCTGCAACGGTAACAGTACCGATATACTTGCCGCGTCTTAAGACCGTACAGCGGTCAGCAACCGCTTTGATTTCATTGAGCTTGTGTGTAATGAAAAGGATAGATTTGCCTTCTTTGACAAGTCCTTTCATGATCTCCATCAATTCGTCGATTTCCTGCGGTGTCAGCACGGCGGTAGGTTCGTCAAAAATTAAAATTTCATTTTCCCGATAAAGCATTTTGAGAATTTCGACTCGCTGCTGCATACCTACGGTAATATCTTCGATCAATGCATCAGGATCCACGTAAAGACCGTACTGCTCCGAAAGAGCGACGATTTTTTTACGTGCCTCATCCATTTGTAGAAACCCCTTATTTACAGTTTCCACGCCCAAAACGATATTCTGCAGAACCGTAAAATTATGTACAAGCTTGAAATGCTGATGCACCATGCCGATTCCCAATGTGTTAGCATCCATCGGACCGTTGATTTTTTTCTCCTCTCCTTTAATTTTGATGCTACCATGTTCCGGCTGGTATAACCCGAAGAGCACACTCATTAATGTGGATTTTCCGGCACCGTTCTCACCGAGAAGGGCATGAATTTCCCCTTTCTTTACCTGCAGGGTAATGTCATCGTTTGCGATGATGCCGGGAAACTCTTTCGTGATATGCAGCATCTCAATAATGTAATCCATAAGCGATCCCACCTCCTATATAAAGAGTCTGCTTGCAGACTCTTCGCGCGCGAGCGGTGCCGTATACGGCAAAGTAC
>JASGGU010000095.1:0-12568 GCA_047602645.1 Lachnospiraceae bacterium | reverse complement strand
GGGAAATCTTAAGAAAAGAGATGGGCTTTGAAGGTGTGCTGATCTCCGATTGGGCAGCAATTGAGGAGCTTGTTCTGCATGGAATTGCCGAGGATAAGAAAGAGGCAGCCAGGCTGGCTCTTCATGCCGGTGTCGATATCGACATGTGTACGAATTCCTATGTCGGTAATTTGAAGGCACTTATTCTGGATGGGACGATCGGAGAGGAACTGCTTGATGAGGCGGTACTGAGGGTATTGGAACTTAAAAATAAATTGGGCCTGTTTGAAAATCCATACAGGTTTGCGAATGAGCAAAAAGCAAAGGAAACGATTCTTTGCGAGGAACACCGGATGCTTGCAAGAGAAGCGGCGGTTTCTTCGATGGTATTATTGAAAAATAAAGGAAAGCTTCTTCCGCTTCCGAAGGAAGGAAAGAGAATTGCATTCATCGGGCCGTATGTGACGCAAAAACGCCTGTATGGTGCTTGGTCACTGTGCTCCGAGGAAAAGGACACCATATCGGTAAAGGACGGTCTCCTTAATCTGGCACCGAACGATACGATTACCTTTGCACAGGGCTGTTATCTGTTTGAGAAGAACGAGAAGCTGTACGGCTTCAATGGCCTTGTTAAAGAAGAACGGACTTTTTCTGAGGAACGTTTACTGGAGGCGGCGGTCAGGGAGGCTGAGAATGCGGATATCGTCGTACTGGCGCTCGGCGAGCATGCCTATCATACCGGCGAGGGCGGAAGCCGTACGAATATCAGGCTTCCAAGGATGCAGCGCAAACTGCTGAAGGAAGTAGGCAAGGTCAATGACAACATTGTGGTTGTCCTGTTTCATGGGCGTCCGCTTGATATCAGAGAGGTGACAAAACAGGCGAAAGCGGTCATGGCTGCCTGGCTTCCGGGAACGGAGGGCGGCCATGCGGTTTGCGATTTGTTATTCGGAACGAAGGAGCCGAGCGGTCGGCTTTCGATGTGTTTCCCGTATTCCGTCGGCCAGGTACCGTTGTCCTACAACCATTTTTCTACGGGCAGACCTTATGACGGAAATAAGAAAAATCGTTTCCAGTCAAAATACCTGGATGCGCCGGTAGAGGCACTCTATCCGTTTGGCTATGGGCTCTCCTATACGGAGTTTTCTTATTCCAAGGTGCATCTTTCTAAAAATGTGCTTTCTAAAGAGACGGACGAAGATTCGATTACTGCTTGTGTAGACGTGAAAAATACCGGCCGCCGTGAGGGGACGGAGACGGTACAGCTTTACGTAAGAGATTTATGCGGCAGTGTTGTGCGTCCGATCCGTGAGCTGAAGGGCTTTTCCAAAATCACACTTGCACCCGGTGAAAGGAAGACAGTGGAATTCACGATTACAGAGAACATGCTGCGCTTTACGACGGCGGAGGACCATTTTAAGAGTGAGAAGGGCAAATTTATCATTTACATCGGAGAAAACAGTGCAACGGACAACGCGGCGGAATTCCTATTGAAATAAAGAGCCGGGCTGCCATATATACCGGTATATTTGGAAAGGGCAGGGATTTTATGGTGTTTTGGATTATTTTCGTATTGCTGATTATTTTATGCGGCGCAGTGATTGTGTCTCTGGCAAACAAAGACGTGGCAGAGCAGAGCGGGCGGCGCAGGACAGTCGTATACTTGCAGATGGCTTTGGCGATTGCGGTTCTTTTGCTGAATCTGCTGTTTGGGGTGTTCTTTCTTGTGAAGAGCCGGAGCGGCGAGCTGAAAGAAGCTGACAGGAAAGCGAGGCAGGAATATGAGAAGGAGCAGCAGCGCTTGAAGAAAGAACAGGAGGAACAGAGATTTTCGGAAGAACAGAGTGAAAAAGCGGATGTATTGTCAAACGCAGAATATCCGGTGAAGGATAAAACGAAGCAGCTTGAGAAAAAGAGGGAGGAGATTGCCGCCGAACTCGAAGCTGCTCAGGAAGAAAAGGAGCGGCTTGAGGGAGAATTAAAGAAAAACCTTGAAGATGACGTGACGACACCGGAGGGGGCTTACAAATGTCTGTACGATTCGGTATTTGAGCAGGAGGGTTACAAATATCTGACGACCTATAATGCAAAGGGCAATTTTTACGGTATACTTTATAAGGGAGAGGGTGTGTTCGGGGATACACCTGACCGGCAGATCAGCATCACGGCAGTCTATAACGGAGAATCCCAAAACGGAAAATGTCAGGTGTTTGTGCAGTATAAAGAGCTGCTCGACGAAACAGGTAATGTCGTTCAGACTGGGATTATGGACTTTTATGCCGTAAACATGCAGACAAAGGAAGTGATCCGGGGAGACAAGCACGCGTGGGAGGAGCTTGGCAGCAAGGAATATGTGGAGGCGACAGAAAAATGATTTTCTGTGGCAGTTGTAAAAATAGTATGGTACAATGAGTTTATACAATAAAAAATAGTAATGGAGAATATTGACGGGTATTTCATTTGTTACAGGGGTGAAACAAAATGAAAAATATTGCGGTGCTTGTGGCCGGGCTTACGATCAATACGATTACAGAGGTGACCGATGGTATCAGAGATTGCGCGGTGGAGAATAACTGTAATGTATTCTTTTTTACATGCGAACGGCGTTATGAAAAGTCGATCCTCCATGATGTGGGTGAATATAATATCTTTAATTTGCCCCATTTTTCGGAATTTGATGGTGTCATTTTAGTCAATAGCACGATTGGCTCAGGAGAGTTGCTTTCTCACCTATCAGATCGGATTGTAAGGTCTGGTACGCCTGCAGTTAGTCTGGAATACTATCATCCTGACATGTACAATGTCATGATTGATAATAAGACGGCAATGAAGCAGGTCGTGAGTCACTTTGTCTTGGATCACGGCTTTAGACGCATTGATTTTATCACAGGTCCGCTCGATAATGCAGAGGCGCGTGAGCGCCTGGAGGCTTACAGGGAGGTGCTTTTCGAAAATGGAATTCCCGTGGAGAAAAAGCGAATTTTTATAGGGAATTATCTTAAGGAAAGCGGTAAAGCAGCTGCAGAGTATTTTCTTGAGACGGAATCGGAGCTTCCGGATGCAATCATTTCTTCTAACGACGTCATGGCAACAGGTGTCTATGTCTATCTGCAAGAGAAGGGAATACTTGTGCCGGAACAGGTTGCCATATCCGGTTTTGACGATGAGACCTCTGCCCGCTATTTCGAGCCTCGCCTGACAAGTGTGGCAAGAGAGCAATATAAATCAGGCTATTTAGCGTGCAGGAAGTTGGTCGGGGGGCTGTGTGAAATCGAAAAAGGAGATACTTATATTCTGGAGACCAAGCTAATGAAGCGGGAAAGCTGCGGCTGTGTCTGTAGTGATATTATCGATAACGTTAAGTTTCGAAAAAGTCATTTTCAGAAGGAAGAAAGTACTGAGCGATTTATGCAGGAAACTCGCGAAATGGCAATCGAGTTGACAACGGTGGAAACGCTTGGCGGTCTGAAACAAGCAATGAAAAAATATGTACAGCATATCGGATGTGAGAGTTTTCATCTGCTGCTTTGCAGGGAGTGGGAAGGATATCCTAAGGATGTCGACTTATATGAATTGTCTGATAAAAGTAACAATTACCTTCGCGAAGGTTACGGAACAGACTGTGAGCTTGTATTTGGATATGCCGACAGCAAATTTATTGAGCAGTGTGAAATTAACCTTGGAATTCTGATTGCGGATTTAAAGGAAAATCTATCCGGGAAAAATATTTATACGGTATCTCCGCTGCATTATCGAGACCGCTGCTTTGGCTATTGTATCATTGGGAATAGCATATTTCCATTTGAAAATCAGCTTTTTTATACATGGACAATGAATATCGGTAATGCAATTGAGACAATTCGGGAACAATATTTACTGCGTGCAATGATTAAAAAATTGAATTCTATCTGGATCTATGATAACCTAACCGGACTGTACAATCGTGCTGGCTTTCACAAGTATGGAGGCTATGTATGGCGGGAATGCATTCAAAAAAATCAGATTGCCATGCTTTTATTTCTGGATCTGGATGGTTTAAAGTGTGTAAATGATACATATGGCCACGATGAGGGTGATCGCTTTATCAAGACTGTTTCAGGAATTTTGAAGCGCTGCAAGCATCACGGGGAAATTATAATGCGTTACGGCGGCGATGAATTTGTTATACTGAGTTCAAATGTATCTGAAGATAGGGCGGAGAACTACCGGAGCAGAATCCTTGAGGAAATGAAAAGCTATAACGAGAGCCACAAGCTCTCTTACCAAATATCAGCCAGTATCGGCATTTATCTCACAAAGCCGGAACGGCAGTCAGAGCTTGAGGAGGCGATTGAAGAAGCCGATCGCAGGATGTATGAGGTGAAAAAGATTAAGAAATGCCAGCGTGTCTAGGAGTTGGAGCCGGTTGATTGCCGACTCCGCTTTTTCTGCATAGGAATAATCTTGTCATCTGCACTAGGCACGAGGTTGCATAGGCAAACGTTCTGCTCAAGGAAACAAAAAATAAGCAGGTGATTGCGTGACGGATGCCGCGATGGTATGATTAATCTATCAATGTGGGAACAATAATAATTCAAAAGAGTGTTCTGGAAAATTTATCGCCACAGAGGAGAATATTATGCTGTTTTCGGCTTTAAAGGATATATGGGAGGCGTTTCAGGTGTATTGGGAGCAGGCGCTGTCATTCGGGATGGCAGGCGCCGCTTTTTATACGGCTGCCGCTGTTTTGGCAAATGCGGTCAGAAAAAAAAAGAAACAGAGCAGATATCCGTTTTGGCTCATTTGTTTTCGGATCTGTGTTTTTACAGTATTCAGTATCTATTTTTCCTATTTGATTTCGCTCACGCTTTCCGGGAGAGAGGCAGGCAGCAGGACCGGCTATGTCAATCTTGTGCTGTTCAGTACATTGATTAGAAATGGCAGGCTGGGCCTGAATGCCGTGGAAAATATATTACTGTTTCTTCCGTTTGGAATTCTGGTGCCTGTGCTGTGGAGATTTTTCAGACAATGGTGGAGCCTTGTACTGATGGCATTTATTACGAGCATGTTGATAGAGCTTACCCAATTGCTTACGGCCCGCGGATTTTTTGAGCTTGATGATATTTTGCTGAATACAATCGGAGCCTTTGCAGGTTATCTTGTATTTGTATTGTTTTATTATAGCCTGCTTGCCCTCAGACGGCGTGCGAGAGAGGAAACACTGCTCCATCTGGCATCACATCCGGGAGGCTACAGCAACGCGTGGAGCCTGTTTTTCAGCCGGGCAGCCTTGGTTGGAATTCAGCTTTTGCCGATGGCTGTCATGCTGCTGGTTATTTTCGGATTTTCATCGGATACCGGAGAGATTTCCGCCAATTTGAGCGGAATCGTAACGGAAAAAATAGTACGAATTATCAATCGGATGTTTTCACTTGATATGACCTATGAGGAAGTGGCAGCCGCAGCGGACAGCTATGAGCTCTATGTGAGAAAAGGCGCGCATATGACGGAATATGCACTTCTTGCGCTCAGTGCGGCGGTATTTTTATACTGCCGCAGGCTGAAGGCGGGCTGGACCTTTCTCATAACAGAGCTGCTTGTACTGTTCGTTGCCATTTTTGACGAGTGGTACCAGACCGGTGTGAGCGGTCGGCACGGAAGCAATACGGATGTGCTGATTGACTGTACCGGCGCTTTGCTGATGCTGCTGTTTTTATGGCTGTGCCTGTGCTTATACAGGAGGAGTGCCGCAAAGAAAACCGTGCGGGTACACAGAAAGTGAACAGGTCTTGTCTATTATTGTGAATTTTGGTATACTTAGGAATCGGGAGCTTCGGTTTCCGGAGGCAGGAATACTAACTATTTGAAAAGAGGACAGATAGATGAAGGTAGCGGTTGTAGGTACTGGCTATGTCGGATTAGTAACAGGCACGTGTTTTTCAGATATGGGAAATGATGTCTGGTGCGTAGATGTGGACGAAAAGAAAATCGAGCGCTTAAAAGAAGGTGTAGTTCCGATCTATGAGCCGGGACTTGAGGAAATGGTAAAGCGCAATTATGCATATGGACATCTGAGATTTACGACGAACATTGCAGAGGCATTGAAATATGCAGATATCTGCTTTATCGCGGTCGGTACACCGATGGGAGAGGACGGAAGCGCCGATCTGCATTATGTACTCGAAGTTGCTAAGAGCATCGGTCAGTTTATGGAGCATCACATGTATGTTGTAGACAAGTCGACAGTGCCTGTCGGAACGGCTAGAAAGGTAAAGGAAGCGGTGCAGGCGGAGCTGAAGAAGCGCAAAAGCGACTTGACCTTCGATATTATTTCCAATCCCGAATTTTTAAAGGAGGGAACAGCTGTTGCGGACTGTATGCGTCCGGACAGAATTGTCATCGGAGTCAGCAATTCCAAGGCAGCGGAGGTGATGCAGGAGCTTTACATGCCCTATATCCGCAATACGGAAAATTTTATTATTATGGATATCGCGAGTGCGGAAATGACAAAATATACGGCAAATGCAATGCTTGCGACGAAAATTTCTTTTATGAATGAAATCTCAAACATTTGCGATATGGTCGGTGCCGATGTCAATAAGGTACGCCGCGGGATCGGGAGCGACCAGCGTATCGGCTACCATTTTATCTATGCAGGCTGCGGATATGGCGGGAGCTGCTTTCCGAAGGATGTACAGGCGCTGATTCGGACGAGTCATCAGTACGGCTATGAGCCGCAGCTTTTGGAATCGGTGGAGGCGGTGAATAAGCGCCAGAAGCTTGTCATTCCTCAAAAGGTTGAGGCGCGCTTTGGTGAGGATCTGACAGGGCTTACGTTTGCGGTGTGGGGACTTTCCTTTAAGCCGGATACGGATGATATGCGGGAGTCGGCGGCGATTACAATTATCAATGAACTGACGGTGCACGGTGCCAGAATCATAGCCTATGATCCAAAGGCGATAGAGGAGGCGAAGCGCTGTTATCTGAGGGAAAATGAGCTGGTTTCCTATGCCGAAAGCAAATATGAGGCGCTGAAGGGAGCGGATGCGCTCATTCTTGTGACGGAGTGGAAGGAGTTCAGAAGTCCGGATATGGAGGAGATTAAACGCGTACTCAAGAATCCGATTATTTTTGACGGAAGAAATCAATACGACAAAAAGAGAATGCGTCAGGAAGGTTTTGAATATTATCAAATCGGAGTAGGAAAGAGAGAAAAATAGGATGAACAGGGTACTTGTGACAGGAGGAGCGGGCTTTCTAGGCTCCCATCTATGTGAACGGCTTGTGGCAGAGGGAAACGACGTTATTTGTGTGGACAACCTTTTCACGGGCGCAAAGGAAAACATTGCGGGACTGATGGGAGATCCCAATTTTGAGTTTATCAGGCATGATGTGACTCAGCCGCTGTATGTGGAGGTGGATCAGATTTATAATCTTGCCTGCCCGGCCAGCCCGATCCATTACCAATATAATCCGATCAAAACAACCAAAACAAGTGTTTACGGTGCAATGAACATGCTTGGATTGGCAAAGCGGACGAAGGCGAGGATTTTGCAGGCGAGTACGAGCGAGGTTTACGGAGATCCGGAGATTCATCCGCAGCCGGAATCCTATCGAGGATGTGTTAATACAATCGGTATCCGGTCCTGTTACGACGAGGGCAAGCGTGTCGCTGAGACACTGTTCTTTGACTACTACAGGCAGCACAATGTCGACATCAAAGTCATGCGTATATTTAATACCTACGGACCGAGGATGCACCCGAATGACGGGCGCGTTGTTTCAAATTTTGTCATGCAGGCTCTGAAAAATGAGGACATCACAATTTATGGGGATGGCAGCCAGACAAGAAGCTTTTGTTATGTGGATGACTTGATCGAGGGTATGATTCGTCTGATGAACAGCAGAAAAGGCTTTACCGGCCCTGTCAATATAGGAAATCCGGGAGAATTCACGATCAGACAGCTTGCCGAAAAGGTGATCGAGCTGACAGAAAGCGCGTCACAGATCGTATTTCAATCACTGCCGCAGGATGACCCGCTGCAAAGGAAGCCGGTTATTGATCTTGCGATGAGGGAGCTGGGATGGGAGCCTTCAATCCCGCTTAAAGAAGGGCTTGTTAAGACGATTTCTTATTTTAGAGAATTATTGGAAAACAATGACCAGCGTTTGATCAGGAAAGAAGATTATTGAGAGAAAATTTATTATCTTCCATCGATTTCTTCTTGTTTGTCAACCGTTCTTTTCTGATCCGGCATTTCTTCCGCAGCCGGATCTGCACTGCGGCTTTTTAAAACACGATAAATGAGTTGGTAAGCATAAATCAGACAGGGAACGGCAATCGTTGCCACAAGGGATGCTTTGAACCAGTTTATTGCCTCAGGGCTTTTCATCAATGAAAAAACAAGTGTTAATAGATACAATAGGACGAGAAGTATGACTCCGGTCAGTGCCAATATTCGTTTCATTAATTCACCTTGCCTTTAAGGGCATCCTTATCAATAAATCGATAGAATCCAAACTTCATTTAGACTCCGCCATTTAGTTACAGAAATTGTACCAAGTCGCCGCTTACTTGTCAATTCTGTATTTTCCTGATTTTGCCTTATGAGTGAACCTTTCCAATAAAAATTCCCCATCACGCCTTTGTGATGGGGAACCAAGGGGGAGGATAAGTATTCATTTTCCTTTGTATCATCAATGGAGGGGTCCAATGATTTTGTCGGTAATGCTTCTGCTTCATTACCTGTTATTAGTATGGTCGGAAATCTTTAGTTTATACAAATAAAATAAAAAAATTTACAATTCTTGATTTCTCTAGGAGAAGGCTATACAATAGTGATAGAGTGGATATAGCTAAAAGGGGAATTCATATGATCGTATTTGAACTATACAGACAGTTGGATGTCAGAATGTATATGACTGTAGCTGTGCTGGATCGAAATTACGGCTCTTGCGCAAAGTATATTCTGGTTGATGATACACTTTTGCTTCTCGGTACCAATCATTCCGTAAAATTGAATTTGATGACAAAATCGGTAACGGAGGATCAGCCGATCAAAGACTGGGACATTGATACGGAACCACTGCTGTGGTTCGCCGAGGAATCCTCGGAGGCATGTGTGATCCGCATGATTAACAATGCCTTCAGGCAGTGGCTGGAAATTGACCCGTTTCCGAGCTATGCGGCATTTGGAGATGCAATGCAGGAAATCAACGCAAAGCTTGCCGGGTATCACCTTCGTATTATTTTTGATACTGAAAGTATGTGCGTTTATCATGAAGAAAATATTGTGACCTTTGAACAGGCTCTGGAGCTGATTATGGAAGAGGATTCTGCAAAGGAAGCAAATGCAGATTTGGGGGAATGGCTGGCTGAGGCGGGCTATTTTAGAAAAACGGAACAGCTTGAGGAGGCGGCAAGGCGCTATGAACGTCTTTTAAAGCACGCGGACAGGACACAGCAGCTTTATACCCAGTGTGCATTTTCTCTTGCCGAGGTCTATTATTTTCTTGGAAATTATGAGCGATCGGTCATTTTGTTTTATCGGTGTAGTCTGGAGTTTATCAGAGATGAGGCCGATTTTTACATCCATCTGGGACATGCGCTTTTAGATTCCAAAATGAAAAAATATGAACGTCAGATAAAAATTTATTATCACGGCAGGATTGATGCCGAGTATGCCGATACACACAGGCAGGCAATGGAAGTCGCTGGCCGGGAGGTGGGGGAGGTATTTGACGAGTACGAGGCATCCTGCTATGACATGGGACAAAAAAAATATGCGGAATACAGGAATCAGTTGCCCACGGGTGCGGATGACATTGACGAGCTTCTGTTGGGGGATATCGAAAAGCAGGAGAAGCCGATGATTGTGCGCAAGCGCTACGAGGATATTAAGCTTGTTGAGCCTGTTTGTTTGACACAGACCGATTCTAAATCGGTGAATGAACTGCTTTCAGAGGCCCTCAATCTGTTTGGCGGGGGAGAATATCAGCAGGCCTTCGATATTTATTGGCTTCTGCGGGGAAAGGTGACGGAGGATACGGATTACAGTACGTGGGTGCAATTTCAAATCGGAAAGCTCTACTGCATTTTTGACAATGCGCCGAATGCGATGAAGGCGCTGCAGGCATGCAGGCCTGAGCGTTTTGGGCTTGTTTATCGGCAGGAGGATTTTTTCCTTCTATATGAGCATGTCAAAATTGTGTGTGATGATTTCGAAAGTGACGTAAGGTATCGAAAGCTGATTCGTGGGAAGTTTGATTTTTATTATGCGCAGTATGACAGAGAATATAACAAGCTTTTGCACGACAGGAAGCTGCTGCACGAGTATCATCAGTACGAGAGAGAGTGTATGGAAAGTGCACAGAAGGAGTTTTCTTCCGGTATCTGTCCGGAGAGTCGGATGCATTCGGTGGAAGAGGAAGCTCATAAAAAGCATCCGGTTTTCTTCAAGAATATGTTTAAATTTTTTAAAGAAAAATAAAGTATTTGATGACCTACACAGGATCACTTGCAACTTAGATTTGGAAGGACTGTTCTCTTTTTCTTTGTCCATAAAAGAAAAAGCACGATTAGCAGGGTCGTAATGCCGTCGGCGGCAGCCGGAGCAAAATAGATACCATATTTCCCGAAAGATTGTTTCAGTAATAGCAATATCGGAAGGTAAATAAAGCCTTGTCTCGAAATACTGAACAAAAAACCGGATTTGCTGTATTTTATACAAAGCAGATAAACAACAGCCATCGCCTGAAAGCCGTACGTAAAAAATAAAATACTTCCCCCGAACATTGCCTGTATCCCCTGCGTGATCACTTCCGTATCAGGACAATCTCGGCTTTTTCTTTTTTGCCTGCGCCGAGGAGCTCGGAGATGTAGGCTGCGGCTCCGTTGCCAAAAAGCAGCCCGATTCCCGGAATAAAAGTAACCAGTGGGTATGCAATAGAAATTGCTCCCATAGCGGAAGTTCCAAGCTGCGCGACAAAAAAGCTATCAATAAAGTTGTAAATTCCTGTCATTAGAAAGCCGATAATCGTCGGCATTCCCAAATAGACTAAAGCGTTGCTTACTTTGCCATTTTCCATCATTTCCAATCGCTTATTCAAAATATCCTCCCCTTAATGCGTTTAGCAGGTATACGAGTTTGCTAAAAAAAATGTCTAAAAATGCTACTTCCAATCTTCTTGAACTGATTGCAGAAACGCACAGATCGCTTGACAGTCTTTTTCACTATAAGTATCAATTATTGAAAAAATTCTTTGATCAATATGATCATGAAACTGCCGGTGTCCATTAAAGGCTATGCGGCCTTTTTCAGTGAGCCGGACAATCACCTTTGCTTTGTTTCCTGCGTCATCAGTTTTGACAACATACCCTTTTTTTTCGAGTTTTTTTACTATCTGCGAAACAGCCCCCTTGGTGACCTGCATGGATTTCGCGATGTCAGAAACACAACAGCCGGAATTGTTTCCGATAAAGTCAATCAGGTGAATTTCCGCATCTCTTTTATTTCTTGACACGGAAAAATGTGTTCGCTATAATTATTTTGAACAACCGATTGCGCAAATCGGAATTAATAAGGCAGAATTAAGAACCGGATGACGGTCTTAAATCATCAGGGAAAAGGGGTGCGGATCATTTTGGCGGAGGAGAAAAAAAATCTGACGATCAATGATATTGCGAGAGAATTGGGCGTTTCTAAAACTACCATATCCAGGGCAATGTCAGGAAAGGGAAGAATCGGAGAAGAAACAAGAAAAAAAGTGAATGCATATATCTTGGCCCATGGCTATCAACCGAGTGTGATTGCGAAGGGACTGGCTCAGTCCAGAACATTCAACATCTGTGTGCTGCTCCCGGAAGACAACTATTTGCAGGACATGCCATTTTTTCAGAAGGCACTGCTCGGCATCAGCGAATACCTGTCGGGTGCGGATTATGATGCGATCATTACGACGGGCGCCGAACACAATATAGAAAATCTAAAGCGGATTGTAACAAACAAAAAGGTGGACGGCGTCATACTGACGAGAACCGTGCGCAACGATCCTGCCGTTGCATTTCTGATGGAAAAGGAGCTGCCGTTTGCTGTGATCGGACTTTATGAGGAATCAAAGGTTATACAGGTCGATGCGAGGCATGAAGAGGCTGTCTGCGAGCTTACGAGGTATTTGCTCGGAAAGGGCCTAAAGCGTATCGCACTGCTTGGCGGCAGTCCTGATCATGTCGTTAACCAGAAGCGTTTTCTCGGTGTAAGGCAGGCGTATCGCATAATGAAAACAGATGAAAAGTATTTGACGCTGTATGAAAACTTGAATAGTGAAAGTGATATCACACGCGCGGTTCAGGACGTTCTTTACGGAGGCTGTGACTGTATTCTTTGCGGCGACGACCGGATCACGATTTCCGTGCTCAATAAGCTGCGCAGGGCAAACGTCGCGGTGCCGGAGGAAATGCGCATTGCAACACTGTTTGAGAGCATCATTCTGGATCATTATGTGCCTGCAATCACGGGGCTGACCTATGATGTAATGCAGCTTGGCAGAATCGCGGCACAGCAGCTTTTGTCTATGATACAGGGAAATGAAGTGCCGGCTTTGACGACAC
>JASGGU010000094.1:0-13121 GCA_047602645.1 Lachnospiraceae bacterium | reverse complement strand
GTAAGTTATCCTCCGCGGTAACAGGATCATCGTTCCAGATCAATGTTTCTAATAAGTTGCTGTATTCATTGGTGTAAAATTTATTTGTGGCTGTTTTATCTATAAGAACATTGGAAAGGTCGGTAAAAAAATCTTTCGGTGTTTGATTCTCTTCTTCTATTATTGTTAGAATTTTTTTACGTATTCGATTCTTCTCATCTCGCAGGATTTCTTCATAAAGAGCTTCTTTGTCTTTGTAAAATGTATAAAAACCACCTAATGAAATACCGACTTTTTTTGTTAATTCCTGTATTCTAAAATCCTTAAATCCTTGGTACACGAACATCGTGGAAGCAATTTCTTTTATTCTTTCCTTTAGCTCCGCTCGTTCTTCTTCGGTATATGGACGTCCCAAAAAAATCACCTCCTGCCTGAATGATACTCATGGATATTATCATATCCTTTCATCAAAGGTTCGTCAACACCTCGAAGTTGGCAAAATATTTTTACAAATATAAATAAAATCTATTGACAAGAAGGAGTATTATTTAGTACAATAGCAAAGCGGGTTTGAAATATAATTCGCAACCTTGGGATCTTAGCTCAGCTGGGAGAGCATCTGCCTTACAAGCAGAGGGTCATAGGTTCGAGCCCTATAGGTCCCATTTTGCAGTCATAAAGTTCATTTTTTCGGAAACAAAGTTGTTATCATTTATTAATGGCGAGATAGCTCAGCTGGCTAGAGCACACGGTTCATACCCGTGGTGTCGAGGGTTCAAGTCCCCCTCTCGCTACTTAAAGACTCCGGTAAAAGCCAGGAGTCTTTTTATTATATAGGAAACTTGCTTTTGGGCTGTTGTATATTTTGAAAATGGGAAATGCTCATACTGTAAACTATTATAAATTGTGTTATACTATCCGTGGAGAGAAAATAATGAGCAGTATGGATCTTCGATTTTGTAAAAAAATATAATGAAAGTCATGCCGCATTTCCGGCGGCAGAATGGAGAATAGAATGAGAATTGGAATGGGATATGACGTGCACCGCCTGATCGAAGGCGGAGAACTGATTTTAGGGGGAGTAAAAATACCGCATGAGAAGGGACTTTTAGGGCATTCCGATGCGGATGTTGTCGTACATGCAATTATGGATGCATTGCTGGGTGCGGCCGCGCTTGGTGATATCGGGAAGCACTTTCCGGATACGGATGAAGCCTATCGGGGCATTTCCAGCATTACTTTACTGGAGCGTGTCGGAGAGCTGCTGGAGGAGAACCGGTATTTTATAGAGAATATTGATGCGACGATTATCGCACAAAAACCGAAGCTTCGGCCTTATATTGATGAAATGAACAAAAATGTTGCCCGGGCGCTTCGTATTGAGCCTGATCAGATTAATATCAAAGCAACGACGGAGGAGGGACTTGGATTTACCGGAATCGAAGAAGGTATTTCCTCGCAGGCGATCTGCATGCTGAAGACTGCGGTCGATTATATGGAAAGTCCGGTCATGAATGTTTGCCGTGCCGCCGCAAACGCAGACGGGACGATGGAGGAGCCGGCGCCCGATTCCAGTGCGGGGCGGTGTGCGGGGTGCCCCGGATGCGGACGCAGATGATGTGTATGCAGAAATTATGCATTGCTGAGAACAGAGTGAACAGTAACACAGCGTATTACTGTTCACTCCACTGCAAAATACAGCAGTTCCGCGACCAGCAACACGCTATGCGATGCACACAAAACGCAAAGATAGCGTTTTAGCGCTGCAATTCTCCGGTTTTCTGTGACTTTCGCTTCGCTTCACTCACAAAAAACACGTCGCATATGTCACCTGTGAACAGTAACACACACGGAATCGGAAAATAAATAATTTGACAAAAGAGGCATTTTTGCATAGACTATAGTATAGAAGTGCGGCTGATGCCGCATTTTTAAAATCATAGTTGAAATGCTGAGAAGGGAAAGAGTAGGCTTTGGAAGATTTTAGAGAGGGAATGCCGCTGGCTGGAAGCATCCTAATCGGAAGGGGCTGAAGTGCATCCTTGAGCAGATCAGGTGAACCGCCCGGCGGTCAGCCTGATACGTTCGGTATACGTTACATGCCTTGAGCGGGAGAACGCAGTTGGTTCTTCTATAAGAGTGGAACCGCGGAGGATAAACTTCGTCTCTTGAATATTATTCAGAGACGGGGTTTTTTTAATTCATAGGAAATCCTTCCGGATTTCCTATGAATTAAAAGCACTCCGTGCAGGATGCGCACTCGCACGTATGGTATGGTGCTGACGTTGTCAGCCGCGCTCGGCGCGAGGGTTTGCCAAGGCAAACTCGTTGCCAGATAGGAAATCCTTCCGGATTTCCTATCGAATTAAAGCACTCCGTGCAGGATGCGCACTCGCACGTATGGTATCGTGTTGACGTTGTCAACCGCGCTCGGCGCGAGGTATAATGATAAATAATGTCTGGGAAAGGAGCCGTATTTTATGGGAATGATCAGGAAATTAAAAGATGAGATCAGCATCATTCGGGAAAGGGATCCGGCTATCCACAGTGCGATAGAGATATTCCTTTATCCGAGCTTTAAGGTGATGCTTCACTATCGGATTGCACATCATTTATATTTGAAAAAACATTATTTTCTGGCACGCTGGATTTCGCAGCGCGCATCCAGAAAGACCGGAATTGAAATTCATCCGGGCGCACAGATCGGAGAAGGATTTTTTATTGATCACGGAAACGGTGTGATTATCGGAGAGACAACAATTATTGGGAATAATGTGACACTATATCAGGGAGTGACGCTCGGCGGAACCGGAAAAGAGACGGGCAAGCGACATCCGACAATTGAGGACAATGTGATGATCAGCGCCGGAGCCAAGGTGCTCGGCTCCTTTACGATCGGTGCCAATTCCAAAATAGGCGCAGGTTCGGTTGTGCTGGAGGAAGTGCCGCCGAATTCGACGGTAGTGGGCGTGCCCGGCAGGGTTGTGAAGCGTGAGAATATTTCGATTCCGAGAGATGATATGAACCAGATAGATTTGCCGGACCCGGTTTATGAGGATATTTTGAATCTGCAGAGGGCGAACAGTATACTGACCAACCGACTTCTGGATTTGGAAGAGGAAATGAAAAGCTTAAGGAAACAACAGAATCATGAAAAATAAGAGTGAGAAGAGGAGAATCACGCATAATGAGAGTTTATAACACATTATCGGGAAAAAAGGAAGAATTTGTGCCGTTGGAGCCGGGAAAGGTAAAAATGTATGTATGCGGACCTACTGTATATAATTTGATCCATATTGGAAATGCCAGACCGATGATTGTTTTTGACACAGTCAGGCGTTATATGGAGCATAAGGGGCTGGAAGTCAATTATGTGTCCAATTTTACCGATGTGGATGATAAAATTATCAAAGCGGCAATTGAGGAAGGCGTGGAGGCTTCTGTGATCTCTGAGCGCTATATTGGGGAATGTAAAAAAGATATGGCGGCGATGAATGTCAGGCCGGCAACCACTCATCCCAAGGCAACAGAGGAAATCTGCGGGATGCTTGATATGATCGGTACGCTGATCCAAAAAGGGTATGCCTATGCGGCAGGGGATGGTACGGTCTATTTCAGAATGCGTCAATTTAAGGAATACGGAAAGCTTTCCCATAAAAATCTGGATGATCTGCGAAGCGGAAACCGTTCGCTGCTCGTTTCAGGTGTGGATCAGAAGGAAGATCCGCTTGATTTTGTATTGTGGAAGCCCAAAAAGGAAGGGGAGCCGTATTGGGAGTCTCCTTGGTGTCAGGGTAGGCCGGGGTGGCATATTGAGTGTTCTGTTATGAGTAAGCGGTATCTTGGTGACGAGATTGATATTCATGCGGGAGGAGAGGATCTTGTGTTTCCGCATCATGAAAATGAGATTGCTCAGAGCGAGGCCGCAAATGGAAAGCCATTTGCGAAATATTGGCTGCATAATGCATTTTTGAATATCGATAATAAAAAAATGAGTAAGTCGGAAGGTAATTTCTTTACGGTACGCGATATCAGTAAAAAATACGACTTACAGGTCCTGCGTTTCTTCATGCTGAGTGCACATTACCGCAGTCAGCTCAATTTTAGCGCAGAGCTGATGGAGGCCGCACAGAATTCTTTTGACAGAATCGTGACGGCGGTGGAAAATCTGAAATATTTGATCAAAAACAGCAATTCAAAAAATGAAATATCAGAGAAAGAACAGGCGCAATTGAACGAAATGATTCCCTTTGAGGATAAATTTGATGCTGCAATGGATGATGACTTCAATACGGCGGATGCGATTTCGGCGATCTTTGAGCTTGTAAAATATGTAAATACGAACACCTCCTCTGATAATTCTGCTGCATACCTGCAAAGGCTTCTTGACAAGCTTGTCGAGCTTTCCGATATTCTGGGATTGATTGTGGATAGGAAGGAAGAAATTCTCGACGCGGATATTGAAAAGCTGATCGGGGAACGCCAGGCGGCCAGAAAAGAGAGAAATTTCGCACGCGCCGACGAGATTCGTGATATACTGTTAAGACAGGGCATTGTGCTGGAGGATACACGCGAAGGCGTTAAATGGCACCGTGCATAAGAAGGAACTATGTGTAAAATGCCGGAGGACGGAGAAAAGATGGGGCAGATCGGTATGCTGGAAAACATTCAGGAGCAGTTCGCGTTAAAAGAGGTGAATGCCAATTCCTATTCCCCCTTGACGCTTGCCTATATCGGTGACAGCGTGTTTGATATTGTTATAAAAACAGTCGTTGTAGAACAGGCTAATTGTCCCGCCAATATGCTGCATAAAAAGACAAGCACACTTGTAAAGGCATCGGCACAGGCACGTATGGCGGAATTTCTGCTTCCGCTTTTGTCGGAGGAGGAGCAAAATATTCTGCGTCGCGGGCGCAATGCGAAATCTAATACGATTGCAAAAAATGCGACCCATTCCGACTACAAAAAGGCGACGGGTTTAGAAGCGCTGATCGGATATTTGTATTTAAAGGGACGGACAGCTCGCCTTGTGGAGCTGATTAAGGTTGGTGTAGATTGTGTACAGAAGGAGTAGTATTGGAGGAGTTATGGCATACGAAGAATACCTGATAGAAGGAAGAAATGCAGTAATAGAAGCACTGCGTGCGGGGAAGCCGATTGACAAGCTTTATATTTTAGACGGCTGTCAGGATGGGCCGATCAGTACGATTAAGCGTGAAATAAAGAAAACAGATGCGATCTTAAAGTTTGTAGATAAAGAGCGGCTTGATCAGATGAGCCGGACAGGCCATCATCAGGGGGTTATTGCACAGGCAGCCGCCTATGAATATGCGGAGGTCGAGGATCTTTTAAAGCGGGCCGAGGAAAAGGGGGAATCCCCATTTTTAATTTTACTGGATAATATTGAGGATCCCCATAATCTCGGTGCGATCATCAGAACGGCAAATCTTGCGGGGGCACATGGCGTCATCATACCGAAAAACAGGGCGGTCGGCCTGACAGCAACGGTTGCCAGAACATCTGCGGGTGCGCTTAACTATACGCCGGTTGCCAAGGTGACAAACTTGAGCAAGACGATAGAGGATTTAAAGAAAAAAGGCTTGTGGTTCGTGTGTGCGGATATGGATGGCGAGCTGATGTATCGTTTGGATTTAAAGGGTCCGATCGGACTTGTGATCGGAAGTGAAGGTGACGGCGTCAGCCGGCTTGTAAAGGAAAAATGTGACTTCACGGCGGCAATACCGATGAAGGGAGAGATTGATTCTCTGAATGCTTCCGTTGCGGCAGGGGTACTGGCCTATGAGATTGTACGGCAGCGCGGGTAAAAAAGAGAGAAGCACACTTTTGTTTCTAAATGGGTGTATGATATGTTGAATGAAAAATACGCGGATATTCCTGATGAAGAGCTGATAGTCAGGCTGCATGACGGGGAATCGGAAATCACTGATTTTATTATGGATAAGTATAAAAACCTTGTAAAAAGCAAGGCAAAGGCGATGTTTATTCTGGGGGCCGATACCGAGGACTTGATTCAGGAGGGGATGATCGGGCTTTTTAAGGCTTTGCGGGATTACGATATCGGCAGGGATGCGAGCTTTCATACATTTGCGGATCTGTGTATATCGCGGCAGATGTATACTGCCGTGCAGGCTTCCCGCAGGCAGAAGCATACGCCGCTCAATACTTATGTTTCCATTTACAGTAATATGACAGGGAATGAAGGTGAGGAAGCCTATTTAATTGAAGCACTGCAGTCGGTGACGGATAAAAGTCCGGAGGAGCTGCTGATTGATCAGGAAAATATCGAAGGTCTGGAGCAGGCGATTGAACATGCGTTAAGCCCGTTTGAAAAACAGGTACTGGACTTATATATTACCGGAATGAGTTATGTGCAGATTGCGCGTGTGCTCGGACGGGATGAAAAGTCCACGGATAATGCATTACAGCGGACCAAGTCTAAAATCAAGAGGGTGGTGCATCACCGGCTGCCCTCTTGATTTTATGCCGAAAGCTGTCTTGCCGTCTGTAATTAATTGAAGCCAACAATGGTACAAAATGGGTAATTGACAACAGAAGTGGTTTTTGGTATTCTACCGGATAACAAGATACGACGAAAGAGGAGAGACCCCATGAGAAGTTTAAAAACTAAGATTCTGTTCATTCTTGTACCGGTTACAATCATAGGTTTGGGACTGATTTCTGTTATCAGTTATTATTATGCAAAGCGGATTATCACCGAGAATACAGTTGAAGAACTTGAGCGGACCGCAGAGGCAAGTGCAAACGAAATTGACGGCTGGATAAATGTTCAGCTCCAATATATAAATGACGCAAGAGATATTTTGCAGATAGCTGATATTAAGGATGCGGATCGACAGGAATACCTTAGCGGCATATTGGAGAAAAATACAAATTTCTCGGATTTATATATCGGATTAGACGACGGAACAATGATTGATGGCTCCGGTTGGGACGTGCCGGCTGATTATGACCCAAGGGCACGTGACTGGTACGGGTTTGGTGAGAGCCGGGAAAGCGGAGGATTTTCCGAACCCTATCTGGATCTGGTGACGGGAAAAATAGTAGTGTCGGCGGCGACGAAGCTCAATAACGGGGCCGGCGGCGTATCGGGTGTGCTTGCCGGAGATGTGAGCCTTGAAACTATAACGGAAGTTATAAAAAAAATCAAATATGGAGAAACCGGCTATGCTTATCTGGTAAATAATACGGATGGTACGCTTTTGGCGCATGCGGATGATTCATTAGTTACGAAACAGATTCAGGAAATAGAGGGAACGAATCTCAAGGAGCTGCAGGAGCAGATTGTTTCCGGAGAAAAAGGAACATTTTCCTATGTGGTGAACGGCGACGAGATGGTCGGAAGTTATATGCCAATCGGCAGCGCAGGATGGAGCATTGTTGTCGCTGTAAGTGAACAGGAGGCGCTGCAGGATCTGAGAAGCTTAGTCGTAAATTTGTTTATTTCGTTTGCCGCTATTATTCTTGTGACAGGAGTCGTAATCGAGCGGCTGATGCATCACTCCTTTCAACCAATCAAGGAGCTGGAAAGGGATATCCGAAATATTGCAAAAGGAGATTTCACACGGGAAATTGAGACAAAAAAGCTGCTGCGAAAAGATGAACTGGGAAATATGTCCAACGGTATCAATGATATGAAAAATTCATTGAGAGAGCTGATTGCCGGTGTGAAGCAGGAATCAGAGACAATAGAAGGAGATGTGGAGCGGGTTGTCCAAAATGTAGGCGTGTTATACGGTAATATCGGAGAGATCTCTGCTACAACAGAGGAGCTTGCAGCGGGTATGGAAGAAACTGCGGCATCCTCCCAAGAGATGGCGGCGGCCTCTCAGGAGATAGAAAAAGCAGTTCAGTTAATTGCCGGAAAGTCTAAAGATGGTGTTAAAAAAGCAGTCGTGATAAACCAGCGGGCGGAACAGACGAAGGAGAATGTAACTACTTCACAGGCAAAGGCAAGGGAGGCATTAAAAAGTACAAGTGAGAAGTTGGAACTGGCACTGGAAGAGGCAAAGGTTGTGAAAGAGATTGATGTGCTTTCGGGAGTGATTATGCAGATTACATCACAGACAAATCTCCTTGCTTTGAATGCTTCCATTGAGGCGGCAAGAGCGGGGGAGGCAGGAAGAGGATTTGCTGTTGTGGCGGATGAAATCAGAGGCCTTGCGGAGCAGTCCAAGGATGCGGTCCTTAAGATACAGGAAACCACCGCGCGGGTAACCGGCTCCGTGGAAAGGCTGTCCGGGTGTGCCGGTGATGTTTTGGAATTTGTATCAACAGATGTTGTAAATGATTATAAAGTATTAACCGAGGTTGCCGACCAATATAGGGAAGATGCGATATATGTGCACGATCTGGTGACAGAATTCGGTGATACTTCAACGGAGCTGATGGAAGCCATACAAAATGTTCTGGGCGCTGTCGATGGTGTTGCAATTGCCGCAAATGAAGGAGCATCGGGAACGACAGAGATTGCGAATCGGATTTCTGATACAAACAGGAAAACTGGTGAGGTTCAGGAGATCGTTTCCAAAATGAAGGCCAGCACACACAATCTGATGGATGGAATCGGAAAATTTAATATGTAGCTTCATTAAAATAATGAGAGGGGATTAATTTTCCTTCTTTATTATCAAAATCCCGATAGCATCATTGCATTTATTCCATCCAGGTTATATATGTATCCATACATGAACATGGTTTATATTTAAGTCTATCCATTACATATTCGACAGACTGATCAAACATCTGCGAATCGTAATCTAGAGTAGTACTCGCGCATGGTTCATCAAACAAGTGGAGAGTCCTCGTTTCTCTATCTCCGTAAAACTCTCTCACAATTTTACCAATAGAGTAATGTTTGTTTAATATCTTTATTAATGCCAACCTATCCTCGTTGCTCACATCCTCTAGAGCTTCCCGATATGTATATATTCCATAATCGGCCATATTATCATACATCCAATATTCTAAAAAATCGCTATCCTCATATTCGCTCGTTTTGTCGTTGGAATCCTCTTTGTATCCGCCATCGTATCCGGCGGCTTTCCAATCCTCGTATCCCATATTGTACCATCTGTCCACATCTTCTTAACATCCGGCCAATAGGAGAATTAATAAGCAAAATGTAACAAATAAAATATTTTTTCACAGTATTCCTTTCGATACGTTTTATTTTAATTATAATGCAATAAATCCCATCTTAAAAATAGTATAGCAAAGACGACTTTGAACAATAAGCGCATAGTAGAGGGGTTTTTTTGCACAGTGTCGAAAAAAGGAATTATTTGCAATGAAATAATTTTAGCAGAAAGAATGAAATATTTTCCTAAATGTAGTAGAATAAGCGTAACCTCTTTAATAAAGAAATGAATTATTATGAAAAGACAGCAATACATAATTACTATAATAATATTAACACAATTGAAGCATTTAAAACCCTATTCTTATCTAATTTAAGTAATAGAAATCCATAACGGAGGTTTTACGCATGGCAAATCAGAAAGAACTAGAAGAACTGATTGAGCATATGAATAACATGCAACTTTCTCAATACATTACCGCACTTACTACAGTCTTTATTCCGCAGTTCAGCGATGAATTTATAAGAACAAAAAAATGGAATCAGTATTTAAATGCAATTTTTGTATCATTTGGTTTTACATGTACCATTATTTTTGATACTACAGCCGCCGATACCATTCTCAACCTCGCCCATACTCACGTCCACGCCCGCACCCGTATATTCACCAGCAACCTCGACCTTGTTCGCAACCTTGACCTTGACTTTGCCCGCACCTTCGACATTGATCTTGCTCTCAATCTCGCCCAATCTTATATCCAAGCCTGCACTCTTGCCAACATTCACACCCGTGATCGCGACCGCGACATAGCTCGCTCTCGCATCCTTGCCCTCGCCTACGACCTCATCCGCGCGCGAGACCTTGTTTGCGCCTGCGAACTCGCAAAAGTAATAAAAGCAAATAGAACCTTGGCTATTTTTCCATTGCTTAGCAGGGCAAGTGATAATGCATTAAAGCACTTTTTAGAATTATTAAGAAGAACGGGCGGGGAATATTGGGCTACGTATTATGAGATGCTGCTACAAAATAACTTGGTGCCAACTGTAGAACAAAAAGAGGATCTTTTTGCAATTCCACAAGGGATGTATAAAGAGACGCTGGAGGTGACTTCTTTATATCTGCTTTCCAGGCACGAGGAGAAGATTGTTTTCAATGAAACACGATTGATTCTTTTGGGTAACAAAGGTGCTGGAAAAACAACCTTTGCACGCCGGTTTCAAAACCTCGATGCCCAAATGCCTAAGAATTACGAGAGTACAAAGGGTGTCGATTTCTATACGACTTCTGCCGCAATCGTATCACACAATTATGAGGGGAAATCCATCAACATCAACATATGGGATTTTGCTGGCCATGAGGTGACGCATTCTGCACATAAGTTTTTTCTTTCAAATGAAGCGGTATATGTTATTATCTGCGATGGACGTACGGAAGACGGTGGACAAAAAACCGTATCTGATTGGTTAGAGCACATAACCTATTTTGCCCACATAAAAGAAGGCAGAAAAATACCTGTGTTCATGGTGACAAACCAAAAGGACGATCATTATACCGAAATAATTTATGATTCCATTTATGATGATAAATATGATATTCAAGAGTACTCAATCAACTTAAAGAAAGATAATAAGAAAAATGGCCAACTCGATAAACTGCGGCAAGAAATACTTGCCCGTATAGAGCATGTACAAAGAGATCGCGAGCTTGTGCCTGCAAGCCTTGTGAAAATACGCGAAGATCTCTATCGATCGAACCTTGATAGTTACATGACCGTGTGTAAAGCTAAGAGGATCATTGAAAAATATTTTAAAGGTGATTACTTAATCATGCTGAGTTTTCTACACATTTTTGGTATCTGCTTCTTTTATGGCGATAAAGTTACAAAGAATGCGGATGTTGTGGTTATGAACCCCCGATGGACAACAAATGCCATCTATAGCATCATTAATTATATTAAGAAGGAGAGACGCTCCGACGGAAGTATTAAATATGATGAATTAACCACTGCGCTCAACAGCAATGGAGACCAATATCCGCGTGAAGTGTGCCAGCTTATTGTTAGCATGGCAACCAACTTTGAACTGGCATATGAAAAAGATAATACTTTGATATTTCCCTGCTGCATTAGTGAGAATTTCCCCAAAGGTAAAAAACATTTACAAACTCAATCAAAAGATATTCAGATTAATCTTGAAACGAGATCGAACGGGATTTTATCGCCGCCAACTATCCCGACGGATATCATCTCAAATCTAATTTGCAAGTGTCATCGTAATTTAAACTATTGCTCACGCAAAGCAATGGTACTGAAGGAACTTGGAATCAATGAGAAGGTCAATGCTGAGGTAGTACGGGTGAGAGCGGACCGCATTTCGATTTTAGTCGAAGGCCACGATGAAGATTCATGTGAGGTTTCGGAGATTCTGACGCGTTTAACACAAGAAGTCATCCGAAATTATGAAAGATTCCAACGTGAACCGCCACGCATTAGCCTGACTTACACAAATGAGAAAATGAATGAAATCACAGAATGGGTTGATGATATCTTAGGAGAGACTTGGAGTGATCTGTTTATTCCACTGCCCCAGCAGAAAAACTGGATTCAGAAAGCTTTAGAAAAAACTGAATTAAAAATGCAGGCCAAAGCAAAATTTCCTGGTGGAGTAAGCGCAGAAATTAGTGTAACAAAGCCTACTGGTGCGTAGGTCATGGAGTCACGGTTTTTGTAGAATAAGAAAAATATTCAGATTCCATATATATATATAGTAATCAACTGAATTGAGTCGGAGCGATATGTTTCGTGTCAAAAATGTAATCCTTAACTATAAAATGAAGAAAAAAATAGTAGGAGTGTGTTATGGGGAAAATACTTAAAAAAATCGCTTAGTGAGAGAGTGGAATCTTTAAATATGATTCTAGAGGCGTTTGAAGATATAAGCGATTGATGAAGATCTGTATGATAAAAACAGGAAAATTCAAGAGCTAACCTATTCTTTTCGATTAGCCCTGCATCTAGATAACAAGCTAAAAAGTTACTCAACGAAAGAGAGGTTACTTATTGATTGAGAGTATCACTCTGATGGTTTCGCAGTTGATGGGCGCAAACAAATTGGGATGCAAAAAGGTAAGCCAGAACGCGTGCGGCTTGACATAATATATCACAATAGGAAAGCAGAGGATAGTAGAGTTAATAAGTTCTGTATCGAACTTAAGAAGGGGTCCGCGGAATCTGATCCAGAAAAATTGAGAAAATAATGAAGAAATATAAGTACCAAGAAGCATATTGCATATATAATATAGGGAAAAGCTCGTAACCCTGTGCTGTCTTGTAAGTTGTCCCGAAGAATGCATGAAGTGCAGGTACAAGTACGATCCAAACAACAAGATGTTTACCAATACAAAAGTCTACAGTAGCGGTAAATGTTGTAGTTAAAAAAATAATAAGGTGTAAGTAATACAAAGAAATGGTGCTCGGAGATCCGGTATGTGTGGATGGTATTAGGCGAGAATTTAAACGCATACACTCCAAGCTGGATGATAAATGGGTTATGGTTGTTTGACATCAGGATGTGTAGCATATAAAAATAAATAGCCACAGACACAGAACTTAAAACCACATTAATATGGTATTAAGTTCTGTGTTTTCTTATAGATGGAGATAGCAGTTATTTTTGACTACAGTTCTGACTACTTTTTTATAAAAAAAGTGCCCTGACTACCGTTTGACTACTTCTATTTTAACAAAATACAACAAAATCCACACAATATAAAAAGCAGTCCAAACCCGCATTATTACTGCGTTTGAACTGCTTTTCCGATCCTGCTGACGACGGGAATCGAACCCATGACCTCCTCACTACCAATGAGGTGCGCTACCGACTGTGCCACGTCAGCGTATAGTACCAACGAAAGTCATTTTATCATATCGCATGTTTACTTGTCAATGACAATCCGTCCTGAGTTCCTTGACCAGAATTAAAAAAGTAAATTCCACTCCTTCTCAAGTCGGTAGCATTTACCTCT
>JASGGU010000093.1:0-13901 GCA_047602645.1 Lachnospiraceae bacterium | reverse complement strand
AAAATATATGATTCTTATTTCATTTCTCACTTGACATCACACCGCTGGACTTTTTCTTTTATTCTTCTATCCATTCTTTCGGTCTGTTTTTTCTTTTGACGACTCCCTGCAGCGTACGCAGCTGCTTTTTATACGCGGAAAACGCCGATGGCACCGGATAGACCTCCTCCATCTCCTCCACGGTCGCAAACACATAACGTTCATCCATACCCGCGCTTCTTGGCAGCTCCTTTTTAGCAGAAACCTCCTGTTGTTCGGCGATTCGGACAAGATAACCCCGCATATGCCATTCCCGGTGGGTAAAAATATGCTTTGCTCCGGAAAGCTTTTCGATCCGCATCGAATCAAAGCCCTGCTGCCGCAAATAATCGACAGCTTCCTTTTCCTCCAGATATCCTTCTACGTTCGGAAACTCATAAAGTCCGGCGAGAAGTCCTTCTTCTGCACGCTTCGTCAGTGCAGTATACGCACCATCCCGAATGAGAAACACCGTTTTCTCTTCAATCACACGTGCTTTCTTCGGTGACTTGACCGGAAATTCCTCTGTCCGTCCCAGTCTGCATGCCTCACAATAGGGCATTACCGGACATTCACGGCATCGCGCAGGACCGTTTGGCACACATACGGTGGCGCCAAGCTCCATCAAAGCCTGATTAAAAGCACCAGGCTTGTCCTGAGGCATAACTTCCTTAAGAATCTCTTCCATTTCCTTTTTAAACGACTGCTTTGTAATATCCGTTTTATCCGCACAGATTCTTGTAATAACGCGCAGAACATTTCCATCCACTGCCGGCACGGGAATCCCGTACGCGATCGAAGCGACCGCACCTGCGGTATAGGACCCGATGCCGCTTAATGTTAAAAGGAGCTCATAGTCAGGAGGAAATTGCCCGTCATATTTTTCCACAACGGTTCTTGCCGTCTTTTGCATGTTTCGTACGCGATTATAATAACCAAGTCCTTCCCAAAGCTTTAACAGTCCGTCTTCGTCAGCCTCAGCCAGATTCCTCACCTCAGGCAGCTTCTCTAAAAACCGTGCATAGTAACCCTTTACCGCTTCTACGCGTGTCTGCTGCAACATGATTTCCGACACCCATACATGATACGGTGTCGGTTCCTCGCGCCACGGCAGTCTGCGCATATTTTTCTCAAACCATGCAAGAAGCGCCTCCTGCATTTGTAAGAGCCGTCCTTTTTCTATCTCAATCTGTTGCATTCATACTTCTCCAGTGTCTTTAAGCAATCCAGAATTTCCTTATACTTTTCATCGGTTGCCGTCTTTGTCACCTCTAAATCGAGCGACATCGCAATTGTATTTAACATTTCGTCATCCGCTTTTTTCTTAAGTCCGATGAGCATTTCCAACTTTTTTTCATAGGACTTTTCATCTAAAAATTTTTCCAGCTCCGGGTCGATGACCGAATCGTCATAGTCCTCGTATAATGCTTGAGTGATCTGCTGTTCCGTCACCTTCGCCTTGATCTCGGGAACCTTTTCATCTCCTGTAACAAGCTCGA
Source organism: Lachnospiraceae bacterium (assembly GCA_047602645.1). Classification (GTDB taxonomy): domain Bacteria; phylum Bacillota; class Clostridia; order Lachnospirales; family Lachnospiraceae; genus JAEYFP01. Next base: position 12,384 of record JASGGU010000093.1, on the reverse strand, counting down.
AGCGATATCTCCTTTGAGAATCAGGATACAGCTTGCAGCTGATCTCGCTCATGAACATCTCAACCGGCCTGGCATATACCTTTTGCGGATCATACAAAGCACGATAGATCACCAGTTTCTCATTTGTCTCCGTATGCTTTGCGATGGCAAGCACCTGATAATCCGTTCCCCTGAAATGCTTGTACACCTGAAATTCCTTCGGTTCTTCTCTCATTTTCATATACACTCCCTATACTGCGCAGGAATTATCCTGAGCCGACTCGCCGACAGACGAAACGGCTGCTCACAGGCATCCGTTTTCTCCCGACATGTATTAGTATAATCCAAAATGCAATTTTTGTCATTGATTTATCATAGATTTTGCCTTCCTTTATTTTCTATCCTCCTTTGCCGGAATTTCACCATATCATTCCATCAATGACAACAGGCAGCTGACTGTTTCTTCATCTTCTGCATTCACCGTCATAATAAGCGGCGTTCCCCATATTTGCTCAACCGATTTATGAATTTCTCCGTTTATCATCTCCTGCTGCCATGCATCCAGCCTTGCCAGTCCTTTATGGTGGATTTGAATTTGATATTGGCACTGCTTTCCGGTCCCTCCTGTTTTCGTCAGCATCACGCCGGCATTCGACAGGTAATATGATCGCAGCACCTGCTTCAGTTCCCGCACGGATTCTTCCTCCAAGACCGCATACTGTTCTGCAGATAAGCACTCCTTTTTTTCGTCCCCCGTCACGGCTCTTGCCGCCCCATACGTCACAATACAGACAACGATACACGTCAGCACTATTTTCCCAGTCACTTTTCTCTTTTCCATTCTGATTGCTTTTCTATTATTCCGTTCACCTGCTCTTCTCATCTTTTTTCCTCCGCCTTTTCATACCCTTTTTCAATTTTTCACAGATTGTCTATTTGTTTTTACCACCTGCTCTCAGTCTATCATTCTATGGGTACAATAAAACGGACTTTAAAAAGGAACCGATTCATAAACTTGAACCGACTCCTTTTATTTTTTCTTCAGCCTAAACAAATTTTCAAATATGGATTCTTGGTGCTGACAAAATCCCAACCGGCTTTGTATTATATTCATAACACCAATTATCGCCTCTGTCTCTCCACAGCGAAGGAGAAGAAACGGAGTCTTTGCCGTCATTCAGATAATGCAAATGGGAGAACGTATTATAACGATTTCCAAATAAACGCATTTCAATTTCATGTTCTCCCGGTTCCAGATTATCCGCTTCAAAAATATAAGGTGCCTCAATAATACTTCCTCTCCGGAACTGATCAATGAAAATGCCGACCAGCGCCCCCCTGTATTTGGGAATCTGGATCCGCAGCTTCCCTTCCGGACAGTTCACTTTTAACTTATAGGAGATTGTCCCTCCATAAAATCCAAATGCCTGATGTACAATGCTGCCCCACGCCAGCCTTAAAGGGCACGGCACGACTTTGACAGCACTTCCCTCCACCTGTACACCAAATTCTCCTAACAAATAACATGCTTCCAGATTTCTATCTTCGTTAAAGGGAATACTCAGCTCCAGTATATTTTCCCCCATCAAAAGCTTTCCCAGTCTCACTTTCCTGAAATCCTCATCCACATACCAGCCAATCTCCTCTTTTGTTACCTTTTCTCTATTCCATGAAATTTGAGTACTTTCCATATCCTCTAATGCCAGATAAACTTCCTGCAATTCTATGCAGCTTAACACCGTATATCTCAGAAGCAGGGAATGCTCTTCTTTTTTTACTTTTGACCTGCGATACGGCTGCTCCATAGAGCTGTTCCTCTTGAAAAAGTGCAGCTGTTCTCTGAGTTTTTCATCAATCCTTAGTATCTCCTCTTTCTTCTGAAAACCATTTTCATCTATTGAGTATTCCGGCATATCCAACAGCACGACATTCGGCTCCTCCACAGAATACGCAACTTCATTTTCCACACAAACCGGAGTCCATTTTTTTACAGTCTCACTTCCTTCTGCAAATGGCTCCTCTGCTTCCCGCTTTAAAAGGAGAAGAAGCGTCTGCCCTGCATACATTGTCCGCTTTATACAAGTAATTCCCGGTTCATAAAGTACCTCTGTCTTTGAAATACTGCCGTTTTTCGCCTCCAGCACATACGGGACAAACATCCCTTTTATTCTGACAGAAATATTTTTCTCCTGCATATCCTCTTTCTCAGTTTTTTTTGTCGGAACGATAAACAGCAGACAATAATCCGCGCACTGTCTTAGCTGATAAATATACTTTTCCGGATTTCCCCTCTCTCCGGATTCTATTTTTACTTCCCTGTACGCTGATAGCGCTTCTATGACAGAGGCCCTCTGAAAGGCAATCTGTTCAGAGATTCCCTTTAAGCTTTCCTGTACTGTATGATCATATGCACCGTTTGTCATAACCGGAAAATTTCCGGCCAAAATCAGCTTTCCGCCGGACTTTGCATACTGATTTAAGATAGTAAGAGTAGAAGTCCGAATTGTCTTTAGATCCGGCAGCAGAATCATATCGTATTCCATTTTTCCAAAATGCCTTCCATCAAACAATTCCTCCAGCAGCGCTTCATTTAAATAGTCAAAGTCCAGATTTGCCTCTAAAAGCCAATCTGTCAGATTCAAAAATTGCTTGTCCTTTTCCTCGCATATCATTCCCGTCTGACTCTCAGGTCCAAAATCAATCCAATAGCTTTCCAAGGGATGCAGGACCGCAATTCTGACAATGCTTTTCCCTTGCTTCATGACGTATGCAATGCGTGCAAAATAATCCTCTATTTGTTTAAATTCTTTATACCATGGTGCCTGATAAAAAATACTTGCGGGAAAATCCCGCTTTGCTTCCCCTTTCATAGACATATAGGAAAGATGAGGAACTCTTAATGTAATTCCTAAAGCTGCCTGCCAATTTCCCTGAAATAAATATCCTCTGAAATCAAAGCTCCAGTTTGTACCTCCATACTCCTCCGACATTGCGCCCTTTTTTTCATATTGATGCACAATAGACTGAATCTGCTTTGCCGTCGTGACGGCTACATCATCAAAAAGCAGATCCATGCCGGGCAGATCCATATTGCGGTACATACTCATCAGATCTCCGCTGGAGCGATTTTGTAAAAACAAAGTTTCTTCATATAAATAATGTCCCGTAAAATCTATTCCGTTCTTCTCACACCATGAGCCTATATTTTTTGCATAGGACTCATTGAACAATTCCGCCAAAATCCGATGAAAATAATAACGCACAGAACATCCGCCCTTCCTGTTCCAAAAGATTTCAGGCAGGCAGTCCGCTATCTCAATTTCATATCGTTCATTCAGCTCTGAAGGCAGTAGTTTTGTCCATGGCATAAACTGATCTCTGCTGTCATATGGTGTATCTAAATTTGTTTTATACACCATATGCGGTTCATCTGTAAAAATAGAAGGAACTGTTCTCCCAAATTCATCACCGGCTGCTTTTTTATAGGTCTCATAGATACTCTGAATAAATTGATCGATTGCTTCTTTATTCAGTACATCCACGTAAGCGCCGCCGTTATACCAGGAATGCGGCGGATTTTCTTCCAAATAGGCATACCATTTCGTACCTTTCGGCTTTTCATCGGCATCTATTTTTCTGTAATACTCCAAAAAGCCTTTTTGATCCAATACCACATCATAAACCGCATATAGGCTTCCCTTGTTTGTTCGAATCCCTGCCGCAAAGTTTGCATTATAAGTATTATTCACTTCAATCGTGCTTTCTTCGTAGGGCGTAGTGGTAAACAATAAATGCAGCGCCCTGTATTCCGTATTTCTTGTAACATGGCCGCCGCCGTATCCGGACGGCCACCTGTCCTCATCGTACAGACATGCAGCCAGCTGCTGCCTCCTTCCTTCCTCTATACATAGTTTGATTGCCTCCATATACTCTTTACCAAGATATTCGGTTTCCAGACCCACGCGCGGATGCATATGGTATCCGCCAAAGCCCATTTCCTTAAAATACCGGATCTGCTTTACTATTTTATCCGGTTTCAGCTTCGTATTCCATGACCAGAAAGGACATCCGCGGTATTCACTTCCCGGTTTATCCAGATCATTTAAATATAATTTCTCCAACTCTATCCCCTTTCCTGTTACAAAACTAAAGTGTGCTTCGCTCACTCTCGCGGCCAAATACTCTGGCAACACAGCTTTTGTTCCGCGCGCGAAGCTGCGCATATTATTTTATTTGATAGGGAAATCCGTAGGAATTTCCTATTAAATAAAAAGGCCGGCGGCATCCTATACCGCCGGCCTCTTTATACCGCTCTCCTTAATTGCAATTTTTTAAATTCTTTCAGTATTGTTGAAGACCCAAGCACCAAAACTAAAAATACACCCAATACAATATCCTGCAATGCCTCATCAAAACCAAGTGCAATAAATCCGTTGAATATAATAGAGAGACACAGCCCGCCAAGCCCAATCAGAACCGGCATGCAATCAAAATATTTTCTTAAATGGCGTGCCAATATCACACACATAATCGGCTTGAATACCAGAGACATCGTTCCCATGTCGGTGCTGGCCGTTACAGAACCGGAATAACAGATCATCAGCAATGCGGAAAAGCTGCAGAACACACCCGTCAGAATAATTGCCAAAAATTTTACTTTTGCCGCATCGACACCTACATTCTTACACATTTTCTCATCATTTCCTACTGCCGTTATATGACACCCAATTTGGGTTCTATAAAAAAGAATATAAAATATAATCGCAGCAATCAGCATAATCATAATATTATATGGATACGAGCCGATGCTGTACTGGTTTGCCGAAATGCGGATATATCCGGAGCTTCCCGCCAGTTTAGCCGCCACCACTTCATAAATGAGTACAATACCAAGTGAAATTACCATAGCCGGTATTTTCAGTATCTGGTAAAGTCCTGCCATTAAAAATGCCCCTCCCAGCGCTCCGATTACACATCCTGCTACAAGTCCCGCAATCCCATACTGCTGTGCTAAAATGCCTCCGATCGTGGCCGCAAACACGGCTCTTGCCCCCATACTGAAATCCATCAAATCCGCATTCATCAGCAGACTCAGCCCAAATCCCGTAACGACCGGGATCATACTCTGACTTATAATAATTGGGATACTGTGTAACCCAAAACCCTCTGCCAGCATTGAAAAAATCAGAAATAGACCAACCGGCAATATCAGAAGTTCCGTTAAAATTATGAGCCCTTTTTTCATAGTATTTCCTTCCGAAGCTTTATTTCGTTGCATCCGCAGCAAATTCATCGATTGCCTTCTGGATACTTTCTTCTGTCAGATTCGCATTATATGCTTTGTTAAGAGTTTCTGCCATGACCGTCTCCTCGTAATACAAGGTGCTGTCTTTTCCGAATTTCTCTGCCCAGGCTGTTGCCGTTTCCAAATCATTGATATCAAACATCGTACAGGTCAAAGAGACCGGTTGCTCGGAAATCGGATTTCCCATACACTGATTTGCCAGGACAACGGTAATCATATACGGATCATATCCCCAGCTTGGGATACCCGAACAGGTAACTAATTCACCCTTTTCAAACAATTCCACCATTGCATCCGGAAAATCAACTGTAGCCAGCTTAACCGTCTCCACTCTTCCGCTGTCCTCTATTGCTTTTGCAACCGCTTCATGAATCCCTGTTCCTGTTGTACCTACGATAAAAATCGCATCCAGCTCAGAATAAGAGGCAAGGAAGCTTTCCGCCGCACTGGTGGCATCTGCTGCCTGTCCAAGATCTCTTGCCTCCGCGACAATTTCCATTCCGAAGTCTTCACAAGCCTTTCTTGCACCCTCTTCTCTCAAATCTGTTGTTGTGTTACCCTTTGCCTGAGAAATAATAGCAACCTTTTTGATTCCCTGTTCATTCATGTTCGACATGACACGATACCCTGTTGCATATTCGTCTTCATAGCAGTTTCCCACATAATATGCGGAGCTCTCTACTAATTCCTTTACCTCTTCATCCATAATTGTCCGAAACGTAATTCCCCAGTAAACACCCGCTTCTTCGCACAGAGAAGTGACCGTAGGCAGTACGGAATCAGACGGCGGTCCAATGAGGATACCGTTCACACCTGCCGCAATTTGATTTTCTACAAATTGAATCGTGGCATCGGCAGAAGCCGCAACACCCGACTGAAAAACAACCTCGCCGCCTGTTGCTCCCATATACGCTTTAATATTATTACTCATAAGGCTAAACATGGTAGCGCCGCTATCCGTAAGACCAATGGCAATCTTATACGGCTTTGTTTCTTTCTTGGCATCCGTCTCGCTCTCTTCCGGAGCCGTCTCACTCTGCGGCTCCTCCTTTACAGCAGTCGAAGTACTCCCTCCGGTCTCCTGTGCGGCCTTTGACTGTCCGCAGCCGGCCAAAAGACCCGCCGTCAAAGCGACCGTCAAAATACCTGTTAACAAACTTTTTTTCATTTCTAAATCCTCCTTAAATTGAATTATATATGATTATTTAATTACTACCATGTTTTTTCTGTCAAAGGAGATTGCAATTGTCAGCAAAAATACAATTCCTTTGGCAAGCTGCTTGTCGTATGAAGACAATCCCATTAATGTCATTCCATTGGCGAGAAACGCCATGGTCAGGCTCCCGACGACAACCGCTCTGTATTTGGAGGCATAGCCTCCCGAAAGCGGAAGGCCGCCAAGCAGCGCCGCACACCATACGTTCATCATTAATTCACTGCCTGTACTGGAGCTCGCCGTTCCTGTTCTGATTAAACTGAGAAATCCCAGAAGTCCGCAGATTCCGCCCAGTACGATAAAAGAAATCTTTTTCACACGTCCGGTCTGTATACCGGTCTGATTTGCCGCCTCCTTACAGGCGCCTACCGCCCTGCACTGTTTTCCGTATGACGTAAAATTAAACACATACATACCAGCCAACACGAATATAAGAATGATTATAATTTTCAGCGTATTGGTATTCCATTTCAGCATGGACAGCGGTGCAGAAACAGAACCTCCGTCTAATATCAGAATCAGTATCCCCGTAAATATAGACTGGGTAGCCATCGTTGCAATCAAGGAACCCAGCTTCAAATTGACATGTACAAATCCGTTAATCCAGCCAAGAACAAGTCCCGGCAAGATTGCAAAGGGAAGCGACAGGACAGGCGAAATATTAGCGCCAAAGGCTGCGCATACACACGAGACCGCCATCACCGTTCCCATGGACAGATCCAGATTTCCCTCCGCCATCACAAAAGAAAAGCCGATTGTAGCCAAAAGAATAAAGAAGCCTTCATTCATAACCGCTTTCATATTCCTTAATGTAAATACGCTTCCATCTGTCATAATCTGAAAGAACAGTACGACTGCCAGCAATCCGAGAAACGGGAAAACAGTTTTCAAATCAAATGTTTTTTTCTTTTCCATAAAATAATTTCCCTTTCTATACCATGTAATCAATCAGCGTGGTCTCGGATAAGTCTTCATTTCTTAAAAACTCTCCGCTGATTTCTCCGTTTTTCAAAACAATTATCCTGTCGCTCATTCCGATCACCTCCGGAAGCTCTTCAGATATCAGAATAATGCTCTTTCCCTCTTTTTTCAGCTGTTCCATCAATTCATAAATACCGGCTTTCACACCGATATCAATCCCTCTTGTAGGACAATCCAAAATAAAAATATCCGCACCGAAGCCAAGCCACTTTGCAATTGCAACCTTTTGCTTATTGCCCCCCGACAATTCCATAACATATTGGGAGATCCCCTGCATTTTAACGTCCAGCTCCTTCGTCCATTTCCACACAAACTCATTTTCCTTTTTCGGTGAAATAAAACTGAATTTTGATAAATGCTTATAGGAGGCGCTTGCAACATTGTCTCTGATGGGTCCGTTAATAAACAGTGATTCCTGATCTCTGTTTTTTCCGATATACGCAATTTTTTTATCCATGGCTTTCATCGCACTTGTAACGATTGTTCCGTCGCCCGTACTCACTTTGCCGCCGCTCGTTTCAATTACTCCAAATGCAGCCTTCCCGATATCATGCATGCCGGAGTCTGCCAACCCCCCGAAGCCCAATATTTCTCCTCTATGAAGCTGAAAGGATATGTTTTTGATACGCTCCGTGCATATTTGGTCCACATTCAGAACAACCTCATCCGACTGGCAGGTTTCCATATCATTTCTATAATAATTATCCGTAATTTCGCGCCCTACCATCAGTTTTCTGATCTTATCAGGCGCAAACTCGTTCTTTTCTAACGTGTCTATGTAACTGCCATCACGAAGAACAGTAAGTCTGTCACATTTATTCATCATTTCATCAATATCGTGAGAAATAAAGATAACACTGTTTCCTCCCTCTTTCAGCTTTTTCATAATATCGTATAAAATATCGCGCCCCGTTCTGCTTAAAGCAGTTGTCGTTTCGTCAACAATTAAAATTCTCGGTGTTGTATTAATTGCCCTTGCAAGTTCTATTAATTTCCCGTCCTCAAAGCTCAGAGAGGAAACTTTATCACCCGGCTTGATATGAGATGCTCCGATCTTCTCAAGTGCTTCCGCCGCTTTTTGATTCATTTTACGATTATCCAAAATACCATTTTTTTTAAAATGCTTTTCCTGTCCCACAAAAATATTTTGTGCCACCGTTAAATTATCAAATGTCGCCTTCTCCTGAAGGATCATACGTATCCCCATATTATTTGCCTCTACACTGCGGCGAGGCTGATATGCCTCGTCCTCCAGAAAAATTGTTCCTTCGTCCGCAGGCTGGATCCCGGCAATAATGGAGGTTAAAGTAGATTTACCGGAGCCATTCTCTCCGATCAGCCCTAATATTTCTCCCTGCATAAGCGTAAGCCTTACTCCCCGCAATGCCCTTGTTATTCCAAAACTTTTTACCATATTTTCTACACGTAATAAAGCCTTCCTGTTTCCCATGCTCCTGTTTCCTTTCTCTTGATTTGTTTTAGATTATAGACTCAGATTTTCTATGTGCAAACACCGCAATTCTTATATTTTGTTCATTTTTATTATGTATTTCCATTTGATTATGTTTTTTTTATTTACTTTGCTATACAATGATATTGTAAAATTGATATTCAGATTGGCTTTTATTTAATATTACTCAAACAAACGCTTTGATACGGAGAAAAATAATGCAGAATTTTAAGATGCTGTTAGTTGATGATGAACCAATTGTGATTAAAGACCTTAAAAATATGGTAGATTGGAATGAACTTGGATTTACTGTTGTGGGCTCCGCACACAGCGGAAAATCTGCTTTAAAGCTATATCAGGAATTAAAACCCGATGTGATTATTACCGATATTATTATGCCTAATATGAATGGACTTGATTTCATACACGAAATCCGTAAAATAAACCCTGATATCTATCTGTTGATTTTGTCTTCTTACGGAGAATTTGAATATGCTAAAGCAGCTATTTCGGAGGGTGTGGTCGATTACCTCTTGAAGCTCGAAATCACACCTTCTTCTTTAACTGCAAAATTGAAAACTATCTACCTAAAGCTGTCATCCTCAAAAATACAAAATAAAAAGGCTGTGAGATTGGAACTGCAGGAATATTTTAATCGTTCTGATGCAAATGAGTTCACTTGGACCTTTCAAAATATCCCGGATCATAAAAAATTCTTTTTTATGATCTTCACGACTCCTGCACTGTTTCAATCTGAATTTTTGAATTGTCCTGTTGAAAAAGATGCGGAAACACTTCTTTGTAAGTTAGAATCTATTCTGGCGGATCTGAACCTTCCGGAAGATACGATTTTGTTTCATCAAAATTCAGTTTTTATTCTGGGGGTTCATGCAAGGTACTTCCATCCATCCGCTACCTGCAGTATAACTGCCCTTATTAAGAGTATCCTCTTTCATAAGCTGTTGAACAACCCCGGTGGCATGCGGGCTGTCTACCTTGATTTTCCGACAACTTTATCTCAATTTTTTAAAAAATATCGCAAATTAAATCCCCTTATTAATTGGAATTTTTTATTAAACGGGGAACTGCTGGTTAACGTTTCTGTTTTGGAATCTCAGCATTATCATAATTCCGTAGAGTATAAAACCTTTGACCAGCTGTCCTTCATGCACGCTCATCAAGAACAGGTTCAATATATAAAGGATTATGTCAGGAAATTATTTGAAAACCATGATTTTTTCGGTATTCAGAAGAATTTTCTATATGTGTGTTCTGTCTTACGAAAAATACCAACGGTCCAATATTTATCCGGAATACTTTCAGACGAGACAGCCTATGAAAAATTTCTTATGAATGGCTTCGAAAGCTGGAAAACCTCTTTATCTTCACAGGCTGTCCCGGCTTATTCGACAGTGATCAACCATGCAATCCAATATATTTGCATTCATTACATGGATTATGATTTGAATTTAGATGCGATTTCGAATTATATCGGCTTAAGCAGCGGTCGTCTCAGTGTGCTTTTTAAAAAGGAGACCAAGCAGACTCCAAATGACTGGATCACTCACTACAGGATTGAAGCATCCATTAAGCTGCTGCTTCACTCTAATTATAAAATCTATGAAATATCTGAAAAAGTTGGGTATCGTTCGTCTCAATACTTCAGCCGGATTTTTTATCAACATACAGGAAAAAAGCCTTTGGATTACAGAAAAAACAGTTCCATCACCTATGCCCTGGGAGACTTAAGAAAATGCGATTAAAGCAAAACAAAAGTAAATTAACAGAAAAGCTCACGAAGAAAATGATGGTCATTTATACGATTATCTATTTATGCCTGTTTGTTTTATTGCTTTCCGTACTAATGCCTGTTTTATATCATGATACAACTCAAAAAAAGAAAGAATATACTTCTCTTATTTATGATCAATACAAGGAGATTCTATCTGTATGCCAGGGTGACTTGAATTATCTGGCCTCAATCCCCTCCCTGAGCATCCTGTTAAAAGACCATCTCCTTAACCAGGACAAAAAAAGTGCAGCTCTTATTGAACAATCCCTGCAGTCTTATTCTTCCTGCTATGAGCGGATCAAACTGATTGTGATTGAAAATGACAAAGGCCGCATATTACAAACCTTTTCAAACTCTCATTCAGATGCATTATCCTGTCTGCAAAAAGAAGAAGGCTATCAAAAATTAAAAAAGGGAATTTATTCAACTTATTATTCCCCTGTTTATTCACCCGATATCTGGTATACGAAAAAAAGCAGTTCTGTGTCGGTCTCTCAACGTTATTCTATCTACAATCACAGCTTCATATTCACAATTTTTTATGATGTAGATAATTATTTAAGAAACAGCCAGCTCATATGCGACAAGGATTTCACGGATTATTCCGTTCTTACTAAGGATTTTAACACGTGTATTTACACTACCGAACAAACTCTGCACAATAAAATATTATCCGGCTTTTCTTCCGATATCATCTCTTATTCAGGACAACTTAAGGACTTGAACGGAATCTATTTTTATGAAAAGGATCCCGTCAGCGGCTGGATCATCATTACGTTTACATCATGGATGAAACTGCTCTCCGGATTGCTGTTAATTCTATTTATTATAATTATTGTGTATTGTATTTCTCCGGTTCTATTTTACCTCTTTCTGGTCCCCACCAATACCAAGTATCTCCTCCCTCTCTCTTTATTAACTGAAGCCGTTTCCAATTATTGCGCAGGCGATGAATTGAATATCAGCATTCAAACAAATGATGAAATTGAGCTGCTTAATGACATGCTTCACACCATGTCACTTAAAATAAACCAGCAAATCAAAGATATTCAGGAACAGGAACATAAAAACTGCATTACCCAGTATTCCCTGCTTGCTACACAGATAGACCCGCATTTCATTTACAACACTCTAAATATTGTAAATATTTTTGCCAGACAAAATAAAACAGAAAATGTAATTGACATTAATACTGCTCTCTCACGAATTTTACGAGAACGTCTAAATATCAAAACCTCTATATTTGAAACACTGCAAAACGAATTAAATACAATTAATGATTTCTGTGTAATTATGAAATACCGTTACACAGACCATGTTAAGGTTAATATTAATATAGAATCTGAGATGCTGAACGAAAAGGTACCAAAGAATATCCTTCTCCCTATTGTGGAAAACTCTTTTTATCATGGCCTAAGCAATGAAAACGGGATTATTGCAGGCACTATTGATATTAATATTTATTCTATGGATCATGAGATCATCATTGAAATCAGTGATGACGGGATTGGTATTAGTGAGGAAGTGCTTTTAAAATTGAGAAGCGAACATTACAGAGTGGAAAATACCGATCGCTCCCATATCGGGTTAACCAATGTCTATGAGAGACTTTACTATGTTTATGAGGAGCTTGATAAAATCACTCAAATTGTGTGCGGACT
>JASGGU010000092.1:0-14297 GCA_047602645.1 Lachnospiraceae bacterium | reverse complement strand
TCGTTCCCTGCCATTTGGCAACATCGATACCGAGAGTGATACCGCTCGTCTCATACTCATTTTTCAACACCGTAATCTCTACCTTGGCACCGCTGCTCTCTCCGTCTGTATTTTCTTCGGCCTGCGGATCATCTGCATCGTCCATTTCCGCCACATCTGCCGCAACCGGATTTTCTATTTCAATGACAGGCGTTTCTAGTGTATTATCTGAAGCCGTATCAGTCGTGATTTCCGGTTCCACGCTGATAGCGGGAGCTTCTTCCTCCTCCTTGCCGCAGCCGTACAGGCTGATAACCATAGCAGCAATTAACAGCAGTGTCGTTCTCTTTATAACATCATATAAAAAACTGCCCTTTTTCATTGTATGCTTCTTCCCTTCTCATCTCAAATCCATCTTCTTAAAAAGTCCTCTTATGAAGCCGACAGTCAGAGTATACCCCTTTTTTTTAGAAAAATCTATATTTCTTAATCTTCTTGTTATAAAATTAAAAAAATCTTAAGCTTAAAACCACTTTCTGCTAAATTACCGAGCCATCCAAACCTGCCATTTGCATAAAATTCTGTTTCGCGGTATGATTAGAAATAAAAAACAAAGAAAGAGGAGTTTTTATGGTACATGAGATCTATCCCCAAAAATTCGATCCTGCATTTTTTGAAACGCACGCGAAAATTTCTCATTACGCGCTCGCTTATGCGGATGATCATATTTTTGTAAAGTTGGAAAAAGGACATGTCATGCTGCCCAAATTTTCTGATATGCAAGAGCTTTATCCAGATGATTATGAGAAACTTCTGGAACAGGCTTACTATTTATTTTCCATCGACGGACATCCCTATTTTCTCGCTAATCCGCCGCAGGAAAAGACAAAACAATTTTCTGTTTATGAAGCACTCCCTGATCAATCAAGCAGATTATCCAGCCATGCAGAACCGCAGTTTTTCTTTTTTAATATTTTCAAATTCCGAGAGTTAAATCCTCTCCCTATGGTATTTGCCGGTGCGACAGGCTTACAGATCGCACGTTGGAAAGCTTCCCGCAGTTATTGCGGAAGATGCGGCGCAAAAACGATTTCCTCCAAAAAAGAACGTGCGATTGTTTGCCCTGTGTGCGGACAACTGGAATATCCCAAAATCGCACCCGCCATTATTGTCGCAGTTAAAAATGGGGATAAGCTTTTGCTCGTTCGGAACAATTATGGTCCTTATCAGAATCTGGGTCTGGTCGCAGGCTTTGTAGAGATCGGAGAGTCATTCGAAGATACAATCCACCGCGAGGTCATGGAGGAGGTTGGTCTGAAGGTGACAAATATAAAATATTACAAAAGCCAGCCATGGGCCTTTTCCGATACGGAAATGATAGGCTTCACAGCTGACTTATGTGGGGATGATGCAATTATTCTTCAAGAGAGCGAACTTTCTGAAGGAGATTGGTACTCCCGCGAGGAAATACCTGAAATTCCATACCGTTTAAGCGTCGGCTCAGAAATGATCCGGCTATTCAAAACAGGCCTGCTTTAATTTTCATTATAGCTCTTCGCAGTTGCAGCCAGTTCATCGATTACCTGCTGGGGAATGTGCTCCGCTTTCATATATGCATATGCCATTCTCTGGATGCCATCATTTGTTTTATAAAGAACCTCAAAACCAATCCTCTGCTCTAACGGGTAAAGCGCTATATTGGACCAGCTATAGTTTGAATTAATCAAATCTTTGCAAAGTTGTTTAATTATCGCCTGATCCTCCGGATTGGAATTTACATAAAGCTTTCCTTCAGAGTATTGATCCTCCATTCCCAGTACATCAGCCAAATATCCGCTGTCCGTCACCCGGATGCTTTCCAAATCATCCGGATTGATGGTGCTTGTCATATTCTCAATCTTAACGCCCATTTTCTGCATAGCTGCAATGGTATCCGTAAAGGAGGGATAAATATAATAGCCGGAAAGCCCATCCTCATAATCAGGCAATTGGTATACAGGATTTAATCTGGCAATCGGCACTTCTGTCTCCAACGTCTTTGCAGACAGTTTCATTAAATCTTTTTCATAGACCATAAAAAAGCTCTGCATATCGCCTCCGTTTAAGGAAAGCTGCTTAACTCCCCAAACATCATATACTTCCACGCGCTTAAATGCGTTTTGTTCGATCATCGGCAAGATGCTGAAAGAAGCCTGTTTGTATTCGTTACTATCATAAATCTCTGCAAGAGCGGTTTTTGCGCTTTCCACATCTACCGCATAGCTCCTGTATACTGTTCTCCCGCTGTTTAATGTATAGCGAATCAGATAGGTCAGCGGTGTTACTGTATCAGACTCACCATACATACCAACTTCAGCTGCCTTTGCCTTTGCCCTTCCTACCGGAATATATTCGTTTGAGTCCTGTCCCCGCAGTACATCCAATTGCTCTACGCCAAGCTTACCCAGCGCATAAATTGCACCGATCTTGTCAAACGATACCTTTTTTAGCTGATTGTTATTGCGATCCACATATTTGCCGTTTACAACTCCATTTTCTATATTATCAAACAAAAAGGATGACATATCGGTATCCACATTCGAAAATACAACCGAGGCACTCTTGATCTGATCCTCCTGCGGCAGGTAGGTGTCATAGCCAAGCAGATCCTGCCGGTAAATAATACCGACGAATGCGGTAATGAGAAGGCAAGCCGCAAGTTGTATCTTATGATCAAAAAATGCTTTAAAGTCAAACCGATAAATAATTTCCATCAGACAGTGACACACAACACCCGCCAAAATCAGTCCGAACCAGAACCAGTTGCTCCTTGGGTCCGCATGTACACTGTCAAACATGATGCTGCCGCACATCGCAACAAGAATAACAATAAAAATGCGGATGACTGATTCTGTCTTCTTAAATGCAATTGCTTTTCCCGCTGCCTCAGAAGGACGCCTTTTATACAGGAGCAGCGCTGCCGCGAGCAATACCGCCGCGATCAGCAGTGTTGCGAGCAGATGACCTATCTGAGTGCCTGCCGTCACATTGGAATAACTGGAGCAGCTGTTTACAAAAAACATATAGGAAGCGACCGGTGAAATAAACGGCACGGTTTTCCAGGCTGCTCCTTCCGTATATGAGTAGTCGAGATAGGTAGAAAAATAGGTTGTGGAATACCACCATAAAACTTGGCTGGCAATCAATCCATAAAACAGAAACACACCCGTTGCCGCCACGGAAACAAGCAGATTGCCTGTCAGCATGACTGCGATAATTGTCACATGATAAATCAGCAGAAAATGAAGGATATTCCCTATAATGGTATGTAAATAAATCAGGGCAGCTTCCTCTGTAAAAAATCCCTTTCCCGCCGCTACCGCAATTACCGTCACGATTTGTATAAAATAGACGCTTACATAGATAATAATTCCACCTATATATGACACAAAAAATAATTTCTCCCGTTTTACCGGAATACTATGATACAAATCTATTTTCTTTTTGGAAAACAAATATGCATAACCCGTCAAAGCAAGCACAACTGCAATACCGGTCGTGAAAATCATATCACTGAACATGGAGGGACGAAGCACCTCAATCATCGCCATGATCAGTTCCTCCGGAACAAACAGATAAGTTTCATAGCTTTCATATTGCAGCAAAACCGCAACAGGGCCTAAAAGCAGCGCTGCAAGCAGGGCAGCAACAGCCACCCAGATCCTTCGTTTCATTTCATCCCTTAATAATTTAGAGAATAAGGCTCTTGATGTCATAGCCTGCCACCTCCGTTTCACTAATAAATATTTCCTCTAAAGACAGAGGAAGAATTTCCGAAAAGATCGGATTTTTCCCGCGTATTGCCTGTTCAATTTCTTCCCGCTCCCCATGAAGCGTTATTGTATACAAAGAACCTCTCTGCTCGATTTTAAAAGGGTTCATTTCATCCATAAAAGAAACCTGTGATTCTGTATCACGAAATACGCATTGAAGCTTGTGGATATTGCATTTCAATTCCTCAAGATCCTTAGAAAAGAGGATCCCTCCCTTATGTAAAAGTCCCACATGATCACAAATATCCTCCAGCTCGCGCAGGTTATGAGAGGCGATAATGGGTGTCATACCGCGGTCTTCCATTTCCGCCGCAAAAATACTTTTTACTGCCTGGCGCATAACCGGATCAAGACCGTCGAATGTCTCATCGCAAAGCAAATATTTTGTATTCGCACAAATTCCAAGAATCACGGAAACCTGCTTTTTCATTCCTTTTGAAAATGTATTGATTTTACGGTTTTTATCAAGACCAAATTTTTCAATCAGCGTGTCAAACCGGTCTTTATCAAATTTCTCATAAACCGCCGCATAATAACTTTTCATTTCAGCCGGCGTCGCATTCGAAAAGAAAAACTGTTCATCAGAAATATAAAATATCTGCTTCTTAGCCTCCTCATTTTCATAAATGGACATACCGTCTATCAGAATTTCGCCGTCATCCGGCTTCAACACTCCGCACAGCATTCTTAAAAATGTGCTCTTTCCCGCGCCGTTCGTGCCGATCAAGCCAAACACGGCGCGATCCTGAATTTTAGCGGAAACATGATCGATCGCTTTAATTTTATCAAAGCTTTTTGTGATTTCTACTGCTTCAATCATTTATTTTCTCCTCCCCTATAGCAATCCGCCACGATGGTTTCTACTTCACCCCGATCCACACCAAGCTGGGCAGCCGCCAGAACGGAATTCTTTACTTTTTTCATCGTTTCTTTTTTTTCTTCCTGCATCCAGACCTCACTGTCGCTGACAAAATTACCCCTGCCTTTTACCGTATAAATAAACCCATTCTTTTCAAGCTCCGCATAGGCACGCTGTATTGTATTCGGATTGATGGAAAGCTCCATTGCAAAACTTCTGACGGACGGCAGCTTCGCATCTGTACCCAATGCACCCTTGACAATCAGATTCTGTATATTTCCCACAACCTGCTCATAAATAGGTCTTTTATCCTGATAATCAATATAAAACATAGCCTCTCCTTTCTACTACAATTTTATATATTATTAAGTGTACTAATATTCCTAATACACTTAATATACAAAACCAGCCGCCATTTGTCAACTAATTTATTTCTGAATTTGATCAATTTTCCCGGCACTAAAAAGTAACAGGGTCTTTCCTATGAAATAAAAACAGCCGGACTGAAAATCCGACTGCTTCTCTTTTCTTTTCTTTTTAATCCGTGCATCCGGCTTTGAATGTCTCTCTACACACGTTACCTTTGCAGCCAACTCAACCCAGGCACCCTCACGGCACACAGAAGATTCCATTTAGTGCTGCTCCATTCCTGACCTGACACGGTTCATGGATTTCTGTTGCGTAAGACCCAGATATCAACGTCACTTTCAAAGGGCTGCTGCATAAATCAACACCCGGGGCCGGATATCACCCCTGCTATAGCGGATTGCAGGTAGAGGGAGCCGCTGCTTCCCCGGCTGCACGGATTCTTAATTATACTGTTTTTTTCGGCTTTTGTCAAATTAGAAATCCACTTCTTCGCCATAATAAATGCAGGTAAAGAGTTTTTCCATCGTTGCCGAATCAATCGGCCGCGGGTTGGAGCCTGTACATGCATCGCCGACTGCATTTTCTGCGATTGCTGAAATTTTTTCCTTAAACTCTTCTTCCTTAATTCCGAACTCCTTTAAAGTGTTCGGAATCTGCATCCGGTTGTTTAACTCGATTACTCTTGCACATAAACCGTCTATTGCTTCTTTTATTGTTCCATTGATTCCGACAGATGCCGCAATTTCAGCATATCGCTTTGCTGCTTCCTCATTTTTTGCATTATATTTAATAACATACGGCAGGTACATCGCGTTGGCAAGACCGTGTGTAATATGTCCGGTAGAAAAAGCCGCGCCCGTCTTATGTGCCATGGAATGCACGATTCCCAAAAGCGCGTTCGAGAAAGCCATTCCAGCAAGGCACTGTCCATAATGCATCAGCTCCTTGGATTCCTTATCT
Source organism: Lachnospiraceae bacterium (assembly GCA_047602645.1). Lineage (GTDB taxonomy): Bacteria > Bacillota > Clostridia > Lachnospirales > Lachnospiraceae > JAEYFP01. The sequence continues at coordinate 8,318 of JASGGU010000092.1, read as the reverse complement.
CCGTCATAGCTCTTTATCAAATCACTGTTAACGATTTGAATTGCCTTGATCGCAAGCGGATCCGTAAAGGGGGAATGTAAAGTCGACACATAGGCCTCGATCGCATGCGTGAGTGAGTCCATACCGGTATAGGCAACGAGATTTTGCGGCATTGTCTCCGCAAGAACAGGATCGACAATTGCAATATCCGGTGTAATATTGAAATCAGCAAGCGGATATTTAATCCCCTTCGTATAATCCGTGATAACAGAAAAAGCGGTTACTTCGGTAGCGGTCCCGGATGTGGATGGAATCGCCGCAAACTTCGCTTTCGTCCGAAGCGCAGGAAAACTGAAAGGAGTAATCAGCTGTTCAAATGTCGTTTCCGGATATTCATAAAATGCCCACATCGCCTTGGCGGCATCGATCGGGGAACCGCCGCCCATTGAAACGATCCAGTCCGGCTCAAACTCTCTCATTGCCGCCGCACCCCTCATGACAGTCTCAACGGAAGGATCCGGTTCAACTCCTTCAAATAAAAGCGTTTCCATGCCTGCTTCCTTCAAATAGCCAAGCGCTCTGTCCAAAAAGCCAAACCGTTTCATGGAACTGCCGCCCACAACTAAAATCGCCCGCTTTCCGGTTAAGGTTTTTAAAACCTCCAGGGAATCTCTTCCATAGTAGATATCTCTTGGTAATGTGAATCTGCTCATTTGCCGCTCCTCCTTTAAAATTAGAAAAATATTACTGTTGACAGTTAATTAAAGTATATCAAAAACAAAAAAATGCGCAATACTTTTTCACTGCGTTCAGCATTCTTCTTCTACCTTTTCTCGCTTGCTTCTGACCCGTAATTCGGCAAAAAATTCTGACAGCATCCTGCTGCATTCCTGCTCAAGCACACCGGACATCACTTCCGCCTGATGGTTGAACTGCTCCATTTGTAAAATATTTAAAACCGAACCTGCACAGCCCGATTTGGGGCTCATACTCCCTATTACCACCCTGTCAATGCGAGCCTGAACACACGCTCCGGCGCACATCTGACAGGGTTCCAGCGTCACATAAAGCGTACAGCCTTCCAGCCTCCAGTCGCCCATTTTTTTGCTGGCTCTGTTAATCGCTGTTATCTCCGCATGAGAAAGCGTGTTTTTATCCGTATTCCGCCGATTATAACCGCGCCCTATGATTTTATCCTCATATACGATCACACAGCCGATCGGCACCTCTCCTAGCTCATATGCTTTCTTCGCCTGCTTCAGCGCCTGCTTCATATATTTTTCTTCCGCTGTCATTTTTATCATGCTCCGTGTTCTCCGTTCCTTGAACTTAAGGGACGATTCGTCTATAATATATCATAAAGGAGTGATCTCATGCAAATACATGGCTTACAAAAAACAACGCTGCTTGATTATCCGGGAAAAGTGGCTGCTACCATTTTCTTTGGCGGCTGTAATTACCGCTGTCCCTTCTGCCATAACATGAATCTCGTCAGACATCCTGAATCCGAGCCTGCCATCTCGAAAGAGGAGGTTCTCGCTTTTTTAAAATCACGCAGAAACATCCTGGATGGTGTCTGCATTACCGGCGGTGAACCAACCCTGCAAAAAGATCTGATTCCGTTTATTTATGAAATCAAAGAGCTCGGTTATCTCGTAAAGCTCGATACAAATGGCGCCCATCCGAACACGTTGAAAGTTCTCGTACAAAATCGGCTTATCGATTATGCGGCAATGGATATTAAATCTTCTCCCGGCACTTATGCCGTCGTATGCGGAGTGAAAAACCTCTCCTTTGCGCCGATACAGGAAAGCATTTCTTTTTTAATCGGCGGACAGCTCCCTTATGAATTCCGAACGACTGTTGTCTCGGAATATCATAATGAAGCTGTTTTTCACGAAATCGGCAAACTTATTTCCGGTGCCGAAGATTATTATCTGCAATCTTTTCAGGATTCTGAATTTGTAGAGAACCATACGCTCCACGCCTGCAGGAAGGAAGAGCTGCTTTATTTTCAGGAACTGCTTTCCGCTTATGTCAAGCATGTTGAGCTGCGCGGCATCAACTGACGGCGAGGCTAGATCAGTTCCTTTGTATAGTATCCAAAGCTCCCCTGTGTCACTTCTCCGTTAAGCGCCGGAATAAATTTGTCAAAACCAAACATTTTGGCCATCATCTCTTCTTTTTCATAGTAAACACCCGGCACGCCTATTGAATAGACGTCTAAATCCAAATCCCTGCCCAGTATCAAATACTTGTAATTTTGATATCCATGCAGCAGGAAGCTGTTATTGACAAGGGTAATGTACTCCTTTTTGAAAAATTCTATTTCCCGTGGAGTAATACTTAGATATTCTTTATTTTCCACCTTTTCAAACGGATGCACCGATGGAAACAGTTCTTTGAGACGTGCAAAGATATCCTCGTTATCCGGTTCCCTCCGCCCCACTCTCTTTTCGGCATCTGTCCGTGTTTGACATTGTGTGGCTGCGTCCTGTGCCTCTGTTCTCATTTCAGTCTTTCTGATGCCCTGCTTCGGTCTCGCCATTTGGTTAATTGCGGGTTCCGCCGGCCGCCTTTGTGCATCCATCACCTTTACATCCGAAACACTTGGGGATATCTCCAAAACATTTGGTGAACTCCCCTGTTCTGCCGAAACAACCCGCGGCTTCAGCAATACCTCCATTGCCGGATTCCTCTGGGCTGCCCTCGCAGCATCTGCAGTCCTTGCAGCATCTGCCGCCCTCGCAGCGTCTGCCGCCTTTGCAGCATTTGCCGCCCTTGGAGTGTCCGCGGCCTTCGCCGGTTCGCAAGGTACTTCAGTTAAAGACGGCTTTGCCTTTACCGTATTATCGGATACCTCAGCCGAGACTACCTCAGTCCTTACCGGAGCTGCCGGTGTCCTTCCCTTATTTTCCGATACTTCTGAATATAAATAAGCGTCCAGATCAAGCGGCTTCGGAGAAAACCCCGCCGCACACCGTACATCACCAAACTCTACAAGAACACCGTCCGGAGAAATATTTTTCTCCTCCATTTGTTTACACAGCCCACTATCAATGAAATACTTTCCCTCAGCGACCGCATTCTTCAAATATACCTTTCCAAGCCGGATCTTTTTTTTCTCAAATAAAATACTGCATTCGCCAACCATATCTTTTGTCAAATGCAGTCCTTTTATATTCAGTATCAGCTTTCCCTCTTCCTGACTCCGGTTCCATTTGATATAGCCGACATTTTTCCCCGCTGTATTTCCATGGTACTGAAATAAATAAACAACCTTCCTCTCATACATATCCATTCTCCCTGCATTCCTAAACTTGTCTTGTACTGCTCAGAACCTTCGCAGTTCCCATTTTTTAACTATATGCCGGAAAAAAAGAAAATATACGCCTGAAAAACTCAATCATCCTGTGAAACATACCTCATATAATTGACAACCATTAACGCGATCTTAAACGTCAGTGCATCATCAAATACCCTAATATCAAGACCTGTTGCCTTTTGCAATTTTTCGATACGATAGACAAGCGTATTCCTGTGAATATAGAGCTGTCTGGATGTTTCCGATACATTCAGACTATTCTCAAAAAATTTATTTACCGTCATCAGTATTTCGTCATCAATCTCATCCGGAATATTATCCCCGAACACCTCTTTAATAAAAATCTGGCACAGATTAACCGGAAGCTGATAAATCAATCGCCCGATTCCAAGTGTATTATAAGCAATGATGGATTTTTCTATATAGAATATCTTGCCGACATCCAATGCCATTTTGGCCTCTTTATAGGATTTCGAAACACCTTTAATCTCGTTCACAATCGTACCATAGGCAACGCGAACCGTCGTCATCGCTTCAGAATTCAGCATATCCACGAGCATCCTTGCTGTCTCATCAAGTGTTTCGTATGATTCGCTGTTATCCAGCGCCTTGATGACAATAATATGCTTTTCATCAACAGCGGTAACAAAATCACCTGTCTGTGTATAAAAAAGTTCTTTTACCATTTCAAGCGCATTGACATCTTTTTCTGACTTTGTTTCGATTACAAATACACAACGCGGCTGTACCGCCTCGATATGGAGCTTCTGTGCACGGTTGTAAATATCAACAAGCAACAGGTTGTCCAATAAAAGATTCTGAAAAAAGCTATTTCTGTCCACCCGATCCTTGTATGCGATGATAAGGTTCTGTAATTGGCTGACAACAATTTTGCCAATCAGGAAGGTATCCTCACCGCCTTTTGCCACAAGCAGATAATTTGGCTGTTCATCCTCATATACTTTGAAAAGCAACTCACCCTTTACCTCCTGTGTCTCTGCAGGAGATTGTAAAAAACTCAAAAGAACAGTCTTATCCGGCGCTTGCATCTGCTTTGTATAAGCAACAAGCCCGCCTAATGTATCCGCTACTAAAAATTCTATCTTAGAAATCGCACTGATTTCATCAATACAACTCTGAATTACCTGATTTGAAATCATTTAACACACCTCTTTCTGTCATGCCTTGTTTTTAAGTATAGCATGAATAGAAAGGATTATTCAACAAAGATTTCATAAGTTAATTACACGATCAGTTATAGATAAACATACAAAAGGGAGATGCGTTGCATCTCCCTTTTGTATGTTTAAGACTAGTTTGTAACTGTCTGCTCTGTTTCCTTATCAAATATATGGATCTTCTCAACGTCGATTGCAAACTTGCATGTATCGCCGGGTCTTGCCGTTGTACGAGGGTCAACCCTTGCGGTAATCGGGAACTCTTCCAGATCAAAGTATAAGTAAACTTCGGCACCGAGCAGCTCATATACTTTAATCGTAGACTCAAATACGCTGTGAGGAGAAGTCTCAATAAACATTTCAGAATCATAGACATCCTCAGGACGAACACCAAATGTAACCGTCTTGCCTGCATATCCGCCTTCAATCAGTTTCTTTGATTTTGCCGGAGGAAGCGGAATCGACTTTCCAGCTACCTTTAAGCTTGCAACATCTCCATTTACTTCAACAACTGCATCCAGGAAATTCATCTGCGGGGATCCCATGAAGCCTGCTACGAAAAGATTGCAAGGCTTATCATATAAGTTCTGCGGTGTGTCTACCTGTTGAACAACACCATCCTTCATAACTACGATTCTCGTACCAAGTGTCATAGCTTCAGTCTGGTCATGTGTAACATAGATGATCGTGGTTCCCAGTCTCTGATGAAGCTTGGCAATCTCAATACGCATCTGTACACGAAGCTTTGCATCCAGATTTGAAAGCGGCTCATCCATAAGGAATACCTTTGGATCACGAACAATTGCACGTCCCATAGCAACACGCTGTCTCTGTCCGCCTGACAAAGCTTTCGGCTTTCTGTCGAGAAGAGAAGTCAGATCAAGGATCTTGGCAGCTTCCTTTACCATCTTATCGATTTCATCCTTCGGAACCTTTCTAAGTTTTAAACCAAATGCCATATTGTCATATACGGACATATGCGGGTACAGAGCATAGTTCTGGAATACCATTGCAATATCCCTGTCTTTAGGCTCTACATCATTGACCACTCTGTCAGCAATTTTTAATTCTCCCGAGGAAATTTCCTCAAGTCCGGCAATCATACGAAGTGTCGTAGATTTACCGCAGCCTGAAGGTCCTACAAAAATAATAAATTCCTGATCAGCAATCTCAAGATTGAAGTCTTTTACCGCTTCGAATCCGTTCGGATATACTTTGCAAATGTTTTTTAAAGATAAACTTGCCATTTTAATTCCTCCTAAATAATTGTTTCATTGTGTGCCATGCACTTACTTTAAATCTATTGTAAGTATATCAAAAACGCTTTTTTTTGAACATGCCACTATTTCACAAACTTTTTTTTCATTCCTATACATGTTGCCTATAATGGAAAGCGCTCCTTATTCATCTTAGAAGGATCAATGATATCCTCTTCTTTTATTTCGGCAGAGCCCTCTTTATCCTTGTAAAAGGCAAGCTGATTCTTGCCGCGTTTTTTCGCTTTGTAAAGTGCCTGATCGGCCGCCTTGTAGAGAGACTCAAAATCACAGGCATCCCGCGGATAGACGGCCGCTCCGATACTGGCCGTGGCGAAATATTTTGTATATTCTCCGACTTTGAAATTCTTAAAAAACCTCGCCACCCGTTCCGCTTCCCGTGTCATTGTCTCATCATCCTTTAAGTCCTTCAAGAAAATCGTAAATTCGTCTCCTCCGGTCCTTCCAATGATATCATTAATGCGAAACTCTGCTTTAATCTGTTTGCCAAGTGTGCTCAACACTTCGTCACCGAATGCATGTCCCATTGTATCATTAATTTTCTTAAAATTATCGATATCCAGCACAAACATAATAGAGGACTTTTCCCTGCCCTCATGCTGCAGATATTCCTTAATCTTTTTCTCGGTAGCGACCTTATTCAGCAAATCCGTCAGCAGATCCGTTTCGGCTTTATTTTTCAATTCCTTGTTTTCATTCATATATTTTGCGCGGTTAATCACATTGATTCCAACAAGGATCAGCGTAAATGCAAAAATTGAAATGCTGATTTTATTCATCAGCGATCTGGTGCTTCTGTTTTCATCGGAAATATTTCTTTCTACTTGATTATGATTTACAAGCATGACAATAGAAGAATGATACTTGCCGATCGGCTCATAAATAACAAATTTTTCGATATCGGGACTTTTTTTAATTTCCACTTCACCATTTTTCTGATTGCTGATATTCTGTGTCAATATACGCAGTGAGCCGTCAAGAAACACAGCTCCCTCTACCCTGGAAAAAAAGCTGTCACCGACAGCAAGCAATCCATTGCCGTCTCCTACACATTCGATCACTTTTCCCTTATCGGTAACGAGAGCATATGTATTGGTCGATAGATAGTCGGGCGTATCCACGATCTCTGCAAGCTCACCCGGCTTGTAAACAAAAATTGTTACACCGAGCAATTCCGTATCTGTCTTAATTGGGGCAGCCACAAGCAGCACCTCTTCCCCATCCTCATCCTGAAAGAAGCTTGTGACCTTTGTTTTTCCGTCCATCAGCTCCGAAAGCTCTTTTTTTATATCAATTTTTGTATAGGAATTTCCCTTGTGATCAATCGCGGTGCCGTCTTTTTTCTGGATATATGCCTTTTTTACATCAGTCCTGTCCACAACCTCCGCAATCAGCTTCACATTTTGCTCCGCAAAAAGTTCTTCTGAGCTGCTGCAGTAATCGGCAGTAATTTCAGCAATTGTTGTCAGGGAGGCCAATGAATCCGCATAGTAATCACATAAAGCAGACACCTGCTTTCTTAATTTGCTGATCACCTTTTCCCTGGCTGTGTCCATCATGGAAGTATTATAATTTAATAGGGTAATAATAAGAAAGAGTACCAGAAGCAGGCTTGGTATTGCCCACTGTATAATATTTGTGTTATCCTTCTTCTGCTTGTTCATCGTATAAAGCCATGCCCCCATAACCCTTTGTCAATGCTGCTTCCCTATTCCTCCGGTACCGTATCTGTGTTTTGGTCCGAGTCCTCTGGAATATAATATGCAAAAATCCGCACATAGATATACGAAGAAACAAATGCAATTAATGAAAAAACAATAAAAAATAGTAGCAAGATCAATTGATTTACAAATAACATTAAAATAAAAGGAACTACCGGAATCACTATCAATAGTAAGGTAAAAGGAAAATGTCGGATACTGATCAGCAATGAATTTTTAATAGTATTTTTGAGGCTGTTCTCAAACTTAGCAAGCAGAGGAAACAAATAGGTCATGATAAACAAGTAAACACCGCCGATCACAATTAAAATGCCCAAAACGACTTTCTTCAGCATCTCACTCAATGTGATGATATCACCAAACCTGTCCGACATAATACTATAATCCAATGCCAAAATACCGCCGGCCGCCAAAGCAAGCAGCCAAAGCAGCGTTGCCTGCTTAAAATTCATTTTAAATGATTTGAAAAAACTTCTTGTAATGTAGCCTTCTTCGTTCTTCACAATTTTCATTGTAACATAATACATGGCCGTCGTAGATGCGCCGATCGTAATAATCGGAATACAGCAGATGATATAAAGAATATTCAGCCACACCAAATCAGCCAGCCTGTTTAGTGTTGAAAATACAGGTCCGTCCATATCAAAAATCTTGTTCATCTTCATGTCCCCTTTAACTTAAAATCTATCTCCCTGTATAACAACGGATGGTTGCTTTTCCCCATGCTGACAATATTTTAATTTATTATAGTACAATAATCTGTAAATTGCAAGAAACAACCCCCTTGAGTTTCCGTATTATTATCCACAGTCTGTCAGATTTAAAGCTCTCTTTATAA
>JASGGU010000091.1:0-14387 GCA_047602645.1 Lachnospiraceae bacterium | reverse complement strand
AAAAGCGGAAGATATCAACTTTGCTACAATATTACTATTGTGGCAGTCTTTTTGATCTGTTTTGCATTCATCTTTTTTTCGGGCGGCGGCTATTATGGAGCCATGCCATTTTTCTTTATTTTTGCTGTTGTGTTTACAATCTATATGCTGGAAGGAAAAAGGGCAATCGTCATGGCGGGTGCAGAACTGTTGTTTTATACATGCCTTTGCCTTTTGGCTTATTTTTTTCCTCATTTAGTTTCGGTGATTGATACGGAATTTTATAAGCTTATTGAGATTCTGACCGGCTTTTGGGCAGTCAGTCTTATCTTAGGTATTACCATGTACCAGCAATTTGGAATGTATCATGAACAGCAGCGAAAACTGGAGGAAGGTAAGAAGGAGGCGCTGCAGGTTAGTGAAGCAAAAAGTAATTTTCTTGCCAACATGAGCCATGAAATCCGTACACCGATCAATGTGATGCTCGGTATGAATGAGATGATTCTGCGGGAATGTGACTCCGGGCAAATTAGAGAATATGGAAAGAATATACAGAATGCAGGTAAAACACTGCTTCTTTTGATCAATAATATTCTGGATGTATCCAGAATTGAAGCCGGGAAGTTAGATGTGACGGTGGAGAGCTACCAGATTGCGAATTTGATCGACGAGCTGTCCATTATCGGGTCGGAACTCACCGGGCGGAAAGGACTGACATTTCAAACGGAAGCTGACGAGGCTTTGCCTGCTGTTCTGACAGGAGATCAGATTCATATAAAGCAGGTAGCGGTTAATTTTTTGAGTAATGCAGCCAAGTATACGAAGCAGGGCGGCGTAACCTTGCAAGTGTCCGGGCGTCAGGGAGAGCAGCCGGACAGTATTCTTTTGTGCATATCAGTTACAGATACCGGCATTGGTATTAAAGAGGGCCAAATCCCTATTCTTTTCGATGCGTTTACCAGAGGGGATCAGACTGTTAATCGCTGTATTGAAGGAACCGGACTTGGTCTTACCATTGCAAAAGAGCTGACGGAGTTAATGGGCGGTCACATCCATGTGAAGAGCCGGTGGGGGAAGGGCAGTGTTTTTTCCGTAGAGATTCCTCAAAAGGTGGTGAATTCTACTCCGCTTTGCCTGCAGCAGCATGTAGAATTTGAAGATTCTAAGAATCCTAAGGCTGGTTTTATCGCGCCTGAGGCCGCTATTCTTGTGGCCGACGATAACAGGGAAAATCTGCAGGTTATCCGGCTGCTGCTTTCACGTACGATGATTCGTGTGGACACTGTCGACAGCGGGAGGAAGGTAATTGAAGCAGTGAGGTGCATGCGGTATGATGTGATTCTGATGGATTATATGATGCCTGAAATGGATGGTATGGAGACATTGAAGCATCTTCGGGAGCTTGCGGATTTTGATACGCCGGTTGTGGCTTTGACTGCCAATGTAGTGTCGGGTGTGAGAGAAAAGCTGCTGAGGGCGGGTTTTTGCAAATATCTTTCCAAACCGGTGAGGTGGTATGATCTGGAAAATGTCCTGCGAGAACTGCTGCCGAAGGAGCTTGTGACTGAAAATAGAGCGGCCGAAGGAGCAGTGCTGAGTGATAGTCTGAAAGATGAACTAGCCGCACAACTTGGGCCGTATGGAATCCAACCGGAGGACGGCTTGCGCTATCTGAGCGGAGACATTCGGCAATACTGGAAGCTGGCTGGTTTCTTCACGGAAAATTACAGTATGGGCAGATCGGAGGTCTGTAGACTTGCAGCCGAAGAGAATTGGGAAAGCCTGAAATATTGCATACATTCGCTGAAAAGCAAAGCAAAGGCAATCGGCGCCAATGATCTTTCACAAACAGCTGCCAAGTTGGAACGCCTGTGTGCGGAAGGTGAGAGTCCCCATATGGAAGCAGCACTGCCGCTTCTTTATTATGAATGGGAACGTGCGGAGGAAGGCATGCGTTTTTTTTATATACGGTTGGGAGAGCTGATTCCCAAAGAGGAGCGTGCACCGGATCTTTACCCGAATGATCTGGAGGATTTGATGAAGCTGCTGAATTATCATCGTCATCCGGATGCACTGGATGCTTTGGATCATATGATCGCTAAGGCAAAGGAGCCGGAATTGGCTGCTTGCCTGCGGGAAATATGGGAGAAGGTGGAGGAGGTAGAGTTTGAACAGGCACAGCAGATGCTTCTGGATATAATGGGAGGAGACGGCGATGGTCAATAAATATGCTGTTTTGATCGTAGATGATGATCCGGTGCTGCTTAAAATGGCAGGAGAACTGCTTCGAAAGGATTATATGGTCAGCTGTGTGAAATCCGGACAGGCAGCACTTTTGCTGCTTCAGACGGATTATGTTCCCGATCTCATTCTGCTTGATGTGGATATGCCGTGTCTGAGTGGTTTTGATACTTGTCTGAAATTACGAGGGGAGGATAAGACGAAGGATGTGCCTGTGATATTTCTCACAGGGGTGACGAGAACGGAGGCTGAACTGAAAGGATTGTCGTGCGGGGCGGTAGATTACATACGAAAACCCTTCGTCAGTGAGGTTTTGATGGCGCGGCTGAAGGTGCATCTGGAAAACAGCAAGAAGATCCAAAGGATAAGTACAAGCTCAGAGAGTGGAGTTGATGAAGAAAAATTTCGATCTGTTTCGGCTGATCTAAGCGATACAGAAAAGAAAATACTGCGTTTGATTGTGTTAGGTTATACCAATCAGGAGATCGGAGAGGAACTGTGTTATTCTTATAATTATGTGAAAAAGGTTGTAGGTATTATTTATGAAAAGAAAAATGTGAACAGACGCAGCGATTTGAAGAAATTGTTTCAATAGGTTACTGATAGTAACTATGCGCACCTTTCTCATTATGGTAGCCTTAACGAAAGTAGTTAAGGATATAAGTTGCCATAAAGAGGAAGGTGATTTTTTTATGCTTTGGCCTATCAGGAAATCTGCGGACGGTGTTCACTATATCTCCGCCCGGGTTGTACGGGTTACTTCCGATGAGGTAGAGGGGGAACTTATTATCCGTGCAATATTTGACGATGAAAAGGAGCAGGAGATTATTTATGAGGAAATGTATTACAGTCAGTTTGACCGCAGGTCGGAGGGAAGGACCCTTACACTGATTGAGGAGATCGGCCTTCCTGATTTGAAGAAACCGGGGTATGAGCCGGCTGCTGCCAGATTATACGAGGACTGCGATGTCGATGATACTTTTTTGGAGAATATGTACAGGCGGGGAAATCGGCTGTATGTTCATCATATGGAAGACGGCAAAGAGTATCTTGTTCTGGCAAAGCATATGACAATTGGGGCATCGGGCAGGCATGCAGATGCGATTTGGAATGAAGAAAGGAGTAATGACTGTGGAACAAGATACAAGAAATAAGAGCGGAGCACCTTCCTCCGATACTACATCGGCGCTGTTTGTATCAGCACGTAAAAAACAGCTTGAACAGCAGGAAGAGGAACGCCGCGCCAAGGAAAAAGAAGAACAGCGCCTTGCGGCGGAGGCGGAGGTTCACCGTTTGGAGCAGGAAGTTTTAGAACGCAAACGTAAAGCAGAGGAAGAAGCTCGTCAGGTGGCGCAGGAAGCACGTGCTAAAAAGGCCCAGGCTGCCGTCAATCCCGATGCAGTGCTGGGTGCTGTGCCGGAAAAGACACGGGGTATCAAGCTTCCGGGAATCAAGCAGACCGGTACGAATGCAGATGGAGCGGGCACGGAAAACAAAGCCGCAAAAGTGCCGGTGAACAAAAAAAAGCTTATGATTGGTGGTGCGGCGGCTGCGGTACTGGTTATTGTGATCATCATTTTTGCCGTGGTAATAAACGGTTCAAAGGATGTAACAATAGCCAGTGCGGAAGCCGGAGCCATCATTGCGTTGGAAGATATGGGGGGTGCCCCGGCCGGGATGAAACGTTTTTCTGATGAAGCCATGGGTATTGCATTCAATTATCCGAGCCAATGGATAACCGAGTTTTATAAAGCCGGTGGGGGAAATGCGCAGTATGACTTCGTGATGGCAGCACCTGAGGACGCGGATGATACGGTGATCATGATAGCTAATTATTCCGAAAAATATAACAGCTATATCAGTGGGGGAGGAACAGACGGTAATGCGCTGGTAGAGTCCTTGATCGGAGATGCCGGATTGCTCATCCACTACAAGATCAGTGATCTGACCGATCTTAATTATCTTTCAACTAATCAAAATGCCGATGGCTCTACGCAATTCAATGCGAGCTGGACATTTGCAGATAATACAAGCGGTTATGCGGCACTTGCCGTATATGAGGACAGGAATGTGGCTGTCGGAACGGTCGTGATCATGACCGGAGAAGACAGGATTGATGCAATCGAGGCTATTTTGCTATCCACCGAAGTATGGTAAGGAAAGAGGAGGAATACAATGAGTCTGCTAATGACAATTGTTTTTGAAAACGGCTTTCAGGAAATTTACCTGCCGGCTGTTAATAATAAAACGGTTTTAACCGAAATAAGGCCGCATATCAGCGGATGGCGGGAGGATATTACCCTGCCGCTAGAGGTGTGGGACAATACTTGGAGCATGAATGGCTCCAGACAATTTACAATTACCCAAAATGAAAGGCCGGTTTCTAAGGTGGAGCTGACTCCGGGACTGCTGCTCAACTGTGTAATGAACGCCGATGAGGATACGGTTTTTTCCATTACAGTGAACGAGGTAAATGACGGCAATACGCGTTTTGAAAAATTCTTTTTGGATACTGCGGTTTGTTCAGGGGTCAGGATCGGCAGCGGAGAGGATACTGTGGTTCGCTATGGAAATCAGTTTTGCTCTCCAAGCCATGCGGAAATCGTAATAGAAGGCGGTATTGCCAAGATTCGGGATCTGGGCAGTGTCAACGGTACCTTTGTGAACGGCAGGGCACTGACCAAAGACAGAGAACTGCACTACGGCGATGTAATTTATATTATCGGACTCAAGATTGTCTATTTGGGCAACGTACTCGCGATAAATAATCCGGGCAGTAATTGCTTAGTAGACACTCTTAAACTGAAGCCGATTCATATTGAGGCCTCCGGTGAGGAGGAAGAGCACGAATACGAGGCGGAGGAGGTTTATTTCCTGCGTACGCCCCGCAAGCTGGAGACCTTGGATCATGAGACTTTTACCATAGAGAAGTGCCCTGCGAGAAACCGCCAGAAAAAGCAGCCGATGATCTTTACCATAGGCCCGGCTTTTACCATGATGATTCCTATGATAGCCGGAGTCATGATGATGAGCGGAGAAGGTCAGGGCCTGCTCAGCGGACTGATTATGTCTGTAGGTGCGGCCCTGATCGGTGCAATGTGGGCGATCCTCAATATCCGGTATCAGAACAGGGAAGAAGCGGAGGCGGAGGCGAACCGTGTAGTCAGCTATACGACATACATCGCCAAGACTGCCGAACGAATCAAACAAAAAATTGAATATAATCGGGGAGTTCTCTCCCGGATGCTGCCTTCCGGCGAGGAAACCGTTACTTTTGCTCTGCATGGGAGTTCCCGCCTGTGGGAAAAGAGCAATGCTCACGGAGATTTTCTGACCGTTCGGCTTGGACGAGGCGATATTCCCTCTCCAAACGGCATTGTGGTGCCTAAGGAACAATTGATGGCAGAGCATGACCCTCTTAATGAGAAAGTAGAAGAGATTCAGGAAGCCATGGCGTTGTTAAAAAATGTTCCGGTGGATATTTCCCTTTACGAAAACCGCATGGTGGGTATTGTCAGTAAAGACAGAGAAAAGGTGCTCAATTTGGGCAGGTTGCTGGCGGTCCAGATCGCAGGGCTTCATCCCTATACCGATGTCCGTCTCTGCTATGTTTATCCCATGCGGGAGACAGACAGCTGGAGCTATACGCACTTCCTGCCGCATGCATGGTCTCCGGACGGCAGGCTGCGCATGCTGGCCTGTGACAAAAAGACGGTGGGTGATGTGCTGTATCACCTTTCCGGAGTCATCCGGGATCGTCTGGAAAGAGAACCGGCGCAAAAGGAGGATGAGACTGCTAAGATTCTGCCCCATTATGTGGTGATGGTAGCCGATTGGTCTTTGGTAGAGGAGGAACCGATTGCCAAATACCTGATGAACCCTACACCGGAGCTGGGAATGACCGTGGTGTATCTCACCGATGCAATTGATAAGCTGCCTTCCGGATGCACTGCAATTGTGCAGGATGATCAGGAAAACAGTGGTTTTTATTCCACGACAGGTGCATTCGCGCAGCAGGAGCAAGTGGATTATGACGAGGTATCAGAAGAAAAAATCCAGAAGTTTGCGAGAAGTCTCTCTAACTATAAAATACGTGAGCTCGGTGTTTCCATGGCAATTCCGGATGTACTCACCTTTCTTGACATGTACAAAACCTCCCGCGTAGAGGAACTTGATATGCTTCATAAATGGCTGGAAAACCGCACCTATGAGAGCATGAAATCCATGGTGGGTTATAAATCCGGCAATCAGCCTCTGTTTTTGGATATTCACGAGAAATATCATGGCCCTCACGGTCTGGTGGCGGGTACTACCGGTTCCGGAAAGTCGGAAACACTGCAGAGCTATATTCTGTCATTGGCGGTCAATTATCATCCTCACGAGGTTGCGTTTATCCTGATTGACTACAAGGGCGGCGGCATGGCCCAGAGCTTTTTGGGACTGCCCCATCTTTCCGGCGTTATTACAAACCTTGGTGGAAATGCTACCAACCGGGCGCTCCTGTCCATTAATGCGGAGATAAAATCCAGACAGCGTATTTTCAATGAATATAAAGTAAAACATATCGATGCCTATATCGAGCTGTATCGCTCGGGCGTGGCCGCCGAACCAATGCCGCACCTATTGATTATCGCCGACGAGTTTGCGGAGCTTAAAAAGGAGCAGCCTGAATTTGTACGTGCGCTGGTTTCCGCGGCCCGGGTCGGCCGTTCTTTGGGAGTGAACCTGATTCTCGCCACCCAGAAGCCCAGCGGCGTGGTAGACGATGAAATTTGGTCCAATACCCGTTTTCGCCTTTGCCTGCGCGTAGCCGACAAACAGGATTCCAATGAGATGCTCAAGCGCCCGGATGCCGCCTTCATAACAGGTACCGGCCGCGGCTACTTTCAGGTAGGTAACGACGAAATTTTTGAAGAATTCCAATCCGGCTGGTCGGGAGCGGAATATGAACCGGATATCGCCTTCACCGACGACAAAAATGCAAAGGTGGAGCTGATCAATCTGATCGGTAAAAATGATGTACCGAAACAAAAAAAGAAGAAAAAGAGCGATAATATTGCCAAGGTGACGCAGCTTGATGCGGTAGTGAAGTATGCCGCAAAAGTTGCAAAAGAGAACAGAATTGCGGCCATCAAACAGATATGGATGCCCCCGCTGCCTTCCAGAATTTACTTGGATGAGCTGACAACAGTTGAAAAACCACAGGGCTTTTCGCTGCTGCTGCCCATTGGCTTGGCAGACAATCCGGAAGGGCAGAATCAATATCCTGTGGCGGTGGATTTCTTAAGCGACGGACACTTGCTCATATGCGGAGCAGGAGGAGCAGGAAAAACGACGCTGCTGCAGACGATCATTTACAGTGCGGCACAGCGTTATACGGCAAAAGAGGTCAATCTTTACATAGCGGACTTCTCCAGCCGCACCATGGCAGTGTTCGGAAGCCTTCCTCACGTAGGAGGCGTGCTGTTTGAAGGGGATGATGAGAAAATCAGCGAAGTATTTGCATTGCTGCAGAATACACTGGCGCAGCGTAAGAGTGAATTCTCGCGTCAGGGCATCGGTTCTTTTAAGGAATATGTGACCCAGAAAAATGATTGTCCGGCAATCCTGTTTATGATTGATAACTATGTAGCATTTATCGAGGGCTATGACCAGTACGAGGATACGCTTGCCCAGCTTTCCAGAGAGGCGGCAAGCTATGGCATTTATCTTGTTTTAACTATGAACAATTCCGGTGAATTAAGAAGCCGCATTCGCCAAAATTTTATAAACGGCATTGCTTTACAGATGCCGGATCGCTTCGAGTACGAAGCTGTCATCGGTGAGCGTACCGAAATTATTCCGGAAGGCCGTACATCGGGACGAGGACTAATGAAAGCCCCGCGGCCGGTGGAATTTCAGACAGCGCTTTGCCTGCGGGAAGATGAAGGATTATCGCAGGCGCAGACGCTTCGCCGCCGATTTGCCTCCATGCAGCCAAGTGAGGGAGAAGGAGTGCGTAAAATCGGAGATAAGCTGGATAGCCTAAGCTTTGAAACTCTGATTTGCAGGGAAGATGTGAAAGCATTGCCAAAAAATCAAATAGCGATCGGACTTGAGGTGGAAGAAGGAAAGCCGGTAACCATTGATCTGGACGATGAATTCTGTTATGCCGTCAGCGGCTCCGGCGGTTCGGGTAAGACAAATCTGCTGGCCTCCATTGCAAAGCAGACAAAACAAAAGGGTGCGCGGGTATTCTTATTTGATCATGAAGGCAGTCGGCTGGAGAACTGTGTATCGACGGATAAAACGGTGCACAATGCATCGGAACTGTTTTCACTGATGGAGGAAATAATCGTGCCCGAGTTTTCTTCCCGCAACGGTGTTGTTGCGGATGCAAGAGATGCGGGGCAGGATGTTCGAAAGGCCGCCGCACAATTTGACCGCATTATTTTCCTGATCAATGATATCTCTGCTTTTATGAACGCAGTTTACAGTCCGAATATGGATATGAGCAGCTTTTTGGAAATCGCACTGGAAAAAGGAAAGCAGCATAAGATTCAATTTTTGGCGGCCGTTACGCCCGACGATCACGCCGATATGGCACGCTATGCCTGTATGCGTATTTTTGCAGGGTATGGCCGCGGTGTACATCTGGGAGGGATGTTCGATCAGCAAAGCATCCTGCGCTTTGAGATGACTCCCGCCGATTATGTTCGTCAGCTTCCGGCAGGTGTAGGCTATGCGGTCGGAAATGATGGGGCTGCAGTGAAAATGATTACACCTATGATAAAAGAACTTGCAGGAAAGGAGGATGCTGACCTATGAGCAGGATTTATTTAGATGTTCAGGTACCGGGCAATGCCAAAACATATGAGTTTGTTGCCGACAGCGCCATGAACGTGAGCAAAGTAAAGAAACAGTTTATTACTCAGATTTCCGCAGTGGAAGGAAGGGATATCTTCGTGGATCCGGGGCAGGTGTTATTCTGTTCACGGGGACTGGAAGGACTTTTGCAGGATGGGGAGATTCTCGGCGAGGTAGGTGTGCGCAGTGGTGATACCATCATTCTGTTATAAGACAGAAATTTACTCAAAGGAGGTTTTTTATGGCAGATATGAGTAATGTGGATTCAGAAAAAATTCTTTCCACAACAAACCAGCTTGATGGCATTGCAAATTCCATACAGGTGCAGATGCGTAAAATAACGGATGCCGTTTCCGGTCTCGATAAGGGATGGACATCATCCGTTAAGGCGGAGTTCATGAGCAGATATCAGCGGGATGAGGAGGCTATGAGTGAAATGATCAGCCAATACAGTGAAGTCAGTGAGCAGCTGAAAGAAGCAGCAGCCGATTTCGACAAAACAGAAAATGAGATTTCTAGCAGCGTTTCTGCGCTGAAATAAGGAGATGGATATGTCCACGGGAAATGAAAGTAAAATTGACACGAAGTTGTTTGCCGCGACTGCGGATACGATTGAAAGTGCTGTGAAAGAGCTGAGCCGTTTGTTTGATGACTGGAACAAGGCAATGAGCACTTTGCGCGGAAATTGGCAGGGAGATGTATCTGACGATATGAAAAACACGGTAGAACAGATACAGAAAAGTTCTGCTGATCTTTCCGCAGCGCTGGGAGGATATCCGGGGACTCTTAAGGAACTTGCCGGAATCTATGACAAGACGGAAAAAAACATACAGGAAACAGGCAAGTCCCTCAAGTTTGAGCGGACTATGCGGTAAGGGGGAAAACAATGGCAGCAATTAAGTTTGATTACAATCAGACCATTAATCAAGCCAAGCAGCTGGATGAAATTGCCGGTGATATGCAAAACAGCTGCATCAAGAAAATGACTGAAATATCGAGCAACATTGAGGCTGCATGGACCGGTAATGCAGCCAAGGCATACGTTAGTTATTTACGCGGTGTGCAGGAGGATCTCGGTAAAAAAGCCAAATATCTAAAGGATACCGCAGAATTTTTGCGAACCGCTGCGAAAAAGATGCAGGAAGCAGAGGCAGCGGCAAAGCAGCTTGCGCAAAATATATGAAGGAGGGTGAAGTATGGCAACGTTAACAACAGTAGATCTGCAAAAAATGAAAAATGTAGCAGGAGAATTAGATAAAATTTATGCAACGATGATGAATCAGATAAAAAAACTGGATGAGGCTGTGGGAAATCTACAGCAGCTTTGGAAAGGTGAGGCTGCTGTAGCATATCAAAATGCGTACAAACAAAACACGACGAACTTCCTGCAGCTCGCAGAAGCAATTAATAGCTGTTCCTCATCTTTAACGACAATTGCTACTACATACGGAAAGGCTGATACGGCAGCCGCTGAAGCGATTAAATCCAAGATGGGAGGGAGAAACTAGATGGCTGAAATGCAAATACAGGCAGATCCTGCCAAGCTGCGCAAGATAGCGGGTGACATCGGCGGCTGCCATAAAAACTTACTGAATAGCCTGCAGTCTTCCAAAGGTCAGGTAGACTCTTTGAAAGGTGTTTGGACCGGCGATGCAGCGACAACATTTGCCGCAAGCTTCCAGAAGCTCCTGGACAAATGTGACGAGAGTCTGAAGACGGTGGCAAAACTGGAAAATGCATTGTATGAATCGGCAGATACTTATGAGCGCAACGAAAAATCCGTGCAGAATGAGGCATCTAAGCTGCCGAAGCTGCCGAGCAACACCATGAGATAAGGGGGAGTATGCGGTGGCAAATTATAAGGTTTCATACAAAATGCTTGCAAAGCAGGGAGAAGAACTGAAGGCGGCAGCTAAGCTGATAGATGATTATGCAGAACGTGTGAATCAGGTAAAGGGTAAGCTTGGTCAGGATCAAATGCTTGCTGAAGTAAGAAATAACTTGCAAAAGCTGAATACACAGCTTGGAGAATCACGAATGGTGATTAACACCGCCGGAGAACTGCTCAGCAAAACGGTGGAAACCTATACCGGCACGGAAACACGGCAAGTGAAGAAAGTAGATAATCTGAAAGCACACAACCGCGACTTCTATAAGAATCCGGTAACGGTGGCTTCGGCAGGAGGGACGGCAGCAGGAGCGGCGGGTGCGGTCTCTTCCGGCCAGACTTCCACGACCGTCAATTACACGGAACATTCCATCCACGTCCAAAGTGTGGCAGCAGCCTCCTTCTCCGATACCGGAGCATGGGATTCGGCCGTGGTGTCTGCATCGACGGAAGCGTCACTTCCCGGGGCTGCGGCAGGTTCTGTTTTCACGGATCACGAGATGGGTTCGGCGGCAGGAGTGGGTGCTTTAAGCGGAGCTGTTGGAGGAGGAACTTTGCTGGGAGCTAAGTATCTGGTGGATGAGAATAAAAAGAAAAAAGCAAAGAGACAGGAAGATACGGCTTCTGACGGAGAAAACCCGGCTTACGATCCTGAGGCCGAGCTTGCCTTGGCCATTGAACGTGTGCGCAGGCTGGAGGAAGAGGGCTGATCCTCTTGCGGAGGTAATATATTACTATTTGCAGCAGTTCCGCCGCCGGCACCGCAAAGCTAAAAATGGCTGTCATTTTTAATAGAAATATGATAAGCTTGACGGGTCGAGATAAAATTAATTTTTCAGTGAGCCGGGTTTTTAACAGTCTGTGAAACAGATGTCAAAGCTTCGCTGAATATTTTGCCGCAAAGAGGTGTTACCATGAAAATCGATCGTCTGATTGGCATTCTGTCTGTCCTTCTGCAAAAGGAAAGAGTGACAGCCGAGGAGCTTGCGAAAAAATTTGAGGTGTCACGCCGTACGATTATTCGTGATATCGACAGCCTTTGCTGTGCAGGAATTCCGATTGTAACAGCAAAGGGGCAGGGCGGGGGGATCGCCATCATGGAGGGCTTCAAAATCGACCGTACCCTGCTTTCCTCGGAGGAGATGAAGGCAATTCTTGCAGGTCTGCAAAGCCTTGACAGCGTAAGCGGCACAAGCCGTTACCGTCAGCTTATGGAGAAGCTTTCTGCTGATACTTCGGGGATGCTGGATGCCGGCAGCCGCATCATCATCGATCTCTCCGCATGGGATAAATCTGCAGTCTCCGGTAAAATAGAGCTGATCAAAACCGCTATGAACAATAATGAAAAAATTTCTTTTACTTATTTTGCTCCCGATGGCGAAAATCAGCGCGAAATCGAGCCTTATCACCTTATTTTCCAGTGGTCGAACTGGTATGTATGGGGCTACTGCACGATGCGGAAGGACTTCAGGATGTTCAAGCTGACAAGGCTGACAAATTTGAAGTGTACAGGAGAAAAATGTGAAAAGCGTGAGGTCCCCGCATATATCTGCGACAAGCTCCGGCACACAAGGGGGGCGGTCAAGGCGGTCGTGAAATTTGATCGGGCATTAAAATGGCGGATCGTGGACGAGTTTGGGCCCCAGATGTTACAGTTTGACGAGGCCGGTGATATTATGCTGACCTTTACATGGTCGGACGTCGCAGCGTTTTACCGGTATATTCTCACCTTTGGGGAGAAGGCGGAAATTATTTCGCCTAAGGAATACCGCCATGAATTTTCCGGGTTATTAAAAAGAATTTCAGACAGATATGAAATGTGACATACAGATGTCACATTTTTTATGCTATGCTCATTTTATCAAAAATGAAATGAGGTATTGCCATGAACTATGAAATCGTAGATTTAAAAGAAAAGACAGTCGTGGGATTTTGTGCACGGACAAACAACACTTCTCCCGATATGGGCAAAACCATTGGCGGACTCTGGCAGAATTTCTATATGGAAGAAGGGTATCCTCTCATTAAAAACAAAGCCGACAGCAAAGCCCTTGGCATTTATACCGACTATGCGGCCGATGAAAAAGGCGATTATACGATAATGGTTGCCTGTGCGGTGACCGATGCCGCCGATATTTCGGACCGCTTTACAGTGCGAAAGATTCCCGCAGGGAGCTATGCCAAGTTTATCGTCAAGGGAAATATGGTAACAGCAGTCGCGGAGTTTTGGCAGGAGCTTTGGAAAATGAATTTAAACCGTACGTTTGCCTGTGATTTTGAGGAGTATCAGAACAGCGACTGCGAAAATGCCGAGATTCATATTTACATAGGCTTGAAGTGAGGTTGAAGGTGAGTATGGATTTCAGTGAAAATCAAAGTAAGGAATTTTCCTGACATTTGTCGGAATTATGGAAAAAAATCGCATTTCACGATATCATGTCTCTGTCCACCTGCGCCGAAAACCGTGTGACATCCCGCTCTATGAGTATGATTAGGATTGACGGAAAATTTTACTGCCAGACTGACGAAACTTATCTAAAATTCAAGCAGGTTTTCCAAAATCCGAATGTTGCCGTATGCTGGAAGAATTTCTCGATCGAAGGAATTTGCCGATGCATTGGAAGGCCCCTAGATGGCAAAAATGTATTCTTTACGGATGCTTATAAAAAGCATTTTAGAGGCTCTTATAAGGCATATTCCTCATTGCCGACAGAGCGGCTTCTGGAAATCACACCCACCCTGGTTTATTCATGGAATTATGAATTAACAAAGCCCTATATGGAATATTGGGATTTTCGGAATGCAATCTACCGCAAGAAATATAAATAATAATTATTTAGTTTTGATGCGACGTATTGCAAGCCCTGTTATGGGAGCAAATAGGGATCGGTGGGGTTTATTCCGTCAGAAAGACGCTGGAATTTTTCATAATCCCGATCGGATATTTTGCAGGTGTAGTTATTTTACAATAAAATGAGTAAACGGCCAATATAGAATGGGCGGAAGCAGCAGACTGCTTCCGTCCACTTTACGTAGTAAGCAGCCTTGGGAAGGAAATAAATATAATTTTGTAACAAACCATTACCTTACACAAAAATGTTGTTTTAACTTTAGAAATTCTGTCAGTTATACAAAAATTCTGTCACTTATGCAAAAGGTATTGAAATTTGTGAATCGATATTGGACAATTCAAAAGGAAGAGGGGTTTTATTCAGGGCGGCCATTTGGGGAATACTGATTTCTTTTTATTTGTTGGCCGGTGGAAAGCTACAGGCGAAACTGGCTTGGAGGAATTTCTCTTTGCAAACAGTGAGAACATCGATGAGCTGTTTTACAGCGGAGAATTTGATAATAAGAAGTATGAAATATAGGGAGATAGATGATATGGAATTTACGATGGAAGAAATGATGTGTTTTAACAGCCTGTTGGATG
>JASGGU010000010.1:0-63692 GCA_047602645.1 Lachnospiraceae bacterium | reverse complement strand
CATGTACATAATCTGAAAACAGGGCTGGGCGATGACTTGAATTATGAATATCATCCGTCATTTAAGGAACAGGGGCCGGATGCGGGAGGAAGCTCTATCGGAAAAGCTTTTTTTATGGGCTATGACCGCGGAAGGGGAGGCGCCGGAATCAGAAATGAGCTTTGGATCATCCCGACAGTCGGTTGTGTAAATTCTGTCGCAAGGGAAATTGCAGCCGGATGTCAGACTCTTGTGCGGGAGAATATCGAAGCAGTCGCTGCGTTTTCACATCCTTACGGCTGTTCGCAGATGGGTGATGATCAGGAGAATACGAGAATTGCATTGGCGGATTTGATTCATCATCCAAATGCCGGGGGCGTGCTGGTATTGGGACTTGGGTGTGAGAATTCCAATATCGGCGTTATAAAAGAATATATCGGAGCGTATGATGCATCCAGAGTACGGTTTTTGCAGTGTCAGGACTGTGAGGATGAAATAGAAGAAGGTATCCGTGTCATGAAGGAGCTTGCGGCTTATGCCGCAGAATCGCATCGGACAAAGATCGGTACGGATCAATTGATTATCGGACTAAAGTGCGGAGGGTCCGACGGACTGAGCGGCATTACCGCAAATCCGGTAGTCGGGCGCTTTTCCGATTTGCTTACGCAGGCGGGAGGAAGCACGGTTCTTACTGAGGTTCCGGAAATGTTCGGCGCGGAAACTATTTTAATGGATCGGGCAGCCGACCGAGCGGTTTTTGATAAGACGGTACAGCTGATTCATGACTTTAAGGAGTATTTCCGTTCCTATAACCAGACGATTTATGAAAATCCATCCCCCGGAAATAAGGAGGGGGGCATTTCCACGCTGGAGGATAAAGCGCTGGGCTGTACGCAGAAATCAGGAGACGCAAAGATTGTCGATGTGTTAAAATACGGGCAGCGTGTCAGCAGGCCGGGCCTGAATCTTTTGTCCGCGCCGGGCAACGATCTGGTGGCGAGCACGGCACTGGCTCTTTGCGGAGCGCAGATCGTACTGTTTACGACCGGACGGGGTACGCCGTTTGCGTGCCCGGTGCCTACGGTAAAAATATCCTCCAATACCAGGCTCGCAGAAAAGAAAAAAAACTGGATTGATTTTGACTGCGGACGCCTGCTTGACGAGGGCATGAGTCTGGACATTTTGGGAAATGAACTGTACGAATATGTACTGACAGTGGCAAACGGGGCTTTTGTAAAGAGCGAAGCGGAGGGATACCGGGATTTGGCGATACTGAAACAGGGCGTCACACTTTAAATACAGACCTACAGAACAGGAGAATAGGAAAATGAAAGCTTTTATGGATCAGAACTTTTTGCTCGATACACAGACGGCACAGAAATTATATGGGAATTATGCGGACATGACAAAGATACCTGTTTTAGATTATCACTGTCATATCAATCCGAGGGAAATTTATGAGGACAGGCAGTTTGAAAATATCGCACAGGTTTGGCTGGGCGGAGACCACTATAAATGGCGTCAGATGCGCACAAACGGAGTGGAGGAAACCTATATTACGGGGAAAGCTCCGGATGATGAAAAATTTAAAAAGTGGGCGGAAACGCTGCCAATGCTGATAGGGAACCCTCTGTATCACTGGTCGCATATGGAGCTGCGGTACTATTTCGGCTATCAGGGCAATCTGAACGCAGATACGGCGCAGGAGGTATGGGAGCTGTGCAATGAGAAGCTGAACAGCGGAGGGTTTTCAGTGCGAAAGCTGATAAAAATGTCAAATGTAAGATTGATTTGTACGACGGATGACCCGACGGACAGTCTTGAATGGCATCGGAAGCTGAAGGCGGATGGCAGCTTTGATGTACAGGTGCTTCCCGCATGGAGGCCGGATAAGGCAATGAATATTGAAAAGCCGGGTTTTGCGGAATATATAAAGACACTGTCGGAGGCTTCCGGTATGCTCATCTCGGATTTCGCTTCTTTAAAGAGCGCATTGTGCGGCCGTATGGACTTTTTTTCAGAAAACGGCTGTCTGGTAAGTGATCATGGTTTAGAATATGTCATGTATGCTCCGGTGTCCGAGACGGAGGCGGATGCTATTTTTCAGAAAACGCTGGCAGGAAAAGCGGTGTCGGAGAAAGAGGCGCTTCAGTACAAGACAACGTTTATGCAGTTTGCGGCAAGGCAGTATCACAGCCGTGGCTGGGTTATGCAGCTGCATTACGGCTGCAAGCGTGATAACAATACGGATATGTATCATCGGATAGGACCGGATACCGGATGTGACTGCATCAATAATTTCGCACCATCCGCACAATTGGCGGATTTTCTGAATGCATTATCCGTAAGCGGCGAGCTGCCGAGGACAATCATCTATTCTCTCAATCCGAATGATGATGCGGTTATTGACAGTGTGATCGGCTGCTTTCAGGGAGGCGGCGTTAAAAGTAAAGTTCAGCATGGTGCGGCCTGGTGGTTCAATGACCATGAGACAGGGATGACGAATCAAATGAAGTCGCTTGCAAGTCTGTCGGCTTTGGGCAATTTCACAGGAATGCTGACCGATTCCCGTTCGTTCTTGTCCTATACCAGGCACGATTATTTCAGAAGGATTTTATGCCGGATGATAGGCGGCTGGGTAGAAAACGGAGAATATCCTTACGAAGAAAAGCTGCTGGAGGAAATCATAAAAGGAATTTCCTATAATAATGCGGTGGATTATTTTGGATTTGCTTTGGATAGGATTTAGAAGGTTTATAAGGAATACGAATATCGCCGCGGGTTCACAGAAATCCCGCGGCGATATCCGGTTCTATGGTTCACGAATGTGCCCACTCAAATTGTCCGGCACCCGCGCCGATCTCAAAATGCTTTTTTACAATTCCCAAATCTACTTTTGAATAAAATCCGCCGGTCGCGCTGGCGGCTACTTTATTTTCAAAGAGCGTAAAAAGGAATTTTTGCTGGTTGGTTGCTGTCGGGGCGAGCTGCGCCGCCTTCATTCCGTTTAAAAACCAATCGGGCATTTTCCCGCTTTCTTCGTAAAGCTTCTCAAGCGGCTTACTTTTATGGGGTACGCCCTGTGTTTTTCCGTAGCCGAGCGCGATCACGCAGACGAGCTTTTCTCCCTCTTTCACCACACAGCGGCTTTTTCCCTTGCTGAAGGTCAAGGCGACCCAGCACGTGTTCAGACCGAGCTGCTGCGCTTTCAGTACGAGCTGTTCGCCGTAATACCCGGCCGTTTCGTCCAATTGCGGCCCTTTCCTGCCGATTAGGGCAAAGTAATTTGTTACATGATTGAATTTGCCATAGTGCGCCATAAAGCCCCCAAAGGCATCCGGTTCTTCTGTAATGAGCTGGATATTCAGTCCGCTCTCCCGGTTGCAAAGAGCAACCTCCTCATTCAGCGCTGATACAATTTCAAGGTCGATACGTTTCTCCAAATAATCACGTACGGAATGACGGTTTTCAATTGCCTGCATACTGTTCATTTGTCGGCTCCTTTCTACTTTTCGATGTTTCACTCCCAAGATAGATATCCATCTGCTCATGCTGGCACGGGATGTGTATGCCTGACTATGTTGGCCGGCCTACGGGCAGAGCCTCAGAAAACCTTGGGTTTTCTTCGGTCGCTTCGCTCATCGTATAGCCATTCCTCCATCTGCCCGTGCAAGCACGGGATATGGATGCCTGACTATCCGGCTCTGCCCTTTGCGTATATTTTATCATGGTTCTCTTTATTTTGTAAATTGTGTAGGGGTTGCTGTTTGATTTTATGCTTCCTTATGTTGATTGGGAGATATATAATATTAATTATAGTTTCTTGGTCTGTACAGATCAGCGTTAATTATTCGAAAAAGCTACAGCAACATGGAGGGATATAATAGATATGTTATACAAATTAAATAATATTGAATATGTAATAAGAAATATTTGTGAGAGAGATATTGAGAAACTTTTATTCATAAAGAACGATAGAGATCTGCATATTGATAGATTAGAACGTCTAAGGTGTGGAAGGGCAGCTTATCTGGCAGCATTTATTAATGATTGCCCTATCGGATTTGTCGAAGTGTCTTTTGGCAATAAGTTCGATGTACTAAAGTTTACAGATAATAATTTTTGCGCAGAAATGATGGATTTGAATATCATAGAGCCATTAAGAAATCTGGGTATTGGATCAAGGTTAGTATACGAGGCGGAGAAAATATGCATGGAAAAAAATATTACTTATTTGGGATTAGATGTTAATCCGAAAGACAATCCAAGAGCGAAAAAATTATATGAAAGTCTGGGATATGTGGCTGTAGGGGATTTACATTTAGACGGGATTTACCATTTTACAGATAATAATGGTATTATTGGAGAGTCTGAAGATTGGTGCATTGATATGATAAAAAAATTAAAATAGAAAATCTAATTTGGTAATACTAATTTGAATATACATAATTTTTTGAAATTTAAGTTATAAATAATTGTTTTACAGAAATACATATCCATATGAGCTTATCTTCATATATCTATTTTGGAGAAGTCGCCTTTATAACGGTTTTCAATTACTTAAAAACGGATGAATCGCAAGATTCTGCAGCTTTTGCAAAAAAGGAAAATTCTAAATCAAAAAGTGCAAATTTTTATCATTTCTTCGCAATTATCTTGAATGGGATCCCCGATTTTTATTTGCTACACTCAAATTGTAAGAAACAAATCATGCGCGCCTGATTTAAAGGTGCGGGGCAGGCCTGTGTCCGCATTGCTTACATGGCCTGTGAAAATTTTTGAGCAATGCAGAAACGAGGGAAAAATGAAAAAGAAATTAGTCAGTGTAATTTTGAGTGCGGCGATGATTACTTCGATGCTGGCAGGCTGCAAAAACGCGGCAGGTGCGGGCGCATCGGATACGGCAGCAGGCACAGAAACGGCAGATGCAGGCGAGGAGACAGCGGACAGTGACAGTACGGAAACGGCCCAGACGGGGGACGTTCCGATAGCGGGTGTCTGCTGGTATAATTTTGCGGATACGTTTATTTCCAACGCAAGACAATCTTTGATCAATGTAGCCAAAGCTGACGGCGCGATTTCGATTGAGGATGCGGACAGCCAGAATGATACGGCTACCCAGACAAATAACATGAACAATATGTTCTCCAAGGATGTGGACTACTTTGTTTTGAACAACATTAATACGGGTGCAATTGATGAAATTTGCGATCAGATTCTGGAACAGGGCTGCTACGGTATTTTTGCCAATACCGACAGTCCGTCCGATGAAAATTTTGCAAAAAATGAAAAGCTTTACAGTGTTTCCTCCGTTGCAACTCAATCTGGTGATATTATGGGCGAAGCAATTGTAGATTACTGGAATGCAAACCCCGATGCAGACCGGAACGGAAACGGCAAGCTGGATTACATTATGCTCCTCGGAATTCAGGGACATTATGATACAACGGTGCGTTCCGAGTACTCTGTACAGAAGATTGCGGATGCGGGTATCGAAATGAATCAGATCGGCGGAGAGCTTGTCTGTGATTATTCCCGCGCAAAAGCGCAGGAAACCGTGGCTGCGCTGCTCGCTAATTACAGCGACGAGATCGACTGTGTCATCGCCTGCAACGATGATATGGCACTCGGGGCGATTGAGGCTCTGAAGGCAGGCGGCTTTTTTGGGGATGACGGCGAGAAGGTAATTGTTACCGGTGTGGATGCGACGGCTGTCGGCTGTGATGCGGTCAGAGAGGGAACCTTGCTTGTTACCGCGTTAAATAATCCGATTACATTGGCAAAATCCGTATATAAGGTCATGAAGCTGACAAATGCAGGAGAAGAAGTGACGACAGAGACAATGGGGATTGACGGTGTTACGGTAGAAGGAAATCGTGTATGGATCGATTATAAGGCGATCACAAAGGATAACGTTGATGACGCGAGCTACGACGTAAACGATACGACGATCAACTACTAATCGAAATCAGAATGGGAGGATAGCGATGGACAGCTCTCAATTTGTGCTGAACATGGAACATATCACAAAAAGCTTTCCGGGCGTAAAAGCGCTCGACCAGGTGGACCTGCATATCAGACCGGGAACCGTGCATGCCCTGATGGGAGAAAACGGTGCGGGAAAATCTACGCTGATGAAATGCGCGTTTGGCCTTTATCATCCGGACGAGGGACAGATTTATATGGACGGAAAGGAGATGCATCTTGAAAATGCGAGAAACGCCATGGATCAGGGGATTGCCATGATTCATCAGGAACTGCATCCCATAAAGACGCGCAACGTCATGGAAAATATATGGATCGGAAGAATTCCTTACAAAAAGGTCGCGGGTATCCATTGGGCGGATGAAAAAACGATGTACCGGCAGACAAAAGATCTGTTTGAGGAGCTGGGGATCGATATTAATCCGAAGGTCATGGTGAGCGAGCTGTCCGTATCGCACTGCCAATTGTTGGAGATCGCGAGGGCGGTTTCCTACCATGCGAAGGTGATTATTATGGATGAACCGACTTCTTCCCTGACCGAAACAGAGGCAGCGCTGCTGTTCAAAATCATGAGAAAACTCGTATCCCAAAATGTGGCAATTATTTATATCTCACACAAAATCGAAGAAATATTGGAAATTTCGGATGAGGTCACGATCATGAGAGACGGGAGGCTTGTCGGAAGCTGGCCGGTTACAGAACTTTCAATGGATCTTATTGTCAACCGCATGGTAGGCAGAGAAATGACGCAGCGCTTTCCTGAGAAAAAGCACGTGCCGGGCAAAGAATATATGACTGTTAAAAATCTGACCGCGTCAAATGCGCATTCCTTTCAGGATATCAGTTTTACCTTACGCAAGGGAGAAATCCTCGGCATCGGCGGACTGGTGGGGGCACAGCGGACAGAACTGATGGAAGCTGTTTTTGGCCTGCGCCCGGTCAAGTCCGGCAGCATTGAAATCAATGGAAAAAAGGTATCGATCAAGTCACCAAAAGAGGCGATCAGATACGGCATGGCTTTGCTGACGGAGGAACGGCGGGCAACAGGAATCATCCCGATGCTGTCTGTCATGGAAAATATTGTACTGTCAAACCAGACTGCAAATCCAAAGCAGTATAAAAAAGGCTTATTTTTGAATGAAAAGAAAAGGAAAGAGGATGCCATGAAATATGTGGATTCTTTATCCATAAAAACGCCTACGGTCAAGCAACAGATTATGCATTTATCGGGGGGTAACCAACAAAAGGCACTCTTAGGCAGATGGCTGCTGTTAAAGCCGGATATCCTGATTCTGGATGAACCTACGAGAGGCATCGACGTAGGCGCAAAATATGAGATCTATTGCCTGATGGAGGAAATGGCACAGGCGGGCAAGTGTGTGATTATGATCAGCTCGGAAATGCCGGAACTGATAGGGATGTCTGATCGTATTATGGTGATGTGCGAAGGTCATCTATCGGGCATGCTGGAGCAAAATGAAATTACGGATGAAAAGATTATGTATCTTGCAAGTACCTATGATGCGAACATAAGGAGAGTAGAAGAATGAAAGTGAAACAGTGGAATATTAGGCAATTTTTAATGAATTATGCGCTATATCTGATCATGCTTGTCATGATTATCGTAATTGCATGGATTTCTCCTAAATTCCTGTCGCTTCGGGTATTGAGGGATATTTTTATGCAAAGCTCCACCCGAATTTTAGTGGCGCTCGGATGTATGTTTATTATTGTCTGCGGCTCTGCGGATTTATCCGGCGGACGTGTCGTCGGGCTGGCAGCAGTGTTTGCCGGTTCGTTTGCGCAGCAGGCAACCTATTATAATAAATTCTGGCCGGGAATCGGTGAGCTCCCCATTATTGTTCCGATTTTGCTCGGCATTGCGGTTGGTGCACTGTTCGGACTGCTTAGCGGATTTACTGTCGCAAAGCTGAAAGTTCCGGCATTTTTAGCGACACTCGGCACCCAGATGATTGCTTACGGCGCGAGCTGCCTGTATTTTAATAAGGCGCCAAACAATTCTCAGCCGCTCGGAGGCTACACAGAAAGCTTCGGTAAGCTTGGTACGGGCTCCATCGGAGGAATCCCTTATTTGATTATTATTTCATTAGGTGTTGCGGCACTGATCTGGATTTTTCAGGTCAAGACATGTCTTGGAAAACAAATTTTTGCAGTCGGAGGCAATCCGGAGGCGGCCAAGGTTTCGGGAATCAATGTATTTAAAATATTGATGATTACTTTTACGGTGGCAGGTGCGCTTTACGGGCTCGCCGGCTGTCTGGAAGCGGCCAGGACGGGAAGTGCGACGAGTACCTACGGACTCAGCTATGAGCTGGATGCGATTGCTTCCTGTATCGTCGGCGGCTGCTCAGCAGGCGGAGGTGTCGGGAGTGTTCCGGGTGTGATTTTAGGTGTGCTGATCTTCAATGTCATCAACTACGGCCTGACGTTTATCGGTCTGAGTTCCTACTGGCAGTTTGCGGTAAAGGGAATTATTATCATTGTTGCGGTCGCATTTGATGTACGCAAGTATGCGGATAAAAATTAAAATAGTTGTATAACCCGTTTCCTATCCTTTATGATAAAGGTAGGAAACGGGAGGAATCCAGGATGAAAAAAAATATAAAAACAATCATTTATTTGACAGGGATATTGAGTAGTTTACTGCTGGTTTTGTCGGCCGTGTTTTACTGTATGGGTCAGAACGGAGCACAGGAAAACCGGGATTATGAAACGCTGCTGCGCGTTTCTGTCATTTTGCCTCATAAGGACGATGGATACTGGTCTCTAATTGAAGAAGGCTTTCTTGCGGCGGAGACAGATCATATAAATGAGGTGGATGTTCAGGTATATACACCGCAGCTGAATTATCATGTCGGCCAGATGATTGAGCTGATCAATCGGCAGGCGGCCGCAAAAGTAGATGCGATCATTGTGCAGGGAGTCGATAATGAAGAGTACCATGCAGCTTTGCAGAAAGCGGCAGATATCGGTATTCAGATTATTTTGGTAGATACAGATATGGAAGATTTCCCCTTCCATTTGTATATCGGTACGAATAACCGGGATGCCGGCGTTAAGATGGGAGAGGAGCTTGTTAAAATAACAGGCGGGGAAGCAATTACAGCCGTAATTTCAGGAGAGGAAAATTATCCGAATCTTGCCGAACGCTATGAAGGGCTTTTGAAGGTGACAGATCAATATCCCGGCATTGAGATTGTACGTCTTGATTATGATAAGTACGATGCCCTTACGGTCATGAAGCTATATGAGTTGATTTTGAAGGAAAATCCGGAGGTGGACACGTTGGTCTGCATTGAAGGGACAGCAGGTCAAACCTTTGGGACTGTTTTTAAAGCGCCGCAGGAGGAATATGCGCATATATTGACGTTTGATTATTCTCAGTTTACGAGAGAGGGAATTCGAAACGGCGTCATTGAAGGGACAATGGTACAGGATACGTTCCAGATGGGTTATCAGGCGATCGAGGAAATCATTCGCCATGAGAAAACAGGAAGCTATACGGAGGAAAAAATTTACACGCCCGTCTACTGGTACTCCAAAGAGAATCTGGCAGAGGAGGGAAACGATGAACCTTAAATTTTCTTTCCGAAGCCTTCACAATTCCGTGACGGGAAAATACAGCCTCGGTTATTTCATGCTCAGTGCGATTGCGGTTTTGCTGCTGATCATATCTTTTTTAAGTAATTATTTTATTTCCACGAGGTATCAGAATACAACGGATGAGCTTTTGCAGTTAAATGAGCTGTACGTGGATATTGAGGCAATCAACAGCTCGGTGAATATCAGCTATCTTTATTTAAGAAGCAGCAGCTATGAGGATTACATAGCAGAATGTAAAAATGCAAGAGATACGATCAGGCGGCTGCAGGAATATTTAAAGGAAGATTATGCCAGAGAAATTATCGATACGCTTTATACTGCGGAAACTTATATGGAGCAGACGAAAGGGCTGATGGATCTGCTGAAAACCTATATTGAGCATGAAAAAAAGGATTCCAGAGAATATCAGGAAATCGAGGCGCTTTATGGAGAAACGCAGGAGACGCTTGCCTATGTCAATTTAAGCTTTCAGAGTGCCTATGCGCATAAGCTTATTTCCGTAAAGCAGACGCAGAGGCAGGTGCAGCTTTATCAGCAGCGGCTTGAAGCGGCTCAGATCGCATTGGTTGTGATGAGCTTCCTCTTTTGTTTTTTGTACTGTATTAAAATTATCAGAGGGATTACCCGATCCTTCAATAAGCTGACAAGTGTTGTAAAGAAAATTGAAGCCGACGTCTACGAGGAGGCACACATCACCATGACCAGTCATGACGAATTCGAGGAGTTTGCCAAAGCCTTGAACCATATGATTGACGTGATTCAAAATCAGCTTCGGAAAATAGAGGAAAATGCCAACATTAAGGAGCAGCTTGCCGAGGTGGAAATTGAAAATCTGCGTATTTACGGTGAACTCCAAAAAAGTCAGCTGACGCTGCTGCAGTCGCGGATTAATCCGCATTTTTTATTTAATACGCTGAATATGATCTCTTCCCTGGCAAGAATGGAAAATGCAGAACGGTCTGCGGGTCTGATGGAAATCACAGCCGCCTATCTGCGCTATAATCTCGATAATTTATCAAAATCAGTCACGCTTTTACAGGAAATAGAGAACCTGAAAAACTATATTGCAATTCAGGAACTGCGATTTGAAGACCGGTATTCGTATTATTTTGAGATCGGGGAGGCGTGCGAAAACTTTTCAATGCCCTTTATGATTTTGCAGCCGCTTGTAGAAAACTCTATTAAGCATGGCCTTGCAATGCGTGTCGAAGGTGGAAAAATTTGGATTAGAGCCTATAGAGAAGCATATAAACTATGTCTGGAGGTGGAGGATAACGGTGCGGGCATCGGGGAGAAACGGATTTGTGAAATCAGGGAATCCCTTAACAACAGAACTTCCCAAAGTGAACATATCGGCCTGCGGAATATTTACATGAGACTTCAGTATTTTTATGAAGAAGAAATAGAGCTGCAAGTCAGCAGCGGGGATTCAAGGACGCAGATTCGCATTTTGCTGCCCTTCAGAGAGGAGGGATTCCATGCTTACAATGATTATAGCGGATGATGAGGCCATCGCGAGAAAGAGTTTGGAGCTGTTTATCCGGAAGGAATTTCCTGATATTGAAGTGCTTGCTGCAGCATCGGATGGAATCGAGTTTGTAAAGCTTGTGGAAAAGAAGCAGCCTGACATGGCGATTGTAGATATTAATATGCCGGGGCTGACGGGGATCGAGGCAATTGAGCTGCTGCACTCCAGAGGCCTCAAAACGCGGTTCATCATCCACACCGCTTACGGGGAATTTGAATATGTGAAAAAGGCACTGGATATGAAGGTGGACGGCTATCTGTTAAAACCGGAGCGCCGGGAGGAAAGCATTCAGACGATCCAAAAGCTGTGCCAAGACATTTTGGCGAGAGCATCCGAAAATCAAGAAAAATTTAAAATGCAGATGCTGCTTCATGAAGTATCTCCCGTGCTCGAAAACGAGATTCTGCTTTCCGTATTGACCAACCGTCCGGAGACAGAAAAATTTCAGACATTTTGCAGGGTAAATGCCATCGAGTTTCACCTGGGCTGTATCGTGACACTGCTCGATAACAGACAACTGAAGGGAAGCAAAAGGGAGCTTCGCGAAATTGTGGCGGAGTCCTTAAATACAGTCTGTGATTATTTGATTTCGGCTACAAGGACAAGTATTTTACTGTTACTGTTTCTTCCGCTCCAAATCAGAGAGGAGGAAAAAGAAGCGTGGATTTTAGACGTGTCGAAGCTGCTTATTTTTGATTTAAAGGTAAGAACGGGTGCAGATTTCAGTGCCGGAATGGGTGGTATCTATGATTCCTTTGAGAAAATGGGACTCTCCTATGAAGAAAGTCTGTCGGAATTAAAGCAGGTCAAGGAAAAAGTGGCAGCCGGTGTTTTGTCGGGCGAAAATGAAGAAAAAACTCGTATTTATGTGGAACGGGCTGTTTCGTACATTGACCGGCACTTTTCACAGGATATCTCACTTGAGATGGTGGCCCGACACAGCAAGTTAAGCTCATTTTATTTGAGCCGCCTTATGAAACAGGAAATGGGAGTCACGTTTGTGGAATATCTGACGAAGGTGCGGATGGAGGAAGCAAAAAGACTTTCGATCGAAACGGTACTTCCGATCAGAGATATTGCACAGCGGTGCGGCTACAGCAATGACACTTATTTCTGCAAGGTATTTAAACGATATACAAACAAAACAATCGGCGAATACAGAAGAGAACTATAAATAAAAAATGAAAAACAGGAGGATTTGCTATGGCACTCATACAATGCAGCTTTTTTTCCCAGAGTCTGTGCTTTGGAACGGATATCCATGTAATTATTCCGACACCGAATTCGGATGAGCTTCTGAATAAAAAGGAAAGCTCCTATTTTTTCCGGGGAGCCAAATTTCAGGTGCTTTATTTGCTGCACGGGGCTTACGGGGACTACTCGGACTGGCTCAGGTGGTCCAATATTGAAAAATATGCGGCCGCGCATCGTCTGATTGTGGTGATGCCGTCTGCGGCCAATAGCTTTTATCAGGACATGTACTGCGGATCAGACTACCTGACTTATCTGACAGGGGAGCTTCCTGCATTTGTGAATGCGATGTTTCCGGTCAGCCGCAAAAGGGAAAATACGTTTGTGGCGGGCTTGTCTATGGGGGGCTATGGCGCGCTGAAGCTCGGTTTTGAAAGGCCGGAGATGTTCAGTGCCTGCATCAGCCTTTCCGGAGCAATTGATATGATAGGGGTTTATGAGGACATTCAAAAAGGGATGATTCAGGGACCGTTTTACTGGGAGGGGATTTTTAAAAACCCAAAGGAAATAACAGGAACCGATGCGGATTTGATCACGCTTTATGAGAAGAGGAAGCGGGAGGGCTGTAAGATGCCCAGAGTATTCCAGAGTTGCGGTACCGAGGATTTTATCTACAAACGGAATCAAACTGCCAAAAAAATGCTGGAGGAAGCCGGTGTGGATTTGACCTATGAAGAGCATCCGGGAATCCATGACTGGGACTATTGGGACATGCATATCAAGCGGGCGATTGAGTGGCTGCCGCTTTCAGATCAGGCAGTATCGGAATAGGAGGGAATCATATGGCACATCTGCAAATAAGCTTTTTTTCAAATTCACTGCGAAGAAACACAAATGTGATGGTTTTTATTCCGTCGGCGGGACCGGATGATTTTCTGTTCGGCGGGGCAGAAAACTATAATAGGGAGAATAAAAAATATCAGGTTTTATATTTACTGCACGGAAGCTACGATGATTACGGGAGCTGGGTGAGAAACTCCCGTATTGAAAATTATGCGCAGGAGAAATGCCTGGCCGTTGTTATGCCGTCTGTAGAAAACAGCGCTTATTTGGATATGGCCTGCGGAGAACAGTATCAGACGTATATTGCCCAAGAACTGCCGGAGTTTTTAAGCATTTTGCTCCCGATCAGCAGAAGAAGGGAGGATCAATTTATCGCAGGGCTGTCTATGGGCGGCGGCGGAGCGTTTCGCTTTGCACTGACCTTCCCGGAAAGGTATCAGGCCGCGGCGAGTCTTTCAGGCGGGCTCAATATGAGGGCGGTAATGCCGGGCCCTCATGCAAATAAAATGCCCCGGAATTATCTGCGCGCCGTGTATGGGGAAGCAGAGCCAAGTGAGGTCATTGATTTGTTGGAACAGATTGATCCGAAAAAGCTGCCGGCACTTTATATGACGTGCGGTACCGAGGATTTCATTCTGCCGGCAAGTGAAACCTTTTATGAGCGTGCAGTTAAAAAGGGCGTGTCCGTTGTATATGAGAAGTATCCGGGTGTCCACTGCTGGGAATTTTGGGATACCCGTATTCGAGATGTCTTAAACTGGATGCCGCTTGCCGGAAAAATGGTGGAGTGCTGACGCAGACAGGAGTGCTGAAGCAGACTGGACTTGTTTGTTTTATTATGATAAAATTCTTTGTAGGGAAAATGGAAAGGATTTTATTATGATTCATACGGTTTTGTTTGACTTGGATGATACGCTGCTGGATTTTCAAAAGGCGGAAAAAATCGCTCTTGTCAAAACGCTGACAGAGCTTGGGATTGAGCCCGGAGAGGAACTGCTTGCACGTTACAGTGTGCTGAACCTTGCCCAATGGAGGCGTCTGGAAAAGGGTGAATTGACTAGGGAAGAGGTAAAAATCCGCAGATACAGGCTTTTATTTGAAGAGATCGGTGTTACCTGTTCGGCGCAAAGGGCAGCGGAATTATATGAGGGATATCTTGGTATCGGTCATTATTTTATCGATGGAGCGGAAGAACTTCTGGACGTTCTTTCCAAGGATTATGCGCTGTATCTCGTCACAAACGGGACGACAAGTGTACAGGAGGGCCGTATCAAAAGTGCGGGGATTGCGGGCTATTTTAAAGACATCTTCATTTCTGAGAAAATCGGCTTCAACAAGCCTGGTAAAGCGTTTTTTGACTGCTGTTTCGCGCAGATTTCTGATTTTCGAATAGAAGAAGCAGTCATTGTGGGAGATAGTATCACTTCCGACATTCAAGGGGGAAAAAATGCCGGCATCAAGACAGTATGGTTCAATCCGACTCGATTGGTCAATGCGTCTTCCGTGCTCCCCGACTATGAAATAGTGACGCTGCAGGAACTGCCGGGATTGCTAAAAAATAAGGAATCGTGGTCGAGGTGAAAAATGGAAATCAGGAGAGCAGAGGAAGAAGACATGCCGGGAATTAACCGTTTGCTGCGCCAGGTTTTAATGGTGCATCATAAAGGGAGACCGGATTTGTTTAAAGCAGATGTGAAGAAATATACGGATGGGCAGCTGAAGGATATTTTAAAGGAACCTGAAACACCGGTATTTGCCGCTTTGGATGAAGAGGGAACGGTGCTGGGATATGCGTTCTGCATCGTGCAATGCCGTCAAAACGATAATATTCTGACGGATGGAAAGACACTGTATATTGATGATCTATGCGTCGATCAAAGTATCCGGGGACAGCATATCGGAAAGCAGCTTTATGAATATGTTTTGGACTACGCCCGTCGGGAGCAGTGCTATAATGTGACATTAAATGTCTGGACCTGCAATGAGAGCGCCATGCGGTTTTACGAGAAATGTGGATTGAAGCCGCAGAAAATAGGGATGGAAGTTATTTTATCATGATAAGCAGCAAGACGATACACAGGAGGAACATGTTATGTCAGTAGAGACAGTCAGGGACTATTTAAAGCAGTGGAATGCACAGGATCGGATCATGGAGTTTCCGGTTTCTAGCGCATCCGTAGCGGAGGCTGCGGTTGCACTTCATTGCGAGGAGAAGGAAATTGCAAAGACGATGTCATTTAAAGTAGACGATCAGGCGATTTTGATTGTGACAGCCGGAGATGCGAAAATTGACAACTCCAAGTATAAGGCGGCTTATCACAAAAAGGCTTCCATGCTGAAAGGTGACGAGCTGGAGCCGATGACGGGGCATCCGGCAGGCGGTGTCTGTCCGTTTGCGACGAAGGCAGGCGTAACGGTCTATCTGGATGAATCGCTGAAGCGCTTTGCAAAGGTATATCCTGCCTGCGGCAGTACGAACAGCGCAATTGAACTTTCTCTGGAGGAACTGGAAGCTTATTCTGGCTTTCAGAAATGGGTTGATGTGTGCAAGGATTGGGAATAAGAAAGGAGATTGTTATGGAACATATGCCGGTATTATTTGTCGGACACGGTTCTCCGATGAATGCAATTGACAATAACCGTTTCTCGGTGGAATGGGAAACACTGGGTGAGAAAATCCCGCGTCCTAAGGCGATTCTTTCGATATCTGCCCACTGGTTTACGCCGGGGCTGCGGATTTCGGATGTGTCTTCTCCGAAGGTCGTTTATGATATGTATGGTTTCCCGGAGGAGTTATACCAGATTTCCTATCAGGCGCCCGGCTCTGAGCATGTTGCGGCTCTTACAAGGGAGCTTCTTGGTGACAGCATTCAGATCGACAATTCATGGGGAATTGACCACGGTACCTGGTCTGTTTTGTGCAGAATGTATCCGGAGGCAGAGATTCCCGTTGTCCAGCTGAGCGTAGACCGGCTTGCGACGGCGGAACAATATTATGAAATAGGCAGAAAGCTGCAGCCGCTGCGAGATCAGGGCATACTTATTTTCGGAAGCGGGAATGTTGTGCATAACCTTTCACAGGTGGATTGGTCGATGAACGGTAAAGGCTTCTCCTGGGCGGAGGATTTTGACCGGTACATCAAAGACAGTATCCTAAGCCATGATAACGCACAGGTGATTGATTACCGGAAAGCCGGGGCTTCCTCGAAGCTTGCATTTCTGTCAATGGATCATTATGCGCCGCTTCTTTATATTTTGGGCGCATCGGATCCTGACGATCATATTACGGTATTTAATGACGCCTGTGACCTCGGGGCACTTTCGATGACAAGCTATCTATTCAAATAATTTCAAATCAAAAAAACAAAAGTGGTGCTTTCAGAGTATTTGATCGCAGGAGCTGCAGAGCACACTTTTGTTTTTTTTTCATAAGAAAGACCTTGAAACGTTGCAGTAGTAAAGTTTTGATCTCCTATGAAATCGGTGCAACCAAATTCAGTATTGTCATAAAAATGATTTGCAATAATGTATTGAATATGTTATTTTAATAATAGACCGACCGTCGGTCTATTGTTTTGTATGATAGGAAAGTAATCCTATTACATAAACTTGCTCCGTGCAGGATGCACGGCTGCGCACGGAACAAAAGTGGGCGAAGCAAATTTTTGTTTTTAAAAGGAGACAACAATATGAGAATTGTAAAAGAGCACAACGAACGGCAAAACGAAATACTGGATACTGCGCAAAGGCTGTTTGCTGAAAAGGGTTATGAAAAATGCACGGTTAATGACATCTTAAATAAAGTAGGAATTGCAAAAGGAACATTTTATCATTATTTTAATTCAAAGGAGGAGGTGCTGGACGGCATGATCAATCGTGCTGCCAAACAGATATTTGAACGGACACAAAAGGCGGCGCTGAATCCGTTGCATTCTTCACAGGAAAAGTTAATGCATATTTTTTTGGCACTGCGGATGAATGACGAAAGCGGTACCGGTATCATTGAAGAAATGCATCGTCCGGAAAACGCGCTGATGCACCAGAAGTCTTTAACATCTATTGTGGCATTAACTGTGCCGGTGCTTGCGGGTGTGATTGAGGAAGGCAATGAAAAGGGAGACTTCCGGTGTGATTATCCTGAGGAATATATGCAGATTTTTATGACAGCTGCCGTGATGCTTTTAGATGAGGGCATTTTTGAGCTTTCGCCGGACAGGCAGCAAAGTACCTTCCGGGCATTGATCGCTTTGCTCGGAAAGATGCTGAGCATCGATGACGATCAGATTTGGGAAATCGTAATGAAATATTGGATGCAGCCGGCCTTGGAGGAGTGAGATGAAACAGTTTAAAGTTATATGGCTTGGAGAGCTTGTTTCCGGAATAGGAAGCGGCATGACAGCATTTGCTCTGTCCATTTATGTTTATCGTCTGACCGGAAGCGTAAGCGCTGTTTCACTCATAACCCTGCTTGCTTATCTGCCGACGATTTTACTAAGTCCGCTGGGCGGCGTTTTGGCGGATCGCTACGACAGAAGGCTTTTGATGATCTTAGGTGATTTATGTTCGGGGATGGGTCTTCTTTATCTGCTGCTTGCAATACAAAACGGAAAAAAAGGTTTTGCGGTAATTATAATTGGGGTGATTGTAAACGCAGTATTTGTCGCTCTTTTGGAGCCGTCTTATAAGGCAACGGTCACAGATTTGCTGACAAAGGAGGAGTATGCGAAGGCAAGCGGTATGGTGCAGATGGCGGGAAATGCTAAATATCTGATATCCCCTGCCCTTGCGGGTATTCTTCTTAGCATTGCGGATATCCGCCTGATTCTGCTGATTGATATCGGAACAATCTTTATGACAGTGGCAGCAGTCGCGTCGGTAAGGAAAACACTGAGAAAGTCGGCAGAAAAAGTATATACAACGGGAATTGCAGGAGAGCTTAAGAAAGGTTTTTCCCTGATCTCAAAGAACGAAGGTGTCGCGGCTCTTGTAGTAATTATGGCGCTGCTCTGTTTTTTTGTAGGATTTATACAAACCCTGTCGGCGCCGATGATTCTTGCCGCCGCTGATGCAAAAACCGTAGGACTGATGGAATCTTTATGTGCGGTCGGGATGCTGATCGGCAGTATACTCATCGGAATATTCGGCATAAAAAAAAGACATGCCGATGTTCTATTCGCGTCGGCGTTAGCAGGCGGTATTTTGATGTCGTTGGCGGGTGTGAATAAAAATCTGAATTTTGTAGGAATTGTAATGTTTCTATTCTTTTTCTCCATTCCGTTCCTAAACACCTGCGCAGATGTGCTTTTGCGAGTCAGCATACCGGATGAGCTGCAGGGCAGAGTGTGGGGACTTGTAAGTCTTTTGACGCAGGCAGGTACGGTGTTCGCCTATGCAGTCTGCGGTGTGCTTGCCGACCGAATATTTGAACCGATGCTTGCAGAGTCGGGGTCCTTGGCAGGCAGTGTCGGAAAGCTGATCGGTACGGGAGAAGGCCGGGGTATCGGCTTTCTGTTAATCCTAGCTGGACTTGGCATGGTACTTGCGGCAATGACAGCGGGCAGAAACGGAAAGCTTCGCGCTATTAAAATTAACGGAGCGGATGCCTGTGACCCTGAAGCTGTTCAAGAATAATTTATTCTCAATTTTAAAGGGAGTCAATGGATTAAGATTGACTCCCTTTGGAATATCTATGGAATAAATTAGGAAACCTTTTCTATCCAAGCTTTGAAAGCACTTAAGAAATTATCAAGGAAAGATTTTGTAACTTCATTGGTTAAGGAACCGTTCTCATCAATTAAAGTATGATAAGAACCAATATACGCTTCCGGCTGGGCTAAGGTTAAAACATTCAGAAAAGCAAGCACCTGACGCAGATGATGATTTGCTCCAAAGCCGCCGATTCCTCCGGGGGATTGACTGATAACAGCCCCGGGCTTGCCGTTCCAAACATTTTTTCCATAAGGGCGAGAGCCTACATCCAGTGCATTTTTCAACGCCGCGGGAATGGAGCGGTTATGCTCCGGCGTAATGAAGAGCAGTCCGTCCAAAGCCTGTATTTCATCGCGGAATACCGTGTATTCTTTCGGATCGGCACCGTCATAGTCCTGATTGTAAAGCGGGAGTTCGCTGATATCAATTATTTTGAACTTGAGATCTGCGGGTGCGTGATTCCTGACATAATCGGCAATGCTTCCGGAAAAAGAATTTTTTCTTAAACTACCTGTAATAATTCCAACTGTTTTACTCATAATGAACTACCTCCGTTATATGATTTTAATAAGTCACTGATTGCATACTGTGAATCTTGTGCGGATAAACTGGGGTTTTTCTATTTCATCCAGAATCGCAACCGCCATGGTCCCGCTTGTAACGAGCGACTTCCCGTTTGCGGTGCTAAGCAGATGATCCTTGCCTAAAACAGGAACCGTTGCTTCTCCGGGAATAAATTCTGCTGAAGGAGATACCCCCACCCAGTTGACATTTTCAATACTTTGCAGAAAATGAAGGGTTTTGTAGGCCTCAATCGGAATGGAAATCCAGGAATCGGCATCCGGAGCCAATTTTATAGTATCCAAAAATAAGTTTCCCTCCTGATCAAGCAGGCTCCCTGCGCCGAGAATAAAGAATAAACGCGGGCTTTGCGTCTCTCTGAACAGTGTAATCAGCTTTGCGGCCAAATCAAGATGCTGATATGCTTTATCCGGCGGTGCCGAAAAAGCATTGATAATAACATCGAACCGGTCAAGCTCTGATTTTGATAAATCAAAAACATTTTTCTCAATTACGTTTGCACCGCTTCCTAGTAAGGAAATGGCTTTTTCTTTGTTTCGTACAATCGCAGTTACTTCATGCCCGCGTGACACGCTCTCCTTATAAAGGGCGGTGCCGGCCATGCCGGATGCTCCGATAATTGCCAGTTTCATAAAAATCCCTCCTGTCTCATGTGCTGAATTCTTTTGTGATATCGGCCAATGTAATGGCAGACATCTCATTTTCTGCTGCGCTTTGAATATTGCTGTATAAATGTTTCAAGGTACCTTCGATCTTTGCCCCGACAGGGCATTTATGATTGGTATTACTGTGAATTCCAAACAAAGTCAAGTGGTCCTCCACAGCCAAAAAGATATCCAGAAGTGTAATTTCTTCTGCTTTTTTCGCAAGTCCTGTAACACCAATTTTTGTGCTTGTTTCAATCAGCTGTGCTTTGCTCAGACGGCTCATTAAGCGCCGGACCAGCGCCGGGTTCGTATTAATGCTGGAAGCAATATACTCCGATGTAACAGGCTGAGCATTTGTCAATGCAATCACACTCATAATATGGACACTAACCGATAATTTCGTAGAATACATAAGCACCACCTTTAGCAACCATTATAGTTACTAATAAGCCGGTTGTCAAGCTAGTTTATACTTTTTTTAAAAGTGATTGCGATGTGGAATTTGTCCGATTATAATTAAATAGTATTTTCCGTGCCGACAAAAGTAGGCAGTCGTAGAAATTTTTCAGGAGAGAAACAGAATGAGTAAATATAACGCTTTATGGGACTATATAAAAAATGACGGAAACCTGTCACTGAAATTAACGTTTGATGAAATCGGAAAGATCGCCGGTGTTCCGCTTGACCATTCCTTTTTAAATTACAAAAAGGAACTTGAGGCATTCGGATATCAGGTAGGTAAAATTTCCTTAAAAGAACAGACAGTATTATTCAGTCGGATCGGGTAGGAAAAAATCATGAAGCTGCATTTATTAGGCGGTGATAACTTAAAATCGTATATTCCTAACGCCATCTCAGCACTGCGGATCGTGCTGTCCGTCTGTTTGCTGCTGCCCGATCCTTTTCGTTTCTGGTTTTGGTGTCTCTATTTGGCTTGCGGCTTAAGCGATATTGCGGATGGCTATCTGGCGAGAAAATTTCATGCAACCAGTAAAACAGGTGCAATTCTGGACAGCTTGAGTGATACGGTGTTTGCCGTTATTATGACTTACCTTTTCCTGACTCATGTGCGGTTTCCGGCATGGGGATTTTTTTGGATTGCAGGAATTTTTTTGATAAAACTGCTGTCTATTGGAATCGGGTATTTGAAATTTCATGTGTTTGCGGCACTGCATACCTATGCAAATAAAGCGGCGGGTTTCCTGCTTTTGATCGGCCTGCCGGTTTATTTGACAGGCCGGTCTGATTTTGTGGTTTTT
The DNA here is from genome assembly GCA_047602645.1 of Lachnospiraceae bacterium. Lineage (GTDB taxonomy): Bacteria > Bacillota > Clostridia > Lachnospirales > Lachnospiraceae > JAEYFP01. The sequence continues at coordinate 42,345 of JASGGU010000010.1, read as the reverse complement.
TGTCTGCTTGTGGCTGCGACATTGGCTGCTGCGGAAGAGCTTCTGCTGATCGTGACTGCCAAAACACTGGACAGAAATGTAAAAAGCATTATTTGATCTTCCAGTTTCCGGCCCGGTTCTGCTCCTCCCACAGACGTGCATACAGCCCCTTTTGACTGAGCAGCTGTTCGTGCTTGCCTGCTTCTTTTACAGCACCGTTTTCCAGTACAATAATTTGATCCGCATTGCATACGGACTGCAGCCGATGAGCGATGACAATGACTGTTTTCTCCGCTACGAGTGCGCTGATCGCCTGTTGGATGAGCACTTCGTTTTCCGGATCAAGGGAAGCTGTTGCCTCGTCAAGCAATACAATGGGTGCATTTTTTAAGAGTGCGCGCGCGATGGAAATGCGCTGCTTCTCGCCGCCGGAAAGAGTGGATCCGCCCTCTCCGACAATGGTTTGATATCCGTTCGGAAGAGTCGTAATAAAGTCGTGGCATGCGGCAGTTTTTGCGGCATCGATTATTTCCGCCATCGTTGCATCGGATCGCCCCATACGGATGTTTGCTTCGATTGTATCGTGAAATAGGTACACATCCTGAAACACCATGCTGATATGGGAAAGCAGTACATCCGATTTTATTTGCCCAAGCGGTACGCCGCCCAGTGCGATGATTCCGCTGTCTGTATCCCAAAAACGTGCGGCCAGCCGGGTGATCGTGGATTTTCCGGAACCGGACGGCCCTACCAGTGCCGTAATGCTTTTTTCGGGGAAGCGCAGAGATATATGATGCAGCACCTCCTGATTGCCATAAGAAAAAGAAACGTCCTTGAACGTGATATCTGTTTCCTTTGGCATGACACCTTCGGCGGGCTCGGGTAAAGGCAGTTCTTTTTTCAGCTCTTCAATACGTGTGGCCGAACGGTTAGAACGGGAAAAGTCTGCGATAAAGCCGAACAGAATCATCACCGGTTCATATATATTCAGCGAAAGAAGCAGGAAGACAATATAATAAAACGGCTGCAGAGTACCTTTTGTCAGGAGTCCGGCGCCCGTGAGCATCACGACCCCGATACCGCAGCTGAGTACAAATCGCCCGAGCATGCCGACGGGAGCCGCCGCCATCTCCATACCGACCGAGTGTTTATGCTGTCTGGAAAAAGACGTTTTCAGTGTTTCAAACTGTGTGCCGGCCATATTGAAGGCTTTCAGAGTCTGAATGCCGCCCACATACTCAAGGATGCTGGATGCGGCATCCTGCTGCGCCTTAAGCAGCTTGCCGCTGATCTGTCCCATTCTGCGGTAGCTCATGAAGGCAAAAGGAAGAGCAAGCGGAATGACAGCAATAACCGCGAGCATCATACGCCAGTCAAACGCCGACAGGAAGATAACAGACAGCGTCAGGCGCACAAGGATTACGGAAATTTGCGGAATCAGTCCGGAAGCCAGAGTTTCCACTTCTGAATAGTCACGCAGCAGTACCGTGGAAAGATCTCCCGCATCCCGACGGCCGAAAAAGCCCATGGATAAACGGCGCAAATGCTCGCCCATAGAAATGCGGGCGTTTTTTGTTGTACCGGCAAAGCCCACGCAGATATCAATGTAAGTTTTACGGCGTATGAAATAATAAATAATTAACTGAGCCAGCAGGACGCCGCATAAAACCCAGAGCCGGTTAAGGGGCAGAGGTGCATCTGACCCCGCCAGCGGTATCAGCAGCAGATAAATCGCCGTCAGCATGACTCCATAAGGGATGGTTACTGCAAAGCTGTCCAAAAAGCTCCACAGTGTCAGCCGGATATATTTTTTTGTTTCTCCAAATGTAATTGTCTGAAACCAGTGTCTAAAGCTTTTCATGCGAGTGAAGCCTCCTTTCGAATGGTCCATTGGTTGCGCCGTTCATTGGCTGCGATCATAGTTTCATATTGTGGGCAGGCATTCAGCAGTTCGTTATGGGTTCCGGCCCCGAGCAGGGCTCCGTTCTCCAGTACAAGAATGCGGTCGGCATTTTCTACGGTTTTCAGTCTGTGGGCAATAATCAGAACAGTTTTGCTTTTTGCCAATTTTGCGAATGCCTGCTGAATCTTTGCCTCGTTTTCTGCGTCCGCATAGGCGGTTGCTTCATCCAGAATGACAATAGGCGTATTTTTAAGAAAAATCCGTGCGATGGCAATCCGTTGTTTTTCTCCGCCGGACAGATAGGTGTCCTTTTCCCCGATCACCGTATCATACCCATTAGAAAGTGCCATAATCACCTCGTGGATGCCTGCATTTTGGGCGGCCTGTTCCACTTCCATCCGGGTAGCCTCCCGATTGCCCATGCGGATGTTGTTTTCCACGGTATCCCGAAACAGAAAAGAGTCCTGAAATACATAAGAAACAATGTCCATCAGGCGGTGCGAGGGGATATTGCGGATATCCACACCTCCGATTCGGATGCTGCCTGCCTGCGGTTCATAGAACCTCAGCAGCAGCTGGGCCAACGTAGATTTGCCGCCGCCCGAGGGACCTACAATGCCGGTGACCGATCCCTGCGGTAGCTGAAACGTGACATCATTTACTGCCTTTGCAGCTTCTTCCTCATAGGCAAAGGACACACGGTCAAAGGTGATATCATATGCCTTCGGACTTTCCGTATCCTTATCCGAAAGCTCAGGCTGCTTCAGAATCCGGTCAATCCGGCTGACCCCCTCCGCAATACGACCGGAATGTATGACCATCTGCATCATGTTTTCCATAGGTTCCTTGAGCCCCCCGCCTACGAGGAAAAACAAAAGAATGATTGGCAGAAAATCCTGATAAGAGGAAGCTGTGGGGATGTGAATCAACACTGCCGGCAGCAGAAACAAAAGCTGTGCGCCAAAAAAGGCGTAATAAGCCCCCATGCTAGGCGCGAAGTGATATGCCGTATGCTCTACGGTTTCGACATAAGCTGAAACATCCTGTTCATATCTTCGAAAGGCATTTAATGTCCGGTTAAATATTTTTATGACCGGCATTCCGTGTATGTATTCTACGATGGTGCCCTCCATCTTTTCCTTGGTGTCGTGCATATCCACCTGCGTCTGTGCCCCCTTGGGGTTTTTCAGTCCTGCGGAAATCAAAAAGACAGAGATAAAAATGGGAAGCAGTGTTACCAGTGCCAGACGTGGGTCCATGACAAAAAGATAGATCAGCGTAAAAACAGGTGTTGCGACAGCGGCGGCAATATCCGCGATATGATGGGCGATGAACACCTCGATTTGCTCAACATCGTCTGAAATCACCTTTTTGACGGCTCCCTGGGTAGTGCCGGTAAAGTAGCCGGAAGGAATACGCGCGAGCTTTTCCATAAGCAGTAAGCGCAGTTCATAGATGATATCGTAGGCGGCGCCGTGGGCCATTGCCGAGGAGACAAAGGCACAGATGCCGTATCCTACGGCGGCGGCAAACGTATAACCGACCAGCGCGTATATTTTTGCGGTATTCATTGTTTCGGCGGTGGTATAGTGGGCAAGAAGCTCCCTGATTATGCCATAAATCGTGAAAAAGGGAACCAGCCGCGCGGCAGAGGAAAGAACCGAAAGCAGGCAGGCCGCGAGCAGCTTGTTCTTTTTAGGACCGGCCAGCTCCAGCAGCCGGGGAACACCGGTTTTTTCGTTTGGTGTCCTTGTGTGTTTGTTCATAAGTGTACTCCTTTCAAAATACATTTTATAGTTAGTTTTAACTAACAACTGAGGGAAATAAAAAGTCTGCAGGCAGACTTTTTGAGTGAACGATGCCGTTTAAGGCTGATTTTAAATTTGCACTGAAATGCCTTCTTCAAAAATGCAGGAAAACAGGAGCTCATACATGTGCATCAGCGTGCGTTCCAAAGCATCCCCGTGCAGAGAGTCCTGATGAAACATAGTAATGGCCATAATCTTGATCAGGTTGGCAACCAACTTATAATCAATATCTTGACGGACATGTTGAATATGTCCGAACAGGCCGTTCATAACGGCAGTCTCCGAAGCGGAATCCATTCGGTAATCGGACGGAAGGGCAGCGAGCAGCTTGCTTTGATCCTCGGCAGTTAAATATTGGTAAATGCTGTCTTTGCTGAAAATGATTTTTTTAAGAAACATCTTTCCTTCCGGAACCGTCATCTTTTCGCGCGTGCCAAGAATATCCATAAATGCCTGCTTAGCCCGATCCCGCTGATATTTTATGATCTCGTAGACAAACATTTCTTTTGACGGAAAAAAATTATAGAAGGTACTCTTCCCCAGACCGACTGCCTGTGTTACTTTTTCCACAGAGGCGTGCGTCATTCCATATTCCTTAATAAGAGAAAAACCGGCATCCAGCATCCTGATCCTTGCCTCCTCCCGTTCCTGCAATGCAAATATCTTAGGGGACATCAAATTACCTCCTTGCGTATATTTTAAAAATTTATACGACTATTATATTAAAATAGTCGCTTTCATTTCAATTGTAAATTTTACTTATTTAATTGTCAAGTAAATTTTCAAAAATTGTTGCAAGGAAAGGTTTGTCCGAATATAATTAGATATCAGATTCCTGCCGGTAAAAAAACAGGCTGAGGAGGAGAGCAGATGAATGAATTGAGCTTTGTGAATACAATAAGCTGTGAAGATTATAATCGGCTGCGCGCTGAAGTGAATTGGAAAACCCTGCCTCAGGAGCAGGCACTGGCGGGCATTGTGCATTCGGCCTATCTGGTCGCCTGCAGGGACGGTGAAAATGCGGTTGCAACCGCAAGAGTACTGTGGGACGGGGGATATGTTGCCTATATTTGTGATGTGATCGTTTCTCCGACATATCAGAAAATGGGAATTGGCAGGGAACTCGTCAATAGAATCCTGAATTACTTAAAGAGTCAGCTGAAAGAAGGCTGGTTCATTATGGTGACACTGGTCTCTGCGCACGGAAAAGAACCATTTTACGAAAAAATTGGTTTTATTAAACGGCCGAATGAGCAATACGGCGCAGGCATGACCCAGTGGATCGAGTTGAAAAATTGACGGAGAGAGGGGAACGTTTAATCCAGAAACAATTATTCGCAAAAATAGTCGAGAAAGTACCGGATTGAAGTAGTAAGCTGAAGCGGTTAGGAGGTGATGAACCGTGAAGGAGCAAATATTGGCCGTACAGCGTATGCAGGATTATATTGAGCAGCATTTATGCGAAAATATCACGCTGGCTGATTTGTCAAAGGTATCCCTGTTTTCTCCGTGGTATTCCCACCGGATGTTTAAGGAATATGTAAATATGGCACCGGCCGAATACATCCGCCGTCTGCGCCTTTCGAAGTCAGCTTTGCGGCTGCGCGACGAAGACTGCAAGGTGATAGATGTGGCTTTCGCTCTCGGCTTTGGCAGCGCGGACGGCTACACAAGGGCTTTCTTCAGAGAATTTGGCTGCACGCCGAAGGAATATGCAAATCAACCGGTTCCTTTGCCGTTGTTCATCCCGTATGGCGTAAAATTCAAAAGCTTGCGAAAGGATGAGAGTGAAATGGAAGCTGTAAAAAATGTATTTATTCAATTGGTGGAAAAGCCAAATCGCAAAGTCATTATCAAACGCGGAATCAAGGCCGAGGATTATTTTGCTTATTGCAGTGAAGTGGGGTGCGAAGTATGGGGAGTGCTGGAAAGCATGCATTCCTTGTGCGGTGAACCAATCTGCATGTGGCTGCCCGAGAAATATCGGAGGCCGGAAACTTCCAAGTATGTACAAGGTGTGGAGGTCGATGTTAATTATAATGGCCCGGTGCCGGACGGTTTTGATGTAATAAAGCTGCCTGCCGCAAAATACCTGATGTTTCAGGGGGAACCGTTTGAGGAGGAGGATTATTGCGAGGCAATCACCTGCGTGCAGCGATCTGCAAAAAAATACGACCCGTCGCCGCTCGGACTGATGTGGGATCAAGAGAATCCCCGCATCCAGTTAGAGCCGATCGGCGCGAGGGGATACATGGAACTATATCCGGTTCGTCCCATGGAAGCGGGGTGCCGCCATGTGTGAAGTTATCAAAATAGAAGGACTGACAAAAACGTACGGCGGAAAAACCGTGTTAGACGGATTGTCCCTTTCGGTGGAGCGGGGAACGGTATTCGGCCTGCTCGGAGCAAACGGAGCAGGAAAGAGTACAGCGATCGAATGCATTTTGGGAGTGAGACGTGCCGATTGCGGTGCTGTTACGGTTCTTTGCCATGATCCGAAGAAAAGCCGCCGCAAGCTGTTTCAGAAGGTTGGCATTCAATTTCAGGAGGGTGATTATCAGGCGGAAATCAAAGTGTTTGAGTTATGCGAAGAAACCGCCTGCCTGTACAAGCGTCCTGCCGACTGGCAGGAGCTTTGTATGAGGTTTGGGATCGGCGATCAAATAAAAAGTCCGGTAAAAAGTCTGTCCGGCGGACAGCGGCAGCGTCTGTTTATCGTTCTCGCCCTGATTCCCGATCCACAGCTTGTTTTTCTGGACGAGCTGACGACGGGACTTGACGCAAGAGCGCGCCGTGAAGTCTGGAAAATACTTGAGGAGTTAAAGGAGCGGGGACTGACCATTTTCCTTACCTCCCATTTTATGGATGAGGTAGAGGCTCTTTGTGATCAGATCTGTATTTTGAAAAAGGGGAGTACCGTATTTTACGGAACCGTAGCCCGGGCAAAAGAGCAGAGCGGCTGTGAAAAGTTCGAGGATGCCTATCTCTTGCTATCTGATGAGGAGGCGGCATCATGAAAACCTTTCAAACACTTTTGAAGCATGAATTAAAACTGAATATCCGTGATATGAATATGGTGATTTTTGCTGTTTTAATGCCGCTGACCGTGCTGGTCATTATCGGCGTGATTTATCAAACAAGGCCTGCCTTTGACGGAGCGGAATATACGTTTATCGAGCAGTCACTTGGGGCTTTGAGTGCAATTTCCATCTGTGCCGGGGGACTTATGGGCCTGCCGATTATTGTGTCAGATTATCGGGAGAGAAAAATACTCAAACGGTTTCAGGTGACGCCGGTCAGCCCGGCTATGCTGCTCGGTGTGGAATTTGTCATTTATATGCTGTATGCGGCGGTGTCATTGCTTACACTGCTATTCACATCCATGTTGTTTTGGGGATTTACGATGCGCGGCTCCTGGCTCTCGTTTCTGGGAAGCTGGGCGTTGACGCTCTTATCGACACTGAGCATCGGTCTGATGGTGGGCGGAATTGCACGAAATACGAAGAGTGCCGGTGTGATTGCCAGTATTCTTTATTTTCCGATGCTTGTTTTTTCCGGTACGACGCTGCCTTTTGAGGTGATGCCGGAAACAATGCAGCGTTTCGTACGCATTTTTCCGCTGACACAGGGGATTCAATTAATGAAGGCATCCTCGCTTGGTCTGCCGATAGAACAGGTATGGGTTCCGATTGCAGTCATGGGCGCGGTTACCGTAGTCTGCACAACGATTGCAATCCGGTATTTTGAGTGGGAGTAAAGTGTTGTGAAACAGAGGCCCGCAGTATCTACCGTTTGTATGAATATGAGATAATCCGGTAATAAATTGCAGAGGGAAGTATTGCGTGAATAGGTCTTTGAATGGTAGAATAAATAAAATTACGGTTGAATAGGCGTTTGAATGAAAAGGAGAGAGCGGTCATGATTGAAGCGACGGTATTGGCTGACAATATTGCAAGCGGTGACTTAAAAGGGGAATGGGGTCTGAGCATTTTTATAAAAAGCGATGCCGGTCAGATACTGCTTGATGCAGGTGCTTCAAAGCTGTTTTTGACGAATGCAGAAAATCTGAAGCTGGATCTTAGGCAGGTTGATTTTGGGGTGCTTTCCCATGCACATTATGATCATTCAGACGGAATGCGTGAGTTTTTTCGTGTGAATCCCAAAGCTTCTTTTTATCTGCGGGAGGGTTCCGGCGAAAACTGCTATCTGAAAAAATGGATTTTTCATAAATACATAGGGCTGCCAAAGCGCATTTTAAAGGAGTATGAGGAACGGATTGTTTATGTGAGCGGAGATTACAGGCTGGCAGATGGCGTATCACTGATTCCGCATAAGACAGAGGGACTTTCTCAGGTCGGAAGAAAGAATCATATGTATGTCAGAAAAAATAAAAAGTGGCTGCCGGATGATTTTTCCCATGAGCAAAGTCTTGTTTTTGATACGGAAAACGGGCTTGTTATTTTCAATAGCTGTTCCCATACGGGTGCGGACAATATTATACGGGAAGTATCGGCGACTTATCCGGGAAAAAAGGTAAGGGCAATTGTCGGAGGATTTCATATCTTTGATAAGTCGGAATCAGAGGTAAGGGAGCTCGCAAAGCGGATCAAGGCAGCGGGTGTTGAAGAAATTTATACCGGTCACTGTACCGGTGGAAGATCCTTTAAAATACTTAAGGAAGAATTGGGGGATTGTGTCCACCAGCTTAGGGTAGGCCTCTTAATCAAATTTTAAGGAAATGATACACAGAAAGGGAGAAAATGGAGCAGAATTCATTATCCGGAGTCATAAGGGAGCTGACCGGACGCGCTTTGTGGGAGGTCAAAAATGTAATTGACTGTGTGCCGGACGAATTATGGAAAAAGGAGTACTGTGCGATGCCTTGCTGGAAGCACATTTACCATATGCTGCACTCGCTGGATGTGTGGCTGATCAATCCGCGAGATCCATTTTTTGTGGAACCGGCAGTTCACGAAAAGGGATTGAACGATCTGGATGCAGTTTCCGCAAAGAGCCTCTCCAGAACGGAAATCAATGCCTATTATTGTGATATTGAAAAGAAAATCAAGGACTATCTTGCAACTCTGCAGGACGGGCAACTATTAGATAATCCGCCAAATTGCGAATATAATAAATTCACACTGATATTAGCGCAGTATCGGCATTTGCACAGTCATATGGGAATGCTGATGGGGTTTTTAATTGCCGACAAGGGTTTATGGCCGCGAGTTCTGGGTCTTGAAGAGCCGTTTCCTACAGAGCCCTATGACCGGTATTTTTAGAACAGGAAAGTGGGGGCTTGGAAATGAAAGTTGTGATGATTCACGGACAAAATCACAAGGGCAGCACCTATCATATCGGAAGGCTGCTGCTTGAGAAGGTTCAGGGGGAAAAAGAGGTCGAAGAATTCTTTCTGCCCAGGGACCTGAATCACTTTTGTACGGGCTGCTACGCATGTATTACAGATGACGGGAAATGTCCGTTTTATGCGGAAAAGTCTAAGATTATGGAAGCTGTGGAACATGCGGATCTATTAATTTTCACGACACCCACATACTGCATGGGTGCATCGGCTTCTCTGAAGGCGCTGTTTGACTTGACCTTTACTTATTGGATGGTACACCGTCCGCGGGCGTGTATGTTTCATAAAAAGGCAGTTGTGATTTCCACAGCAGCAGGCAGCGGGGCGAGGAAGGCTGTGAAAGATGTGGCAAATATGCTGTTTTATATGGGGGTTCCGTGGGTGAAACGGTATGGAATCAGCGTGCAAGCCATGAATTGGGAAAGTGTATCCGCTAAACGAAAAGAAAAGATTAAGAAGGAGCTGACGTCGCTTGCGGCAAAGCTTGACAGGGCAGGAACTCCAAAAGCAGGCATCAAAACAAGAGCCGTATTTTTACTGATGCGGAAGATGCAGCAGGGCGGAATGGGATCCAGTCCTGTAGAAATGCGTTATTGGAGTGCACAGGGCTGGCTGGATAAAAAACGGCCATGGAAAGATGGTGCCGAATAAAAGGCAAGGGAGGAAGGAATATGGATGAAGTCGACAGAAACATATTAATTGCACTTAGGGAAAATTCCCGCCGGTCGGCTACAGATATCAGTAAAAGAGTAAACCTCTCGGTTGCCGCTGTAATCGAGCGCATCAATAAGATGGAAAACTGCGGAATGATTCAGCAGTATACATTAGTTGTGAATCAGCATAAAATAGGGAACGATGTGATGGCATTGATGGAGGTCAGTCTGGAACATCCGAAATACTATGATCAATTTACAGAGAAGATGAAAAGTATGGAGGATATAGAGGCCTGTCATTATGTCACGGGAGATTATGATTTTATGATTAAAATCAATACCCGTTCCTCGGAAGAACTGGAGCTGCTTCACAGAGAAATAAAGAGTATCCGGGGCGTGTCCGGTACAAAGACATTTTTTGTGCTCAAAGAAGTAAAGAATACACTGGCCCCAATTCCGGAACTGAAAAATATTTAGTTGAATGCCTGTTTATAGAAGGCTTGCAATAAATAATAAAGCAAAAGCCGGAAATCTATAAAAAATTTATTGGATTTTTTAAAAATCTTTACAAAAAATATTGCCGGAGATATAATGCAATCATAGAAAATAAACTAATTCAGCCGATAGGCTGAACCGGAATGATAGCAACGCATATGAGGACAGAGAGGTCCATTCTCATTTGCGTTCTTTTTTTGTTACTGTTCAATTACGTTCTTACATAGTTTAACAGCAAAGCGTTAAGCTGCTGGTGAATAGTAATCTTTAGTTACAGAAAAACAAGGGCGGATGCCGGATTCGCAGAAAGAGGGTTAGGATGGAAAATCTGGGATACTATAACGGGAAATTCGGGTTGATTGAAGAAATGACGATTCCGATGAATGACAGAGTGCATTTTTTCGGTGACGGAATTTATGATGCCACCTTCAGTGCAAATCATGTGATTTATTTGATCGAGGAGCATATTGACCGCTTTTTTAACAGTGCGGGATTGATTAGAATCAGTATTCCGTATACAAAAGCAGAGGTAAAGGCCATTTTAGAGGAAATGGTGGCAAAGGTAGAGGCTGAGGAGTTGTTTGTCTACTGGCAGATAACAAGAGGTACTGCGCCTCGCAATCATGCTTTTCCGGATGTGGAGCCAAATCTCTGGATCACGGTAACACCGTTCGAATTGCGTGATCTGAAGGAAAGGATGGCTCTTACCACGATGGAGGATACCAGATTTCTTCATTGCAACATAAAGACGCTGAATTTGCTGCCAAGTGTGATGGCCTCTCAGAAGGCAGCCGAGGAGGGATGTCAGGAAACGGTGCTTCACAGGGGAAATATTGTGACAGAGTGTGCGCACAGCAATGTCTCTATATTGAAGGGCGGGATATTACAAACACATCCCAATGATCATTTTATTCTGCCGGGTATTGCCAAGGCTCATTTAATAAAGGCCTGCAGGGAACTGCAGATTCCGGTGGATGAAACGCCTTTTACAATGGAGGAATTGGAGTCGGCCGATGAAATTATCGTTACAAGCTCCAGTAATTTCTGCTCTGCGGCGAAAACTTTAGAGGGGAGACCGGTCGGCGGAAAGGCACCAAAGCTGATTGAGGCAATTCAGGATTGCCTTATCAAAGAATTTCGTGTTTACTGTGGACTTTCGTGAGGATTATGATGGATGCAAAAGAATTGGCGGAATTGAACATCGGAGAAGATTTGGATCAGCTGATTAATTTAGATCCGAGGGGCTACGGTGTCTGCAGAATTTTATATAAAGGTACGCGGGCGTATATGGGGGAACCCGCTGTGATGAAATGTGCAAAAAAATTAAAAAGTGTGCTCAGACAGGATGACATTGTGTATATCATAACCGGATTTGTTCTGCTGCCGCACAGAAAGGCGGAGACGGACGGCATCATCGGAGCCATGCTGTTTGCCAGACTGCTTGTGAAGGCGTATGGTGCCAAGCCTGTCATTATCTGCCCGGAAGAATGTAAGGACGCCGTAAGAAGACTTTCTGTCGTGGTAGGTCTTCACCTGTATGACAGCTGCAAGGAAATCAGGAGTATGCCGATTGCTGCCGGACGTATTGTTTTTACGAAAGAGCAGGAGAGGGCAGAGGGGCAGGCCACCGAAATTTTGCGGGAGCTTCCCCCGAAGGCTGTGATTGCCATTGAGGCACCGGGTGCAAATGCAAAAGGGGTCTATCATACCGCAAAGGGGCTTGATGTGACAGAGCTGGAGGCAAAGACGGATGTCCTGTTTCACAAATGCAGGGAAGCGGGCATCCTGACGATTGCGATAGGAGATTTGGGGAATGAATTGGGAATGGGAACCTTAAAAAACCATCTGCAGAAATATGTGCCTTATATGGAAGAAAACGGATGTGTCTGCGGATGCGGAGGCGGAAGCAGTTCTGCGGAAGCGGCCGATTATATCATCACTACAACAATATCTCACTGGGGTGCACAGGCTTTGATTGCGGCTACCGCATGGCTGTTTCAGCAGCCTGAGCTGATTCATGGCGGAGATATGGAAAAAGAGGCAATCAAAACGGCTTCCAACTGCGGAATGGTGGATATGAACGGTTGGGTGGATTACGCGATTGACGGAATAGGAATGGATTTCCATCTGTGCCTTCTTGAGGTTATGCGTCAGTGTGTTGTAAATTCACTGCGGCATTTTGCAATATGCGGAGAATGGTTTGAAAGGGTAATTGATAAAAAATTTTTTGAACCGGGGGCTTGAATCATGAATGGAATTACATTTTCGGCCGTAGGAGAACAGGCAATTGCCGTTCAGTTTGAACAGCAGATCAGTGAAGAAACAAACGGCAAAATTCGTTTTCTTATGGATAAGCTGAAAAACAGAAAAGAAATTCAGGAAATGATACCGGCTTTCTGCTCGCTCTTAGTATTTTACGACTGCCGGAAAATGAACTATGGAAAAATGAAAAGGATATTGCAAAAAGAAACGGAAGGTCTTTTAGCATCGAAAGCAGAGGCGAAAAAAGTTCATATCATCCCCGTGTGTTATGGAGACGCCTTTGGAGAGGACATCGGTCACGTTTCAGAATATGCGGGAATTAGTGAAGAGGAAATAATACGGCTTCACTGCGGCCGCGATTATCTGATCTATCTGTTGGGATTTCTTCCCGGCTTTGCATATCTTGGCGGACTGGATGAACGAATTTTCTGTCCGAGGCTGGCAAGTCCGAGAGTACGTATCCCTGCGGGCAGTGTTGGTATCGGAGGAGAGCAGACGGGAATTTATCCTCTTGATTCGCCGGGAGGCTGGCAGCTGATCGGCAAGACTCCGCTGCAACTTTATGATATACGCCGCACCCCTCCCATTTTGTATAAGATGGGTGAGTATGTCCGTTTTCAGCCTATTACCGCCGAAGAGTATTATGATATTTCCGAAAAAGTAGAGCAGGGAAGCTACAGCCACCGCTGGATTATGGAATGAAGGAGAGACACGCATGGACGAACGGACACAATTGGAGATTTTGGAACCGGGTCTGCTGACGACTGTTCAGGATGCGGGCAGATACGGCTATCAGGCAAGCGGATTTTCCGTATGCGGCTGCATGGATCTGAAGGCTATGCATGAGGCAAATTTGCTGGTGAATAATTTTGTCGGGGAGGCGGTTCTGGAGATGATTTATATGGGCGGCTCTTTCCGCTTTTCCTGTGATAGCTTTTTTGCCCTTACGGGTGCCGATCTGCAGTCGCTTTTGAATGATAAGGAGATCCCGTGCAGTCAGGCAATACGTGCAAAGGCCGGAGATGTGTTAAGATGCCGGACGGCCCGAAACGGCAGATATGGCTATCTTGCCGTGAACGGAGGTTTTTTGATACCCAATGCGCTTGGCAGCAAATCGACTCATTTAAAGTGTCAGATAGGCGGTTTTCAGGGGCGAAAGCTTGAAAAAGGGGATATTCTTCCGTTGCGTGTACAGACCGGGCGGCTGCTGCATTTTGAACAAAAGAAAATACCTTATCGTGATTATCTGTCCGAGGTAAGCATCCGTGTAGTTCCGGGTCCGCAGTATGACTGCTTTACGGAGGAAGGGAAGCGGACCTTCGGGAGCGAAAAATATGTTGTTTCCGGACAGTCCGACCGCATGGGATACCGACTTGAGGGACCGGCCGTCGGTATTTGCGGCAAAGCAGATATGATATCGGACGGGATTGCGCAGGGATCTGTGCAGGTATCCTCCGACGGGCTGCCGATGGTTTTGCTTGCGGATCGTCAGACCACGGGGGGTTATGCCAAAATCGGAACGGTAATCGCGGTGGATCTGCCCCGGCTTGTGCAGTGCATGCCGGGCTCAGCCGTACGCTTTTCCTGGGTAACGGTAGGAGAGGCGCAGGCATTATACCGGAAAGCCAAGAGGGAGGAGCGCTATCTGATGAGAAGGATCGGATATTGCAAGGAAAATCTGAGTTATTTTGAAAGAATACGCAGGAGGGGCTTATGGAAAACAGTTTGATATCGCCGGCAGATGTCCGCTGCCAAATCAGGGAAGGGAAACTGCGGGAACCCACTTCGGGTCTTTGCCCCGGCTATGCACAGGCAAATTTGGTGGTGCTGCCCCAAAAGTATGCATATGATTTTTTGCTGTTTAGCCATAGGAATCCGAAGGCCTGTCCCCTTTTGGAGGTCAGTGACACAGGAAGCAGGTTTTTGAAAAAAATAGCAGCCAATGCGGATATCGCAACGGATCTTCCGAAATACCGTGTTTATGAATACGGAAAATTGACCGGGGAATATACGGACACAGCTTCGTTTTGGCGTGAAGACTTTGTGAGCTTCCTGATCGGCTGCAGCTTTTCCTTTGAGTCGGAGCTGGCGGAGGCGGGAATCGAGATGCGCCATAATACGGAACACTGTAATGTGCCGATGTATTTGACAAACATCCCCTGTGCATCGGCGGGCGTTTTTCACGGAAATATGGTCGTGAGTATGAGACCGATCCCCTATGAGCAGGTAGTGAAAGCGGTGACGGTAACGGCAGCAATCCCCAAAGTGCACGGTGCACCCGTTCATATAGGAAGCCCCGGGGCAATCGGAATCAAAAATTTGGATCAGCCTGATTTCGGGGATGCCGTTTCAGTGAAGGAAGGAGAGGTACCTGTATTCTGGGCCTGCGGCGTCACGCCGCAGGCTGCCGTAATGGCTTCTATGCCTGATTTTTGCATTACACATGCACCGGGACATATGCTGATTACCGATGTGAAGAATATTGATCTGAAGGAATAGAGAGGAATGCTATGAACAGAATTGATTTAAATTGCGATTTGGGAGAAAGTTTTGGTGCTTATAAAATGGGCATGGATGAAGAGGTAATTCCGCTCATTTCATCTGCGAATGTTGCCTGCGGCTTTCATGCGTCGGATCCTCTCGTGATGTCAAATACGGTGACCTTATGTAAAAAACATGGCGTTGCTGTAGGGGCGCATCCCGGCTTTCCGGATCTGGTAGGGTTTGGCCGGCGTAATTTGGCCGTCTCTTTGGCGGAGGCAAAAGCAATGGTACAGTATCAGATCGGCGCTCTGGAGGCATTTTGCAGAGCAGAGGGCGTCCCGCTTGGACATGTAAAGCTTCATGGAGCTTTGTACAATATGGCAGGTAAGGACTACGAACTTGCGAAAGCTGTCTGTGAGGGAGTGCGTGCGGTAAACAGGGATTTGGTGATGCTTGTGCTGGCTGGAAGCCAGATGAAAAAGGCGGCCGATGCTCTTGGGATGAAGGCTGCAGAGGAGGTTTTTGCCGACAGAGCTTATGAGGAGGACGGATCGCTTGTGGCAAGGACAAAGCCCGGCGCAATGATCACAGATGAGAAGCTTGCAATCGAAAGAGTTCTGAAAATGATTCTCGAGAAAAAGGTGACAGCGGTGAACGGAAGAGAAATCCCCATTTGTGCAGATAGTGTGTGTGTTCACGGAGACGGGGAAAAGGCACTTGCCTTTGTTCAAAGTCTGCGGAGCGCTTTTGAGCAAAATGGGGTTGCTACAAAACATTTTGGAAAATAAAATATTGCTTTTTCTAAAAGCATATGCTACAATGTGGATTATACAAAGGTGTTAGCCATATATTTGGTTACACCTTTTTTTTGTTTTATAGGAAATTCTTGTGAGTTTTCAATGAAACAAACCTGTGAAAAATTCAGCGTGGGAGGAGCAAATTATGGAAAGGTTTGTAATTGCAATTACAAGAACATGCGGAAGCGGAGGAACTACAATCAGCAAACTGCTGGCGGATCACTATGGGATAGATATGTATGACAGGAATTTGCTTCGTCTTGCCTCGGAGGACAGCGGAATCAGTGAGGAGCTGTTTGCAAGAGTGGAGGAGAGCAGCAGAAACAAGCTGTTGTATAAGGTATCAAAGAAAGTCTATAACGGAGAATTGATTTCTCCTGAAAGCAATGATTTTGTATCGGATCAGAATTTATTCAATTATCAGGCAAAAGTTTTAAAGGAGCTGGCGGAGAGAGAATCCTATGTTTGTGTCGGAAGAGCCTGTGACTATGTTTTAAAGGGGTATCCGAATATACTAAGAGTATTTATCTGTGCTACAGATCTTGTCTGTGTCAATAGGGAAATGGAGAGGCAGGGAATTTCCCGAAAGGAAGCGGAAAAATATATATCGAAAAATAACAAGTACCGCAAGGAGTATTATCAGTACCATACCGGACGAATCTGGGAGAGCCCCAGCAACTACGATCTGTGTATAAATACGGATGACCTGACTTATGAGCAGAGCGCCGATATCATCAAAGAAATAATCAGTATGAAATATCATGGATAGCTGTTCAAACAGGGACGGCAGTATAAAAAGATAAATTCGCCGACAAGGGTGATTTATAAAAAAAATGAGGAGGAATCAGTTATGAAGAAAAAGGTATTGAGCTTATTGCTCTGCGCAGCAATGATCGGAACGATGCTGACGGGCTGCGGCACCAAAGCCGCAGATGCGTCCGGTACGGAGGCAGCAGCTGTGGCAGAACCGGAGGCAGAAGAAGCGGGTGCGGCGGAAAGCGTTCCGGCGGGGGAAGAAGATCAAGTGATAAGAATCGGTGTGATCTGTTCCATGACAGGCGGTTCGGCTATCTATGGAGAAGGCGCGCAAAATGCCGTAACGATGGCGGCTGAGGAAATCAACGGCAGTGATAGCGTAATTAAGGTGGAAATTGTCAACGGCGGCAAGGTTGTCGATGACGGCACTGATTCCAAGCAAGCAGTAAATGCTTATAACAGTTTGGAGCCGGAAGTTCCGGAAGCTGTTGTGGGAGCCTTTTTCTCCTCCGTTACACTTCCGATGGCAGAGCTTGCTAATGAGCAGGGGATGCTGCTGTTGGCAACGGGAGCGACCAATTATAAGGTTACGCAGGTCGGCCCCACAATTTTCAGAGATTGTTTTATAGATCCGTATCAGGGAAAAATGGCCGCGGCTTTTGCCAAGGAGCAGGGCACAGAGAAGGTGGCAATTATTTATGCGAAGGATGATGATTATTCCAACGGATTAAAGGATGCATTTGTAGAAAATGCGGAGGCGGCCGGTATTGAAATTGCGTATACCGGAGAATGTACGACCAAGGATACCGACTTTACCGCGCAGGTATCGCAGGCGGTAGCTTCGGGAGCAGACTTCCTGTTTTACCCCTGTTTTTTGGATACCGTACCTCTTTTGGTTCAGCAGGCAAGGGATGCCGGCTTTGAAGGTATTATTATGGGAGGTGACGGATGGGACGGTTCCGATACGACCGGTCTGGAAACTTACTTTGATAATTGCTATTTTACCAACCATTATTCTTCGGAGGACACTTCGGAGACGGTTCAGTCCTTTGTGACAAAATATACCGAAACCTACGGTACAGAAAGCCTGAATGCTTGCGCGGCACTTTACTATGATGCGATTTATATGCTGGTACAGGCGGCTGAACAGGGAGGGGGCACCGATACGGCTTCTCTCGTCAGCGGAATGACAGGAATGACATTTACCGGTGTGGGAGGAACCTTTACACTTGATGAAAACGGTGATCCCGCAAAGAGCGTTGTAATCAATACCTATGATAACGGGACTGTAAAATGGTATCAAACACTTTCTCCTGAAGGAAATTAATAATGAATAGTAATATTCATGCGTAAAGGAAGGAAAGGCATAAGTAAAAACTTATGCCTTTCCTATATCAAACCTCCCGATAAAGTTGGGAAAACAAAAATGAAAGGAAGTGTAAGGCAAGTGTCCCTATTTATACAAAGTATTATAAACGGACTGAATCAGGGCGCTATTTACGCGTTAATAGCATTAGGCTATACAATGGTATACGGTATTATCCGCATGATTAATTTTGCACATGGAGATTTTATCATGGTCGGAGCGTATACGCTGTTTTATACGGTGCCCTTGATGATTAATTACGGGATGCCGGCATGGCTGGCGGTGATAGTCGCCATTGCAGTATGTGTTGGAGTGGGAGTAACCGTAGAAATCATTGCGTATAGGCCTGTGAGGGGAGCCGGTTCCATGTCGGCACTGATTACGGCGCTTGCAATGAGTCTGTTTCTGGAGAATCTTGCCATGGTATTGTTCGGTGCAAATCCGAAATCTGTCACTGCTATTTTTACACTGCCTTCGATGGAAGTGCTGGGAGCAAAGCTGCAGTGGAAGTATTTATTGACGATCAGCATAGGCATCATTATGATGGTGGGGCTGCAGCTGTTTGTGAAGAAAACGAGGCTCGGAAAAGCAATGCGTGCGGTGCCGCAGGATAAAGAGGCATCCACATTGATGGGGATCAATGTTAATAAAATCATTACAACGACCTTTGCGATCGGTTCGGGACTCGCTGCGGTAGCGGCGCTGATGTATTGCTCTACCTATCCGAGGTGTACAACGGATATGGGCTCCATGATGGGACTTAAGGCGTTTATAGCGGCTGTATTGGGCGGCATCGGAAGTATACCGGGAGCTATGGTGGGAGGTATTATTGTAGGGCTCGTAGAGATCTTTGTTAAGGTGTATATTGCTCCCGGCTGGTATGAGGCGATCACCTACAGTCTTTTGATTTTTGTTTTACTGATTAAACCGACCGGCATTATGGGTAAAAATGTCGGAGAGAAAGTGTAGGTGAGACGGATGCCAAAAAGCAAAAAACAATCTTATATTATAAATTTGATCGGTATTCTTGTACTGTTCGTACTTTTGTACGGGTTGTTCCAGTCGAATATATTAGGCACCAGAACCTCCTATATTAAAGGTATTTTTACGACTGCCTGTTATACGATTATTATGGTCACCTCTTTGAATCTTTTGGTAGGATTTATGGGAGAATTTTCGCTTGGACACGCGGGATTTATGTCGGTAGGGGCTTATGCCTCCGCCATATTAACGAATGCGCTTTCCGAATATGGCGTTCCAAAGCTGCTGCTGTTTATCATCGCACTCCTGGTGGGCGGGATTGCGGCGGCATGTACGGGAGTTCTCGTAGGAATACCCGCACTCAGGCTGAGGGGTGATTATCTCGCGATTGTGACGGTGGCCTTTGCGGAAATTATCAGAGTTGCCTTTTGTAATTTTGAGATTACCGGTTCCGGGCGAACGATGAGCGGTATTGCCAAGCTTTCGGATTTTTATTGGTGTTTCTGGGCTATGGTTATTTGCGTGACGGTAATGTATATGTATACGCGTTCCCGTTTCGGCAGGACGGTAATTGCCATCAGAGAGGATTATATTGCTGCAAGTGCGAGCGGGATCAACGTCACCTTTTACAAGGTGCTGAACTTTACGATTTCGGCTTTTTTTGCGGGAATCGGAGGCGCAATGTATGCACATTATATGACGGCAATGATACCTACAAATTTTAATTTTATGTATTCGGCAGAAATGCTGACAGAAGTGATTATCGGCGGCACCGGTTCTCTGACCGGTTCCATTATCGGCGCGGCTTTTCTGTCCGCACTGCCCGAGGCTATGCGCCAATTTGCTATTTACCGGATACTGGCTTACTCCGTCGTCCTTGTATTGGTTATGATTTTTAAACCGGGAGGAATTTTCGGAACCTGGGAGTTCTCTCTTACCAGATTGCTGAAAAGACTTGCGGCTCTGATAAAGACTTCGCATACAGGGAAAGGAGGAAGAGCCGATGAGTAAGATAATTGACGAGACTCCGGTTCTGAGAGTGCAGAATCTGGGTATTACCTTTGGAGGCCTGAAGGCGGTCGATTCCTTCAGTATCGATATCGGAAAAAGTGAGTTTGTAGGATTAATCGGGCCAAACGGTGCCGGAAAAACTACGGTTTTTAACCTTCTGACCGGCGTTTATATACCGACAGAGGGAGCCTTTTTCCTTGACGGTGAAAAGATGAACGGGAAAAAAACTCATCAGGTTGTGGCTGCCGGAATATCCAGAACCTTTCAAAATATCCGTCTGTTTAAAAAGATGACGGTTGTTGAAAATGTAATGGCTGCCATGAATATGCATCTGTCTTATTCTCTCGCAGCGTCCGTTTTCAGACTTCCCAAGTATTGGAAACAGGAGGCGGAGGCAAGGGAAAGGGCTTTGGAATTGTTGGAACTTGTGCATCTGAAGGATAAAGCCGATTTTACAGCCGAAAATCTGCCGTACGGGCAGCAGAGAAGACTGGAGATTGCCAGGGCTCTGGGGACGGGGATGAAGCTGCTTCTTTTAGATGAGCCCGCAGCGGGAATGAATCCTACGGAAACAGCCGAACTGTTGGATATCATCACCGTCATCCGAAAAAAATTTAATATTTCCATCCTTCTGATTGAGCATGACATGAGCCTTGTCATGAAGGTGTGCGAGAGAATCCAGGTGATTGACTACGGAGTGACGATTGCTTCCGGCACACCCGAGGAAATTGCGAACAACCCCAGAGTAATCGAGGCATATCTTGGGAAGGATGATGAGGAAGGGGCTAAGCTATGTTAGAGGTAAAGGACTTAAACGTAAGCTATGGAGCAATTCATGCCATTTATGATGTCAGCCTGACTGTGAACGACGGTGAGATCGTTTCCCTGATCGGAGCAAACGGAGCCGGAAAAACGACGATTCTTCATACGATTACCGGTTTAAAAAAATCGATGCAGGGAAGCATTGTGTATGACGGAAACGACCTGACTAAAATAGAACCCAGTAAAATTATTACGATCGGTATGGCCCATGTTCCCGAGGGACGTCATATCTTTCCGGCAATGACGGTAGGAGAAAATCTGGAAATGGGAGCTTATATCAGAAATGATAAGGACGGTATTCAGGCCTCCATGAAAGAAGTGTTTGAAAGGTTTCCGAGGCTGAAGGAGAGAAGGAAGCAGCTTGCGGGAACGCTGTCCGGAGGAGAGCAGCAGATGCTTGCAGTAGGACGCGCATTGATGAGCAGGCCGAAGATCATTTTAATGGATGAACCATCTATGGGTCTTTCTCCTCTTCTCGTAAAAGAAATATTTAATATTATCAGGGAAGTGCATAAGCAGGGCATCACGGTTCTGCTTGTGGAGCAGAATGCCAAAATGGCATTGTCTATTGCCGACCGGGCATATGTTTTGGAGACGGGCCGCATTTCTATGAGCGGAGAAGCAAAAGAACTGCTGAATGATGAAAAAGTAAAAAAAGCGTATCTTGGGTTATAAATGGTATGTAAATCATAATTTGTGGAGTCGATCAAACAAGGCTTCACAAATTTTTTATAATCATTCTGGCACTCAACCGTTGACAGTGCTAACAACATGTGCTATATATTATATAACAGACGAACAAAGAATAGAAAACATGGATGAACGGTCATAGATGACGCGAGGAGGCGATAGAATGAACATCAATAAGTTTACACAAAAATCAATAGAAGCGGTCAACGCATGCGAAAAGCTAGCCTATGAATTCGGCAACCAGGAAATCGAGCAGGAACATCTGTTGTATGCACTTTTGACACAGGAAGACAGTTTGATCTTGAAGCTGATCGAAAAAATGGAAATCCAGAAGGAGCATTTCGTAAACAATGCACAGGGCCGGCTGGAAAAGCGTGTCAAGGTGCAGGGAGGACAGGTTTATATCGGGCAGCATCTGAACAAAGTACTGATCCATGCCGAGGATGAAGCGAAACAGATGGGAGATGAGTATGTTTCCGTGGAGCATCTGTTTCTTGCGCTTTTGAAATACCCGAATGAAGCGATGAAAGCGATCTTTAAGGAATACGGCATCACGCGGGAGCGTTTTTTGCAGGCGCTTTCGACGGTAAGAGGCAATCAGAGGGTGACGAGTGATAACCCGGAGGCCACCTATGATACGCTTGAAAAATATGGACAGGAGCTGGTGGAGCGCGCAAGAAATCAGAAGCTCGATCCGGTGATCGGCAGAGATCATGAAATCAGAAATGTGATTCGTATCTTGTCAAGAAAGACGAAAAATAATCCGGTGCTGATCGGTGAGCCGGGTGTTGGTAAGACGGCGGTCGTGGAAGGTCTCGCACAGCGGATTGTGCGCGGTGACGTGCCGGAGGGCCTCAAGGATAAAAAGATTTTTGCATTGGATATGGGCGCGCTCGTGGCGGGTGCAAAATACCGCGGCGAATTTGAGGAACGGTTAAAGGCGGTGCTTGAGGATGTAAAAAACTCGGACGGACACATTATTCTGTTCATCGATGAGCTGCATACAATCGTGGGTGCCGGAAAGACGGATGGTGCCCTCGATGCGGGTAATATGTTAAAGCCGATGCTTGCAAGAGGCGAGCTGCATTGTATCGGTGCCACGACGCTTGATGAATACAGACAGTATATTGAAAAGGACGCGGCGCTTGAGCGGCGTTTTCAGCCTGTTTTGGTAAATGAGCCGACTGTGGAGGATACAATATCGATTCTGCGGGGGCTGAAGGAGCGTTATGAGAATTTCCACCATGTAAAAATTACAGATGCGGCGCTCGTGTCTGCAGCTGTACTGTCGCACCGGTATATTTCCGACCGTTTTTTACCGGATAAAGCGATTGATCTTGTTGATGAGGCGTGTGCGCTGATCAAGACGGAACTGGATTCGATGCCGACGGAGTTAGACGAGCTGAGCCGAAAGGTGACACAGATGTCCATCGAGGCCGAGGCGCTGAAAAAGGAGACGGATGCACTGAGCAAAGACCGCCTTGCGGCATTGCAGAAGGAACTTGCAGAACTGAGTGATGAGAAAAATACGCGCATGGCTCAGTGGGAAAATGAAAAGGCATCACTCGAAAAGCTGCAGAAGCTGCGTGAGGAAATCGAGGAGACAAACAACCAGATTGAAATTTTAAGCCGAGAGGGTGATTTGAGTAAGGTCGGCGAGCTGCAGTACGGACGGTTGCCAAAGTTAAAGGAGCAGCTTTCAATTGAGGAAGAAAGAGTAAAAAATGAGGGGCTTTCTCTTGTACATGAAAATGTATCGGAGGAGGAAATCGCAAGAATTATTTCACGCTGGACGGGGATTCCGGTCGCAAAGCTGACAGAAAGCGAGCGCAGCAAGACGCTGCATCTGGATGAAGAGCTGCACAAGCGTGTCATCGGGCAGGATGAGGGCGTGACAAAGGTAACCGAGGCGATTATCCGTTCCAAGGCGGGTATCAAAGATCCGACAAAGCCCATCGGTTCGTTTCTGTTCTTAGGGCCGACCGGTGTCGGTAAGACAGAACTGGCCAAAGCACTGGCTCAGAGTCTGTTTGATGATGAGGGAAATATGGTGCGGATCGATATGAGTGAGTATATGGAAAAATATTCCGTATCACGTTTGATTGGTGCACCTCCCGGCTATGTGGGTTATGAGGAAGGCGGACAATTGACTGAGGCAGTCAGAAGAAAACCGTATTCCGTTGTACTGTTTGATGAGATTGAAAAAGCACATCCTGACGTATTCAATGTGCTGCTGCAGGTGCTGGATGACGGCCGGATCACCGATTCACAGGGCAGGACTGTGGATTTTAAAAATACAATTCTGATTATGACCTCCAATATCGGCTCGGAATATCTGTTGGAGGGCATTGATGAGGGCGGTACGATCAGGACGGAAGCGGAGGAGCTGGTCATGAATGAACTGCGTGTACATTTCAGGCCGGAATTTTTAAATCGTCTGGATGAAATGATTTTATTCAAGCCTTTGACAAAGAAGAATATCAGCGGTATTATCAAATTATTGGTGGCTGATCTAAACCGTCGTTTGTCGGATCGGAATTTACACATTGCATTAACGGCTGCGGCAGAGCAGTTTATTGTGGAAAATGGCTATGATCCTGTATATGGGGCAAGGCCGCTGAAGCGTTACGTCCAGAAGCATGTGGAGACACTCGCAGCCAGACTGATTTTGTCCGGAGATGTAATGGAAGGCGATACAATTTTGCTTGATATCAAGGACGGCATGCTTGCTGCCTGTGTGGAAAAACGATAGCGGAACAAAGAAGCAGGGGATAAGGTTGAAGACAAAGGGACAAACAAAGAGACATTTGATCGCAGCGGGACTGGCAGTCCTGCTGGTGTCGGGATGCATCGGCTGCGGCAGCCGGCCGGATATTTTGTCACAGGAGCCGGTGATACCGCTTAAGGAACGGAATGAAAACAATACGGAAGAGGCGGAGGATACTGTCTCTTCCGTATCATACCCTCAAAACCCGGAGGGAGCTGCAGGAAGCTTCTTAGGCGATGAGAATACCGATATGGAGAATAGCAATGTAACTGTCGGGACTGCCGATTCTGTCAGCACAGTTCGAAATCAATCGACAGGCGGTGCAGCGGTGGCTCAGGTCGTCAGCACGCAGCTGACAGAGGAAGATTTGGCTGTTTTTACTGATTATTTCAACAACGGGAGGGTAAACGGGTTCCTTTCGTGCAGCTATGAGGTTCCTTCTCAAATTGATTTGACAGCTGTATTAAAAAGTAGTGGAGCTGCCGGCGGAAAACTTTCTTTAAAGGAGCAGACGGAGGCCTCCATGCTGTTTGGAAAGACGGAAAGGATTGATGTTATAAAATATTCTTCCGCCTATTTGGAAGAATTGCTCCATGAAATGACCGGACTTGGCCTGTCGGAAATAAACAGGAAGCCGGATTGTGCATACAGCAGCGATTACGATGCCTATTATATCAAGAAGAGCGATGCTGCGCTGCATGAAATCACCTGTACTGCTGGAAGTGTCGACGACGACGGAATTTACAGTATTTTTTATATAAAAGCCGGCAACGAAGGACTTTGGAATGTGATTGTAAGAGAAAATGACAGCGGATTTTTCTTTCATTCCAATGCAAGTCTGGGTCAGGAAAATTGAGTTCTGCGGCTTCCTATGTTTTGTCATAACTTATCGTGACAATTGTCACGATAAGTCGAAATCCTATTTACATCCCGTTTTTTCTGTAGTAAGCTTCATACATAAAATACAGAAGGAAGGGAATCTTATGGAAGAAACAACAGCTTCTCCGGTGGAGATGCTATCTGAAAATTCTACCTCATCAACAGAATATCAAACATCCTCTGCAGAATATACGGCAACGTCAACACCTAAAAATAACGGACTTAAAACGGTATTGCTGGTACTCCTTTGTGTCCTTGCGGCACCGATCATCATTCCGGTTGGATTGACAGTGGGAATTGTCGTTCTGACGTTTGCATTTTCCGTTCTTGTCATGCTGACTGCTTTGGTAATCGGCTTTGGCGCGGCGGCTGTCGGCTGCTTTGCAGCCGGAATTGTAGCGGTTATTTTTGGATTTTTCTATCTGTTCCATGCTCCGCTTGCCGGCTTTGTCGTGCTTGGTGCCGGTCTGCTGGCTCTGGCGATCGGGCTTTTATTCCTGATCCTGACGATTCTTATTTGCGGAAAGCTGCTGCCGGCAGTATTCAAAGGCACCGTAAAGCTATGCAGTGCCCCCTTTCGGAGAAAGGAGATTATCGTATGAATGATTTTATAAAGAGATGCCTGATTGTTGCATCGGGACTTTGTGCCATTGGACTTGTGCTTGTTCTGATCGGAGGCATTTTCGGCGGTTTTAGGCAGACAGGGTTCATTGCACGCAGAGGAGGTTTTTCTTATCCGTTCTATGTCAATGCAGCTGCTTTTAACGGTGAGGATGACGAGGATTCTTTATCTTCGGAAAGTACAGGAGGGTTTTATGAAAATGACAATATCTGTGCCAAAGAGGATGTCCGGGAGCTTTCTTTGGAAGTCGGTGCCTGTGAGCTTGAGGTGATAGAATGGGACGGAACGGTTTATAAGATTGCCGCCCGGAATGTTTCGGATTTGAAATGCTTTGAACAAAACGGTACGCTGTACGTAAAAAGTGTGCGGCATCATTTAAAGCCCGCTTTTAAACATTCGATAACGCTGTATGTTCCCAAAGGAGCCGAGTTTGAATATGCAGAGCTTAAGCTGGGTGCAGGAAAAGGAATTGTGAAGGGTCTGACGGCAGAGGAAATGACAGTGGAGGTCGGCGCGGGAGAGCTTACATGCAGGGGTCTGACAGTGGATACACTGCGGATGGAAATCGGTGCAGGCAAGGCGGAATGCAGGGACTGCACGGTCCGTGACGTACACTTTGAAGCCGGTGCGGGGGAGTTGTTGTATGGCGGCGAAATAAACGGCGATTTGGATGTTTCGTGTGCACTTGGGAATATTGAGCTTTCTATAGCAGGCAATTATCAGGACTATGATTATGATATTGAAGCCGCTCTCGGCAATGTGACGATCGATCAGCAGGGAGAAGGACGTATTTCCTTCAGTGGCATCAGTGAAAAAAGGGTTGACAACGATGCCGAGAAAAAGATGAATTTAGAGTGTGCAATGGGTAATGTCGATATATCGTTTGAATGATAATAGAAGGAGGAATCAAAAATGCAGGATGAATACAGGAGATTGACGAAATCGAGAACAGAGAGAATGATTTGCGGAGTTTGCGGTGGTTTTGCGGAATATTTGAACATGGATCCGACGATTGTACGCCTCATTATGGTTGTTTTCATGTGCATGGGATGGGGCATTTTAGCTTATTTTATCGCAGCCATCATCATGCCGGAAAAATCAATATGACAGGGCGTGCCGGGAGTCCGGAAGAATCACCGGAAAATTGAAAATACAATGCCTGCAGGCAATCCGTAAAATTTGCCGCAACAGGCCATTTATGTGAATATTTACAAAAAATTATGAAATACTTCTTCTATATAGATTCTGTATAAAAGGAGTATTTTTATGGGCAAAAAAAAGAAGGAAGAGCTTCGTTACCCGCAGGAGCTGTCCGAGGAAGAAAAGATGAAATATGAAATTGCGGCAGAAATGGGTCTTTTGGACCGCGTGCTTACCGATGGCTGGGAATCGCTGTCTGCCAAGGAAACGGGCAGCATCGGCGGAAAGCTCGGAAGCTACAGACGGAGGAAATAGGGCGGTTCTGCCTTGAGAAAGACTTGGTTATTCGGCGTTGATCCACGCACGGACATCCGGTATCTTTTTTAGCAGCGGCAGCAGAAGTGCCGTAATAACGATGCCGATAAAGCCCTGTACAATGTTGAACGGAATCCCTGTGGCAGAAGAGCTGACACCTGCCGCGAAAGCAGTGTTTGTGAACTGTCCGGCGGCGATCATTGCAAGAAAAATTTCGAAAACAAAATAACCGATTACCATAAACGCCTCTCCCGTTACGCCGGCAATCAAAATACCGGCATATTCGCCCGAAGCAGAGGCGTATATTTTTTTGATCAAACGGAATAAAATTGATGCAATCAGAGCAGTTACGGCCTTGATGACAAAGGTCGCCGGTGCAAAGGCAATATATCCGGAAAACAGGTCGGCAAACATCGAGCCGATTCCGGCAGAAAGTGCGCCGTAGAGCGGGCCCAGTAAAATGCCGCAGAGCAGGACGAAGCCGTCACCCAGGTGGATGTAGCCAAATGTTGGGGTCGGTATTTTGATGATGATTGTCGCGATGCAGGTGAGTGCTGCGAGCATGGCGGCCGCAACAACAAATTTTGTATCCCTCGATTTTTTCATAAACAATTCCTCCTTATCATCTGCTGCTTTTCCCAATAGTCTACTCCATCCCTGCTTCAAGATCAATGAAAAAGTGAAATTCTCCTTCATCAAATTGCTTTTCTATAAGAAAATTGCTATACTATAGCATAGTATTATAAAATTGCAAAAAGAACAGAGGATAGCAAAAAAGCAAAGAATACACTAACCGGGAAATCAAATGTAAAGGAAAAGGGCGGTAGGATGCAGGCAATTATTTTGGCGGCGGGTATGGGGAAACGATTAAAGGAACTGACGAGCAATGCGACAAAATGCATGGTTGAAGTAAACGGAAAAACGATGATTGAACGTGCGTTGGCTTCACTTGACAGGTATGCGCTTTCCAGAATTGTGCTGGTGGTTGGTTATGAGGCGGATAAGCTGAAGGCATATATAGAGACACTGCCGGTCAAAACACCCGTTGTATTTGTGGAAAATACAGTTTACAATACGACAAATAACATCTATTCGCTGTATCTTGCGAAGGAGTATATGCTTGAAGAGGATACGCTGCTGCTCGAATCGGACATTATTTTTGAGGATAGAATGCTGGATCGGCTTCTGAAAAATCCGTACCCGACCCTTGCTCTTGTGGCAAACTATGAAAGCTGGATGGATGGAACCGTTGTGACACTTGATGATGAAAATAACATCACCCGCTTTATTTCCAAAAAAGAATTTGATTTTAATCATAAGGACGAGTATTTTAAGACCGTCAATATTTATAAATTCAGTAAAGAGTTTTCAGAAGGCTCGTATGTGCCGTTTCTTGAAGCCTACTGCAAAGCACTCGGACATAATGAGTATTATGAGCAGGTGCTGAAGGTCATAACACTGCTGGATCAGTGTGAATTAAAAGCATGTCCGCTTGAAGATGAAAAGTGGTATGAAATCGACGATGTGCAGGATTTGGATATTGCAGAGACGATTTTTGCATCGGGGGCTGAGAAGCTCCATAAGATTCAGAGCCGTTATGGCGGCTATTGGCGTTATGAACGGCTGAAGGACTTCTGTTATCTCGTTAATCCCTATTATCCGTGCACCCGTTTAAAGGAGGAACTAAAAGCCGGTTTTGACACGCTTCTTTGCGAATACCCGTCCGGTATGTCTGTCAACAGCCTTCTGGCCGCCAAATATTTTGGCTTAAAGCAGGAGCAGATCTGTGTCGGAAACGGAGCTGCCGAACTGATCAAGGCATATATGAGTACGTTCAAGGGATCGACCGGTGTGGTTTATCCGACATTTGAAGAATATCCAAACCGCATGAAAGCGGAAGAAATTGTCGCTTTTTATCCAAATAATGCAGATTATTCCTATACGGCAGAGGAGCTGATGGAATTTTTTGAAGACAAGGACATAGAGCAGCTTGTTATAATTAATCCGGACAACCCGTCCGGCAGCTTTATTGAAGGCTCGGGTATCTATATGCTTGCGGACTGGTGCCGTATGCGAAATATTCGTCTGCTTTTGGACGAGTCATTTGTTGATTTCGCAGAGATTGACTCCGAAGGTCAAGCAGATCAGAATTCTTTTCTGAAGAAGGATATTTTAAAAGAATATCGGAATCTTGTTGTAGTGAAGAGCATTTCAAAATCGTTTGGTGTCCCGGGGCTGCGTCTCGGTGTTCTGGCCTCCTCCGACGAGATGCTGATCAGGCAGATCAGATCCGAAACGGCGATTTGGAATATCAATTCCTTTGCGGAATTTTATTTGCAGATTGCGGAGAAATACACGGCTGACTATGCGGCATCCTTAGTAGAGATACGGGAGAGCCGCCGCAGACTGTTTACAGAGCTTTCCGAGATCAAGAGTATTCGACCGGTTCGGTCATCAGCAAATTATATTTTGTGTGAACTGCTTCCTGAGGATGCAGCCGCAGAGGCTGCTCCCCAATCAGCCGAAGCACTCACAATCCGACTGCTGGAGGATGCGGACATATTGATTAAGGACTGCAGCAAGAAAAAGGGCTTTGAGGGAAAGAACTACATTAGAATTGCGGTACGTAATGATGCGGATAATACGCAGCTCTGTGCGGCTCTGCGCAGAATAGTAGAATAAAATAAAATAGAATAGAAGGAAAGCCAATGAAGAAGCTTGAGAGAATTCAAAGAACCGGTTCTAAAAGTTTATATGCCATGTTTTTATATATGACTTTGCTGCCTCTTTTTTTATTTGGACTGATCATGATCATTTACAGCTCTAAAACGCTTTCATCCAGTATTCGGGCAGAGGCGGCGAGTAATCTTAAAAATGTAGGAATCTCCGTATTGTCGGCGTTTGATGTGCTGTATCCAGGAGACTATCACGTTGTGCTTGACGGCACAGAAATTTCCTATTATAAAGGAGATCATTTATTGAACGGAGATTCTGTTCTTATTGATAAAATCAAAAAAGACGCCAATGTGGAAATTTCTCTTTTTTTCTATGATACACGTCTTATGACGACGCTTCGGGATGAGACTGACCACCGTTTTACCAATACCGGAGCAAACATGCAGATTGTCAAAGAGGTTCTTGAGAAGAAGGAGCCTCATTTTTTCGACAATATAAAGGTCAACGGCGTTCATTATTTTGCCTATTATCAGCCCATTTTCTCAAAGGACGGCGAGGTATGCCTGGGTATGATCGGAGTTGCAAAGCCGGCGGAAAAAATCACAGAGGGCGTAAATGGGGCTGTTTATAAAAACCTTGCAATTATGATTCTGACCCTGCTTGTTACGGCATGGTTCATCATCCGATTTGCCTCGAGAATGGTTATGGTAATTAAAAAGATGATGGATTTCTTAAAAGATATTTCCCTTGGCAATCTGAAATCGGAATTGGATCCGCTTGTGTCGTTAAGGGAGGATGAGCTTGGTGAAATGGGCAGACTTACCGTGACCCTGCAAATGTCGCTTCGAGAGCTGATTGAGCGGGATGCACTGACCGGTCTTTATAATAGGAGAAGCGCGGAAAAAAAATTGGATGAAATCAGGACAAATGGAAGCCCTTTTGTAATCGTGCTCGGTGATATTGATTACTTTAAGAAATTTAACGATAACTTTGGACATGCATGCGGAGATGTTGTCTTAAAAGAAGTCTCGCGTGTGCTGGACAATGAAATGCGTGGCAGGGGCTTTGCCGCGCGTTGGGGCGGCGAAGAATTTCTGCTTGTATTTGAAAATAAGGATATGATTTCCGTCGGTGTTGATACAAATAAGCTTCTGCAGGTGGTCAGAGATACTAAGGTTTTTCATGAGGGGAAAGAGCACACGGTTACGATGACTTTTGGTGTTGCAAAAAGTCAGACGGATGTACCCATCAACCTTCAGATCAAAGATGCGGACGAGAAGCTGTACAAGGGAAAAGAAGGCGGGAGAAACCGTGTAGTCGTTTGATAAAGGAGCAATTATTTTGAAAAGAGAGCTTTATGTGACAAACAAATTGCCGCCGCTGGATGAAATCAGCGGGTTTCCGGTGCGCCCGGGATTTTTTGATGTCAACGGAGCGACGGCGTTCCTGCATGGTGTGAGTTTTACCGTGCATTCCCATAATGCGACAGACTGCAGTCTTGTATTGTTTCATCACAGAGAGTCGGAGCCGTTTGCCATATTGAAATTTCCGAGGCATTATCGTATCGGCCATACTTTTTCGATGTTTGTCTACGGTCTGGATGTCGAAGATATTGAATACGCCTATTGCTTTGACGGACCGTATGATCCTTCAAAGGGACTGCTGTTTGACAAAACAAAATATATTCTCGATCCGTATGCGCGTGCTGTTACGGGACAGAGCATGTGGGGCCAAAAGTTTGATAACAGCGATTTTTATAAAGCACGTGTTGTTAAAAATAATTTTGACTGGGGTGATACAAAGCAGCCGCATATCCCGATGGAGGATTTGATCATTTATGAGATGCATGTGCGTAACTTTACACGGCACAGTTCCTCCGGAGTAAGCGCACCCGGCACATTTGACGGAATTAAGGAAAAAATCCCCTATCTGCGTTCCCTTGGGGTCAACTGTGTCGAACTGATGCCGGTATTTGAATTCAATGAAATGCTGAACCGACGGGAAATCGACGGAAAAGAACTGCTGGAGTGCTGGGGTTATAATACCGTCAGTTTCTTTGCGCCAAATACATGCTTCAGCTCGGAGCGTGAGCAGAATTATGAAGGCAGGGAGTTAAAGGAGCTGATTAAGACCCTGAACGAAAACGGCATTGAAGTCATTCTTGATGTTGTGTTCAACCACACCGGAGAGGGAAATGAGTTTGGTCCGTTTTTTTCCTTTAAAGGAGTGGATAATAACATTTACTATATGCTGGCTCCGGACGGGCATTATTATAATTTCAGCGGCTGCGGCAATACACTTAATTGCAATCATCCGATTGTGCAGCAGATGATATTGGAGTGTCTGCGCTACTGGGTCATCAACTACAGAGTGGATGGTTTTCGGTTTGATCTTGCCTCGATTCTGGGAAGGAATGAGGACGGATCCCCAATGAGCAAGCCGCCTCTCTTGCAGAGTTTGGCATTTGATCCGATTTTAGGTGATGTCAAGCTGATTGCGGAGGCGTGGGATGCGGGAGGACTCTATCAGGTGGGAAGCTTTCCGTCGTGGAACCGCTGGGCGGAATGGAACGGAAAATACCGGGACGATATGCGCCGTTTTTTGAAGGGAGACGACGGAATGGCACAGGCAGCGGCGCTGCGGCTGACCGGCTCCGCCGACCTGTACCCCGAGGAATCACGCGGACGTAATGCGTCGGTAAATTTTCTGACCTGTCATGACGGCTTCACTCTTTACGATCTGTATGCTTATAATCGGAAGCATAACGAAGCGAACGGCTGGGAGAATACGGATGGTGACAATAACGGAAACTCGTGGAACTGCGGCGAAGAGGGACCAACACAGGATCAAGAGGTGCTTTCGCTCCGCAGGCGCATGATCAAAAATGCCTGTGTGAGCCTGTTTTGCAGCATGGGTACGCCGATGTTCTATGCCGGAGACGAATTTGGGAATACCCAGTTTGGCAACAACAATCCGTATTGCCAGGATAATGAGATTTCATGGCTGGATTGGGGGCTGATTGAGAAAAACCGGGAGCTTTTCGAATTTTTCAGGTTTATGATTTGTTTTCGAAAATCCCATGCGGTGCTGCGCAAGAGACTGGAATCGTGTTCACTTGGCTTTCCGCAGATCAGTACACATGGCAGCAAACCGTTTATTTCAGAGTTCTCATGGGAAAGCAAGCAGGTGGCGGTCATGTTTGCGGGTCGCAGCCACGCAAAGGACGATATTGTTTATGCGGCTTTCAATACCTATTGGGAGTCCCGGGAACTGGTGCTGCCTGATTTGCATGGCTGCGGGAAATGGCAGGTTGTTGTGGATACGGCACAGGAAAATCCGATTCAGAAGAAAATTCTTGTGTCCGGCAGGCTGATGCTCGGGGCGAGAAGTGCCGCTGTGCTTGTCTATATAGCAATATAGAATAAATTGATAAATTGTGAACTTTTTATGGTGCTGTTGCATTTTTAGCAAATATCTGATAATATAATTGTTTGTGAAACCGAGAGAATTGAATGCTGATCGTTAAAGAGGAGAGCAGAGTAGAATGAGAAAAACAAAGATAGTATGTACGTTAGGACCTGCGAGCAGAAGTCCGGAGATGATTCAAAAGCTGATTGAAAGCGGCTTGAATGTTGTAAGATTGAACTTTTCACATGGCACGCATGAATACCATAAAGAATCTATTGAGATGTTCCGGGCGGTGAGGGACAGAATGGATGTGGCTGCGGCTGTCCTTCTTGATACGAGAGGACCGGAAATCAGAATCGGAAATTTTAAAAATGAATCTGAGATTCTTGAGGACGGCGATGCCTTTACTCTGACAGTAAAAGATATAGAAGGAACAAAGAAGTGTGTGACGGTTACCTACAAGGATCTTCCTGCGCAGCTTAGCAAAGGAAATAAAGTACTGCTGGATGACGGGAACATTGAGCTGCGTGTGGATTCCTGCAAGGATACGGATATCAACTGTACGATCATCCATGGCGGAAAAATCAGCAACCACAAGGGTGTGAATATTCCTTGTATTAAGCTGCAGATGCCGTATATGAGTGAGCAGGATAAAGAGGATGTGCGTTTTGGCATTGAGCAGAAGGTGGATTTTATCGCAGCCTCCTTTGTCAGAAGAAAAGAGGACGTTATTGAGCTTCGGAAATACATTGATTATCATGGCGGACATGATATTAAAATTATTTCCAAGATTGAAAATACGGAGGGTGTGGATAATTTTGAGGAAATCCTCGCACATTCCGACGGTATTATGGTGGCGAGAGGCGATATGGGTGTAGAGGTTGAGTTTGAACGCCTGCCCGGTATCCAAAAGCGTTTTATCAAGCGCTGCTATCAGGAGGGCAAGATGGCAATTACCGCGACACAAATGCTGGAGTCGATGATTGAGCATCCGAATCCAACGAGAGCGGAAATTACCGATGTTGCCAATGCAGTGTTTGACGGGACTTCCGCAGTGATGCTTTCAGGGGAGACCGCAATGGGAAAATATCCGATTCAGGCCGTTCGTGCAATGGCAAAGATCGCAAACCAGGCGGAGCATGATATGTTTGATATGAAGCTCTATGCGGATAAACGCTATGAAATTGACATCAATGCGACGACGCCTGACGCCATTTGCGACGCTGCGTGCCGTGCAGCGAGGGATCTGCATGCAAAGGCAATTATCGCAATTACAAGAAGCGGAAGGACTGCAAGAATTATTTCCAAATACCGCCCGCAATCTCCGATCATTGCGGCTACTTATTCGGAAAAGACATTCCATCAGCTTGCGCTCTCCTGGGGGGTAACGCCGGTGCTGGCGCTGTTTCAGAATACAGCGAATGATTTGCTGCGTCACGGCATCGATTGTGCGAAGAAGCTCGACATGGTAGAGGACGGCGACAAGGTTGTCGTTACGGCAGGTGTTCCGGTGGATACGCAGGGATATACGAATCTGATCAAGGTAGAGGTTGTAGGCAGCAGTTCGGTCGGGATTTAATAAGAATTGCGGAATGCCCGTGCCAAATCTTAAAAGTATTTGACAAATGGCGCATTCTTTATTATGATAAATAAAATTAAAGGAATACAAACGGTTGTGAGAAAGAGGAGTATGCATGGGAACTCATCAGAGAGGACGGTCCGCCGGCTGAAAGGCTGTCCGGAGGGAACATGCAGAAGGTAGCTTTTGAACCGGTATCTTTAGACAGATTACAATGTGATAAAGATATCCGTCTTATCCACGTTACGGAACAAGTGATAAATCAAGGTGGTACCGCGAAATTTCGCCCTTGCTATAGGTGTGGCAAGGGTTATTTTATTTGATAGGAAATTCCTATGGATTTCCCTATCAAATAAAATAATATGCGCAGCTGCGCGCGCGGAACAAAAGCTGTGCTATCGAAGTATTTGGCCGCGAGAGTGGGCAAAGCGCACTTTTGTTCTTATATAGGAAATTCCTTCGGATTTCCTATATAACAATATATTATGCGCACTCGCACACAAGGTAGATGGCAGCTTTGCTGCCTGTGCTCGGCGCTTAAAAGTGCCTTCTCCCTCAAGATTGAGGGGCAGGGGAGCTGAGAGTGTCGAAGACACTTTGTTCTTAAATAGGAAATTCCTACGGATTAAAATAATATGGAGGAAAACAAATGAGTAAGGAACTGGAAAAAACATACGACCCACATGGTTTGGAGGACAGGCTGTATCAGAAATGGCTTGATAAAAAGTATTTTCATGCAGAAATCGACAGGAGCAAAAAGCCGTTCACGATTGTAATGCCGCCCCCGAACATTACAGGTCGGCTGCATATGGGGCATGCGCTTGACAATACGATGCAGGATATCCTGATTCGTTTTAAGCGGATGCAGGGCTATAATGCGCTTTGGATACCCGGAACGGATCATGCGGCGATTTCAACCGAGGTAAAGGTGACGTCTGCCCTGAAGGACGAAGGCATCGATAAGGCCGAGCTTGGCAGAGAAGGATTTTTAAAGAGGACCTGGGAGTGGAGAGAGGAGTACGGCCGCGCCATCGTGGATCAGTTAAAGAAAATAGGTTCCTCCTGTGACTGGGACAGAGAACGCTTTACGATGGACGAGGGCTGCTCCAAAGCGGTGGAAGAGGTTTTTATCAGTCTCTATCATAAGGGTTATATTTATAAAGGAAGCCGGATTGTCAACTGGTGCCCTGTGTGCCGGACGACCATTTCCGACGCAGAAGTAGAGCACGAGGAGCAGGCAGGTCATTTTTGGCACATCAAATATCCGATTGCAGGGACAGAGGAAGCAAAGGCGGCAATTGAGGGCAGAAAGCCCGAACAGGGGAAGCCTGAAAACTATGTTATCGTAGCGACGACAAGACCTGAAACAATGCTCGGTGATACGGCCCTTGCCGTTAATCCGGAGGATACGCGTTATCGGGGCCTTGTCGGGAAAAAAGTGCTTCTTCCGCTTGTCAATAAGGAAATACCGGTTATTTCAGATTCGTATGTAGATCAGGAATTTGGGACGGGTGTCGTAAAGATTACGCCGGCGCATGATCCGAATGATTTTGAAGTTGGAAAACGTCATAATCTTGAACTGATCAATGTGATGAACGATGATGCCACAATCAATGAAGAGGGCGGCCGATATGCGGGACTGGAACGCTATGAAGCGAGAAAGCAGATGGTTGCTGATTTGACTGCGCAGGGACTGCTTGAAAAAATTGAGGATCATTCTCATAATGTGGGTACACATGACCGATGCGGCTGTACGATAGAACCGATGGCAAAGCTGCAGTGGTTTGTGGCGATGGAGGAGCTTGCAAAGCCGGCAATCGAGGTATTAAAGGCAAAAAGAGACGGCGGGCAGACGCCGGTAGGCACGCTTGCGTTTGTACCGGAGCGTTTTGATAAGGTATATTTGCACTGGCTGGAAAATATCAGGGATTGGTGCATCAGCCGGCAGCTCTGGTGGGGCCACCGGATTCCGGCTTATTACTGCGAAGACTGCGGCGAGCTTTTCGTCGGAAGAGAAGCACCGGAGAACTGTCCGAAGTGCGGGGGCACGAGGATGAAACAGGATGAGGATACGCTGGATACGTGGTTTTCCTCGGCACTCTGGCCGTTCTCGACACTTGGCTGGCCTGAAAAAACGGAAGATCTGGATTATTTTTATCCGACTGATGTGCTCGTGACGGGTTATGATATTATTTTCTTTTGGGTTATTCGAATGGTATTCTCGGGAATTGAACATACCGGACATTCTCCGTTCCATACGGTGCTGATCCATGGGCTTGTACGGGACTCGCTGGGCCGTAAAATGAGTAAATCCTTAGGAAACGGGATTGATCCGCTTGAGGTTATCGGTCAGTACGGTGCCGATGCACTGCGTATGACATTGATGACAGGCAATGCACCGGGTAACGATATGCGTTTTTACTATGAACGCGTGGAGGCGAGCAGAAATTTTGCGAATAAGGTTTGGAATGCTTCCCGCTTTATTATGATGAATATAGAAGGAAAGACAGTCACAAAGCCGGACAGTGCAAGCCTGGAGCCGGTTGATAAGTGGATTCTGTCCAAGTTGAACCATGTTGTAAAGGAAGTCACGGACAATATGGAGGGCTATGAGCTTGGCATTGCCGTACAGAAGGTGTATGATTTCATTTGGGATGAATTCTGTGACTGGTATATCGAGATGGTAAAGCCGAGGCTGTATAACAGCGAAGATGCGATTTCCCAGAATGCGGCGTTGTATACGCTGCGTGCCGTGCTGATTGATGCATTGAAGCTTTTGCATCCTTACATGCCGTTTATTACCGAGGAAATTTTTTGCACGCTTCAGAGCGATGAGGAGTCGATCATGATTTCAGACTGGCCGCAGTTTACTTCAGAACGTAATTTTTCGGATGAGGAGAAAGCAATTGAGCTGATTAAGGAGGCTGTCAGGGGAGTCAGAAACGTGCGCACGGGAATGAATGTGCCGCCGAGCAGGAAGGCACATGTAGTTGTTGTATCCGAAAGCGAGGAGCTGCTGCAGGTTTTTGAGGAAGGTAAGCTGTTCTTTGCATCCCTTTCCTTTGCTTCTGATGTGACATTGCAGCAGGATAAGAAAGGAATTGCGGAGGACGCCGTTTCCGTTGTAATTCCGAATGCTTCCATCTATATTCCATTTGCGGAGCTTGTTGACATCAAGCAGGAAATCGAACGTCTGCAAAAGGAGGAAAAGCGGCTGGCGGGAGAGCTTGCACGCGTAAACGGGATGCTTGGCAACGAGAAATTTACAAGTAAAGCACCGGCTGAGAAAATCCGGGAGGAGCGGGAAAAACTCGAGAAATACACGCAGATGATGGAACAGGTAAAGGAACGGCTGAACTTGTTAGAAAGATGATTGATTTTTATCCAAAAAATTAGTATGATGGTTATTAGACTTGCAGGCATTTTGAAAGCTGTCCGGAATATTCATGGAGGAATCGGTAACTATCTTCGTGTGAATGCGGATTGGAAGAAAGAATGCAGGAAGGATACAGGATGATTAATTTTGAAGAAGAATTGAAAAAGTTTCATCCCAGCATGGAGGTTGAAGATGTTGAGGATGCGGTTTATAACCATGATTTAACAGATATGACAGACATTTTGATTACGATGTTGAAGCAAGCAAAAGACAACGAACAATGATGAGGATCTATAAAGTATGAATTGTTATGTATGCGGGAATCGATTGTCTGAAAAGGATTTTTGTACAAGCTGCGGCGCAGACGTCGCGGTATATAAGCGAATTATCCGGATATCCAACAGACTGTATAATGACGGCCTGGAGAAAGCAAATGTCAGGGATCTTTCGGGTGCGGTCGTAAGCTTACGGCAGAGCCTGAAATATAATAAAAGAAATATCGATGCAAGAAACCTGTTAGGGCTTGTCTATTTTGAGATGGGCGAAGCGGTTTTGGCCTTAAGTGAATGGATCATCAGTAAGAATCTCGAAAGCAAGAAAAATATTGCGGATGACTATATTCAGGCGCTGCAGTCTAACCCTGCCAAGCTGGATACGATCAATCAGACGATCAAAAAATATAATCAGGCGCTGACCTACTGCTATCAAGGCAGTCAGGATCTCGCAATCATCCAATTGAAAAAAGTATTGTCCATCAACCAAAATCTGATCAGCGGTTATCAGCTTCTGGCGCTTTTGTATATTGCCGCCGAGGATTATGAAAAGGCACGGCGGACACTTTTGCGTGCGATTCTCATTGATGCCAACAATACGACAATCTTGGGTTATTTAAAGGAAATTAACACGGTTTTGAGGGAAAAGGAAGAACATTCCGGATCTAAAAAGAAAAAGTCGCAGGAAGAGGTATTCAGCTACCAGAGCGGTAACGAGACGATTATTCAGCCGATGTATGCGCGTGAAAGGGTCGGATTTTCCAGTATTATTAATATTGTCATCGGTATAGTGATCGGTGTTGCGATCTGTTGGTTTTTGATTTTGCCGGCACGTGTGGAGCTTGAGACCGAAAAAAATGACGCGAAGTTTATCGAGGTGAGTGAACAGCTTTCCGGGGAAAAAGCGACCCGTCAGGAGGTAGAGCAGACGCTTGCGACATTGCAGGCGGAAAAGTCAGATCTGGAAGAGCAGGTGGAGGAACTGACCGGAGCAAGCGGAGAAGCGGCGATTACCGACTATCTTCTGCAGGCGGCCGCAGCCTATCTGAAGGATCGGGATGATTCCGAGACGGTTATGGATGCGCTCGGCAACATTACGAAGGATTATTTGAATGGGGCATCACAGCCATTTTTGGCTTTGTATACATTGCTATATGATGATGCGGGTGCAAAGGCCGTTGCCGACTATGTAGATAGCGGCAAGCGTGCGATGAGATCCAATGATTATGATACGGCCATTGGGGAATATACAAAGGCATGGAATATCGACAATTCCAATTCGGATGTACTGATGAATTTGGCACATGCATACCGTCAGTCCGGAAATACGGATAAAGCGGACGAATTGTACCGGCAGATCATGACAGATTTTCCGGATACGAAAAATGCGCGGGATGCGGAGGGTTACATTACCGCACCGGGCGGCTGATGAGAGTCTGAATTTTATTAACAAAAGAAAAAGTTATACTACACGAAGGAAAAGCTTGGACAGGAATCGTCCGGGCTTTTTTGTTGTTATATAGGAAATTCCTCTGAATTTCCCATATAATAAAATAATATGCGCAGCTGCGCGCGCGGAACAAAAGCTGTGCTGTCAGACTATTCGGCCGTGAGAGTAGGCGAAGCACACTTTTGTTCTTTAATAGGAAATTCCTACGGATTTCCCTATTAAATAAAATAATATGCGCAGCTGCGCGCGCGGAACAAAAGCTGTACAGCCGTAGTATGTGATCGCGAGAGTAGGCGAAGCACACTTTTGTTCTTGTTTCTTGGTACAAATTTGAAGGGAGAAAAGTAATGGAAAATGAGGAGTTTCAGGTAATTAAATCCTGTCTGGTGATTCGAATGCCAAAAGAGCTTGACCATCATCAATCCGAACGGATTCGGGAAGTGGCGGATGCCCATATTGAGGGAACGGACATTTCACACGTCATTTTTGATTTTGAGCAAACGGAATTTATGGACAGTTCGGGAATCGGTGTCATTATGGGACGCTACAAGAAGGTGGCAATATTTGGGGGGAAGGTTATGGCGATTCATGTTAACCCGCGGATGCAGAAAATATTTCGCATTTCGGGGCTTCATAAATTAGTGGAGGTGATTAAGTAATGCAGGAGAGAGATTGGAATAATTACAGCGGCATGATAAGGGAGGATAATTTTGACGGAACGCTTCCTGATGATGCGGCAGCGATGGCCGTCATTATGGAATCGGAGCAGGAACCGGTCGAGGATAAAAGCCGTAACCGGATGGAGCTCACTTTTTTGAGTAAGTCCGCAAATGAAGGGCTGGCAAGAATGGCGGCGGCAGCATTCGTAGCTTATTTGAACCCGACAATTGAGGAACTGACGGATATCAAAACCGCGGTCACAGAGGCAGTCACCAATGCGATTATCCATGGCTATGGAAACGAGGACGGCATTGTCGTGATGAATGCCTGGGTGGATCAGCATATTTTGTCCATCGAAATCATTGATGAGGGACAGGGGATTTTGGACGTGGAACGTGCAATGGAACCGCTTTATACGACGCGTCCTGATCTGGAGCGTTCGGGTATGGGTTTTGCGTTCATGAAAGCCTTCATGGACGAACTGACGGTGGAATCGACATTTGGTTCCGGCACACGAGTACATATGAAAAAAGCAATAGGAGCGACGAAGGGCGACATTGATGCGGTAGAGCTGTATTTTGGAAGTGAATAAATGGATAACATTGCTTTGATTGAACAGGCACACAAAGGGGATAAACAGGCACGCGACAGACTGGTAGAGGAAAATCTGGGACTTGTGCATTGTACGGTCAAGCGATTTTGGGGCCGCGGCAATGAAATGGAGGATTTGATACAAATAGGCATCATCGGGCTGATCAAGGCGATTGACAAATTTGATGTCAGCTTTGATGTCAAATTTTCAACGTATGCGGTTCCTATGATTGCAGGTGAAATCAAGCGTTTTCTGCGTGATGATGGCATGGTTAAGGTATCCAGAAGTGTAAAGGAAAACGGCTGGAAGGTAAAAAGAGCCGTTCAGCAGCTTTCTCAAAGCCTCGGGAGGGAACCGACCCTGTCGGAAATCGAAAAGGAGACGGAAATCAGTACGGAGGATATTTTGATCGCCCTGGATGCACAGTCGGAGGTAGAATCGATTTATAAATCCGTGCACCAGTCGGATGGAAGCGATATTTATCTTGTAGATAAGCTTTCCCAGGATAAGGACGAGCATGAGGAGATGGTGAATCGGATCATGCTTGACCAGTTGATCGAAGAACTGAAGGAGGAGGAGCAGCGCCTGATCAGACTCCGTTACTTTGAAAATGTGACGCAGATGGAGGTGGCGAAGCAACTTGGCATCAGTCAGGTGCAGGTGAGTCGCATGGAGAAAAAAATACTCCTGCGTATGCGCAGTCACTTCGTATCTCAGTAGACGCTCAATGTCAATCTTTACACCCATTGCAGGCTGTGCAGCCGGGGGCGAAGGAAGAACAGTCTCCCTGTTTGTCCCAGCAGTAGGTGCAGAGCTTGTCCGGATCAATTCCGACAGCGGCAACCATATCGTCGAGACGATGGAAGCGCAGCGAGGTGAAATCCAGTGTTTTGCGGATCGCTTCGATCATTTCATGATAATTTGTGCTGTCCGGATTTGCGTAGTCGGCGAGTTGGGCGTCGGAAAGCCGTTCTCCCTCCCGTTCGCGTATGATCCGTCTGGTAATCAGATCGTATTCCGAATTGGACCGCGAGAAATTCAAAAATTTGCAGCCATATAGCAGCGGCGGGCAGGCCGGCCGGATGTGTACCTCTTTTGCACCGCTCCGGTAAAGAAATTCCGTCGTTTCCCTAAGCTGTGTGCCGCGTACGATAGAATCGTCGATCAGAAGAAGGCTCTTATCCCGGATCAGGGCATCGATCGGGATCAGTTTCATGCGTGCAATTAAATTGCGCTGGCT
>JASGGU010000090.1:0-14730 GCA_047602645.1 Lachnospiraceae bacterium | reverse complement strand
CGGCGGCGCGGGCATCGGCGGCGGCCTCGGCGGCGGCGGCACTACCACTATCAATAGCGGAGAAGTAACCGCAAACGGCGACGGCGGCGCGGACATCGGCGGCGGCTTCGGCGGCGGCAGCGGCACTACCACCATCAACGGCGGCAGCGTAAAGGCATCCGGCTTTGGTACTACTCAGCCTAAAAACAGCCGCGGACAAAACGTCTATCTCAGTACCTTAACACTGGAGGGAAATCCGGCAGACACTATTATATCAGCAGGCAGTATCAACGGTATTGCCTGCGCAAATACACCCAATGCGGCAGGCGGCGTATACGGCATTCGGGATGTGCAGACAGATAACAACGGAAAAGTCTATTTTTTCCTGCCAGTAAGCACTGGTGACGAAACAGTCTCTCTCACCGCAGGCGGGCAGGAATACAGGAAGGCCTATACCCGAGCGGCGGCGCACACGAATGCAGAAACACTTTCGATCCACACAGGAGCCTTTACCGTTACCGGAGGTACTGCGGGAACCGATTATACATACGCAGACAAGCTCCTCACGATACTGACCGGCACAGCACTGACTGTGCAGAATATAAATACGGGCGTTGCGGCCACCGATACCATCAAGATAGCCAGTGGTGTGCAGGCCGATCTGACGCTGAATGGTGTAACTATTAATGTGAGCAGTACTAACTATGCCTGTGCACTGGATATGAGCAATGCGGGCACCTCTACCGTCACGCTGGCGGATGGCAGTACGAATGTGCTGAAGAGCGGGAACGAAATGCCCGGTGTGTATGTGCCCGATGGTGTTAGCCTGACCATTATGGGCGATGGTACACTGGACACTACAG
Source organism: Lachnospiraceae bacterium (assembly GCA_047602645.1). Classification (GTDB taxonomy): domain Bacteria; phylum Bacillota; class Clostridia; order Lachnospirales; family Lachnospiraceae; genus JAEYFP01. The sequence goes on along the minus strand of JASGGU010000090.1, from coordinate 13,888 downwards.
GCGGCATCGGCGGCGCGGGCATCGGCGGCGGCTTCCTCCGCGACGGCGGCACTACCACTATCAATGGCGGCGTGGTAACCGCAAACGGCAGTGAAGGCGGCGCGGGCATCGGCGGCGGCATCGGCTTCGGCGGCTCGGGTGGCGGCACTACCACCATCAATTGCGGCGTGGTAACCGCAAACGGCATCGGCGGCGGCCCGGGCATCGGCGGCACTACCACCATCAATGGCGGCGTGATAACCGCAAACGGCATCGGCGGCGGAGGCTTCGGCGGCGCGGGCTTCGGCGGCACTGCCACCATCAACGGCGGCAGCGTGAATGCATCCACCTTTAGTAAGCAGCCTAAAAACAGCAGCGGACAAAACGTCTATCTCAATACCTTAACACTGGAGGGAAATCCTGCAGACACTGTCATATCGGCAGGCAGTATCAACGGTATTGCCTGCGCAAATACACCCGATGCGGCAGGCGGCGTATACGGTATTCGGGATGTGCAGACAGATAACAACGGAAAAGTCTATTTTTTCCTGCCAGTAAGCACTGGTGACGAAATAGTCTCCCTCACCGCCGCAGGGCAGACATACGGCAAGGCCTATACCCGCTCAGCAGTGCAGCCGAATACAGAAACGCTGTCTCTGACCAGCCTTACGACTGCGCCCGCAGGTCTTGCCTTTGAAGACCGGATGGTAACTACCACCTCTGCGGCACAGTCTGTGACAATCGGCGGCAGTAATCTCTTGGGGAATATCAGCTATTCCATTTCCGGGCCCGGTGCATCGGCATTTGCAGTCGGCACGGCACCCGGCTGGTCGGCGGCAGCGGGCGGTACGCTCCGCATCACCTTTACCCCTGCGGCCGCACAATACTACAGTGCCAGCCTCACCGTTACATGTCCCGGTACGGGAAGTCGGACCGTTGCCCTGACAGGCAGGGGAACACCGTCCGCCGGCACGGCTTCGTCCGCAAAAGAGACGCGCAGCAGCTCCATTTCCGATTCCGGAGAGAGCGGCCTGACGCCTCCTGTCATTACCGGCATCGCTGCCGTGCTTTACGGTCAGAACAGTGCGGTCCTTGCGGTTACCGTATCAGACGCTTTTGCTCAGCTATACTACCAGTGGCAGGTACAGGTAAAGGGCTCGTGGATCAATATTCCCGGTGCGACAACCGCAATGTTTCATTACACCGGTCTTGAGGCCGGCACGAAATATACCGTGCGGGTGGTGGTAACAGACGCAAATGAAAATGCAACGATATCCGATCCCGTTACCTTCCAAACAGGTACAAAGTTAATGGGTAAATCGGCGGAAAGCAGTACGCCGGTCAAGGAAGAACGACATTCAAATTCTCCGGTTACATCCGAAAAAGCCGGAAGTGAGGTCATAGCAGCCCCGAAAACGAATGAACCTACCAAGAAGCATACAGCGGACAATAAGGAGAGCATGGAGCCTGCGGCGCAGAATACTGCTGGAGATTCCGGTCTTTTCCAGACGGGCGGTGACAGCAGGTTCCCTTGGTATGTGCCGCTTGGGCTTACAGCCTTATGCGGAATCGGAATACCGCTGGTATGGAAGAAATGGAAAACAAATGAAAAAGGGAGGGATTAACCCCCTCCCTCACACGGCCCCGTGTATACCGTTCGCTACACGGGGCTTTGCTTATCCCGAAGAGCTAAAATTTGATATACCTCACTGTATCGTCAGCAAAAGCGGGTATTATCAGGCAGCCTGAGCCGCCGTCATCAATTTTTTCTTTGGTGTATCCGGCTCCGTACGGATCAAGCGATATTTCACCGACCATGTCAAGATCAGGCACATATATGATACTCTCTCCTAACGCCTTCTTTTCCTTAATTTCACAATGAAAGGCTCCGTCCTTATAATGATAGCCATAGTTTAGAATTTCTCCGGCAGCCTTCATCGGGTATGCCCTGATAATCACCTTTTTGATCAGGTTGTTATCTATATGCGAAAAATCAAAATAAGTATCACTGGCAAGATATTTTTCAAAAATACCTGTCAGATAGGCAGCCTGCGGAAGCTGTTTCTCCGAAGCATTCGGATAGCAGCCCCATTCACCCACCAGCATAGGCAGCTCCAATGCATTCTGAACATCTCTATGAGTTTCAAATATCACTGCTATCCTTTCATTACAGGATTGCTCATACAGATCGGTATCGACCAGAATATCGTAACCGTGAGGAGCAAATACCTGATTTTTATCCCGTATGCCGCTTGTATCTGTAATAGGCCGGATACCCGACATCATTCCGGCGTTGCTGAAATAATTTGTTTCGAGGAAAATCATCGTATCTTTATCCTCCTCGCGAATTGCTCTTCCCACTTTATTGTAAAAATCGCTTAAGCAGGCCTTTTCAAACTGCTGCGGCAGGTCTTGCGCACTTTTCATCAGGTTCCTATATACTACCTTATCTGTAAGCAAATTAATCAAAGCCTTTTTCTGTTCGGGATCTGTCCAGGCAGCCATAAGCGTCTCCATGTCAGTCTGTTCGGCTCCCGGCACCAATTTTCCTAAGGTTTTCAACAAAACCTGCATGACATTGTTTGCACCGGAACCCATGAATGGTTCATTTATTACATCATAACCGATCACCGTTTCATTCTCTTTATATCTGGAGGCAATATGCTTCCACATATTGATATAGTGATCCTGTATCCCTATCCCGTCCGCAGCTTTTTTATTGTTCCAGAAGCTATCAAAGGCCGCCTGAACAGCTCCACTCAGTAAATAGGATTCACTCCATAATTCCGTCTGCACATGTTCCAAGCCGTCGGTGAGCGTTGCCCAGTCCGGAGCCCCATCGGAATATTGGCTGCCAAATAAATCCTGATGCATATCCAAAAATACTGCTATCCCCTGCTTCCCTGCCATTTCAATGAGCTTATCTATTTCCAGCAGGTATTGATCATTATATTCGCCGGGCCAGGGTTCTGCAGCATCCCAAAAAATCCCAAGCCTGATAACGTTGAAGCCCCATTTTTTTAAGTCATTGAAATCATTCTCCTTATAATTTCCGATATAATTCTTCTCCTTTTCCTTGCAGACCATATTTATTCCGTGTAATAGCGTATGTCTGCCCTGTAAATCAATAAATTTTTTGCCCGCAGTTGTGATTGGTTTCTTCATCTTATTCCTCATTTCCGCGCTCGTTGGCGCCTCTTCTTATTTTTTGACTATACTCGGAAATCTCCATTTCCCTTTTTTTATCAATGGGAAACATCAGAAGCGGAATAAATCCCGCAGCTCCCATTATAATCGGCACCAGCCCTGCGCCGATTCTTAAGCCCCATATGGCCCGTGCTGTCTGAACAGCCGCATTACCGTCGTATCCGAAGACATTGATAATGTTTGTAAAAATAACGGCCTGAAAGCTTGTCAGTGTAGTTGCAAACAATGCGAAAATTCCGTTGTACAAACCCGTCTTTCTTACCCCGGTTTTCATCTCATCCTCATCTATGAGTGCTCCGTTGATCGCCACTCCCGCAGTCTGGGTCATGTTAAGGCTGATCACAATGAACGTATAGCAGATGACGGCATGCCATGGATTTTTAATGAACAACAGTCCCGCAAAGCCTAAAAGAGCGGGAATGTATGATATAATAATCATATTCTTGCTTCCCAGTTTTTTTATATAGATGCCGATAGCCGGCATAACGGCCAGCATGAGCAGGCCCGGCACAACATCCGCAACCGTGGCTGTCAATCCCGAAGAATTTACCACCTTGTCCATGAAATACAGAAAAGGGGTAAAATAGTATGCGATAGCCCCCCTCGCAGTAATATAAAATAGAAGATATGTGAGAAACGGCTTTGATTTCATAATTTTGAATGCTTCCCTCCATACCTCGCCGGTACTGTGCTGCGTCTGCTGCGGTATATTGTCATAGAGCTCAGCTTTATCCCTTAACGTACGCAGGGCAATTATGTATATAAGCGCGTTGATCCCGATGATTACTGAAAATATCGGTATAATGAGCCTTCTGTTTCCGTTGCCTACCAGTAACAGCGTAGGTATGATTGTAGTCAGTAACCCAACCCCATTACCGATATAAACTCTTATAATCTCAACATCTATCCGTTCCTCCTTGGTAGGCGCAGCGATAAAAAAATAAGATTGATATGCCACGCTGTATACCGTATATGCAGTATCAAAGACGAACAGCTCCGCAAGGAGAACCAGAAAAATCAGCCAGTCATTCCATGCCGGGCTGGAGAAAATCATGCCGAAAATAGAAAGCAGCATGACAGGGGCGGTTACACGCATCAGATATACATATTTGCCCCTTTTCGGATTGAATTTAAGCTTATCGATATATACGCCAAGAAGCGGATCATTAATCGCATTCCATACATTATAGATAAGGTAGATCCATCCGATATATACGGGATTAATTCCTATAATATCCGTATAAAATTTCATGAGCGTATTATGAATAATGATAGGTCCGATAACAGACGCCGGGCCAGGGAGTGCCAGAGTCAGCTTTTCCTTAAAGGCTAATCCTCCTGTGCCTGAAGGGCAATAACCTCCCTGTTTTTTTAAAAATTTAGGTAGTTGCATGATAAGCGCCACCTCCTTCTCTTGATTTATGATTGATGATTAGAAAAGCAGCAGTAGTTTAGTTTCTTCCTGCTCCAATATATATAATTATAAACCTTGGAGTTTCTCCAAGGTCAATACTTACTATATATTTAACGTAACAAAAAAGATGAATCGGTTTTTCCAATCCATCCTGGTACGTCTGTATAAAAACTGCTGCGTCCGTGCGTGCGGCACAAAGCGTGCCTTTTATATTATTGATACGGGTATATATATTTTGAAAAATAATATCAGATCCTTTTCCCTGTCATCATATAAATCCAGGACATTCCTTTCTATGGCGTCTCCGATAACCCTGTAACCGTTCTGCCTGATAAAATCCAGCATTTTATCATATATCCTGTCGATATCAATATGGTCGATCCTGGTTACCTTTGCATTACAACAGACGTAAAGCCTGCTTTCAATAATTTTCAGCAAATCCTTCCTGTTCGTATCACACGGATATTCGGAAATATATCCGTATTCCTTATATGTATGATAATCCCCCGCCAATAAATTATGTTTATCGATCGTAGAAATAATATTGGCGAATGAGCTCCAATCATTTTTCGTTGAATAATTTGCTTTTACGATTTCATTAATATCCAGCTCATCCTCCGCGATGCCAAATTCTTTCAGCAGCACCCAGAACTGCGGCAGTTTTTTTACTACTATGTCTTCATCATAACACGTGTCTTTTAAATTGGCGCAGAGTAACGCGGCCTGCGCTTTCAGGCTCCGAAGCTCGTTTATTTTTTCATCAATTTCCTCCGTATAATGGAGCAATTCCTCCTCAAGCATACCGGCATCCTTACATTTCAAAATTTTAAAGAGCTTGCTGATTGGGGTCCCTATGGAACGCAATAATAAGATTGTGGATATCATTTCAAACTGAGCTTTGGAATAATACCTGTATCCGTTTTTACCGGTCATCCAGGGTTTTAACAGGTTAATGTCATCATAAAATCTTAAGGTATCTGTGGATACCTTAAATATTTTTCCCACCTCGCCAATCGTATAATATTCCTTCATAATAACCCGCCCTTCTTTCAATAAAAACCGAACTTTGATTTTGAACTTAATGGATTCCAATTACATTCATTATATACTGCTGAATTCTGAATTACAAAATATTTGTCACTTGTAGATAAAGACAACACTGAGCACTTTGGTACCTATCTTTTATTTTTGACATAAAAATGGAGCTGTTACTCATAACTGGTTACCCAACTACTTTGCAACAGCCCCTTTTTCCCGCCAGACACAGGCAGACTTTTTATATTCTTCCGTATGATCTATTCCTTTTGCCGTTTCGGCAGCTTCAGCTTAAAGACGCCTCCGTTCATTTTTGTGCTCAGAATCAATACGATGAGCAATAAGCCGCCCCAAATCAGACTCGCATAATAGGAGTTTAACTGTGAGAACATATTGACACCCGATGCGATGATCTGGACTGCAACGACGGAAAGCAGCACATTAAAAATCTTACCCATTCCGCCGTCCGGCAATACACCCGCCAGCACCAGAATTAAGATGACCCGCATCACGTAGGAGGAGCCGTAATCGGCCTTTGCGGAATTCATCGTGGACACCATCAGCATACAGCCCAGACAGCTGATCACATCGCAAAGAACAAAAGTTCCGATAATCATTGCTTTTGTATTGATTGCAGAAAATTTTGCCGCCTTTACATTCGTTCCGACCATATACAGCTTTTTGCCATACGTCGTACATTTGAGCAGGAACGCGGAAATTGCAAACACAATCAGAAAAACCAACAGCGGCACCGGGAAAAATCCAAAAAGCATCTTATGTCCGATTTCCGTATAGATCGCAGGAACTCCGGTCACTGCATAGCCCTGTGTCAAAGCCGTAGATAATCCAAGCCATACAAGCTGCATTGCAATGGTGGCCATTACCGGCGGAATATTCAGATAGGCAATTAATGCGCCGTTAATGACTCCTCCGATGGCTCCGATTAACACGACGATCACAAAAGCCGTTGCTATGACTCCGCCGATCTGTCCGTTCGACATCCCCTCCGTCACATGGCTTGCCATATATCTGACTGCCATAATACATGCAAAATCACCTAATGCCACAAACGACATGTCAATATTTCCGATAATAAAGCAAAACATCACGCCGAGGGCCATCAAGCCATACTCCGGAAACTGCATGACAATTCCTTTCCATGTTCCTACGGACCAGAGGGTTGCGCCCTTTGTCACTGTAAAAAACATCAGAAGGATTGACATCAATCCCAGAAGCATCGTTGTATATCGGTTTTTACTTGTATACTCTTTTAATTTTGCTGACATTGTATGCTCCTCCTTCTTATTTATTATGGCGTTTCGCCTGAATTGCAGATACTGTAATACCGATCAGAATTACCAGTCCGTTAAAGAAATCCTGCCAGTAAGTATCAATTCCAATCAGCAGCATACTGTTTGAAACAACGGTGATAATCGCAACCGCGCATAACGTTCCAAATACAGAGCCTTCTCCTCCAAAAATACTTGCGCCGCCGAGAATAACCGCAGGTATGATTGTCATTTCCTTCCCGGTAAGTGCCTTGGGGATTGACTGACGCGCCATACACACACGGATCATTCCGATAAAGCCGGATGCCGCACCCACGGCCATATAAAGCAAAAACTTTACCTGCTTTACATTATATCCGGCGCGTTCCGCAGAAATCTCGTTACCGCCGATTGCATACAAGGCACGTCCAAACATTGTTTTGTTTAACACAAAGGAGGTAATGATACATAAAATAACAAACGGAATGAACATTGTCGTCATCGTAGAACGCAGTCCCGCCGAGTTTGTAACCTCAAACAAGTAGGATTCACCGAATGTACGGAATCCGACCGGAAGCTTCGAGGTGATTTCCTTAAGCTCCAGCAAGCCCATGGAAATACCGGTAAAAAAGGTCTGTGTTCCCAAAGTGACGATCATTGTATTCAGTTTATAATTAGAAATAATCCAGCCGTTCAGCATACCAAGCACGGCACCGATTAAAATTGCGATAATAAAACCGGCCCATGGGTTCGTCTGGCACCAACCCAAATTCATACAGATCGTTGTAGAAAGTGAATAGGATAAAGCGGCAATTGCAGGAAACGAAAGATCAAAGCCCCCCGATACCATAACAATCAGACACACCATTGCAAACATTCCGTCTACAACCATAGAACGGAGAATTGTAACCACTGTACTGGATTCAAACAGCTGTCCGCCGGAAACAATCTGGATCGCGGCGCACATGATTATCAAAACAAGAAAAATCCAAAATTCCGTACGTTTTGTCGCGCGTTTTAACATAGCGTTATTCATCTGTGATCCCCCTTAACGAATAATATCTAGAATGCTGTCTTCGGGTATCTCATCGCCAGATAACTCACCGACAATTTTACCTTCCTTCATAACAATAACCCGACTGCAGTTTACAACTACTTCAGATAAGTCATCGGAAATAATAATTACTCCCAGACCCTCATTAGCAAGCTCATGCACCAGTGCATGAATATCCTGTTTTGCCCCGACATCTACGCCGACTGTCGGTCCGTTCAGAATCAATACATCCAGATCATTGCTCAGCCACTTGGACAAAACGATCTTCTGCTGATTTCCTCCGGATAATGTAGCGGCAAAACGATTCACATCATTTGTTGCGATGGAGAATTTATCCTTCCATATGTCGGCATCTTCAATCAGATCCTGCTGCTTCAACAATCCGATCGCATTGGAAAGACGCTTTAAGGATGACAATGTAATATTATCCGCAATCGACTGATTCAGGCACAGCCCCTCTGTCAAACGATCCTCCGGCACATAACCGATCTTCAACTTCTGTGCCATGATCGGTGAAGAGATTTTAACCGGCTTTCCGTTGAGCGTAATCGTTCCGGTCTTCGGATGCTCCAGACCGAACAGGCTTAAGGCCAGCTCTGTACGTCCGGAACCGAGAAGGCCCGTAATGCCGAGAATTTCTCCCTTACGAAGCTCAAAGGAAACATTCTCAAACTTATTCTTCAATGAAAGCTGATCCACCTTTAATACCGGTTCCTTGCTTACATTCTTCGGTATAAAATGGTCGGCTGTTAATTCGCGTCCGGTCATATGATAAGTAAAGTCCCGGGGTGTTAATTCACAAACAGGTCCCGCATACACATTTTTGCCGTTTCGCATAATACATACGTCATCAGAAATTTCAAAAATTTCTTCCGTTTTATGGCTGATAAACATAATGGCAATGCCGCTGTCCCGCAGCTGGCAAACTGTTTTGAATAATGCGTCTACTTCCTTCTTGGTAAGCGCCGTGGTAGGTTCGTCCATAATAATTAATTTTGCGTCAAAGAGCAGCGCCCGGCAAATTGCAACAAGCTGTTTATCGGCAACACTTAACTCGCCCATTTTTGCATGCAGATCTATATCGTAACCGATTTTTGACAAAGCTTCCTTTGCTGTTGCTTCCCAACGGCTTCTGTTAACAAGCTTTTTTCCGGCAGTGATTTCAGAGTTAATGGCCAAATTTTCCATTACAGTTAAATTAGGGAATATGGACAAGTCCTGATAAATCACCTGTATCCCCAATTTCGTTGCTTCCGCGGGAGTAATTTTATGAATCTGTTTTTCTCCAAAAAATACATTTCCTTCATCTTTGGCATACACACCCGAGATGATTTTTACAAGCGTAGACTTTCCGCATCCGTTCTCGCCGGCCAGACACATAACCTTTCCGGGCCTGACCTTGAAATTTACATGATCCAAAGCATGAACACCCGCAAACGATTTACAAATTCCTGTCATTTCAAGTAAATATTCTGACATAGAGGTGCTGTCTCCTTTTCTCTTCATTTTGTGAGGCAGAGAAACTCAGCTTCTCTGCCTCATACTTTATTACAGTAAAAATATCCTGCCGACTGTTCTGCTTAGAATCCGAAATCGTCTACATTTTCTGTAGTAATAGCGATCTGGCCCTGTCCCACAATAATTTTACCTTGAATATCCACCGCATCATAACCTGCTTCTCCGAGGTCTGCACCTGCTGCAATCTCTTCTCCATTGTAAAGCTTTACACCCAGATTCAGCATGGACTTTGCGGTAACTCCGGCATCCCATAACGCTACGGAGCCTAATGTTCCATCCAATAAATAATCCTTAACCTCGAGAGGCATTGCAACAGAAATCGCAAATACTTTTCCCGTCAAACCAAGCTCCTGAATCGCGCGGGCCGCACCCGGAGCATCAAAAGAACCGGTTCCCAGAATCCCCTTTAAATCAGGATACTTCTGGATTAATTCCTTCGTTAACTCATACGCCTTTTCGGCATCGGAATCGTCGGCAACTCTGGCATCCGGAACAAGCTCCATATTCGGATAGGCATCCTTCTGGCGTGCGACAGCCGCATCCGCCCAGTTGTTCTGCGACTCCATTGTCATCGAGCCCACCATTGTGATATACTGCCCTTTCTCTTCCATCTGAACAGCCAGCTGATCCATCAAAAATCCGCCGAGACCTTCTTCATCAAACGCTTCCACATCATACGTCACATTTTCCATGCCGGAAGCCTCCGTAGCGATTACAATAATACCCTTATCGATTGCTTCTTTACAAATAGCCTCACATGCATCCGGATCGTTCGGAGAGAAGCAAAGGACATCAACACCCTGATTTACAAGATCCGTCATAATCTGCACCTGAGCAGCCGCGTCGGTCTCTGTCGGTCCCTTATAAATAACTTCAATTCCATTTGCGCTGGACCATTCCTCCACATTAGCCTGTACATGATCCCACCAGGCCTGACCTACAACCTTTGGAACAAACGCAATCGTTGGAACCTTTCCGTCGGCTGCGGGTGCTGCTGCTTCTGTGGAGGCACTCGCCTCCGGTGCTGCCGTACTGCTGCTTCCGCAACCTGTTAACAGCATCGCACTTACCATACTTACGCATAATACTACTGATAATAATTTTTTCTTCATGGTTACCCTCCAATTATTGTTAGTATCTTTTGTGTAACATAATATTTTCGGTAATATGTTGAATACTTCCGATTTATATACTCATAATACTCTATTGCAATAGCAATTCCAACAAAAAATTAATTAATAATTTAAACGTTTAAATCATTTTTGCACAACAAAATATCTCTCCCAGCAATTTTCCATTATTTATCTCTGATGATTCTCTGCACTGCTCAAATTACATTAGGTAAAAGGCAATCAGTCCAAATGATAAATTTCCTCCATGCCCGACCAGAATTCGCCCTCACTTCGATCATCGAGCGGCCGCATCAGCGGCTTCACAACATCCCACCATGCCTGCGTAGCGGGATCTGCCGCCATCTTCGCCATATCCGCTTCAAAATCATCTCCGTCATACTCATAATAAGCAAACAGATCATCGCCTCTGCTGAAGATTGTGTAATTCTTCAGATGACACTCTTTAATCATTTCATTAACCCCCGGCATAGGGGCTGCATGCCATTTCTTATATGCCTCCAGATCTTCAGCCTTGATCCTTTCTCCAAATCTTTGAACCATTGTTTTTCTCTCCTTTCTTTCGTTCATTTTAAGCATCCGCAAACCGTTCATTGTCCTGCCCCAATTTCGGTGCCGGCTTTTCCGAGCAAAAATGCTCCCCGTCAATCGTAATCGGGCATCTTAGCAGCTCCAAAACCTTCCCATCCTGCAGCTTGACCTTCTGAACCATGCCAAGCTGCTGAAATCCCTCGCTCTTCCTTAATTGATCCCAATTCAGAACTTCCGCACTCCATATGTCATGTTTCTCTAGAATCTCCAGCCAATCATGAGTGGTTTTCAGACGTAAATGCTCTGCTAAAATAGCTTTCATCTCATCTCTTTTCGCTGACCACTCCGTTTCCTCTGTATAGACTGTCAACTGATTACAGCCCAATAATTCCCCTAACTGCGGGATTGGCACTGCCGCTATCGCAATATATCCGTCTTTTGTTGCATAAATACCATAAGGCGCATCTCTATACAAGCCGGCATGAGTAACCGCACTTCGTTCGGGAAGTGTCCGGTCATCGTTTAAAAAGGTAGTAAATTCTTCAAATTGCAGATCCATTGCCGCTTCCAGCATACTCACCTGGACAAGACATCCCTCGCCTTTGATCCCTGTTTGTATAAGACCTGCCATGACTCCCTGAACCAACTGCTGGCCGGCCACCAAATCCACCACGGACAGCCCGATCGGGGTCGGAATATCATTCGAATTTCCGTTAGCCATACAGATTCCGGAGACTGCCTGTACCAGTAAATCCTGACCTGGACGTCCGGACCAGACGCCTTCATGCCCATACCCTGTCACTTCCCCGTAAACAATTCTAGGATTGATCTTATGTACCGTCTCATAGTCAAGTGCAAGCCTTTTTCCGACTTCGGGGCGAAAATTGATTAAAAGTACATCTGCCCGCTTGATCAGTTTATGAATCGCATTCCTGCCCGCTTCTGTCTTTAAATCAACACTGATGCCCGACTTATTCCTGTTGATAATATGAAATAGGGAACTATCCTCATCAATCAGCAGATTCGATGTATACATTCTGCGGCAGATATCGCCTGTCGGCTGCTCAACTTTTACAACTTCGGCACCGAGATCCGCCATTCGCAAAGAAGCCGAAGGGCCTGATAGGAACTGGGTGAAATCAAGTACCAAAACACCTTCCATCGGTTTCACCTAAATCGCCCCCTCTTGCAAATGATAAGCATTCCTGATTGCTTCCGTATCTTCTCCGAGCCTAGGGGCCCATTTCGAGGTTTTTTGAGGACTCCCATTAAAACGGATCGGACATCTGGTGGTAAGGATGCTCTCACAATCAGGACGTCCGACATCAATCAGCAGATCGAGTACCTCAAACCCCGGATGATTGACTAACTGACTCCAATTCAACACTTCCGAGCACCAATATCCGGCATTCTCTAACTTGTTTAACCAATATCCGGTACTGTTCTGTTTCAGCTTTGCTTCGATGATTTCTTTAATCTCATCACGATTTTCAAAACAAGCTTCCGCTTCCTTATAATCTAAAAGCCGCGGTTCTTCCAGTAATTTTCCCAGCTCAGCCACAGATCCCATCGAAATGGCTATATAGTGATCCTCGGTAGGATAGATTCCATACGGAGCTCCCAAATACGCATGCGCATTATGAATCCTGCTGCGTTTTGGTAATAAATGGCCATCATTTAAGTAGGTTCCGAAGGCTTCAAATTGCAGATCCATCATGGACTCCAACAAGCTTACTTCCACTTTTCCGCCGATATTGTTTTTATTCCTTCGCAGCAGACAAGCCAGTATTCCTTGGGTCAAATGCATTCCCGCATAGAATTCGGCAATTGACAAAGCCGCCGGCATCGGCGCCCTGCCTCCATCTCCGTTCAGCCATACGAAACCGGAAAGAGCCTGGATAATTAAATCCTGATCCGGCATCTCAGTCCAAGGGCCGCTCCTGCCGTAACCGGTTACCGATCCATAGACAATGCGGTCATTCATTGCCCGAACTTCATCATATCCAAGTCCTAATTTTTCCATCATTCCCGGTCGGAAATTTTCTATGATAACGTCAGCTTTTACAAGCAGCTTTTTTATCAGATCAATATCTTCCTTGTTTTTTAAATCAGCAGTAACGCTTTCTTTATTTCGGTTAACCGTATGAAAAAATAAGCTGTCTCCATCTGATACCTTTTTTTTAAATTCGAGCCGGCGGCTGTTATCACCGCCCCCGGGATTTTCTATTTTAATAACCCGAGCTCCGAAATCAGCCAGTCTGAGCGCAGCTGACGGACCCGCGAGGTATTGGGAAAAATCTAATATTAACATACCTTCCAATGGCTTCATGGTCTTACCTTGCACCTCAATCTCAGAATCTATTTTTCATTTTCAAATCATTTCTCAACGATAGATATTGGTCTCGTGGTAGTACCATTTTATCAGATAACTCCTATGGAAACAATCTGTAAACATCTACAATTTTAGAATGATATATTTGGCTATTTTTTTATCTGTTTTTTACGGCTCTTCTCAATCATCCGCCAGGTTTCCTCATGCGGCCCCGCGATTGTATAAGTATTAAAAATGTTAAGACGTTTTTCAGTCTTTACTGCTTCAACGGCCGCCATAACCGAAGCCGCATCACCTTGGACAAATATCGTCACTCTTCCATCCCCAAAAATAGTTTCCCAGGTAGAAATGGTGACTTCCGCAGCTTTTGCCATAATATCCAGTGCTGCAATTGCATGTGTACATCCGGTTACTTCCACA
>JASGGU010000089.1:0-15286 GCA_047602645.1 Lachnospiraceae bacterium | reverse complement strand
CTTTCTTCTGTAAATAAAAAAGGATTATGTAATAAAAACCGGAAGACAGTTTTTCTTCCGGTTTTTAATTATTACTATTTTTTTTGATAGAAAAAAGAATTTCTGCGTTCGTATCCGAAATCTCCTTGATTCATAATCTGCTCCGTACTGCCGATAAATAAAATCCCACCCGGAACGAGAACATTAGAAAACTTTCGAAACACTTCATCCTTCGCTTCTTCTGTAAAATAAATCAACACATTTCTGCAAATAATAAAATGACATTTGTCCGGATAGGAATCCTTGAGCAGATCATGCTCCCGAAACTCCACCCTAGCCTTGATCTCATCAGAAATTTGATAAGAAGTGCCGATTTTTTTAAAATATTTTGCTTTTAAATCAATCGGTACATTGGCAATGCTCTTTTCTCCATACAGACCGTTTTTCGCATGTGCGATGACCTGCTTGTCCAGATCCGTTGCAATAACCTTGATCTGGCTCAAGGAAAAATGTCTGGACAACGCCATAACAAGCGAATATGGCTCATCTCCTGTTGAACAGGCAGCGCTCCAGATTTTTAAATTCCTGCCGAAGCGGTTTTGCAGCTCCGGAATAAACGTCTTGTCCAATAACTCCCATTGGTCGGTATTCCGGTAAAATTCCGAAACATTGATCGTCAAATAATTAATGAATTCTTCAAACAGCTTTTTATCTGCCTTAATCGCTTTAATAAATTCTTCATAGCCCGCAATCTTGTGCTTATTGATCAGCGTATCGATCCTGCGGCGCATCTGCTTTTCCTTATAGGAGTTTAAATCAATTCCTGTTATTTTAAGCACGGCTGATTTAAAACTCTCATAGTCATAAGACATGAACCTATTCCTCTTCTTTTAACTTATTGATTTCAGCTTCGATATCCACGCTGGCAAAATCCTCGTTCTCGTTCACATCTTCCCTTGCAGTCTCAGCCGGAGCTTCCGGTTCTAACAGCGCCTTGATGCTTAAGCTGATCTTCTTATCCTCCAGATTAAAGTCAACGACCTTTGCCGTAACTTCCTGTCCGGCTTTCAATACATCCGACGGTTTTTCAATATGTTCTCTGGAAATCTGGGATACGTGCAGCAATGCATCAATTCCCGGCTCCAATTCGATAAATGCACCAAAATCAGTCATTCTGGCAACTCTACCCGTCACCACGGTTCCAACCGCATATTTCTTGTCGACATCAATCCATGGATTAGAATCCGCAAATTTTAAGCTCAGGGCAATCTTGCTACCGCTGATATCCTTAATCAATACCTTGACGTTCTGGCCTGACTTAAACACCTTTTTGGGATTTTCCACACGGCCCCATGACATTTCGGAAATATGGAGCAGTCCATCTGCTCCGCCCAGATCGATAAATACGCCGAAATCAGTCACGTTTTTCACGATACCCTCTACAACATCGCCGATTGCAATCCGTTCAAATAATTCCTTCTGCAGTTTTTCTCTTTCCGCCATCAAAAGCTGTCTTCTGTCGCCAATAATCCGTCTCCTGCGCGGGTTGAATTCCGTTATAACAAATTCAATTTCCTGTCCGAGATATTTGGACAAATCCTTCTCATAGCTGTCTGAAACGAGACTTGCCGGAATAAAGACACGGGACTCCTCGACCAAAAGGCTCAGACCACCGTCAAGCACCTGTGCAACAGGAGCCTTCAAAACCTCTTTATTATTAAACGCTTCCTCAAGACGCTTATTTCCCTTGTCAGCCGCAAGACGCTTATAGGTCAAAAGAACCTGCCCGTCTCCGTCGTTTACCTTTAATATTTTTGTCTCAAGCTTGTCTCCTACCTTTACACAAGTAGTGAGGTCCAAGTTTGGAGTATTGGAATATTCACTCTTTGTAAGAATACCATCTGATTTGTAACCGATGTTCAAAATGACCTCATCAGGCTTCACATCTATGACTGTACCTTCAACTACCTCTCCATTGTGTATTGTTTTAAATGATTGTTCCAACATCTGTTCAAAAGTTAATTCTGACATAATTTTGAACCTCCTCAATTATTTTATTTGGGGTGGATGCCCCTGCTGTAATGCCTACACGTGAGATGGATTCAGTCGAATCTAATACTAAGTCAGCAAGTGTCTGTATGTATTGCGTATTCTTGCATTCACGCCTGCATATCTCGTATAACTTCTGTGTGTTGGAGCTATGCATGCCCCCAATCACAATCATCGCGTCCGCCGAAGAGGCAATCTCCTTCGCTTCGGTCTGCCGTTCCTCTGTAGCGTTGCAAATTGTGTTCACAACATTTATATCATAATCTTTTTTATGAAAAATTTCAACTAATTCTTGAAATTTATTGTAATTAAATGTCGTCTGTGAAACAAGACACAGGCGTTTCTTTGGCTCAAGAGTAAAATCAGCAGCTTCTTTTGTTGTCTCAATAACGATCGCCGGCAGCTTTTGGGAACACCATCCCTTGATTCCCTCCACCTCCGGATGATTATCATTTCCGATCACAACAACCTGGACATTTTTTTCACTTTCTTCCTTCACAATCCTGTGTATTTTTTTCACAAACGGACACGTCGCATCTACGCATGTCAGCCCCTGCTCTTCAATCAGCATGTAAATCCGCTCTGCCACCCCGTGTGAACGAATGATGACCGTTCCCTCCTTAACCGCCTTCAATTCCTTTTCGGAATGCAGCACCTGAACACCCTTTTGTTCCAAATCCTTTACAACCTCTTCATTGTGGATAATCGGACCGAATGTATAAATATGTCCGCCTTTTTCTGCCTGCTCATAAACCGTCGCAACTGCCCGTTTGACACCGAAACAGAAACCGGACGTTTTTGCAAGTATTACCTCCATCAATTATTCTCCTCTCATGTTGCCGTCTCACTGATTTCTAAAATCATATCAACAACATCCTGAACCGTCATATCGGACGAATCCACAAGAACAGCATCCTCGGCCTGAACGAGCGGGGAAATGTCGCGTGTCATATCGCGGCGGTCTCTCTCTGCAATGTCCTTTTCGATTGCGTCGATATCACAATATTCTCCTCTGGCGGCAAGTTCCTCATAACGTCTTTTGGCACGCACCCCCGTGCCTGCCGTCAAATAGATTTTTACGGTGGCATCGGGAAGTACTTTGGTACCGATATCTCTTCCGTCCATTACAACACTTTTCTCGGCAGCAAGCTTTTGCTGCAAGGCAACAAGTTTTTCCCGCACCTTTGGATTTACGGAACTTGCGGAAGCCATGTTGCCAACCTCCTCCGTGCGGATTAAGCCATTTACGTTCCTACCGTTTAACAGCACAACCTGTTCTCCCTCCTGATAATCGATCGAAATATCCGCCATGGCACATGCCGCCTCTATTTTTTCAGTTTCCTGTGCACCGATTCCTTCCTGAAGCAAATACAGGGCCATCGCACGGTACATCGCACCCGTATCGACATAAATATATCCTTTTTGTTTGGCAACTGCTTTTGCAATCGTGCTCTTTCCGGCCCCTGCCGGTCCGTCAATTGCAATATTATGATTCATATCTTTTCTCCCCGCCTGTATTTTTGTCAAGATTTTCCGACACTGCTTCCTGCCAGATACCCTGTTGACCATGCGATCTGCAGATTAAAGCCCCCCGTCAACGCGTCGGTATCCAGCATTTCGCCGGCCGCATACAGCCCCTTATATTTTTTCAACTCCATAGTAGCCGGATTCATTTCCTTTACACAGATACCGCCGCGGGTAATAACCGCCTCCGCAAATCCTCTGTTTCCGTTTATGGTCAGAGGCATTCCCTTAAAAAGCTTCACAAGGCGCTTTCGTTCCTCCCGCGTAATCTCATTGATTCTTTTTTCTTCTTCAATACCCGAAAGCCGCAATATAACCGGTATCAGCTTTGCCGGCAGAAGTTTTCCGAGCGAATTTTTAAACTGACGATTCTGATTTCCTTCAAAATCCCTGCGAATCCTGTCATCCAACTGTTTTTCATCCAATGCAGGCTTCAGATCAATGAGCATCCTGATTTCCTGCTTATACATGTCCTCTCTGATATGGCTGCTTGCGCTCAAGACCAGCGGGCCGCTCACACCAAAATGTGTAAACAGCATCTCTCCAAATTCTTCATACAGCTTCTTTTCTCCCACAGAAACCGACACCTTTACATTTTTCAAGGAAAGTCCCTGCAGTTCCTTTACAAAATCCTCCGACACCGTAAGAGGTACGAGGGAGGGTTCTGCCTGCGCTGTTTCAATTTGAAGCGCATTTGCAAGACGCCAGCTGTCACCATCCGCACCGCATGAAGGATAGGATTTGCCTCCAAGCGCCAAAATCACCGCATCTGCCTTAAGCACGGCTCCATTCTCAAGTCTGACGCCGCATACGCTGCCGTTCTTCTCCAGAATCTGAGTCAGCTTTGTCCGCAGCCGAATTTCCACATGTCTGGCCCGCAGCTCTTTTTCCAAAGCGCGAATGACATCAGAGGAATGATCGGACGCAGGAAAAACACGGTTTCCCCGCTCCACCTTAAGAGATAGGCCGATCGATTTAAAAAAATCCATCGTCTGCTCGTTGTTGAAGGCATAAAAGGCACTGTATAAAAATTTTCTGTTCGTCATCACCTGCTGAAACAGCAGATCCTGCTCGCAGGCATTTGTCAGGTTGCATCTGCCCTTTCCGGTAATAAACAGCTTTTTGCCAAGCTTTTCGGTTTTCTCTATTAACTGCACCCGATGTCCGGCCCCTGCCGCAGCAAGTGCTGACATCATACCAGCCGCTCCACCGCCCGCTACGATTACTTCCATATATTTTGTCCTTAAAGTTTTTGGATTGTTCTATTTCTATCCCTGCCGAAAGGTTTCTACAACTTCGGTCAGCATAGGGACGACTTCCTGCCGAGTCAGATCAAATTCTCCGCTGGTTGCCATACAGGCCATTCCATGTATGAAAATGAAGATCTTCATGAAAATTGTGCCCGCATTTTCCATATTCAAGTCAGGAATTCTCCTCAGCTCCTTGATCACAAAGCCCTGTTCCTTACCGTTGATCAGGTCGTACATTGTATTTTCTTCGTCATGCGCCGATAAAAACAACAGCTTAAATAAATTTAATTCTTCTTTTGCAAATTGAATATAGCAAAGTCCCAAATCCACAAACGGGATTTCACTTTCTTTTTTATAGTTCAGGCAATAATTCTCATAATAGTCCTTGGCCCCGGCAAATAATTCCGCATTCAGTTCTTCCATGTTTTGATATACGCGGAATATGGGCTGTGTCGAGCAGCCGATATGGGCAGCCAGCTTCCTTGCGGTCACCATCTGACTTCCTTGTTCCCGAAGAAGTTGGAATGCCCCGTCAAGTATCACCCGTTTTGTAATCTGTTCTTTTCTCGCCATCTCATCAGCCCTCCTGTCTCGGAACCTTTGAACAAAAGTGTGCTCCGCGCGCGAAGCTGCGCATAATATTTTGTTAGATAGGAAATCCGAAGGAGTTTCCTATCTAACAAATAAAGAGTCTGCAAATAGGCAGCTCCCATTCAGAAACAACCCTGTGCTGGAAACTGCCTATTTATTATAACATACGTTATGATATTTTGCACCATATTTATATGCAAATAATACCGGAAAACTTCAGTAATTTGAAATCCCTATACCGGATAGATTCCATTAGTGGAATCTGCCTTCGACATATCTACCTTTTCCTGCTGTGCCTGACGATATTTGAAATAATCGATAGCAACCTGCGGAAATAACGCATAAGTCAATACATCCTCATCCTGCTGTTTCCATTCTTTCATCTCTGATTCAAGCTTATCCAGCTCATTTGGAATCAGATCTGCAGGTCTGCACGTAATCCTCTCCTCACCCGGAATAACTTTCGCGATAACATCGGGATTCATCGGCTTTACAGTCTGGCCGTATTCGCCGCGCAGTACCGCCTTTGTCTCCTTGGTAGCCATTTTATAGCGTTCACCCATCAGAACATTAAACACGGCCTGAGTGCCGACAATCTGGGAAGAAGGGGTAACAAGAGGAGGCTCGCCGAGATCCTGACGCACGCGCGGAATCTCCTGCAACACTTCATAATATTTATCCTCTGCGTTCTGCTCTTTCAGCTGACTGACCATATTGGAGAGCATGCCACCCGGCACCTGATACAGTAGCGTTTTGATATCAACACCCATTACCT
The DNA here is from genome assembly GCA_047602645.1 of Lachnospiraceae bacterium. Lineage (GTDB taxonomy): Bacteria > Bacillota > Clostridia > Lachnospirales > Lachnospiraceae > JAEYFP01. The sequence continues at coordinate 9,118 of JASGGU010000089.1, read as the reverse complement.
TCGGACTCAGCAAGCCGTCTGCCAGACATTTATCCCTGAAAGGCCTGAAATAATCCGCGATTTCCGCAAGCAGATTCTGGTCATAGCCCGTATCGTAAGGCGTTCCCTTAAAGGTCTCGACCAATACTTCCGTTGCAGGCTGAGAAGTTCCCATCGCAAACGGAGAAATCGCGCAGTCAATTACATCGACGCCGGCCTCTACCGCTTTCATATAGGTCATGCCCGCCACACCGGACGTATAATGCGTATGAAGCTGAATCGGAAGCTTCGTAGCGCTCTTCATAGCGGTAATCAACTCAGAAGCCGTATACGGAACGAGAAGACCTGCCATATCCTTGATACAAATTGAATCGGCACCCATATCCTCGACTTTCTTCGCCATATCAATCCAATAATCCATTGTATAAGCATCACCAAGCGTATAAGCCAATGCGACCTGCGCATGTCCCTTACCAGAATTCTGTTTTTCTTTGTTTGTTGAATCTACGGCTGCCTGCAGATTTCTCAAATCATTAAAGCAGTCAAAAATACGAATGATATCAATACCGTTTGCAATAGACTTCTGTACAAAATATTCCACAACGTCATCTGCATATGGACGATAGCCTAAAATATTCTGTCCTCTGAACAGCATCTGGAGTTTTGTATTTTTTACGCCTGCTCTGATCTTTCTTAATCGATCCCACGGATCCTCTTTCAGGAAGCGGAGGGATGCATCGAATGTTGCACCTCCCCAGCACTCCAGGGAATTATATCCAACCTTGTCAAGTTTTTCAAGGATTGGGAGCATTTCTTCGGTCGGCATTCTTGTCGCAATCAAAGACTGATGCGCATCCCGAAGAACTGTCTCCGTAATTTTAATTGGTCTTTTTACTATTTCTGACATGTTCTTTCCTCCTGTATTGAATTTGAACAGATTTCCTCACGTCCGGCCTGTCCCGTCCTTACTTCAAAGTTGCAAGAACTGTGCCTGATTCTACGTTATCGCCTGCGGCAACTTCAATACTTGCAACGACACCGTCCTGAGGAGCGACCATTGGGATTTCCATTTTCATGGCTTCCAAAACCACCACTGAATCTCCCTTTTTAACAGCCTGCCCTACACTGACTTCAATCTTGAAGATTTTTCCTGCTGCGCCTGCTTCCACCTTAATCGAACCCGCTCCGCCTGTCGATGCTGCCGCAGGTGCGGGTGCTGCTGCCGGTGCTGCCGCTGCAGGTGCCGGTGCTGCTGCTACAGGTGCCGAAACTGCTGCCGGTGCCGGTGCTGCTACGGGTGCTGCCACGCTTCCTCCCGCACCTTCTTCAACTGTCACATTATATACGCTTCCATTTACGGTAATTGTGTAATTCTTCATTTTTTAATCCTCCTGCTTCCTATTCTTTGTTTTTATTATTAGTTTTACAATGATTGAATGGTTCCTTATTCGTTAAATTCTGCCCCATCTGCTGCCGGGCGTTCTTTTAATTTTTCTTGCAAGAAATCCGTCGGTTCCTGCCGCCGCATTTCCTCTGCCTGGTTTTTGACCCGTAGCCTGCGATGCAGCTATGATTGCCGTAATCACCGCCATCATCTCCGCGTCGTCTATCCGTTCTTCTTTTTCGATAATCTGTGCAATCGTATTATTTACCGCCATTTCCTTTTCCTCTACTTGATCCTTCTTTCCAAAAGAGTTTTTCATCCTTGAAGCAACGACAAAGTAAGTGATCACTGCGGTCAGCAAGATCAAAGCCACCATAACCACGGCGATAACCGTCAGCGTATTCACTCCGATGCTTTCTATCCATCCTGTAAACGCATTATCCACCTTTGTCGAAGCGGATATGATCGTGTGATTCGGGTCATCATCAAAAACAAACGCCACCTGTGCCGTTCCTTTTTCTGCCTGAATAGAAATATTGACAATAATTGCGTCTCCCGCTGCATTATAGGCAACAGAAGATCCTGTAAACTTCTGTACTGTTCCCACCTGACCAATTGCTTGATTCCATGAATCAAAAGCAGAAATCATCGCCTCACCGTCTACATTAATATTAAAGCTGCTGGTAAATATACTCTCTATTGTTTCCGCACCCTGTGACGTAAACTGCGTTGCGGATGCTTCATCCAACGGATAAAACGCATATGCGACTACGATCTGGGCGGTCTGCACCAGCTCCTGTGAGGTCGCTTCATCGACCGCTTTATTTTCTGTAAGTCCATTGCATCCTGATAATACAAAGAGACAGGCTGCTAAACATAATATTATTCTAAAATTTTTCATATTACGTGCCACCGCATCCTCTCTAAACTGTTCCATGTTTCTTATTCGGGTGTCCCTCTCTCTTAGTAAACAACATCTCGAACGCACCAATAGCATATTTTCTTGTATCCGCCGCCGAAATAATTTGGTCAACATAGCCCCTTCTGGCCGCAGAGACTGCACTCGTCTGAAGTTCCTTATAAGCCGCCGCTTTTTCTTCAATCACCTCAGCACCCTTGCCGTCATACATGATCTTCGCAGCAAGTTGTGCATCCATCATTCCAATCGAAGCACTGTCCCAAGCCAGCGTAAAATCAGCGCCCACCGCTTTTGAGTTCATCGCTGCATAAGCGCTTCCATAGGCTTGTCCGATAATGACATTTACCTTCGGGACAGTCGCGCTTGCAAATGCATAAGTGAGCTTTGCGGATGCCTTTGCAATTTCCTTTTCGGCTTCGATCGTAGCAGCAAAGCCCTTTACATTTGTCAATGACAGCACCGGAATATCGAACGCATCACAAAAAGCGATAAATTCCGCCGCTTTAACGCAGCCATGCGGAGTCAGCACCGCATCAAACGTTTCATTAATCTTGCCGTCGCTGTCCGTAACCTCTGTGCGATTTGCAACAGCACCAACCGTCATACCGTTCAGTCTGATAAAGCCGACTGTCATTTCTTTTGCATAGTCCGCCTTTATTTCAAAGTAGATGTTATTATCGGAGATCTGAGTAAGTGCCGCCGCCGTATCGCCAACGCAGTTTACAAGTCCTGTGCCCGTCCGATTTAAGTCATCCGCGCATTCATCATAAGAACCGTTTTCTTCGTTATTGGCAGGAAGCATCGTCACAAGCTGTCTGATTTTCACAAACATGTCCGCTTCATCGGTAACAACATCCGCCATACCGCTCTCTTTACTCTGGAATTTTGAAGAAGCCGTGTCGTTTTTGGACTCTGCATTTCCGTCCAGCGCATTCGGGGAATTTACAAATAATTTTGCCTTCTTCCCTTCCATAAACGTAAAATCCGACATCGCTGAAAGCACTGCAAGACCACCGCCGCAGCTTCCGAACACAGCAGTAATCTGAGGAATCACACCCGATGCCAGTGCCTGCTTCCTGTAGATTTCACCGAAACCGTTCAAAGCATCTGTTGCTTCCTGTAATCTCAGCCCTGCAGAATCAAGCATTCCGATGACCGGTGCCCCCATCTTTAAAGCAAAATCATACAGATCAGCAATCTTCTTTGCATGCATTTCGCCGACAGAACCACCCAAGACAGAAGCGTCCTGACTGTAGACATATACCAGGTTGCCTTCAATCAGACCATAGCCTGTTATGACACCGTCTGCCGGAGTTTCCTTCGGTTCCATATTGAAATCGGTCGCCCTGGCCGTTATTAAGCCGCCGATCTCAACAAAACTGTTTTCATCGAGCAAAGATTTGATTCTTAAGCTCGCTTGAGAAGTATTACTCATTTTGTTCAGCCCTCCATTTTATATAAAAATTTTATTAAACAGTTTTTGCGCATATTTGCACACTGTAAAGATTATAACACAACTTTTTTGCAAATCATAGTAATAAATTCAACAAATTTTCATCATTTTCGTGGCTGGCAAAACATCAAAAACCGATCCCCGATCTGATTCATACACCATGTAAAATCGATAGCCTCCACCCGCTCCGCCGTCTTTATGCTGACTGATTTCCAGACGGTTCCGTCAATAATATAGCGGATACTCCCTACTGTTTCTCCCTTCTCCACGGGCGCCGAAAGTTCGCCGGCCACCTGACAGCTCATTTCAATCTGCTCATCCCTCTTCACCAGAAGTCCCTTAAGCTCTTCCGCTTGTTTTTCAGATGCCGGCTGCTTTTGTTCTGCCTCTGCTTCTTCCATATAAAGCGAAACCTGCGCTTGCCCTCCGAGCCGTTCGGTCTGCCCATCTTTTACAGACAACGGCTCCAGCAGATTTTCCTCGATCGGAAGTTCCGAAAAGGCGTGATAAGTATACTGCTCCACTCCGTATTCCATCAGCTTCCTCGTATCCTGCCATTTATAGCCCTTATTACTCGGCCATCCGCATGCCAGCAAGGACACTGTATAGATACGTCCGTCATCCTCCAGCGCACCGACATAACAATAGCCTGCATTCCCTGTAAATCCCGTCTTTCCCGAAAGAGCTCCCGGCATCATATCTAGGAATGCATTGTGATTTGTGCAGGAAAAGGTCCTGCCTCCAAGCTTCCACTCTCCCGCTTCATCCTTTTCCATATTGGAAAAACAATAACCCGCTGTGCGTGTGATTTCCAAAAACTCTTCTTTTTTCGGCGAATACAGGATACAGTAGGACATAATGCGCGCCAGATCCTCTGCCGTCGTCGCATGCTCCTGTACTCTTGTGTTACCGTCCTGATCCCTCAATACTGCGGAAGCATCTAATCCGTTTGGTGTAATAAAATAGGTATCAAAGCACCCGATATCGCGGGCCTTCTGATTCATCATATCCGCGAATCCCTCCGCACTCCCCCCGATATGCTCTGCGATCACCACTGCACTGTCATTATGCGATTCCAGCATCAATGAATACAGCAGATCCTTCAGCAGATAGTGTTCCCCCGTCTTTACGCCAAGATGAACCTTTGGCATGGAGGCAGCATAGGAGGACACTTCCATAACGTCATCAAGATTTCCGTTTTCCAGTGCGAGAATGCATGTCATAATTTTTGTTGTACTCGCCATCGGCATTTGTTCTTCGCCGTTTTTTTCATATAAAACACGCCCGGAGGATGCGTCCATTAAGACCGCAGACCGGGCGTAAAGCTCATTTTCTTTTATGGTTGTCTCCATTTCCTCCTGAAGCTTTTGTGCAAATAATTCCGGATTTTTAGAAACCGGCAGGTAAGGATTTCCAAGCAGCAGACAGGTTATAGCCGTCAATACGATTTTTTTCCCAATCATGTTCTCTGTTCCAAGTCAAAGGATTAATCTAATATATGCGCCATTCTAATCAGTCATGCCTTTTGCAATCCTCACATTTACAAATGGTTTTGTTTCAGATATCCAGCTTTAGATGCACTTCCTCCGCAGCTTCTTTTTTAAATTCTTCCAACCTGTCCGGAGCCGCCATCGGAAGCTCCTCCAGCGACCGTACTCCAAAGCTTCTCAAAAACTCCTCCGTCGTGCCAAACAGCAACGGTCTGCCCGGCGCATCCAACCTCCCAAGCTCCGTGACAAGTCCGTATTCGATCAACTTATTGACTGCATGGTCACAGCTCACTCCCCTGATCTTTTCTATTTCCAGTCTCGTAACCGGTTGTTTATAGGCCACAATGGAAAGCGTTTCTAACAGTGTATCCGTCAGGGCATAATTTTTCGGAGTCTTGGCTATCTTTACAAGATACTCATACATTTCGTTTTTGGAGCACATCTGTACCGCTGTACCCAGCTCCATCAAGGTAATTCCGCGATCTTGATCCCGTTCGTAATCCGTCTGCATTTCACGGATCAATGCCATCGTTTCCGCTTCAGTCCTGCCGAGCACACTTGCAAGCTTCTTAATCTCTACAGAATTTCCCATCGTAAAAAGAACTGCCTCAATGACTGCTCTCGGATTTTTTGCCGGCAAAATTTCTTCTGCCGATACGTCTGACACTTCTTTCTCTGCTGTTTCCTCTGCAGGCACCTCTTCTTTCACGGCCTGCCCCTCCTTTGTCCATCCTTGCTCTAGGGACTCTGTACTTATTAAAATTTCATCCATGATATCATTTTCATCTTTTTTTGCCACTCCGGTAACCCCGCTGTATTTACTTTCGTTCTGTTTTTCGGCTTAAGCCGCAATCTGGGATGTAATTATAATGTCATCAAACAATTCCTGCTGTGCAATCACAATTTTTCCCAGCTTCATCATTTCAAGCACAACTAAGAAGGTGACAACGACATCCATTTTAGACGTCTGCGCCTCCAAAAGACTGCGGAAACTGAAATGCCTGTGTGACTGCACGTAATTTTCTATGTATGCCGTCTTTTTCTCAAGATTAACCTCATCCTTTTCAATCTTTCCGAACTGGCTTCTGACAGGGTCAACCTTGTCCTCCTGCTTTTTCATAATGGATTTGAAAATTTGGTTCAATCTTGATAAATCCATATCTCCAACGAGCTTTTCGTAGTCGATCGGCTCTTTATAGTACTCAACTTCCTGCGGAAGCGTCGGTCCCTTGAATAAGGTACGCACCGCGTCCACCTGCCTGTCCTTCAATTCATAAGACATATATTTAAACAGCTTATACTCAATCAGCTTCTCGACAAGCTCGGCTCTAGGATCCTCTTCCTCGCCTTCCTCATTGACTTCCTTCGGAAGCAGCATCTTGCATTTAATGTCAAGCAGGGTTGCAGCCATCACAAGAAATTCGCTCATGACATTTAAATCCTCTGTCTCCATCTGCCGGATATAATCAAGATACTGATCCGTGATCAATGAGATAGGAATATCATAGATATCTACTTTATTTTTTTCAATCAGATGCAGCAGCAAATCAAGCGGCCCTTCGAAAACCTGCAATTTTACCGTAATACTCATGTGCTCCCCTTCTTTAATACCTTTTTCTGCGGATTGTAATACTGATAATCTCCGCCTTATTAAACACGCGGATCGGAATTGTATGGGAACCGATTCCTCTGCTTAAAATCATTGTGGATCGGCCCGAGTGAAACTCCCCCGAATCATACTTCGGAAACAGCTTCAGCTGCGGTGAAACAACCCCGCCCAAAAACGGCAGGCGAACAATACCGCCGTGAACATGTCCCGAAAACACAAAATCCGGACCCCACTTCGCATACTGTTCAAACTGCTCCGGATTATGGGCCAGCAGGATCGATACATGATCCGCATCTGCCGGACCGAAGATCCGCTCCAGATAATTGTCTGGAATGTAGCGTGTTCTCACCTTCCTGTAATACGCATGCTCCAGATCCAAGCCGTAAATCGTAATACCCGCAGCCTCAAGCACACGCTTCTCATTGACAAGGATTGGCGCGCCGGCCGCTTTCAGCCGTCTTGTCAGGTCCTCATAACGGCCCGGAAATTTATCCGGCTGTCTGCGAAAGCGTTCTTCATGATTGCCCATGCCATAATATACCGGATATTTCGCAGCAAGTCTGCCTATAAAACGGAGGGTAGGTTCATAATCATATTCCATTTCCATGGACGAAGTCACCATATCTCCCGCAAATATGACGATATTCGGATGCAGTTGATCGATTGCCGCAAGCAGCGCCTCGTTTTCATTTCCAAAGTCTGTATCATGCAAATCGGACATCAGCACGATTTTAAATTCTGCTGTTTTCAGCTTGTCTGAATAATATTTGTATTCCGTGACGGTAAATCCGTTGCTTTCCACATAAACAAGCATACATCCCAGTATTACTACCAGGATGATGCCGATTATCATTGCTGTATTCATAAAGCCCCCATATACTTAACGGTGCCACTCAAAACGCTTCCTACTACAATATTTAGTATTATATCACAGGTTTTTTGATAAGAAAAGCACTTTATCTAGTTTTTTATCAAAGCAGCCATTGGGCGGTGCTCTTTCTCAGGTAGTCTTTGAAGCCGGCTTTATCCACACCATTTACATAGAGAATTGGCACGCTTCCGATTTTTGCCCCGTTCAAGTAATAAATTGCCTCTCCAGCCGCATGACCTGCCGCAACCGGCGCATTGACGCTGTCTGCAAGTACTACCTGCTTTTCAATCGCGTTGACATCCTCACCCTTGAACGCAAGGTATCTGAATTCTCCTTCATAGGCAATCTCCGCCGTGTCCGTAAGGCCTCCCTTTATTTGCATAACCGGCAATGCCTCTTTATTCTCATCCTTGTAAAGCCGGCATACGGCAAAGCCGTGACTCAGCAGCGTTACCGCATCATTAAAACGTACTTTATAATCAGGTGCCTGCATGATAACGGCGATCAGTTCAATTTCATTCTGTCTGGCAGTCGCCGAGACACAATATTTTGCAAGACTCGTCGATCCCGTTTTTAATCCCGTCGCATAGGTATACTGGCGAATCAGCTTATTGGTATTTGTCAGCCCGAATTCGCTTTCACCACGTGCTGTTTTATGTATAATATTTTCCATCCATATCTTTGAATATTCCTCAACCTGCGGATATTTTGTAATCAGCTCACGCGACATCAGCGCAACATCCCTAGCGCTCGTCATGTGTCCGTCCGCATCAAGCCCATTGCAGTTTACAAAATGTGTATTTGTCATCCCAAGTCCGCTCGCACGCTGATTCATCTGATTTACAAATTCCGCCTCACTGCCATAGATGTATTCCGCCATCGCCACACACCCGGCTTTCACTTTAGGATTTTTCGTAAGGGTTTATAAATTTAAAATAAATACTAATTCCATTTTTCTCTTCAATCTCAATCCGGTCTATCATTTCTACCATAACCTCTCTGGAAAGCTCATCGATCTCTATGTAATTACTGAACCGCTCGACCCATTCTTCATACCGTTCCCTTTGTCCGCCCTCCCCGATGAGCTTCTTCTTATATAATATAATCTGCTTCTCAAGCTCTTGCTCTTCTTCCTCAAACCTTTCCTTCAGCATGCAATATTCCCCGAAATCCAGTATTTTTTCCTTTCCGGCATAGTCCATGTAGGCCTTCATCCTTAATTCCTTTACATTCTCCCGCTTCAGCTCAAGTCTCCTGAGCACGGTACCGTAGTCCTTCCACTTTTGCTCGGACAGCTTCATCTGACGAAGCTCCGCTACATCCTCAGGACTTAACGCCTTGCGAGCTTCTATTCTTAACGCTTTTAAAACGGCGGCTTTCAGATCGGGTTCCGTTATCTTATGAGAGGTACAG
>JASGGU010000088.1:0-15376 GCA_047602645.1 Lachnospiraceae bacterium | reverse complement strand
ATGATAAAATGATCCTCCCGCACAAAACCGTCTGTCTTTTGCCCAAGGCCGACAATAATATTTCGCAGAACCCTGTCGTTCATATCCAAACAGCGTTTCCATACGACGCTTCTTGTATCGATCCGCTTTTCATTGCCCTGTTGAATATGATTGTCCAACAGTGCGGCAAGCAAATTGTTGGCTGAAGTAATTGCATGAAAATCACCTGTAAAATGAAGGTTCAAATCCTCCATCGGCACAACCTGCGCATAGCCGCCGCCTGCCGCTCCCCCTTTTATTCCAAAGCAGGGACCAAGAGACGGCTCCCGCAAAGCGAGAATCGCCTTTTTATCAAGCCTGGCAAGCGCCTGTGCCAAGCCAATGCTCGTCGTTGTTTTTCCTTCACCTGCCGGTGTCGGATTGATTGCTGTTACAAGTATAAGCTTGCCGTTGGGACGGTCTTTAATTTGGGTCAGATATTCTTCGGACAATTTGGCTTTATACTTACCGTACAGCTCCAAATCATCCTCCGAAATGCCGATTGATTCTGCAACATCTTTGATTGGAAAAAGCTTTGATTCCTGTGCTATCTGAATATCCGTTTTCATCCGTCCTCCTCCGGGTTCTCCTTATAATGACTCTTCTACAAATTCCTCAAATTGTTCCATGCTCATCAGTACCTTACGCGGCTTTGTACCTTCTTCTTCTCCCACTATTCCAGCGTCCGCAAGCTGATCCATAATTCTTGCCGCCCTGTTAAAGCCGATCTTAAATACTCGCTGCAGCATGCCGATTGAAGCCTTATCTTTATCGATGATAAATTTTGCGGCATCCACGAAGTACTGATCCCTGTCGGAAGCGGAATCGCTGTCCATATAAGACGCGGCAGACCCTGCCGCTATGATTTTTTCCTCAAGCTCACTGCTGTATGCCGCTCCGGTCGTATGTTCCTTTAAAAAATCAACGACATCCGAAACCTCTTGATCCGATACAAATGCACCTTGAATTCTTGCCGGCTTTGCATAGCCTTGCGGATAAAACAGCATATCACCCTTTCCGAGCAGTTTCTCCGCACCGTTCATATCCAGAATTGTCCTTGAATCAACACCGCTCGAAACACTGAAGGCAATCCGGCTCGGCATATTCGCCTTGATCAATCCTGTAATAACATCGACAGAGGGTCTTTGGGTAGCAATGATCAAATGGATTCCGGCGGCTCTTGCAAGCTGGGCCAAACGGCAAATAGATTCCTCCACCTCACCCGGCGAGACCATCATTAGATCTGCAAGTTCATCGACGATAATCACAATTTGAGGAAGCTTTTTGGGCCGTTCTTCTTCCGGAATATCCTTGATTGACTCCACTTTTTTGTTATAGCCTTTTAAGTCACGCACACCGAGCTCGGCAAACTTATTATAGCGATCCGTCATTTCACTGACACCCCAATGCAACGCTCCCGCCGCTTTTTTCGGATCTGTCACGACCGGTATCATCAAATGAGGAATCCCGTTATAGACGCTCAATTCGACAACCTTTGGATCTACCATGATCAACTTGACTTCATCCGGATGTGCCTTATATAAAATACTCATAATCAATGTATTGATACAGACCGATTTACCGGAGCCGGTTGCTCCCGCAATGAGCAGATGCGGCATTTTAGCAATATCCGTAACAATAGTCTGTCCGCCGATATCCTTACCGACCGCAAAGCTGATATTTGACTGTGCTTTTTCAAATTCAGTGCTTTCGATCAATTCACGAAACATGACCATACTGTTTTCCTTATTCGGAATTTCAATGCCGACTGCCGCTTTGCCCGGAATCGGAGCCTCAATCCGAATATCTGTAGCCGCCATATTCAATTTGATATCATCGGTCAAACCGACAATCTTGCTAACCTTAACTCCCTGCTCCGGCTGCATCTCATATCTTGTGACGGTCGGTCCCTGACTGATATCTGTAATTGTAACATGGACACCGAAATTATTCAGTGTCTGCTGCAGCTTTGCCGCTGTATCCTTGAGCTGCTTTGTGGAATCCACATTCGCACCGGATTTTCCTTTCTTTAACAGTTTAAGCGGGGGAAGCTGATAAGCTCCTTGATAACTTCTCTCTGTCTTAATATCCTTTGTAATATCAATCCGTTCTTCTTTTTCTTTGCCCGGTTCCTGCTTTTCTCTGGTTTTTCTATGTTCCCTGATATCAGTGATCTCTGCCGCCCTTGACTCAGCAGCTTTTTGTTCTTCGAAAAGCGGTACCCCTTCTTTGAAAGATGCTCTCTCTGTGATGTTTTCAGCAGAAAGATCAGGCTTGTCCCCGGCCTCCTCCTGAAAGGAGATATTGTGCGCCGTTCTGATCGTCACACGGTCAAAATCGATTTCTGCAGCCGAATCCTCAAGTGTAACTTCATGCATATCATCCGTTTTTTTATTTTTATTCGTCAGTTTCGTATCTGTCATCACTCCCGAAACTTTCTTTTCACTACGCGAAACCTTCGCCTGCATTTCCTGTCCTTCCTCTAAAAGAAGCGCACGCTCCCGCTCACGTTCCTGCCTCAGTTCTCTTCTCCTGACCGCATCCTCCCGCGCGCTGTTGTAAATTGTCTCGCTTCCCTTTTTTACGCCGTTAAAGAAAGAACGCTCCGTAATGAGGACGACAGATATAATAAATAAGATAATGAGCACGACATAGGTTCCGACAAGTCCGATACTATTACAGAGCAAATAAGAAATCGCCCCGCCTAAAAATCCGCCGCCCTTTCTTTCCGTACTGCAAAGTGTATAATAATCGAATACCGAATCTACAATCGCATCCTTATAAAATAAAAGCTGAGAAAATGAACAAAGCATCAGTACAAGCACTATCGCCGCGCTGATTTTTACAATTGCCACCGGTTCTCCTCGATTGGATAAATAAAAGGCAGCCGACAGAAACAGCGCAATCGGAACAAGAAATGATACTATTCCGAACATCCCAAATAAAAAGCTGCTGAGTATCTGCCCAAAGCTGCCAACCAATTTCAAATTACTTAAAAACAACAACACCGCGACAGCAAGCACCAGAAGTAATACGACTTCTTCATACAAGCCGTTATCCTGCTGTTTTGCGTTCCCCTTTTTCGCAGAACTTTTCTTTTTTTTTGACCCCGTAGTCATTTTATCCCTCCAAATAAATTCCCCTATATCATATTAAAATCAAATAAGCGATGACCGATACGGCACCGATACCCAGACAGTAAAACGCAAAGTATTTGAAATACCGGTTCTGCACAATTTTAAGCATCAGCCGGATTGCAATATAGCCGACAACTGCGGCAACAATCATTCCGACACAATATGCGGCAATCTCCGATGTCTCCACCTGTGTTTCTCCAAAATCCTTTAATTCCAATATCAGCGCCCCGACAATGGCAGGAATCGACATAATAATCGAATATTTCACGGCAAAACGCCTGTCAAAACCACACAACAGACAAGCTGTGATTGTCGTTCCGGATCTGGACAGACCGGGAAGCGTCGCGACCCCCTGCGCGGCACCAATCGCAAAAGCATCTCCGTAACCGGCATCTTTCGGTTTCTTCCTGCCATCCTCAAGAAAATCAGATATCAACAGAATGACCCCTGTCGCCAAAAGACAAATCCCCGGCACAAGCAGAGCGCCACTCACACTTTCAATTATATCCTTCATCAAATATCCCAAAACCCCCGTCGGAATTGTGGAAATAACCAGCATAATCACAAACTTACGATAGGAAGTGCTTGCAAGCACCTTATACGGCGTTTTTTCCTGAGAAAATACATTTTTAAATGCTCTTCCGATATTGATAAAAAGATCTCTTACAATAAGAAAAAAATCCGTAATCAGTTTGATGATATCCCGGAACATGACCGCACAGACAGCAATCAGTGTCGCAGCATGAAGCAGCACGTCAAATAACAGTCCCGTATCCGTTTCTACCCCCAATAAATTTTTCATAATCGCGAGATGCCCGGAACTGCTCACCGGCAGGAATTCCGTCAACCCCTGTATAATCCCCATAATAATTGCCTGTAAGATGGACATAGAGTACCTCCTCTATTTCGCATTCAATAACTTGAAACAGTATACCATTAATTGAGCAATTTTACAACATGCGCACGTCCAGCTGACTGGACGGAATCTTTATCTCATTTTCTTCAAATGTCTGTTTAATACTCTCCAGGAACTGCCACTGTACTGGCCAGTAGTCGTCTTTTTTGACCCAAAAGCGCACACCCAGTTCCACCGAGGCCGCATTCAGCGCATTTACAAAGATCTCGATTTCCTGCTCTGCCTTTACCCTTGAATCCTTTTTGATCAATTCCTCCAACAGTTTTTTTGCCTTTCCGATCTCCGTCTGATAGGAAACTGCAACATTCAAATCAATCCGCCTATCTTCCATCCCTGTCACATTGATCACAGTCGAATTGGCAAGCGATCCGTTCGGCACGATAACGACTTTATTATCTCCGGTATTCAGTTTCGTATAAAACAGGCCTATTTCCGAGACGGTTCCCTCATTTTTACCGGTACCCTCCACAATGTAATCGCCTACCTTAAACGTCCTGCAAATCAAAATCAGTACGCCGCCCGCGAAATTGGAAAGGCTTCCCTGTAATGACAAACCGATCGTCAAAGCAACCGAACCCATCAGTGCTACGATGGAAGCGGCATCAATTCCAAGATTGCCGGCCAGCATTACGATCAAAAATACGTATAAGATTACTTTAACACATGAGTCAATAAAATGGATGCTTCCGACTTCAACAGAAGCCCTTGCCAGCGAACGCCTGACAATTTTTCTGATGAGGCGGATCACCTGTACGCCGATCAAAAAAAGCACGGCGACAATCAAAATGCGAATTCCTAAATTCAGCAGTTTTTCCGGCATAGTGGATAAATATGCCTCGATTGCATTCAAATCCTGCTGATTCAGCGCCTCACCGCCGGAAATCTCATCGATATTCGGCATCAGATTTACCAGATTACCGGCGCTGAGTGTTGTTAATATGGTATTCCACATGGCTGTTACAGCCCCCTGTCTTCCTTTTGATATTTTTGTTCAAGTTCCTTTTTCAAATTTTTCTTTTTTCCTGCCGTTTTTACTTCGGTTTTCCTCTTTGTCTTTTTTTTATCTTCTTCCAATGTGCAGCCAAAAATGCTAACGGAAAGAGGTGCCAGTTTAATTCGGATGGAATGTTCTCTTCCGTCACATTCCTCCTGCTTGGCCTGCTTGACACGCGGATTGATAAATCCGCTGCCGCCAAACTTTACCTCGTCGGAATTGAGAAGCTCTTTATATTTCCCCACTCCGGGCACACCGATTTTATACTGTTCGCGCGAAACATTTGCAAAATTACATACAACCAGCAGACATTGCCCGTCTGTGGCTTTTCTTAAAAATACGATAACGGTTTCATTGGCCGAAATATTATTGATCCACTCAAAGCCCGCCGGAGAATCATCCATCTCATACATGGCCGGCTGTTGTCTGTAAAAATGCAGCAGCGCTTTCATATAGGTATGAAACTGCCGATGCTCCTCGTGCTTCAAAAGCCCCCACTCCACACTTCTCTCTTCATTCCATTCATCAAACTCGGCAATATCCTGTCCCATGAAGGTTAGCTTTCTGCCCGGATGAGTCATCAGATATCCAAAGGCGGCTCTTAAATTGGAAAACTGTTCCTTCCGCTTTCCCGGCATCTTGCCGATCATGGAAGCCTTTCCATGTACAACTTCATCATGAGAAAATACAAGCATAAATTTCTCACTGTAATGATAGATCATGCTAAATGTCAGTTCCCCGTAATGATGGGAACGGAAATACGGATCATAGCGCATAAAGTCAAGAAAATCATTCATCCAGCCCATATTCCATTTATAATCAAAGCCCAAACCTTCCTCATTGAGCCCGCCTGTCACCCTCGGCCATGCCGTCGATTCCTCCGCGATCATCAATGCTCCCGTATTTTGCTTCTGATTGATGGAATTTAAATGCTTTAACAGCTCGACTGCTTCGAGATTTTCATTGCCTCCGTAAATATTTGCAACCCATTCCCCGTCATTTTTTCCATAATCGAGATAAAGCATCGAGGCCACGGCATCCATGCGAATGCCGTCCGCGTGATAGCAGTTAATCCAGTACAGGGCATTTGCAATCAGGTAATTTTTAACCTGAGGTCTGCCATAGTTATAGATCAGCGTTCCCCAATGCGGGTGAAAACCCTGGCGCGGATCCTGATGCTCATACAGACAGGTCCCGTCAAAATTGGAAAGCCCCTGTACATCTCTGGGAAAATGTGCCGGCACCCAGTCCAATATGACCGCAATTCCCTCTTTGTGCATATAATCCATAAAGTACATAAAATCTTCCGGTGTACCGTAACGGCTTGTCGGTGCATAGTAGCCTATGACCTGATAACCCCACGAGGCATCAAGCGGATGTTCCATAACGGGCATCAGCTCTACATGTGTATAACCCATCTCATTCACATAGTCGGCCAGCATAGGAGCCAATTCCCTGTAGTTATAAAATTCCCTGCCATCCTCAGGCTTTTGAAACGAACCTAAATGCACTTCATAAACAGCCATCGGCTGATGCTTGTTCCCTGCACCTTTTCGATCCTGAAGCCATTTTTCATCAGACCAGGAGAAGCTCTTAATTTCCCTGACAACGGAAGCCGTCCCCGGACGAAACTGCGCACCAAATCCATACGGATCCGCTTTTAAACTGATCATTCCACCCTTCAGCTTTAATTCGTATTTATAAATTTCTCCTTCTGAAACACCCGGTAAAAAAATCTCAAAGATACCGCTGTCCGCAAGCCTTCGCATCTGATGCACCCGTCCGTCCCAGTGATTGAAATCACCGACGACGCTTACACGCACTGCATTCGGTGCCCATACAGCAAAGGAGGTTCCCTTCACGCCTTCAAGTTCACGAACCTGTGCGCCTAGCACCTCATAAACTGTGTAATGAATGCCCGCGTTGAATTTCTCAATGTCCTGTTTTTTAATCGTGCTCGGGAAACGGTATACATCTTCGATTTCCGTGACACCGCCGTCTTTCCAGAAAACCTTATAGCGATAAGTATACTTCGCCTTTGTCAGAGACTTTACAAGTACCGCAAAAAACCCCTCCTCGTCGACAAGCTCCATCGGATATTCCCTGATGGCATCGTTCATCGTCACAACAGCAACTATCCTTTGTGCCTGCGGTAAAAACGCCTGTATAAGGATCCCACCGCTGACCGGCTGTGCACCGAGCAGTTCATGCGGGTGATCTTCTTCCGAATAAATGACAGACTCGATTTTTGCCCAATCCATCAGCCTATATAATTTTGTGTCCATTTATGCTCCTATCTGTCAATTTCATGAATGAACAATCCGCTTCTCAGCTTCGGCTCAAACCACGTCGACTTCGGCGGCATCAGCTTACCGGCATCCGCGACGGCAAACAGTTCCGAAATGGATGTCGGATACATTGCAAAAGCAATTTTACTGTCTGTACATACCCTTCTTTCCAGTTCCTTCAGACCACGGATTCCGCCCACAAAATCGATACGCTGATCAGTCTTCGGATCCTGAATTCCAAAAAGCGGTTCCAGCACATAATTCTGTAGGATGGATACATCCAGTGTTTCTACCGGATCATTTGAAATTGCATCCACAGTCATTCTTAAATGGTACCAGCTATGATCAAAATAGATGCCGACATCTCCCTTTTTCTCAGGTTTATAAGAATTTTCTCCATGATTGGTCAGCACACCTATTTTTTTTAAAGTCTCAAGGATATCCTCTTTGGAAGCACCGTTTAAATCCTTCACAACACGATTATAATCCATGATCATTAATTGATCATCGGGAAATAATACGGAAAGGAAATAGTTGAACTCCTCTTTTCCCGTAAAGCTGCCCTTTTCAAACCGCCGTTTCAAACCAACCTTAACCGCAGAGGCACAGCGGTGATGTCCGTCTGCAATATAGATTTCACTCATGCCGGTAAATGAATTTTGAATTGTTTCTATTTCTCCCTCACCGGAAACAATCCATACCGCATGACGAATCCCGTCAGGTGCTATAAAATCATATACAGGCGCATTCTGCTTTATGCGTGACACAACCTCATTGATTTCCTTTTTGGAACGGTAAGCAAGAAAAATCGGGCCTGTCTGTGCATTCAGCGCATCGACATGGCGAATACGGTCTTCCTCTTTATCCGCTCTCGTATTTTCATGTTTTTTAATCACCTCGTTTACATAGTCATCAATTGCGGCACAGGCAACAATACCGGTCTGGCTCCGGCCTTCCATTGTCAGCTCATAAAGATAATAACAGTCGTCCGCTTCCCTGACAAAGTCACCGCTTCCCACCATATCCCAAAACGTATCATGTGCCCGCTCGTAGACCATGTCCGCATAGGTATCCACAGTATCCTCAAACTGAGTTTCCGCCCGGTCGATCTTTAAAAAGGACATCGGCTCCTGCAACGTCTCAGCTTTTGCCTCTGCTCTGTTATATACGTCATACGGCAGTGCCGCAATCCTGCACTCCAGACCCTGTTTCGGCCTGATTGCCCGGAATGGTTTGATATTTGCCATGTCAATTCCTCCGTTTTTCTTTCTTCTGCCATTCTGTCAGGCAGTTCTCTCTCCCGTCAAAACAACTATTTTTATTTTAACAAAATTTATTCCTTTTCACAATAGCAACCATTTGATTTCTGCTTTTGACAAGGTGATTTCCACATGCTATACTTTGTATGCCGGTCGGTAACCGTTAAATTACCGGCAATTATTTTAACAGGAAGGAGGCGTGACAATGAACACAGAAGAACGCATATTTCTTGACCGCATCAACAATTATGCCGAGCAGGCATTAAAGGATATTGACCCGCAGAAGACCCAGATTTCAGCTCAAATCGAGAAATTAAAGCCAATCATGGAAACGCTCGCTGATGAAATGCAGCTTTCTGTTGAAGATATTTTTATCAAATATATGGATCTTGCAAGCGAAGCATCTATCGATATAGATAACAGGCTGAAGGAGCAGCTCGATCCTGATATGGACTTTTTGGATTTTAAATAACAAAAAAGGAAACGGTAATCGTACCGTTTCCTTTTTTGTATGTAATCATTATTTTACAACTCTTACACGGACGACACCGTCAATCGCTTTTAATTTCTCAACAATTGCATCTGTTACCGGAGATTCCACATCGATCATCGTATACGCATACTCTCCCTTGGACTTATTTACCATATCGGAAATATTGATTCCGATATCGCCGAAAGAAGCGGTAAACTTCGTAATCATGTTAGCCACATTTTTATGCATCATCGCCACACGGCCTGCCGCGCCGCACACACCCATGTCGCAGTTCGGAAAGTTGACGGAATTGTTGATATTACCGTTTTCCAGATAATTCATAAGCTCCTTTACTGCCATTTTCGCACAGTTATCCTCGGATTCCTCGGTGGACGCACCAAGATGAGGAATCACGATACAATTGTCTATGCCGGCCGTCGTCGAATTGGGAAAATCGGATACATATTTTGCTACCTTTCCTTCCTTAATCGCGGCCACAACATCCTCCTCATTTGCAAGGAGATCTCTCGCAAAGTTCAGCAGAATCACTCCGGTTTTCATTTTTGCGATGGATTCTTTATTGATCGTCCCTCTTGTCGCATCCATCAGCGGCACATGGATCGTAATGATATCACACTGCTCATAAATTTCATCGACATTCAGCACGTGTTTGATATCTCTGGACAGATTCCATGCAGCATCCACGGAAATATACGGATCGTAGCCGTATACCTCCATTCCAAGATTTTTTGCGACATTGGCCACCCGAACCCCAATCGCACCGAGTCCGATAATTCCGAGCTTCTTATCCTGAATCTCATGCCCTGCAAAATTCTTCTTTTCCTTTTCAGCCAGCTTCGCAATATCCGGGTTGCCGGCTTCCTTTTTCACCCAGTTGATGCCGCCGACAATATCACGGGCGGCGAGCAGCATTCCCGCAACGACAAGCTCCTTGACACCGTTTGCATTTGCACCCGGCGTATTGAATACGATAATACCCTTTTCCGCACATTTATCAAGCGGAATATTATTGACACCGGCACCGGCTCTTGCAACGGCAAGAATGCCGGACGGAAGTTCCATATCATGCATTGAGGCGCTTCTGACAAGCACGCCGTCTGCCTCACTTATCTTTTCACACGCTTCATAATTTGCCGTAAACTTATCCAGACCGACCTGTGCAATCGGATTTAAACACGTGTATCTAAACATTTCACCTATTCTCCTCTTCAAATCTTTTCATAAATTTAACGAGTTTTTCCACACCCTCGATCGGCATTGCGTTGTAAATACTTGCACGCATACCGCCGACGCTTCTATGTCCTTTTAAACTCTCAAATCCTGCTTCCTTTGCCTCCTTTATAAACTTCGCATCCAACTCCTCGCTACCAGTCACAAACGGCACATTCATCAGCGAACGGGACTCTTTTTCAACAGTACCCTGGAACAGCATACTTGCGTCAAGGAAATCATATAAAATTTTTGCTTTCTCTTCATTTCGTTCCTTCATGGCCGAAAGACCACCCGTTTTTTTGATCCATTTAAACACCTTGCCGCAAATATAAATGCCGTAAGCAGGCGGAGTATTATACAGTGATTCCGCATCCGCATGCGTTTTATACTTTAACATCGTCGGTGTTCCCTCAAGCGTATCCTCCGTGATCAGATCCTCTCTGATAATAACGATAACGACACCCGCCGGACCGACGTTCTTCTGGACGCCACCGTAAATGACACCGTACTTGGTCACATCAACCGGCTCTGATAAAAAGCAGGAGGACACATCCGCAACAAGCGGCTTTCCCTTCGTGTTCGGAAGCGTTTTGAATTTCGTACCATAAATCGTATTATTCTCACAAATGTATACATAATCGGCATCTTCGGAAACGGGCAGATCGGAACAATCGGGAATATAGGAAAATGTTTTGTCCTCACTGGAGGCGATTGCATTGGCCTTTCCATAAATGGAAGCTTCCTTCCATGCCTTTTTCGCCCACTGTCCTGTTACGATGTAATCGGCAACCCTGTTTTTCATCAGGTTCATCGGAATCATTGCAAACTGTTGGCTCGCGCCGCCCTGTAAAAACAACACCTTATAGTTATCCGGGATATTCATGAGATCTCTTAAGTCTGCTTCCGCTTCTTTGATAATCTGATCATAAACCTTGGAACGATGGCTCATTTCCATAACGGACATACCGCATCCCCTGTAATCTAACATCTCATCTGCAGCCTCTTTTAATACTTCCTCAGGTAAAACTGCCGGACCTGCCGAAAAGTTATACACTCTTTTCAACGTTTTCTCCTCCTTTGATCTATATAAAATTTTTATTGAAAACAATTCAATTATATAAAATAACCGGAGTACCCACCTCCGCCATTTCATAGAGTGCCTCTGCTTTTTCCTTCGGCAGGTTGATGCAGCCGTGTGAACCGGCGGTCTTATATATTTCTCCTCCAAATTCATCACGCCATGTCGCATCATGAATACCGATATTTCCCGAAACAGGCATCCAATAATTTACAAACGAAGCATAATTAGCTCCCCGCAGCACGCGGTTTTTCTGTTTTGCATAAATGGCGCAGATTTTTGCGGGTGTACCGTTCCTTCTGGAAGTATTTCCGGTGACAATGTCCGTCGTCAATCTCAATTTTCCATCCACAAAATAATATAATTTCTGTGCATTCATATCAATCTCTATATAAGTATCGCCGATCTCTTCCTTCCCCCTGCCCTTTCCTTCCTTTGCATAAATCGGCTCTCTTTTCTCGCTTTTTCCTGTCAGGGCCGCCTTTGTAAGCTGCTCGATCTCCGCCTCCTGATCAATCTGGTAACCGGGAGCGGCATATTTCAGCCATACGGAACCGCCATCCTTTTTCTTCCACAAACGGTCTTTTTTATCCGTGTCAAACAGGGCAGACAATTCTTCTACAAATTTCCCGACCATTTCCGGCTTGAGCTGAATCTGTCCCGCTTCGTCAAGCACAGGCATTCCGTCCCCATCCGCCACAATCCAGTCAACAATAATTCCCGCATTCAGCGTACGCTCCAGGCCGTCATCTTCAAGTACAACATTCGTCCGCTGCACCTTATCAATCTTTTTCCAGAGCCCATAGACCTCCTGCATTTCCTTCGTGGGCAAATACGGAACAAAGCACTCCTCAATTGATACACTGGTACTTCCCTCATCAAGCGCCTGCCTCACCAACTCGTTTACCACTTGTGTTTCGACAATATCAGTCGTTTCATCGATCAGAACATAGCCCAAATATTTCTTTTGAATTTCCAGTTTTGCCGTCAAATTGGCAGCCTCAAGCTGAAAACATGTGAGACTCTCCAATGCTTCTTTTAAGTTTTCTTCCTGATAAGTAAATTCCGGCACCAGCTCTAAGGATACCGGAACAATAAAATAATAACCCCAAAGCAATGCATTTTGATGATTTAATAAATTTGTCAATTCCTTTGTAAAACTCGCTGAAAAACCGATTTGCTCTCCATCGATCATTTCTGTTTTTCCATCACGTTCTTTAAGCGTCAGCGTATAGCCCGCATATTCCTTTGCCAGCAACGCATCCGCTCCCGCCACATCCAGCCCCTTAACAGAAACCCCGTTGATATAAGTTCCGTACAAAAATGTTTGCCGGTAATAGAACGCAATTACAAGATAAACGATACAGGCAGCCGCAAAGGCACTCAGCAGCACAATACCCGTAATTTTCAGAATCTTCTTCCACATCCTCTATAATCCTTTACAAAACGGCTTTTGGAATCTTTATTTATTATTTTTCAGATCATCAGCATCAAAGGCTTCCTCAATAGCAGCTCCGGCAGGAACCATCGGAAATACTTTATCGTCACTGTCAACTACACATTCTATCACAACCGGCTTGTTCAATGCAATCGCCTTTTCTACCGCGGGCCCAATTTCTTCTTTTTTTGTTACTCGGACAGCCTCACAGCCAAGCGCCTCAGCCACCTTCACATAGTCCACCTTATCGTTAAACACCGTATTGGAATATCTTTTTTCATAAAATAGAGTCTGCCACTGGCGCACCATACCCAGTACCGAATTATTGATGATAACCTGAATGATCGGAATATCATAGCGGCTTGCCGTAGCAAGCTCATTCATGTTCATGCGAAAACAACCGTCTCCTCCGATATTGATGACAATCTTTTGTGGGCAGCCGACCTTTGCGCCGATGCACGCGCCAAGTCCATAGCCCATCGTTCCAAGTCCGCCCGAAGAAAGGAATGTCCTCGGCTTCGTATATTTATAAAACTGTGCCGCCCACATCTGGTGCTGCCCGACATCGGTCGTAATGATTGCCTCCCCATTTGTCACTCTGTAAATTTCTTCGACAACATAAGGACAGGTCAGCACATGCCGGGGATATTTAAGAGGGTAGCTTTCTTTATATTCTTTGATCAGCGAAAGCCACTCGGGATGGTTTTGTTTTGAAAGCCTCTGATTTAATATCGAAAGCACTTCCTTCACATCTCCGATTACGCTTGCGTCTGTCTTTATATTTTTATTAATTTCCGCAGGATCGATATCAATATGCAAAACTTTAGCGTCGTTTGCAAATTTTTGTGCATTCCCTACCACACGGTCCGAAAAACGTGCACCGATTGCAATGAGCAGGTCACACTTACTCACGCCAAAGTTCGCCGTCTTCGTACCATGCATCCCGATCATCCCTGTGTAAAGCTCATCTGTTCCGTCAAAACCACCCTTTCCCATCAAGGTATCGCAGACAGGTGCTTCTATTTTATGCGCAAACTCTGCAAGCTCATCAAATGCGCCCGAGATCACCGTTCCGCCTCCCGAATAAATATAGGGACGCTCGGAATATTCAATCAGTTCCAACGCTTTTTCAATATCCGCCTCCGTGTAATTTTTTGACACGATCAGCGCCTCCGGCTTTTCCGGCGTATATTCCGTCTTGTTAGCTGTCACATCCTTTGTAATATCCACAAGGACAGGACCGGGTCTGCCGGAACGGGCGATTGAAAATGCCTTTCTGATCGTAGCGGCAAGTTCCTTCACATCCTTTACAATATAACCATGCTTGGTAATCGGCATCGTCACACCTGCAATATCGACCTCCTGAAAAGTATCCTTTCCAAGCAGCGGCAGCACAACGTTTGCCGTAATTGCAACAAGCGGCACAGAATCCATATAAGCGGTCGCAATGCCTGTCACAAGATTCGTCGCCCCCGGACCGGATGTCGCCAAGCAGACACCGACTCTGCCCGTCGCCCTCGCATATCCGTCGGCGGCATGAGCAGCACCTTGCTCATGAGAAGTCAGATAATGTTTGATTGTATCCTGATATTTGTACAGTTCATCGTAAATATTTAAAATTGTACCGCCGGGATAACCAAATACCGTATCTACTCCCTGTTCCTTCAAACACTCCATTACAATCTGCGCACCGGTCAACAGCATATTTCACACTCCTCGTTTTATCTTGATTTATTAAAACTTTTATCTGTTTTTGTAATCCTTTTTCAGTCCGGAATCCGCAGTACGGCACCCTTATCACCGCTTGTCACGAGTTTTTGATATCTTGCAAGATACCCAGTCGTCACCTTTGGCGCCTTCGGCTTCCATTCTGCTTTTCTTTTCGCAAGCTCTTCTTCGGAAACTTCAAAATCCAGCCTGTTTTCAGGAATATTAATTCTGATCAGATCTCCTTCTTTTACAAGCGCGATCGGACCGCCGACAGCTGCCTCCGGACATACATGACCGATTGAAGCGCCTCTGGAAGCCCCGGAAAAGCGCCCGTCAGTAATTAGAGCCACGCTCGATCCAAGCCCCATGCCGGCAATTGCAGAGGTTGGATTGAGCATTTCCCGCATACCCGGTCCGCCTTTTGGACCTTCGTAACGAATCACAACCACATCTCCCTCCACGATCTTTCCGTTCTTAATCGCATTCACCGCATCCTCTTCGCATTCGAAGACTCTTGCGGGGCCTTCATGCACGAGCATTTCCGGCACAACTGCGGAACGTTTTACCACACCAGAATCCGGGGCAAGATTTCCTTTTAAAATGGCAATACCGCCTGTTTGACTGTAAGGATTTTCAACCGGACGAATAACCTCCGGATTTTTATTAATACAATTCTCAATATTTTCCTTGACAGTTTTCCCTGTAACAGTAATCAGTTCCGTATAAAGCAGGCCTTTTTTATCCAATTCGTTCATAACCGCATAAACGCCGCCCGCCTCATTTAATTCTTCTATATAAGTATGTCCCGCCGGCGCCAGATGACACAAGTTCGG
>JASGGU010000087.1:0-15828 GCA_047602645.1 Lachnospiraceae bacterium | reverse complement strand
CCCGTTTGGTTGATGACCGTAAAGTACAAGGATACAGACCATGTTTCCACCGGAAATCTGCCCCCGAACTTACCGGTCTGCCCATTTATGGTGAAAACATGGTCTGTATCCTTGTACTTTACGGTCATCAACCAAACGGGAAGCATCACATATTCAGAAGAAATTCTGTCAACCGAAGTGTTACCGGTGTGCATTTCGACCGAATCATACCCTTTGATGGTACTCAGCAACGTCTTTTCGGCGGCTGGTTTGATTCGAGCGAACACTGTATCAATCAGGCTTTCCTGATTGGCAGTCGGTGCTTCAGCAAAATATCCCAGCAGAAAATTTTTCGAAAAGGGGATCAGCGCCGCCGTATCAAACGGTTCTATAGTTTGCATCTCTTTGTCCTCAATTTTTTCAGACGCATCCGCAGGCACCGCGCAAAATTCCATTGATCCGGATCTGCGGGCTTCATAGATATCGGTCTTGGTATATTCATATTCTCCGGCACGCCAACTTGTGGAATTGGTACACTTGGCGGTGACACAGGAGGAACAGTCCGCGTCAAAAAGCTTAAATGGAACATAAACACTCTGGAACTCATTCTTTTTTATCGTACTTTTAAAGATGGTGGGTAACAGCGGCTTATTCTTCATTTTCCTGCGGAAGATTTCGGCAGCCTCATCCGGGCTTACCTTGAAGGGAATTATACGGCTGGGAAAATCATTGCCGGATACAAGCCGCTCGGATATCGTTACCGGGTTCCTGCAATACGCACAAAAGGCCGCCGCCAAAGTATCACTGCCAGCCATCACTTCCGCTCCGCAGGCCGGACAAGTATAGGTTTTCATGCGCGCTTCCTTTTCCTCGGCAAATGACTTATTCTCAACCGACTTGCTGTCGGCTGACTGCATACCTTCGTTGAGCGTGCTCCATATGCTGTCGTTTTGTTGATCCGGATAAACTTTTTGCATTTCCTCCAAAGTAAATCTGGAACTACATTGATCGCAAGAGAATGCGCGCTCCAAAATATTGTAGCGGATGACTCCGCCGCAGTTGGGGCAAGAACATACTGAAACAGCCATCTATATGGTCTCCTTTTCTGAATGGATTTTTTGATTGAAATCGTAATTTATGAAAGTAAAAAGGCAAGATTGTCTTTCTATACAAAAAAGCTATCTATGGTAGAATATTCATAAAGTTACATTATGAGTAGTACTTTTAAGTCATTTGTTTTATGGCCACAGGTTCTGGTTCCCCCTTGGCGTCAGGATATATTTTCAATGACTCCAATACTTAATCTTTGTTTTTATAAAATAACTGTATTAATTATAGCATGACAACTCTCATTTATCGATGTCTAATTCCTCGATTATATGAAAACCGGTACCCCAGATATTGAGTTCTTTTAAAATAGGTATTAACGATTCTCCAAATACAGTTAAGGCATATTCGACACGTAACGGAACCTTGGGATAGACCGTTCTGACGATCATGCCATCCCTTTCGAGGCTTCTCAGCTGGGCAGTCAAAACTTTTTCAGAGATTTCCGGGAAACGCCGACTTAACTCAGCGAATCGCAGCGGCTTCTCTACAAGGTTCCACAAAATTACTGTCTTCCATTTACCGCTGATTAAATGAACAGCAAGCTCCATTGGACAGTTAAATATTTGACCGTGATATTCAAGCATATAAAAATCCCACCCCCTTTCCGATTGGTAAGGAACGCACAATAAAGTGCGGTATTGTCAATCACTTTATACAAGGATATTATAATAGATATAATTCAATAATACAAAGAAATTTAAAGGAGTAATAAATATGAACGCTGTCATTGAGGCCATAGCTACACGAAGAAGTATCCGTAAATTCACAAAAGAAAAGATATCAAAAGAAACCATTGAGCTTTTATTGGCTGCTGCAATGAATGCTCCATCTGCTTGTAATCAACAATCCTGGCACTTTATTGTCGTCACGGACCATGAAAAGCTTGAAAAGCTTTCGAAGTTCCATGACGGTGTCCGCTTTGTAAAAGACGCACCGATAGCAATTATCATTTGTGGAGAGCCCAGTGCTGCAGTGCTTGACTTTTATTGGGTAGACGATTGCTCCGCCGCCACACAAAATCTCCTGCTCGCAGCACATTCCTTTGGCCTGGGCGCCATCTGGACAGGAATCAACCGTCAAGATTTAGAAGCTATCAAATTTTTTCGTCAGTGCCTTGGCATTCCGAATCAATATATTCCCTTTGCTATGGTACCGATTGGCTATCCTGCAGAGCAAAAGTCGTCAAATAATAAATATGATGAGAAGAAGGTTTTATGGGATTAATTTGTATATATTTTATAACAGCTTTTCTATATCACCTTAAACATGAAGCAATTTCAGGAAAGTTTAGAGAAGCGTAAGCAATTATTTCTTGCAATACTTTTATTGACACTCGCCGCGAAAAAGCGTCTCCCTGCTGACGTGATGGCAACAACTATATGCGAAGAAAAACGACAATTGAAAGGAAGCTTTATTCATATCATGAGTTATAAAAAGAAATCCAATTGGGCGATTGCGCTCATGCTGGTGTTGACATTATTACTTGCGGCTTGTGCATTTGTTTATGCTGCATTTGAGCTTAGCAATAATGAAAGTGAGAGCGATCTCAAGAACAACGATGACATATACGGAAGCTCACAAGATGAAACTGGTACAGACAACCCCTATAAAGATATTTTAGATCTATACTATCAAGCCTTATATGAGCACCAAACGAATCCTAAGCAATGGCAGCCAGATAAATATTATACGGAGCATAACTTGGTTGCTTCGGTTCTGAATCCATATTGGTCATGGGAGAATACAGATGATATTTTGATAAAAGAGGGGTTTGCTTTTTTGGATTTGAATGAAGATGGCATAGATGAGCTTGTCATTGGCTGGATAGGGAATGAATTCTGGAATATGAACGATGGATATGTCTTCGCAATATATACCATTGTCGATGGAAAAGTTGTTTTAGCTGTGGAGGGCTGGGATAGAAATCGTTACGTCATCGGCACAGACGGGTATTTATATTGCAACGGCTCTAGCGGAGCAGCGGAGACTACATACATAAAATATAGGTTCTCTTTGGAGGAAGAAGGTTTTCTGGAACCCTTGGAAGAAGTGTACTCTCAGGCGAATGCGTACGGTGGATGGTGGGAGCATATCACCGAGCCGGACGACATTGGGACGATTGAGTACAGCGGTCAACACGAGGAGCTTGTGATTGATGCGGAAGAGGCGTACGCCATCGGAGATGGTTGGATGGAGTCTGGAATCGCAATTAACTACACTCTTTTTGATCAATACGCCGATCATTAGTAAGCGCAACATAAGAACGGGCAATCAGGACATTTTGTCTGGGCAAGAAAAACTGGAGGTTTCATAATACAGCAAACGGCACACCCGTTAGAACGTGCGCCCGCCGGGCGCACACAAACAGGGCACTCCACGCGATTTGACGTAGGGTGCCCTTTGTAATGATTATTTTTCGATAAGTTCACTCAAGTATGGTAATGCATCTGCAACCTGAATGCCCATAATCGGCAGGGGCACAAGAATAGCACTTCTTATTTCCTCTGCGCTTGCGCCATGCTCTTTTGCCCGATGGATATGAAATGGAAGTCCTCCGTACATTTTTGCCGACACCAATGCAGAAATATAGGCGAGTTCGTGAGTCTTTTTATCAAGTGCGCTTTTTTCTGACATCTTAAAAATGGCACTCATAAACGCTTCTCCTATACCGTTTGTTTCCTTCATAAACATTTTAAATCCTTCTGTAACTTTTTCCATGGCTATCCATCCTTTCTGATTTTCACCGAATTTTATCGGTTACAATTATAAAGACAACATAACGATTCAAAAGATACGGCCGGAATAAAATTTTTAATTTTCAGATGATAAACTTGTTAAGACTCTTTGATACCATTCCCTGGACGGCTTTTTTTCAGGCATATGGTGATAAAGATACTGTACTTTTTTTCTGACTTGTTCATTATATACATAGCCTTTTTGTTTATAATCCAGTTTTTCCAATAACTTATGAGATTGACGTTGCAGGGCAACGCGATTTGTTGAAAATTCTACCCACGCCCTACAACTACAAGGATTTTTTTCATAAATAATACTGCAGTGATCTCCAAAAAAAGAATCAATATTCATTCTTGCACGATAGAGCAAACCTTTTGCCGCCCCAATAGAGATATCCAATAGCTTTGCTACATATTCAATTGGCAGTCCATACATATCCACCAGGGAAAACGTGATACGCTGGTTTAATGTCAGTTTTCTTACCATTGCCAAAAAACAGCCGTCTTGCAACTCTCTGATTTCTTCTGCTACAATGACTTCATCTTCCGGTTGCATGGTAACAGCAGCTAAGAGCAATCCCTCCTGCTCTAGCAGTTCCCAATCTTCCACTTCCACCAAATATTTTTTTGAATTTATTTTTGTTTTGTTGACAAATTCATGAAAGCATATCGTTCGTAACCAACTCGCTAATGCCTGTTCGCTTTTTAATGTATCCAGCTTCTCCATTGCCCGCAAAAAGGT
The DNA here is from genome assembly GCA_047602645.1 of Lachnospiraceae bacterium. GTDB lineage: Bacteria > Bacillota > Clostridia > Lachnospirales > Lachnospiraceae > JAEYFP01. The sequence continues at coordinate 11,262 of JASGGU010000087.1, read as the reverse complement.
GTCCTGCGTCAAATCGAGGGCATCTTCCGGGTGACAAGTCAATTTCAAGGCATAGTTATAAATGTAGTTATTATAATTTTGATATACATCCAGTATCTTCATTTTATTATCCTCGAATTAAGAGTCTTCAATACCCAGACCCGTTCCCACGCACATACCAAATCTTAAAATATCAATAACTAATTGCACTTTTATTCTCTTCTCCACCCGCCACAATTTCTTCGATGGATCAGAATCTTTACTTAATGAGTCTATGCATTCCTTATTGAGACTGTCTATATAGGATTCCTGCCAATTCGCTATTTTATTTCTAAAAAGTGTCCAATCCTTCTTAGTTGATTTCGCAGTTCACAGCAGTTGTTCGAGATTTCCAAACAACCAGTTTTTCGTCTTGTTGTCATCCATCATAATTTTCGCAAAATATATAACATCTGAATTTTATAATAAATCAGATCCCTTCCCTTATATCTTATATTGAAGAGATGTCTTGCTGTACTTTCAAACACCGCCGATACTGCATAACCAAGTTTTGCAGCCACTCAATTTCAGCGTTCCGACATATACTTTTTTATTTCAATAGAAGTCAATTTCTGCACCTTTGTATTTGGATATTCTTTATATTCATCAATAGAAAATACGGGCTGCATTTCTTTGCACACTTTATCTTCGTTCTTCTTCAAGAAAACATGCAAATCTTCATTTATTGCAAATATTTTATAAGATATTCGCCCTTTGCTATTTTCTATTTCATAAATGCCACATGACTTCTTTGAAGTGTAATCTGCTGTTCGCAAGTAAAGTTTAGCAATCTCTAATGACTTGAAAGGAAAATTCCACCTCTGTAATCCGCTCTTAGTGTCATGTTCAATACAAATACAGCGTCCACAAGTCCCACAAATATATTGAGCATGGTTTTTCAGGCAATCTATGGGGTTAAGTAACGGAGTTATTCTATTTCCATCAGCATAACATTCTTCGCACATTTTGTTTTCTTCCCCTTTGCAAATTTTAGTTTCTCTGTGTCTGAAGTGGAATTTGCACTATATGTTCTCTTTTCGGAACTCTGCCAATACATACACATCATTAAGTTGACAGACATCATTTATATCAAAAATAATTGATATGGATTTCAACGTTTTTCCCGTCGCTTCAGTATTCTTAATTATTTCTTTAGCATTGGTGCTAATTGGTAAGGACAGAAGCTTTATCCGTATCTTTGCCGAAAAGAAAAATGATACTTTAAAGAATCCTTCCCATATCGATAGCCAAAATATCGGTTTTATTTTGTTGGTTCCTCGTATTGTCGTCCATTTATATTCGCCTTTTGAAAGCCATGCTTTTCCGTCATTATAGTATCGCCAATCCATAAGTGAAATGCTATATTTTTTCAATTCCTCAAGGAATTCTATATAAGTACTGTTCGTTGTTCCCAAACCATCAGCAATTATTTCAGCAGTTGGTTTTATATTAGCGTCACGTAACAGTTGTAGTGGCTTGTTCATTTTTTCCTCCTATAAACTCAAAATTTGCTTATTCTCTATATCACACTGCTAACCGTTATGATCGGTAAAGCATATTGCTTGTGAAACTACAATTTGTTAGGCCAATGATACAGATATTGATTACTACATTGGCTTTAGATTTTTATTTATTCTTTTCTCAAAGATGTTCATAGCTTTTCTTTTTCCTGGAACCAATCCATCTTTCTGAATTCCAGAAGCTCGTTCCAACCACATACCTTGTCAGTCTACCGTTACCAACTTTTTTGATAAGCCCTTTTTCCAGCATTTCTTTGAGCATATTAATTGCGTGAGTTGTTCCAATCCCAAGGGTTTCTTCAACATCACTTCGATTGATTTCTTTTTGTTTTTCAAATAAGCTGAGTATCGGTAAATACTTTTCATCTTCTGTATTTAACTCTTGTGCATGTGTGTTAGGTAGAATAACCCGAAATGCCCCCTCTACATTCTCAAACTTGGGTTGCACCGGTAAACCTTTATAGCAACTAATTATCTTGCTAATACCTGTGCCGTATGCCTCAATTAGCTTCATTCTATAAAATAAGCTTGCAAGCTTTTCATTTCTGGGTTGAGATGCTCCAAGCATAGCTGCCTCCAATGATAAACCTGAAACCAATCCACCTAAGGAGATAATCTCTAAGCGGTCAGAATAGAGGTTAATAATTGTACTGCCACTAAAGGAATATTCTCTGTGGACAATGGCATTTAGCAATGCTTCACGAACAGCATCTTCCGGGTAATCTCTTTCATCTGTACGTAGTAAATCATGGAAGGTAGCTTTTGTTCCATTATAAAAATCTATGGTTTTATAAGCGTCTGTCAGTTGAGCGAATAGAGAACCTGTCAGTTCCTTTCGATCTTTAAAGACCAATTTATCGGAGCCTTGAAACACAGCAAATTTGACAGAATGTTTGCACTGATCTGAAACCAGTAATCCCATATTTGTATAAATATCATCAGATGAAAGAATGCCTAAATTTTTCATCTGCACTTCAGAAAATTCTAAGTTTCTTCTTTCCACCTCTTTATTTAAACTAGTAAAAGTCAGTTCTTGTATGAGAGAACGGTTACTTTCAAATGAATCACCATCGGTCATTTTTATCATCATGCGAATAGCATCTTCAGATGCTGGAGCAGATGTTGTTCCACTTCTAACGTATACACCTGTTGGTTTTAGTCCTTTGTCCGAAAGATAGTACGGCTTTTTTGTTCCTTGACTAACCATTAGTTTAACAAAGTACTTATTATCTTTTTGCAGTAGCTCAATATTTGTAAACATGGAGACATCAGGACGAATACTATCTCTTAAAGAATTTGATATCTGTTGCATCACAAAGTCAGCCTTTTCAAGGCCAACAATTTCTCCATTATCTTGCACACCAACATAGATTGTTCCACCATTTGTATTTGCAAATGCAACAATTTCTTTTTTTAAATCAGGAGTATAAATTTCCTTCAATTCAACAGTTTCGCTTTCATGCAATTTCATAACATCACTCCTTCTACCAGTTTCTATCACTTCTAACACTATAATAGCACAGCGAGTGATAGAAAGCAAGGAGAACCATCTCACAATTTACGTAAGCGTCAAATCGGCTCTTTCCAAACTTGGTTGATTTTATAACGCCATAGTCTTATAATCAGATTATAGGATGGTGATTGTATGGAACAGCAACTTATAAAATTATTAGACAACAGTTTAGAATGTACCAATTGTAAAATAAAGGACAACCAAATAATCTTAGCAATTCAATCTGCGAAAGAAAAACTTAGTTGTCCATATTGTAGATGCCCATCAACAAGAGTACATTCCACATACGAACGTGAAATTCAGGATATTCCGTTTCAGGATAAGCAGACTATTCTTTTATTGACAGCCAGAAAAATGTTTTGTGATAATCCAGAATGTACTTTTAAAACCTTTTCCGAACGCTTTGATTTTGTAAATCCAAAAGGAAAAAAGACAAATCGTCTTATGGAAAAGATATTGGTTACATCTACAAAATTAAGTTCTGTCAGTGCGTCATCTCTATTGAAAACCGGATCTGTCAAAGTTTGCAAAAGCAGCATCTGCGATCTGCTTAAAAAAAATGCCAGCGCTTGTGGATAAAGCCTCTGTAATCCGAGTTTGTGTGGATGATTTTGCCTTTCGGAAACGATATAGTTATGGTACGGTTATGGTGAATCTGGATACCCATAGGATTATTGATATTATTGATTCCCGCGAAACTTCAAGGGTGGAAGAATGGCTGAAATCTTATCCGCGTTTAGAGATAATCTCCCGCGACGGAGCACAAACTTATTCCTCTGCAGCTAAAAAATCCCATCCAGATGCGATACAGATTAGTGACCGGTTCTATCTGCTCAAAAATTTATCAGACGCAGTTGAAAAATATATGTATCGTCTGTTTCCGTCAAGGTTAGTGATACCTGCAACGGTATCAAATCCAGAAATGCAGGCACTTTATGATACCAGAAATCGCCGTGAACGAATCTTGTTTGCGCAGAAAAAGCGGACGGAGGGCTATTCCATAAATGATATAGCACTGTTTCTGCTTCCGCCACTACGACGATTCAAAAATATCTTTCTATCGCAGAGGATGACCTTCCGATCCAAAAGGAAAACGTACGGGAACGCCAGCATATTCAGGCAATGGCAAACAAGCAGCTGGCAATCAATGAGGCAAGGAAATTGTATTCACAAGGACATGCCATAGATGAAATTACTCGTGTGACAGGTCATACCTATCACACGGTAAGAAAATATTTAAAGGAAGAGTGTTCTTCCAACAATGGTCATTATGACTGTCGGATGGCCGGTAAACTTGCACCTTATGAGCAGGACGTGATCGAAATGCGTTCACAGGGAATAACCTATAAAAAAATTCATGAATACATTTGTCACAAGGGATATACCGGTACCATAGCTTCGTTGCGTGTTTTTATGCAAAAAGAAATAACGCATCAGAAAAGTATTACCGCGGCGGAACAAACAGGGGCTGTTGAATATATTCCGAGGAAGTGCCTGTGTCAATTAATCTATCGCGATTTAGAGAATGTGAAAGGAATGACCCAAGAGCAGTACGAGGCAACGATAACAAAATATCCGGTAATTGGGCAATTATATACACTCCTAAGAGAATTTCATCGCCTAATATTTTCACAAAAGGAAAATGAGTTGGACTCATGGATGACAGCAGCCGCTGATTTACAGATTGAGGAACTGGATACTTACATAAACGGACTAAAGGCAGATATTGATGCGGTCAAAAATGGTATTCATTATAAATATAATAACGGTTTGGCAGAAGGGAAGTGTCAATAAAATCAAGTTGACCAAGAGAATTATGTATGGCCGGAATAGTTTTCAATTATTAAAAGCAAAGCTTCTGCTAAACGAATATTACTATCAAATCAACTAGGATTGGAAAGAGCCTATTGAGCGCTTACCTTATTAGACGCTTACCTTTCCCATGCTCTTCTTACATTTTCTTGATGACTTACCCACTCCAGATTCCACGCAGCAGGATTCATACGGTTACTATCCATATGGTCAAGTTCTGGTAAGATTACATTTTGACAGCATAATAAAAGCCCAAACAACAAGACTTCTCTTATCATCTGGACTCTTATGCATAATGTCAAATATTTACTCAACCTTGTTCACTTCATATTCCATTGGGCGTATAATGCTGTCAATCATCTTTATCTCCGCATCGGAACAGTTAAATTTTTCGTACAACTCTTTATCCGTCCATTCCTTTTCGAAATTTAAAAATGGAACAAATCTAAAATTATTTTTTGAAATATTCATAGATGAATATGTTTCATGTAATAAGAATCTTGGGAATTTCAAGCACATATACTTTGCAAAATTTATGGCTTCCTGCTCCGTATCAAAAGTAGCCAATAATAAATATGAATCTGTGAATACCGAATCAGGACAAAGTACCTGTATAGTGGAAATAACCCTATATCCAATACTTGGGTCAACACCAACTTCTCCACCTCTCGGAACAACTTTACCGATAATAACTTTATATTTCGATATCAGCTCATGTTCCTTTACAACAGCATCACTGCTAATATAGGAAATTCCCATGCTGTTACTTTTCTGGCTACAAAACATCGCTAATGTGTTTTTCTCTGTCTTTTGGTCTGTCCCCCTATAATCAGATGAAATACCGAATACATTTCTTGCATATACCACTGTATCCATTTTAGGTATAGCATCACTTTCTACCCTATGAATGAGTTGTATTGCATTATTATTTCTTATGAAAATATCGTACTCTGACAAGTTTCTCATCAAGGTTACTCCATCATCTCCACGAATAGATGTAACTTCACACTCTCCGTCATACTCTCTACTCCATAAGAAATAATTTACACCACCGACAATCGAAACACCTTTAAATAGTATTTCATTATCTGCGTAATCTACAATCTTAGCCAAATGTGTGTCACTTAGCATGGATTCCCTGAAGCTGTCTAATCCCTTTCCACCTGCAAACCAACGTGACGGTGTTACCATAGATACATAACATGGCATAATATTTTTAGCTTGCTCAATAAAAAAATTATATACAGGCTTGGCACTATAACCTTTACCTCCACCATCCATTATCTGATACGGTGGATTGCCTACGATAGCATCAAATTTCAATTCGCAACCTTCTTTCTTCCAATAGCTTGCTTTACAAACCTTATCTGTAAATTGCTTCGGCTTGTTTTCAAGCATATTTATTAAATCTTCAAAGTAATGAGCATTCACAATACCTATCTTGTATCCCATTAAGGTACGCTTGGTAATTGACTTAGCCATCTCTGTTTTACATATAACAAACACATTATCTCCGACCGTATTTTTCCAATTTTCATTCTCAACCTCAACAGTATAATCCACCTCTGAAATGTCTCTTACTCTTCTGCGGTATAAGCTGTACGCAACATATAATGGATAAAGACCTGTCTTTGAATTTATCTCTAATATCTTTGCATTCTTATTAGCAAGTGTTTCCTCTGTAACCTTGCCTCGGTCAACAAATCGTGGTTCTTCCAACACTTTCTGATGTTCTGTATCAAAGAAAACATAGCCACCCAAGCAATCGCTCATGTGCATATTAACAACTCTCCATGGAGTCAACACGGTTTCCTTATCAGGATTCTTAAAATGACTGAATAACTCGGTAATCTTTTGTACTCTTTCTGTCGGTGGTAATTCATCCGCTGATTTTACAGTATTTCTTATCTTCCTGCCAGCAGCCACAAATACTTCCGCATCATAATATTTAATGAATCTCTTAAATAATTCCTTGGATACTCCTAATGGCATAAACTCATCCCATGATGAATCATCCACTATATCTACGAGCTTATCCATAGTAATATCTTCATCAAAATCAATATCAGCACCATAAATTAGAAGGGGGATTCTTATGGATATTCCTCTCAAAATAGAGATAGCATTGTTCTTCTGTATCTTCTGTTCGGCAATTTCCTTTAGCCGTTCTTTTTCCTCTGGTGTACGCTCTTTCTTAGGCTTCTTCTGAATGCGCTCTAGTTCCTCATATTCCTCATCGGTGAAACCTTGATTGTTGATATCAATATCCTTAGCCTTGGGAGATGCTTTCGATGCTCCAACAATTCTCTTTAACTGCTCGAACTGCTTTAGGTCAAGGTCATCCATTTTTAACAATTCATCATTGTAAAGATTGGCATCATCAAATCCATTTTTTACTGCACGCTCCGCATATGCACGCTTTAATTGCTGTAAGAGCTTATTCGTGTTATAGTACTTCATTTCTGTGCCATCAACTGATATGACCGGACAATAATTAAGGAACTCGCCCATAATACGCTTATCAGATTCCGTTGCTTTACCTGCCTTAGTAGATAGTGTAACAGCCTCTGCAACCATTTTAAGTGTTCTATCTGGGGCAAAATCAAATACATAGCACTGACTCTTGATTTTTCCGCCGATATTACAAGGTGATTGTACTCTAAATATCGTCTGTAAATAGTTGGCTGCTGATGTGGAGAATGAGCCTGATAACATGAATACCGCAGTCCATTCTGGAACAGTAACACCAGTAGTTAGCTTACCGCAGGATAGAGTAATAGTATATCCATCTTCTCCTGCACCCTTGATAGCATTTCTTACAAGCTCTAAAGCATCCTTAGATTCTTCGTCTTTATCTCCATCTCCTGCAACATTCACTATTTCAAATGCGCCACTACCGAATACAGGGTGTTTCTTAAGCATGGCACTTAATGCTCTTGCTTCTTTTACCCCTGGTAGCATCCACAAGGAATGCTTAAAGAGATTGCGATATTCCTCACTAGAGTATGGATAACAACTCTTTTCATCTGTCTTTGTAATCAAATTAAGGAAGCTCCATACATCCTGTTCATGGTAAAAGTCACCAACAGTATGACCTTGTGGAATTTCCTTTCTGTCATTCCTTAAATCACCAGTCCATGTACGAAAGAATTCTTTAAAGTTAAATGCTTTATCTTCAAGCTCGACATATTTCTTATTACCTATAACACTTCCTAAATCATAGGTAAAAATATTAAGTTTAGGTAATTCTTCGTATGGGTTAGAATCTCCAAAGTGAGCCTCAACCCAATCTCTCTTGGCTTTCTGTTCCATGACATAATCCCAAGTATAGATATTATCATCATAATTATTCATTATATTAAATGGTGTACCTGATAATGCCAAAAACTTTGTACCATGGTTCGAATCGTCCTTTACAATATTCTTGATAACATCATCTCCAAGAGCGGTTGTTGTTCCCTCATGTGCTTCATCTACTATAACAAAATCCCACTCTGTAGAAAATACCAAGTCATTTTTATCAAACTTACCGCCTACCTGCGATGAGCCTCTTAAATCCTGAATAGATGCGAAGTAAACGAATCCCTTACCAGAGCGAAGCAGTCTCTCTAATGTTTCTCCATTATTCTTAGAGCCATATGCATAGCTGTCACTCATTCCATGGAATATCTTACCAAAATCCTCATACCATCCTGCATCAACAACAGGACGGTGCGTAATGATAATGGTTTTCCCAAACTTACATTCCATGATTACCTGCAAGGCTGATAAAGTCTTACCGAATCGCATTTTTGCATTCCAAAGCATACGATTACCAGTCTTAAACTGTTTAACGGTCTTACTGATAACATCTTCCTGCTCTGGACGGAATACGATTGGTACATAACCATCCATCTGTGCATTTCCAATATTAAGTTTATTCTTTTTAACAGCATCAATCGCTTTAAGAGCAGTTTCTAAATCAAGCTCAAACCATTCTCTACTTGTAGAATTGGCTAATTTCTTTTTCTTTATGCCAGAATTTGAAAGAACCCTATGTACATCATGGTCTCTAAACGCATTAACAGTTGCAACACCCTCTTTCATAATGGTTTTAATTGCAAGCTCTGTATGAAGCAATCTAACACTAATACCCGCGGTATTGGTGTATTGTTTAATTCTTGCCATAGCCGCCTGATTTAAGTCATGACTATTAGCAGGCAATTCGTCAATTCCCTTGTCAGTCTGGAGGGTAGCATCACCAATTTTTAGTAACCCCTTGTGTACTTCATCATTTACCGCAAATACATATAACAGCTTAAACTCAAATGAATCACTAAATACCTTCTCCATTGTCATTCTCCTTTCAGTAATGTTGCGAACTCAACCGAACAATCAGCTCTCCAATCTCTTATTTTGCAAATTGGAGCATCTGGGCTTCTTTTTGGTAGCTCATCTTCTTCTGAATCTTCATCCATAAAAATTTCAAAAATAGACATCTGATGATTTTCGTCCCTAAGCGATGCAAATGGAATAGTGTAGGTAATACCGTCCATCTGCCACAAATTCCATGCTACGATATTTGCTACCCTCTTTAGTTCAATTAAACTTGGCTTGTGCCCGAACTTCTCCTGCATATTATCAATAAATGTATATAATATATTTTCTCTTGCAAGTAGTAGGTTATCTCCCTGAAATTCATAGCCATAAATGCTTTGAACTGCTCTAATAGCCCATTTCATCCAAGCATCTTCATCATGCACATTTTCATTGATAACCCTTAATTTCCTATCTAATAGACCAATCCTGTCTCTAATAGGAATAGGTTCACCAGATACAGCATCATAACGACTTACAAGATAAGGGGCTTCTCCACAACTAACCTCCATCCGTCTTGCATCGACATAGTCTTTCCATGTTTTCCATTTTTGGTCAGGGAGTTCTATCCTATCATAATTTGTAACCCAAGCATTTTGCGTAGGTGTATTAAATACATTCTTTCGACTGAACCATCCTTCATCAACAAGATTGTTCTGTTCATTACAAACCCATGACGGTGTAAATACCTCTGCTTTATCTCTGGTTCTATTACTTTGATGTTCCTTTGCCTTTAATACACGAGGCTGTATCAGCTTAGTATTGAATCCCGTAACAGAATCAACGGTAATCTCTCGATGTTCTTTGTACATCTCACCGTGTTTTTCATAATCAGAGGTAGCCCAGATAATCCTTTTCTTTGTAGTCTTATCCTGCAACAATATCTCCATGAGAGACTTGCCATATTGGACAATACTATCTTCCGCTATGTCTACTGACATACCCATAGTAACCTCCTTATAGCATAATTTTATCAGATAATATGTCCTATAAAACGAACTTACTCTCTTTATTCATTTTTAATCTGGCATCAAGAGGCTTTTCAGCATCAACAGGGATTAACCAAGTCTTACCTTTTTTTATAACTCCATCAATGCGACCTTCTGCACAGAGTATTCCTATTCTTCTTGATGATATATCCCATTTTTCAGACATTTCGACAGTTGTTAAATAATCCATAATCGAAAACCTCCATATAACACATATTATATTCACTTATCCGAATAATAGCAACAAAAATTTAAAGCTCCTTCCTTGCTCCAAAATTGAAATTTTAAATTCTACTCTTCAATTCCCCTATGGAGTTTACTTTCGCGCAGTTGATATTTTTTCTTTCATATCTAAATGGTACAGTGATATCTCCTTCTGATAGCAGTAGAAGGAGAATCTATGAGCAAATATATTCCTGGTAACCAAAAACACCTTACGCTTGAAGACCGTATCTACATTGAGAACTCTTTGAACAAAGGGCTTACTTTTAAGGATATTGCAAAATATCTGTGCAAAGATCCAACTACCATTTCAAAGGAGATTAGAACGCATCGTTTATCTGACTGGTATCATAAGGGGGCCTTTTATAATGCCAAGAACTTCTGTATTCACCGGTATCACTGTAAAAAAACAAATGCCTGTGGAAAGATCCTCTTGTGTGGAATCAAATGTACTTCCTGTCCGACCTGCAATCAGACCTGCCGCGATTTCCAAAGAGAGCGCTGCAGCAGATTAGATAAATCACCCTATGTCTGTAACGGCTGTGATAAAAAGATTTCTCACTGTACATTCGCTCACAAGTATACATACAATTCCAGGTTCGCCGACAGAAATTACCGTGAAAAACTAAGTGGCTCTATATCCATGACCTCAATAAAGGCATTGGAAGCCCAAATCAAAGGGTTCGATAAAGCAATCTCTGCTCAGATGGAACTCTTGCCAAACGTATTGATATCTATACATGGAATAGGTCCTGTTTATTCTGCTGGTATCATGGTAGAGATTGGAGATATCAACCGTTTTGATAATCAAGCTCAGCTTGCAAAGTATGCT
>JASGGU010000086.1:0-15911 GCA_047602645.1 Lachnospiraceae bacterium | reverse complement strand
GGCGCTTCCTGTAATAACAGAAATCATGACGATTGACGAAGCAAAAAAGCTCGGTGCGATGGCTCTGTTCGGAGAAAAGTACGGTGAGACTGTTCGCGTTGTTAAAATGGGCGATTTTTCTGTAGAACTTTGCGGTGGTACACATGTGCAGAATACCGGAACAATCCTGGCCTTTAAGATCCTGTCGGAATCCGGTATCGCGGCCGGTGTCCGCAGAATCGAGGCTCTGACCGGGAATGGAGTGTTTGCTTATTATAAACAAATGGAAGAGGTGCTGAATGAAGCGGCAAAGATTGCAAAGACAAATCCGGCTTCGCTTGTTGAAAAGCTGACGCATATGCAGGCGGAGATGAAAAGCTTGCAGAGCGAGGTCGATTCATTAAAGAGCAGAGCGGCCAAGGACGCGCTCGGAGATGTGATGGATCAGGTGGTTGAGGTAAAGGGTGTTAAGCTGCTGTCTGCAAAGGTTGCGGATGTCGATATGAACGGTTTGAGGGAGCTTGGAGATCAGTTAAAGGAAAAGCTGAATGAGGGGGTAGTTGTGATTGCTTCCGAATCAGAGGGAAAAGTAAGTCTGATTGCGATGGCAACAGAAGGAGCGATGGAAAAAGGTGCTCATGCGGGCAACCTGATTAAAGGAATTGCCGCACTTATTGGCGGCGGTGGCGGGGGACGTCCAAACATGGCACAGGCCGGCGGAAAGAACCCGTCGGGCATCGATGCTTGTATCGCAGAAGCGAAAAATGTGCTCGTCAATCAGCTCTCATAGTCACTTTCTCACATTTTTTAAGAAAAACTGTTGACGAAATGTGAAAATATGCTATAATCTAGTATAGTGCAATTGTCTGATGAAATCAGGCAAAATACCCTACAGTCGTATGCTGCACAATATAGGACTTGAGGGGAGGTTAGGTGTGAGACTATGTCAAATGTAATTGTAAAAGAGAACGAGACTTTAGACAGCGCTTTACGTCGCTTTAAGAGGAACTGCGCTAAGGCGGGTATTCAGCAGGAGATTCGTAAAAGAGAGCATTATGAAAAGCCGAGCGTAAAACGCAAGAAAAAATCTGAAGCAGCTAGAAAACGTAAATATAATTAATGTTTACATTGGTCCTTGGTTATGAGAATAGCCAAGGACCTTTTTTCATATATTAGGTAATAATATCCTTTGGAGCGGCAACATGAAAAAAAGGTGGAATCTGGTGATAAAGAGGATTGGCGGCGTCTGTCTGGCAGCGGCAATCCTGTTGATGACAGTGCTGGGAGCCTGCGTGGAGATCCATGCAGATGCAATGTTATCGGAAAGTGTTTCGGGAAACATCGTAGAAGACGCAGAAAATGCGGAGAGCGTAGAAAATATAGAAGAAAATTCTGCGGCGAAGGCTGAAGATACGGGGGCCGGTAGTGAAAACATAACAGAGGAAAACGAGACAAAAACAGAAGAGGACGGATCTGCGGCGAAGTTTGTTGAAAATACGGCAGGGGTGTCTGCTAATACGACAGAAGGAGCCTCTGAAGATTCGTTTGTAAATCCTGGTGTATCACTTGCAATATCGGCGCCGTCAGCCATTTTAATGGAGGCCTCCACCGGTACGGTTATTTATGAGCAGAATGCAGACGAGGTACTGCGTCCGGCGAGTATTACAAAAATTATGACATTAATCTTAATATTCGATGCACTGGAGCAAGGAAAAATAAACTTGACGGATCCGGTATGTACATCGGAATATGCGGCCTCGATGGGCGGCTCGCAGGTGTTTTTAGAACCGGGTGAGGAACAGGATGTTGAGACAATGATCAAGTGCATTGCAATCGCAAGCGCGAATGATGCATGTGTGGCGTATACGTAGGGGAAACGGCAAAAATTAAATACGAATTGAAGTGGCGGTTCATAGTATGATGAATGGCTTTTTTATTTTGCGGCATTAGTGCAATAAGATTTAAATTTTACAATTAGCAGGACTTTTTGTTTTAATATACGCCCCATGAATTTAAGTATCTTCCCAGTTCATTTGCTTCAATTAAGATATGATTATATAAAAATTTTTGAAGAGCTTCCTTTAATTGGGTGAGTACCGTTACCGGATTCCTGCCTAGCTCATCCATATCTATGGAAAGAATACTTTTTTCCAGAGCATAGAGAGATTTGCGGTGAATAAAATATTTTGGATATCTGTATTTTTTCATTAGCATTTCCTTTGTATAGATATGATAGGATGCATAATCACGTAATGAACGAACGATATCTAATAATTGGGCATTGGTCACATTTGTACATTTATTTGTTAAAAGTTGTTCAATGTCTCTGCCAATACGAAATAACTCCCGGTGCTGTTCATCAAGAATTTTAACACCGCATTCCACTTCTCTGCTCCAATCGAATTTAAAATCAAACATGGAATCTCCTTCAACATAATATAAGCAACAATTTCAATAATATAATATTGAAATAATATAAGCAAGAGAAAAATGAAAAAAAATATCAATTAGTAGAACTGGATTGAAGGGGGAGGAAAAAGATGGGAAGAAAGAAACGAAAGGGGGGAGTTATTACTCCCCGCCGGGACCATCCTTGCGTGGCACTTCATCAGGAATTATATTTTTTGCCGGATTGTCTGCTGAAGTTCCTTTTTTATTAGTCGGATAGCCGGGATGTTCCTTTTCCTTTGCCGAAGTTGTTTTCAGATCACTCATAGTGGGGTACCATCCTTTCATAGATAGAATACTCAATGTAAGAAAAAATATGCAAAGTGCGCATATAATAAAAAAAGACCACTTAATAGTGATCTTTTTAAGATTCTGCTTATGCAGGAAGAACATTAACGGCCTGTAAGCCTTTGGCGCCATTTGTAACGTCAAATGTTACAGACTGGCCATCTTCCAATGTCTTATATCCATCCATTGAAAGACCGGAGTAATGAACAAATACATCATCCCCGTTTTCATCAGAAATGAATCCAAATCCTTTTTGTGAATTAAACCACTTTACTGTACCTTTACTCATAAAAGATACCTCCTTATTTTTAATATACTTTACAAAATCAAAAAATCACATATCTTTTGTAAATCATTAATATAATAATGACTTACAAAAAATATGTGAAATCAGAATTTATTAAAATACTATTAGATAATAGCATAAGAAAAAATAAAAGTCAAGCCATAAGTGACATCCTTCCACGACAAACGCATGAAGGTGTTCCATTAACAACGCTCAAAGGTATCATTTTTTCAAAGCATTACAAATTACAGATTCAAAATGCTTTCCAAGTGCCTTTCAGGATTCGTCCCAATCGCGAAACGCTTCATTTTCAGGCTCAGGGACGTTTTCCCTGTTTCGTATATCTTTAAAACGTTCAATGCCAGTTTTCTCATGATGTTCAAATTAAAAGCTGCCTGCTTTTCAAGGGTGCGGTTATCATCCTCACGAAAGGTTACATCCAGATGCCAGTGGCAGCTTTCTACCATCCAATGTCCGCGAATCGCACGGGCAATTTCGCTGACCTCAACCGGCAGACTGCTGATGAAATAACGGGTTTCCGATGTCTCCTCACCGTCCCTGACTATGGTATTGCGTGTCATTGCAATGGATTTCAACCCAGCCCAGTCCTTCTTCTGCTCTAGCCATGCAAGATCGTCAGTCTGCCAGTATTCACGCTTCTCTATGCCACCACGCGCTTTCTCTGTTGTCTTTGTATAGGCACACTGCGCCAGTAATCCATCATCCTCAAAGTACAATTTCACATCCTCATACAGTCTACCCTGGTTTCCTTTCAGCGCAAGCACGTATTCGGCCTGCTTTTTCCGGATTTTCTTCACGATTTCAATCTGCGTTCCCATTGCGTCGGTTGTAATTATGTGACCTTTCACATTTAAATCGTCAAGCAGTTCAGGAATCGCTGTGATTTCGTTGGTCTTTTCATCCACTCGCTTTTGCCCAAGGCAAATCCCATTCTCGCCCACCGCACTGACAATATGGTTCGCCTTTTGGTCTTTCTTCCTGTTTCCGCATTGTGTTTTGCCATCAATTGCAAGGATTTTTTTGATTTTTTCCCCTTCCCCGCTGCTGAGCATCTCATTCCAAAGCATTTGGAATTTTTGTAGAAACTCAGGTGATACAATTGTAAATACCCGTTGTATCGTATCGTGGGAAGGAATGCCGTTAGGAAGCTCCAAATATCTGCGCAGAAACTTCTCATGTTCCTTACCAAATATTTCAATTGCCGGCCATTCATCTGCGTTTGCCAGCATTGCAAAAAATACCAGCGCTATTATATCGCTCATCTTGTGCAGGATTTTTTTCTTCTGCCTTACGTCTTCTACTTTTTCTAAATACTTCAGTGTCTTGTGCATTTTTTCATCCCCTTTGGAATGATTATACACTTTTCTCATTCTTATAAATACTTAAAAATATTCATGCGTTTGTCGTGCGCTTCTTGCCAGATGAGGACGAAACTATTAAAATAAGAAGAGCATATTCTGTTATGGCGGGAAAGGGTGAGGGGAGTGAAGGAGAAGTTCATAAAAGCACTTTGCTGGTGCGTGGTCTGTATCGTTGTATTTTTAATCTCTATTTTTATCCATGAAGTAGGGCATGGATGGGCCAATTCCCTGAGAGGTGTTGCTTGCAGCACAGGATTCAATCGCGTCGGAGATATCTACAAATCTCCAACCGACACAGATTTTAGGAAAGAATACAGCACGGTTTCCGGCAGCCTGCTTGATTTTGGTGTGCCGGCTACTTTAATCATGGCTATTGCAGCTACCGTACTTTTCTATAGAGCTTCGAATAAAAAAATGAAACGAGCGGTATTGCCTTTTGCGGTAACAAACAGCCTTCTGCGTCTGCTTCTTTGCCTGTGGGTCGTTTTGACCCCGTTGCTGACCGGCGGTATCCATGTAGAGGACGAATATGAAACGGGCCTTATTCTGGCTGAAATGACAGAAAGAGCGTGGTTTACTTATGTTCCGGCGTTTTTTTCCATAGCCGTATCTGTGATTTGCATTTCTGCTGTCATTTTGAAGATAAAAGAGGAGACAAAGATAAGAAATATCTGCATTTACGGGCTGCTGTCGATTTTTTCATTCGGTATCGCAATGTTGTTTGCAAATGAATTGGATCATATAGTAAGAATTAATTGGATGGTTGTTTCTTTAGAAGGTTTCATGAAGGGGGTATTCCTATGAGTAATGAGTCAATCTGTATTTTATTCGGCGCAGGGGAAGCTTATGGACAGCCGAAGGCTCCGTCGCCCGGTGACTTTGTGATTGCTGCGGACGGAGGCTTGACGTATGCGTTAGGCTGCGGCATTACTCCGGATCTTGTCGTGGGCGACTTTGACTCGCTTAAGACACCGCCTGATAATGGTCTAAACACCATACAGCTGCCGAGAGAAAAGGATGATACGGATATGGTGGCTGCTCTGTATGAAGGATGGCAGCGAGGATTTCGTGTTTTCCACATCTATGGCGGTACGGGAGGCCGTCTGGATCATACACTTGCAAATATGCAATGCGTGGCGGAGCTTGCCAGCCGTGGAGGTAGGGGATATTTGTTTGACAAAGATACTGTGATTACCGCCATTTGGAACTGCATCATTCGGTTTTCGGCAGATGCCAGAGGGACGATCTCTGTTTTTTCCCACTCAGAGACTGCTTTTGGTGTAAATGAGAGGGGATTGAAATACAGTTTGGTTGATGCAACGCTGTACAATATTCGTCCGCTCGGCATCAGCAATGAGTTTACAGGGGAACCAAGCAGTATCTCAGTGCGAGAGGGAACATTAGTGATTATTTATCCCCAGAATACACAGGAGATTACAACCTGATGTGTTATTCCTTTGATTTCTTTGATAACGCATAACCGCAGGCTGTGATTGCGGCAAAAAACATCACAAGCAGAGGTATGAATAAGCTGGGCTTAAAGGTTTCACTTGTCATCGTCAAATTTCCCCATGCGGCAGGGAATATTTTTCCGAGGGAACTAAGCGATTGCGGCAGCAGATTCACAGGAAACATAATTCCGGACAGCATCATGGACGGAAGAAATACAATCTGGGAAATCATAGTAAGCTTGGCCTGGTTTTTCATGGACAGTCCAAGGACGCTTCCGATACTTAAGGATACTGCAATGAAAACAGCAAGTGAGCCAAAATACAATGGAAGATTTGGCGGGAGCACTGCATCAAAAGCGACGGGGGCGACGATACAGATGATCGCACACATCATTAACAGGTGGATAAACGCCGAAAAAAACATAGATATCAGACCTAGATACAATGGCACACCATTGGCTTTGTATACGTTCTTTATGTCACTTGCATAAATTTCTACAAGAGAAGGAGGAAGTCCGATCAATGCACCCATGGATACCCCCATTACAGTCATGGATTGTATGAGTGTGTATTTTGATTCCGGATTTACGGAAGTGAAAATTCCTCCCATGATGGCAAAAAATAAAAGCGGAACCGCATAGCAGGTAATGAGCAGCGATTTGCTGCGGATATCCAGTTTCCATTGCAATGCTGCTCCATATAAAAATGCGCTCATCTATCATTCCCCCTTGCTATTTCGATAAAATGCTGTTCCAGTGTTCCACGGTCGATCTTAACGTCAAGCACGGTGATCCCATGCTGTTTATAATTTTCAAGCAAAGTCAGCAGGGTGTCTCCTATGCTGTCAGATTCATAGCGTTCTTCCCCCTGCACGGTCTTAATATGAAGGATATAGCGCCTGCCGATTTTCTCGGTTAGTTCGTCAACAGTACCTAAAAACACAATATTGCCCTTATTCAAAATCGCGAGGCGGTCACATAGGCTTTCGACTTCCGCCATATCATGGCTGGCTAAAAGGATGGTTTTTCCTTGGGCCTTCAGCTTGCGAATCTGGTCATGAAGTGAAATTCTGCCTTCTACATCAAGTCCGGCAGTCGGCTCGTCAAGAAATACGATATCCGGGTCGCTGATTAAGGCAAGGGCAAGATGTAGACGGCGCTTTTGTCCGGTTGACAGTTCCTTATACTGCTTTTTTGTCAGCTCATTAATCCCAAGAGCATCAAGCATGGGGTTGTTTATGTTGGCTTTGTTCCATTTTGCGAATAACCGCACAGCCTCCATCGGTTTGATGTGGGACGGGAGAGAAGCTGACTGCAGTTGAATCCCCACCCTGCCGTTTACTGTGATGCTTCCGCTGTCATATGTTCGTAGGCCCTCAATGCATTCAAGGGCGGTGGTTTTGCCTGCACCGTTCACACCGAGTAAGGCAAAAATTTCACCTTGCATCACTTGGAAATGCAGGCTCTTGAGTACCATATGTTCCCCATAGCTTTTCTTTAGTCCCGTAATTTGTATGGCAGTGCTCATTCTGTCACCTCCTGTAACGTATGATAACCCAACGCCGTAAAATAGGCTTCTAGAGCAGGTTCCATAAAGGCGTGCGCAGTCGCTTGCTTTTGAGCGCGTTCCTCGTCCGGATCATTGAAATTTTCAGTTTCCATCAGCTTAGATACGATACTTAAATCCCCGCCTGTAAATTCTGTAATCATATCCCAAAATTCTTTAGCAAAGTGTTGTCCCCTTTCGCTTTCAGGCGGTACACCCTCTTCTTGAAGCCGTATTGCTTCCGATTGCAGACGTGTATAACTCTCAATAATTTTAAGGCTGCTTTCCTTATCGAAACGATTTCTAAAATTCGCAAGGGTATTGTCATCGAAATGCTTAATCAGCCAATAGAACTCGTTTTGCATTTGCAGGTTCGTAATAATATCGGCGTATTTCCTGAAATCTACCGATTGCATTTGCACAACCTCCGCCTGCAGGGTTTCTATCTCCCGCAGTGATTTTGACAGGGCAGCCACCTGCTCCCGTATGGTCGAGGCCTGCTGCGCAAGCGCGTTTGCAACGTCTGCAGGAGTTTCAAGATCTATCAGCTGATTTTTGATCGTATCCAATGAAAAACCAAGATGTTTCAGCGACAGAATTTGATAAAGCCTGATTACATCCTTGTCAGTATAGAGCCGGCGACCGCCTTCACTCTCAGATGACGGCGAGAGCAGGCCTTCTTTGTCGTAATATTGCAGGGTGCGGACGGTAACCCCCATTTTTTTAGCCGCTTCTCCCACAGTCATATACCCTTGCGGTATCGCTTTATTTTTTTCCATATTTTTGACCTCCTGACGTTAGTATAACTCATTACGTTACGTCATGAGCAAGAGGTTTTTCCTAAATATTCTGTTTCTATTCGGTTATGATAGATTGCGTACGATTTTCCTTTTGAATGATGCGCCGGATACCAAAAGAAAAGCTGGTCAGAACGCACCGATAAATGATCGTTATGACAGCAAAAGAGAGAAGGATGACAGAAGGACTTGTTCCGAACGGCATATAATCCTTTGTTGTGATGGAGAGGGAACGCTGAATTGCCCGTGCTGTAAAAATACTCGGCAGCAGTGTTATTATAAAGGTAAACCATAGAATCGGAAGATAAATATCAATCAGCATTTTACGAATTTGTTTCATTTGATAGCCGATTATATGAAGGATCAGAATATCTCGTGTGTTATCCTGAAAATTCACATATAGTGCAAGAAACAGCAAGATGCATCCGACGAGAATTCCGGTCACCTGATTGATGACGGCACTGGTTTTATTGGATGTAGCACTGCGGTTCAAATTCTCAATGCGCTGCGCTCTGGTAATAACCTCTGCTTCCTCAGGCAGGCAGTCGGGTGCGGTTGAATAAAGTTCTCCGGTATAGGAGCCGGCAGGCAGTCTCATCATTTGCGTCATTTGTTCTGTGTTGATGTAGATTGTGCCCGATTTTGCATTTGCCGCAGCTGCACGCACGCGAAGTCGGACATCGGTGCTGCCGATCTTCACCGTCACCGTGTCGCCAACATGAAGCCCGTAGGTTTCGACCAGGCCGGGACCGATAACCGCCTCTCCGCTTTTTGGTAAAACTACGGGATCACCGCTGCTGTTTTGTAATTCTAAAACAGGGCTTTGCGTATAAAGCGCGGTCACATTCTGTTCCACGCGATGGGAACCGAATGCGACTGTTCCCGCCGCTTCCATGTAAGGAAGGGCTTTTTGTACATTCGATGCATTGAAACACACAGTCGGGTAGTGTACGTCACATTCGTAATTGTGGCCGATCGTCTGCGAGTCAAAGACCTTTTGGTTACTGATGTTAAGGGAACATCCCAAGATAACAAATATAGAAAAAGACATCACTGCAATTAGAATCAGCAGTATTGCGACAGGCTTTCGCAGTGAGACACTTAGAGCAAGCTTGCTGGTTTTATCCGATATGTATGGCGTGCCGGAATAGGCCGCTTGATAATTACCGGCAAGCAGCGTTCCGGTTTCTTTGCCGGAAATGAAGAAGTAGGTAAAAAAGGCTGTGGCTGAAAAAACAAGCGTTGACAGTCCAAGACCCACAAATACAGACAGGGGGTTTACATCTTTCACAAGTCCGCTGACAGAATAGGTCTGCCTATTTGCTTCAATCAAAACAGTTGATAAATAATAACCGCCTATCATGCCCGCAAGAGCTCCCAACATAGAAAGCGCGGCGATAAACAGCGTGAATACCCATTGCAGGGAATCATTTTGAAATCCCAAAGATTTCAGGCAGCCGATCATGACTCTGTTTGTCCTGAAAAAACGATAGAAGAACATCAGGATGACGAAGACTGTCAGGCCGGCCGATGCGAGAAAAAAGAGATAAGCCAGTGAGGTGTTGGAGTCCAGCGCATTTTTATAAAGCTGCTGATTTTTGTTTAAATTATTGAGACTATTTAGTACCGCCATATTTCCATCAATTGAAAACCTTACAAAAAAGAAGGAGAGAGAGGTGAGCCCCATAAGTAACAGCAGTAAAAAAATAAAGATTTTATTATGAAAAAGCTCTGTTGTAATCTGTTTCACTGCAAGTTTCATTCGTTACCCCCAAACCATTCTGTCTGCTGTAATTGGATGATTATTTACCATGTCCTTTGAAAGCGTACCGTTTTTCATAGTTAATACTCGGTCTGCGGTTTCTGCAATCTGTTGATTGTGGGTTGTAAAAAGAACCGTAATGCCGAATACGGCTTTTAATTCATGCAGCAGGGTTACGACCAGCTTACTGTTTGTTTCGTCTAATGAACCGGTGGCTTCATCACAAAAAAGCAGATCAGGACTCTTAATCACTGCCCGTGCGATAGCGACACGCTGCTTTTGTCCGCCCGACAGCTGAGAAGGGAATTTTTTCAAAAGGTGATCAATTTCAAGAATATGCGTTAAGCGTTCGAAGGACAGCGGAGTCTTGTTAGGGCTGATGCCGATCTTGATGTTTTCCCCGGCTGTCAGATTATTTAATAACAGATAGTTTTGGAATACATAGCCGACTTCACAGCGCTTCCAATCGGCCAGATTTTTTTCTGAAAAAGAGGTGATTGCTTCTCCTTTATACATGACTGTTCCGCTTGTCGGGCGCAGCAATCCTGAAAGAATATTTAATAAGGTGGATTTTCCGCAGCCACTGTGGCCAAGTATGGCGGTAAACGTATTTTCTGAAATTGAAAGGCTGATTCCATTCAGTACCTGTTCCCGTCCGTAATCCTTTGTAATATCAGTCGTGTTTAAGATCTGTTTCAATTTCCTGTCCTTCTTTCCTCTTGTTTCGTATTTGCAGCAAATGATTAATTTCATCTATTTCCTTATTCGCTCTGAAAATTTTTATAGAAACGCTGAAAAAATACACGATGACAGATATGATAATCAGCATCCAGACCGGAAAGTCTGCATACCAGTCAAAAACAGCCCCAAACAACAGAACAACGACAGTAATAAAACCGATATCGAGTATTGTTTCAATAAGGATGGATTTGCTTTCCATCCGGCTGATCAGGAAAAGTCCGGTATGAATGACGATATTTACCCCCAGTGTCTGAAAGATGGAGCTGAAAAACAGAGCGCATCCGCCCATAACCGCCCCGATTGCAGTTAAAAGAAGGATGGAGACCCCTGTCGTAGCCATAATATTCGAAATAATTTTTTTCATAAGAATCCCCCTTTCTGTGAAGCTGCTTTAATCCCCGCAAGATATTTTCTGCTTACATAAAGTTTTTCGGAATTTTTGAGAAGGGCTTCCATTCTGCTGTTGGCCAGCGGCCTGATCGCTTCCAATACATTTGTATTCAGGATGCAGGACTTGCTGATTTGTACAAAGTCATGTTCTTCCAGCTGATCTAATAGCTGATAAAGCCGCAAATCTGTCCGATAAATCTCTTTTTCACAGTAAATGAAGGTCTTTTTATCAATGCTTTCTATATAATAGATGTCAGAGATGCTGATAAACTTTTCCATGCCTTTGCCGACACATTTTATTTTCTTGTCGGCAGATTTAAGCAGCGAAAGAATGCGTTCAATCTCTTCATTCATTGCGGTATATTTAATTACCACTTCAACCTCTTCCAGATTTGAATGATGTTCCAGTTTGAAGATCAAGCCTTCACCTCTTTTTCTTCGTTTGTCATAAATATATGAGTTTACGGTCTGCTAAAAGTATAAATTTTTTTTGGGAAATTTGCAACAGATCTGATACTGACTTGCGTTAGTAAAGCACTGACTTGCATCCGGTCCCTAATAGTTCACTCAAAACTAATTGACTAATTCTAAAAATTTTGTTATAGTAAATAATAAGTGATAAGTAGTAAGTAATAAGTGGCAAGAGAAATTAAATAATTTGGAGGTAACAGAAATGATGGATTTATCGATTACACAGCAATATTTGATTTGTGCCGTTAATGAAAAGGGGATACTTTCGGACTTTCGGATGGAAAGGAAAATATGTTTTATTGCCGCCGGGTTGTTGGATTTAAAGCTTGAAAATTGCATTTTAGTTGATAAAAAGGACATTACGGTACTTGCCCCGCTTCCGTCAGGCAGGGACTATTTGAAGCCGCTCTATGATTTTATTGATCACAGTAAGTCTGTTAATATAGAAAAGGTGGTAGGAGCCTATCTGTATTCCATGACAGAAAAGCAGTTTGATGAACTGTTTTATTCTGTGGGCAGTACATTGGAGGGTGCCGGTTTAACAGAAGCCGGAAGAGTGGGACTGTTTGGAAAAAGAAAGAGTTATATTCCCGCAAAGGCAGCGATTAATCGGATCATTGACATGGTGCGGGCGGAACTGCTGGAGGGCGGAGAGGTTACGGAGGATATTGCGGCACTGATTATTCTTTTGGAAAAGAGTAAAAGCTTGAAAAATTATTTTTCGGGATTTGAGCAGAAGGAAATGAAAAACAAGCTGCGGGAAATTGTCAATTTGCCGGAAGGAAAAGTAGTCAGCGATATGATAGAGTATGTAGACACAATGATTTCCGTTATGACTACGATGTTTGTCTTATTTAGCTGAAGCGGGAGGGAACTATCATGTCCAGACAAAGAAGCCTGGAAGTAATCGAACAGGCAGAGTATGTGACGATCGGCGAGCTTGTAAGGCTGACTGATATCAGGTACAGTACCCTGAAATTTTATACCGAGGAAGGACTTCTGCCCTTTGAACAGGCGGAAGAAAATCTCACAAGAAGATACAGACGAGTTGAGAGTATGGAGTGGATCAAACTGATTAGGAATCTTAGGAAAAGCGGAAAATCTGTTCCTGAAATTAAGAGGGAACTCATGCAGGGAGGGAAGTAATTTTGAAAACGATAGGATTTATTGGAGGAATGAGCTGGGAAAGCACGGTTACGTATTATCAAATTGTAAATGAGACAGTAAAACAGGAGCTTGGCGGACTGCACTCGGCAAAAGTGCTGCTTTACAGTGTGGATTTTTCGGAAATTGAGAGCTGTCAGGCAGACGGTGACTGGAATAAAAGCGCGGATATTTTATCGGAAGCAGCCGAAAATCTTGAAAGGGCAGGCGCGGATTTTATTGTGATCTGTACGAATACGATGCATAAGGTAGCGCCTCAGATCCAGAGCAGAATCGGCATTCCGATTATTCATATCGCGGAAGCAACAGCGGATGAATTGAACCGTCAGCATATTACGAAGGTCGCTTTGCTCGGAACAAAATATACGATGACACAGGATTTCTATAAGGAAAAGCTGACACGCGCAGGAATTACCGTCCTGATCCCGAATGAACAGGAGATCGAGACGGTAAATGATGTCATCTATCAGGAATTATGCCTGGGTATTATTTCGGAAGTCTCGAAAAAAAAATACCAGATGATGATTGGTCATCTTGCAGAGCAGGGAGCCCAGGGGGTCATTTTAGGCTGTACGGAAATCGGGCTGCTGATCCGGCAAAAGGATGTAGACCTGCCCGTTTTTGACACGACAAGGATTCATGCCTTAAAAGCCGCAAGATTAGCGCTCGGATCTATCATTCTTTAAGGAATTTGAGCAACTCTTCGTTGAACTTTTTGCGCTGGTCATAGAATAGAAAATGTCCGCATGATTCAAAAGGGATGAGCTTTGAATTCTTGATACCGACATTCTGTGCAACTGCCAAAGGATAGAGACATACTTGATCGTTAAGACCATGAAGAATCAAGGTCGAAGTATTGATTTTTTCTAAATCATGAAACAATTCCTCCTCATCCAGCCATGTATTTGCAATTGCTGCGGTTGACCAACCGGCAGCCTGCAGGCCCAATTGGAAAATCCAGTCGGAAAGAGCGGCACTGACGGGGTTATAAAAGATCGTATCACCAAATTCTCGCAGTGTTTTAGGCCGGTCTTTATGCACGCCACTGATGATATTCAACACATCTTCCTTTTTCAGTCCGTATTGGAAGTAAGGACGCTGAATCAGACTTGGAGCGGCAGCGGCACACAGGACAAGCTTTGATACGCCGTATCCTCTATGTCGTGCCATATAACGAATACAAATTGCGCCGCCTGTGGAATGGCCTAAAAGCGTAAAACGCTGCAGATGCATTGCGTTGACTACTTGGCGAATATCATCCGACAACCGATTATAATCATACCCTGTCCATGGCCTGTCGGAATTGCCGAACCCTCTGTAATCGATGCCGATGCACCGGTATCCCATCTTGGGAAGATAGTTAAATTGATATTCAAATAAATTGTGGTTTCCGGGCCAGCCATGAACAAAGAAAACAGCTTCCTGACCGGATGGATTGATATCCTCTACATAAACCTTGACATCTTTTTCTACATAAATATAAAATCCCATATCGCGCCCTCGTATGAATTGCTCTTTATTATCATCTATATTCATGCAGAGAGGCAGTTAGAGCATATGAGAATAAATTTTTATAGAAATAGGTTGCCGGTCTATTGAAAAAACATGGGATATTTGGATTGACTGATTCTTGCTTATTGAAAAGCAGGCGGTAATTTGATAAAATGAAAAATGAAATATCCATAAATTTAAGTGAATCAGCGTTTGGATCAGGGCATGGACAGATCCGCATTCACGGAGGAGAAGCATGAAGCTGAATATGACCGGTTGTGAAAAGGAATTGCAGTTTATCGCAGGAGAACTCAGTTCTTTTCTTTCTGTCAGAGAAGGAGAAGGAGAGCTTGTCTTGACGGCGGTAAAAACGGAGGTTGAGGGATACCGGATCGTGCGCACTGCAGAAGGTGTGATGATTTCTTTTCATGAGCTTACTGATTTTTCACGTGCGCTCCTGACGGTTGGAATGATGGAACGGCAGGGGCGGTGTTCGTATGAAAAAAGTGAGTCCAGAAGCATTGAGGAATTTGGCATCATGCTTGATTTTTCGAGGAATGCGGTCATGCATCCCGATGCGGTGAAACGGTTTCTTTGCTATGCGGCGCTGATGGGCTATACGTTTGTCGGCTTTTATATGGAGGATACGATCGAAGTTGAGGGTGAGCCCTACTTTGGCTATATGCGCGGAGCGATGACGCTTGAGGAATTAAAAAAGCTGGATGCTTATGCGGCACGTCTTGGCATTGAACTGCGCGGCTATGTGCAGACGCTTGCACATTTGAATCAGATCACGCGCTATGAGGAATATCAGGAAATCATTGATACAGATGACATTTTATTATGCGGGGAAGAAAAAACCTATGTGTTTATCGAACGCCTGCTCAGGACGGTTTCGGAGGCATTTGCGAGCAGAAAAGTCAATATCGGTATGGATGAGGCGTATATGGTCGGACTTGGGAAGTATTTGCAGAAAAACGGCTATCATAACCGGGAAGAGGTCATCTTAAATCATCTCGGCCGGGTGATGAAAATCTGTGAGAAATACGGCCTGGAGCCGGAAATGTGGAGTGACATGTTCTTCCGGCTGGCCTATGGGGGAGAATATTATGTAAATAATAAGGCTCCGGTTTCGATGCCGGATATTCCGGGTGGCCTGACGCTTGCTTATTGGGATTATTTTTCAACTGATATGACGCATTATCTGGAAATGCTCAAAAAACATAAAAAGATTGCGCGGGAGGTTTCCTTTGCCGGCACCGCTTGGCGATTTACCGGCTTTACACCACACAACCATTACAGCTTAAGAACGGGTCTTGAAGCGACCAGAGCGCTTCGGGAAGCCGGTATCAAGCGGAACGTCATCACTTGCTGGGGTGATAACGGCGCGGAGGCAAGCAGCTTCTCTGTTTTGCCCGCACTGTATATGAATGCGGAATATGTGTATGCTCAGGATGCAGCCTGCACCGAGACGGAGGTTGAAAAGTTTGAGGTACTGACCGGGTTTTCTCTGAATGATTTTTTGAAAATCGATAACAGTAATATTTTTGATAAAAGCTGGGAAGAGCCTAACAATTCTTCTAAATTTTTGCTGTTTAATGACCCCCTGATCGGAATTTTTGATTCCCTTGCGGCAGAGGAGGCCGATTTGAGCGGACATTATAAAAAGGTGATTGAAGAGCTTGCTCCGCTGACTGCACATGAGCGGTTCGGCTA
>JASGGU010000085.1:0-16295 GCA_047602645.1 Lachnospiraceae bacterium | reverse complement strand
CCCCGAACAGACCGAGCACTTTTCCTACAACAAATACCGCGACAAGTGCGATAATAATCGCCGCGACGATCATCAACACCGTCATCACCTTTTCCATCTTCGGATCTACATCGTCATCCAAATCCTCGTCATCCTCATAATAATCGTCGCGTCTGTAAGTCTCCTCCGGCTTAATCTGACGGGAGCGGCCGGCTGAAGAGCTGTTTTTACGACTCTTTGCAGACTCCTCCGGCCTCTTATATTTCGTATCCCGGCTCTTCTTCGAAGTGCGGGGCACATACTCCTCTTCCTCGTCGTCATCCTCCTCATACTGCGCATATCCGCCGTAAATCGGTTCCTGATAAATCGGTTCCTGATAAGAGGGCGTCACCTGCTGTCTGATTTCCCTGCGGTCGATATCCGTAATCGCCTTTGTCCCTTCACTGCTTGCTCCCGGAAGAATTGTCACAAAATTCTCATCAGGACTGATCAGGGAATGTTTTAGATCCTGAATCAGCTCATTCATATTGAAATAGCGGCGATCCGCATTCTTCTGTGTACATTTGAATATAATCTGTTCGACGCTGACCGGTATTTCCGGCACAAATATACGCGGTGACGG
The DNA here is from genome assembly GCA_047602645.1 of Lachnospiraceae bacterium. GTDB lineage: Bacteria > Bacillota > Clostridia > Lachnospirales > Lachnospiraceae > JAEYFP01. The sequence continues at coordinate 15,694 of JASGGU010000085.1, read as the reverse complement.
CATCTCCTCCTGAATATGCTTGATCGCGATTGCGACTGTCGTCTCACCGTCAAACGGTACGCGTCCCGTCACCATTTCAAATAAGGTAATTCCAATCGAATAAATATCGCTCTTTGCATCCGAATAGCCGCCTCTTGCCTGTTCCGGCGAAGTATAATGCACCGAGCCCATCGCATGGGAAGTGATCGTATCACTTGTTGCCGCACGCGCAATGCCAAAATCGGCAACCTTCACCTTTCCTTCCTTTGAAATAATAATATTCTGAGGCTTGATGTCTCTGTGAATGATTCCGTTGTTATGAGCTGCCTCAATGCCCATCGATACCTGAATAGCGATGCTGACCGCTTCCTTGACCGACAGCCTGATTTTCTTTTCAATATAATTCTTTAATGTGATACCCTCTACCAACTCCATAACAAAATAATACATGCCGTCTTCTTCGCCCACGTCATAAACATTGACGATATTCGGATGCATCAGTCCTGCTGCGGACTGCGCCTCCACTCGAAATTTGGATACGAAATTCTTGTTAGAGGAATATTCCGCCTTCAGAACCTTGATCGCCACATAGCGGTTCAGCTTGTGACATTTGGCCTTATAGACGTCCGCCATTCCGCCGGCGCCGATTTTTTCTATAATTTCATAACGATCTCCGAGAATTGTCCCTGGTCTTAACATCTACTCACCTCATCCGCAAATGGTTCTATGATAATAACCGCAATATTATCCTTGCCGCCATTGTGATTCGCTACCCTGATCAGCTCCTCCACGATTTGCACGACGTCCCGCTGTGCTCTTGCGACTATTCTGATATCCTCATCCTCTATCATATTGGTCAGGCCGTCCGAACACATCAGTATCAGATCACCCCGCTTTAAATCCACCTCAAAAAAGTCAATCTCTATCGTTGCCAAGGCACCGATCGCCCGCGTAATAATATTTTTATCCGGGTGCATACGCGCAGCACTTCTTTCTATCTCCCCGATTCGGACCATTTCCTCGACAAGCGAATGATCCTTCGTGATTTGCTGAATCTCCTCATCGATCAAATACAACCGACTGTCCCCGACATTAGCGACATACAGAACATCGTCCAAAATTGTCGCTACGACGACAGTCGTACCCATTCCCTTGAAATCCTCTTCCGCTTCGGCCTTTTTATAAATCTCTTCATTGGCACACTCGATCGCTTCCTTCATAATCTTGACAGGCTCGGTTTCCTCGCACAGCATGACCTCGCGTTCGATTGCTTTTACTGTATATGCCGACGCATAATCACCTGCATTATGGCCGCCCATGCCGTCCGCAACAATAAAAAGATTGGGGAGATTACCCAGCGGCACTTCACAAGTATAGACACAGTCCTGGTTCAACCTTCTGCTCTGTCCGATGTCAGTTTTAGAAAATGTTTTCAGCATAGCCCCTCTCTCCTTTCCGATGGTTCTCCTGTCATATGTCTCCGGCGCAATTGCCCGCATGCCCCGTCGATATCCCGACCCATTTCCCTTCTAATAGTAACATTTATACGATTTTTTTCAAGTTTATTTTTAAATGCCCCAATCACAGCCCTCTCTGACTGTATGTAATCCCGTTCTTTTATCGGATTCACCGGAATGAGATTTATATGACAGTTCAACCCTCTTACAAGCCTTGTCAGGGCAGCCGCATCCGCATCCGTATCGTTAATGCCCCCCACAAGACTGTATTCAAACGTCAGTCGGCGTCCTGTACACATAAAGTAATACCGGCATGCCTCTATCAGCTCACTCAGCGAGTAGCGGTTCGCGATAGGCATCAGACTTTTTCGTTTTTCATCCGTCGCCGCATGCAGAGAAACCGCAAGTGTAATTTGCAGCTTTTCCTGTGCAAGCTTCCTGATTTCCGGCACAAGTCCGCAAGTGGACACCGTAATATTCCTCTGGCTGATATGAAGTCCCTTTTCATCCGTCAGCAGACGGAGAAAGCGCAGAAGATTGTCGTAGTTATCAAGCGGCTCGCCCGATCCCATCACTACGACATTTGAAACTTTCTCACCCGTGTCCCTCATGATTCCGTAAATCTGGCCGAGCATTTCCGAAGGAGTCAGACTGCGCATGAGGCCATCGATCGTCGATGCGCAAAAGCGGCAGCCCATCCGGCAGCCGGCCTGCGACGAGATGCAGACGGAATTGCCATGCTCGTACCGCATCCATACACTTTCTATCATATTATGATCATACAGGCCAAATAAATACTTTTTTGTTCCGTCAATTTGAGATTCCTGCACCTGAATCGGTGTTACCTCATAAATTTCAAACCGTTCTTTACATTTCTGTCTGAGCTCCTTGGGCAAATTATTCATTTCCTCAAAGCCTGCAGCCTGCTTTCTATGCAGCCAGTCATAAATCTGTCCCGCGCGGAACCTTTTTTCGGAAAGTTCGAAAAGTTCCTCCTCAAGTTCCTCATAAGTCATCGACCGAATATCTCTTTTTTCCATATTTTCGCCTTGTTTTATAATGATTTCTTTTGAAATTTTGCAATAAAAAAACCGTCCGTATCATGAACACCCGGCAAAAGCTGTACATAACCCTTTGCCGCTGTCAGTACTGCAATTCCACGGGGCAGCCGGTCTTCCAATGAAACTGACGCAAACGGCAAATGCTCCTTTATCCAGGAAACATTTTCCTCATTTTCGGCCCGATGAATCGTACATGTGCTGAACATCAGTATACCGCCCGGCTTCACATAGCTGCCGGCCATGCGCAGAATATTCCTTTGCAGAGTGACTAATGATTCGAGCTTTTCGGGAGATGTGCGGTACTTGATATCATTCTTTCGTCCCATAATTCCAAGCCCGGAGCACGGCAGATCGGCAAGTACAATGTCCGCCTGTTCAATCGACTCCTCCGTCAGAACTCTTGCATCCTGCACATCTGCGCTGATATTAAAAAAACCGCAGCGCTGTATATTTTCCTTTAGCAGGCTGACCTTTATTTCTGTCAGATCCCGCGCTTCCACATGTCCGCTTCCGTCCAGCAGATCGGCCGCATGGAGCGCTTTTCCGCCCGGCGCGGCGCAAACGTCAATCACATTTTTACCGGACCGGATACCGGCCAGTTCGCAAACGAGCATCGAACTGATATCCTGCACCTGAAAAAAACCTTTTTGAAAGGAGGAAAGCCCGGCAATCGAATCTGTTCCGGTCAGACGCAGCGCATAGGGCACATACGGTGCCTGCTCCACTTGCGCGCCCTCCTCCCGCAGACATTTTTTCAAATCGGATACTGAGATTTTTGAAAGATTTGTCCGTATTGTGACTGCTCTTGGTTCCAAAAATGCCTGAAGCAGCTTTTCGGTTATCTCCTCTCCCCTCTCCTCCAGAAACAGGGCTACGATCCATTGGGGCATTGAATAACGGACAGAAAAATAAGTAAGGATATCCTCCTCCCGTTCGGGGTAATCAACTGCGTTCAGATTTCTCGCAATATTGCGTAAAACACCGTTCACAAAGCCCTTCAGCGTACGAAAACCCTTTTTCTCCGCAAGCTTTACCGATTCATTACAAACTGCGGATGCGGGAACCGCATCCATATATTTTAACTGGTAAACGCCCATCTCAAGAATCGTACGAATTACCGGCTTCATCTTTTTGGTCTTTGTGCTGCTGAATCGATCAATGAGATAATCCAGCTCAATTCGGCGTTCCAGTGTTCCTTCCGTGACACGCTTAATAAAGCTGCGCTCCTGCCTGTCCAGATAAGCGTATTTGTCCAACACATCCTTGATGATCAGATGGCTGTAGGCTTCCTCCTGTCCAATTGCAAGCAGCGTTTCCAATATGATCAGTCTGTCGTTAGTCACGTCTCCTTCTTCCTCCTCCAAACAGCAGGATCAACCGTAAAAGTTGCAAAATTGATGCTGCCGCTGCCGCTACATAGGTCAGGGCTGCTGCCTTCAGCACCTTTCTGGAATAGCCAAGCTCCTGTTCCTGCAGCATGCCGGAGCCTTCCAGCACGGCGAGCGCACGTCTGGAGGCATCAAATTCTACCGGCAGCGTCACAAGCTGAAATGCAACGCCGAGAGAAAACAATAAAATGCCGACCGTGATTAACGGCTGAAAATAAGAAAACACGACTCCGGCAATAATAATCGGTATGCCCGCCTTTGAGCCAAAATTTGCAACCGGAACAATTGCACTGCGCAGCTTCAGAGGAAAATAATCCTCATTATGCTGCATCGCATGTCCGCATTCATGCGCCGCAACGCCGATCGCCGCAACGGAAGAGGAACTATAAACGCTGTCCGATAAACGCAGTACCTTGCTGCGCGGATCGAAATGATCGGTCAGACTTCCCGGCACATGCTGAACGGTCACATCATAAATACCCGCACCGCGCAAAATCCGGCCGGCAGCTTCAGCACCCGTAATACCGCTTCTGCTCGTCACCTGTGCATATTTTGTATAAGTTGATTTCACTCTCGCGGATGCCCAGATCGAAATAATGGCTCCGATCAGCACAAGAATGTAGGTACTGTCAAAATACGGATAATAGTTATAATATCCCATACACTCATCTCCTTTATAATAGTCGGGCGTGATTACGACTGATTTTCAAAAACCTCGCCAGTGAGCATCTTGCAGCCAAGCAAAAACTGTTCCGCAAACATCCGCTTCCTGCCTTCGAACTGAAATTCCTTTATCTGCAATAGCCCTTTGCCTGTGTTCACATAAACAGCATCCGGGGCCACTCTGGCGATCATACCCGGCTTTCCGGTCACCGCTTCGTCACATACGGCGGCAGCCCATATTTTTAATGTTTTACCATGATAGTACGTGTATGTGCCCGGCCATGGATTGAGTCCTCTGATCAGCCGTTCCAGTTCCGCCGCACTTTTCTCAAATTGAAGCTTTCCCATTGATTTTGTCAGCATTTTGGCATAGCAAGAATCGGTATCATTCTGCTTTTCCGGCACAGCGGTTCCCGCCTCAATCTGCTTCAGCGCCTCAACGCAGAGCAATGCACCCGCCTTTGCCAGCTTGTCGTGAAGACCGCCGCCGGTTTCTGTCCTTTCGATCGGTGTGACCGCCTTTAACAGCATATCTCCCGTATCCAGTCCTTCTTCCATTTGCATGATTGTAACGCCCGTTTCCTTTTCCCCGTCAATAATCGCCCATTGGATCGGAGCAGCCCCGCGGTACTTCGGCAACAGAGAGGCATGTACATTAATGCAGCCAAACCGGGGGATCTTTAGAATTTCCTTAGACAAAATCTGTCCGAAGGCTGCCACAACAAATACATCTGCATCAAAGCCCCTGAGCGCTTCCACCGCTTCGGCCGCCTTGATCCTGGCCGGCTGAAGAACCGGAATCCCGGCCTCCTTTGCGCATTTTTTTACGGGTGTTTCGGAAAGTTCTTTTCCTCTTCCCTTCGGCTTATCTTCCTGTGTCACCACAGCCGTCACCTCATGCGGGCTGTCAATCAGCGCTTTTAATATGGACACTGAAAAATCAGGAGTCCCCATAAATATGATTTTCATTCCTCATCCTCTTCTTCCACATCATCGGCAAGCTCCTCGAGGTCCATGAGTCTGCCCTCAACCTTGTCGACATACAAATGTCCGTCCAGATGATCGAGCTCATGACAGATCGCACGTGCCTTAAGCTCGGTCCCTTCGACTTCGACCGGCTTCATGTTAATATCGAGTGCAACCGCCTTGGCGTAATTCGGTCTTGTCACGATACCGATCTTACCCGGAACGCTTAAGCAGCCCTCGTTTCCGGTCTGTTCGCCCGAAGTCTCCACAAGACGCGGATTGATAAGCACATGCGGGCCGTCTCCCGTATCGATTACCACAATTCTTTTTAAAACACCTACCTGCGGTGCCGCGAGACCGACACCCTCCGCTTCATACATTGTCTCCAGCATATCCTCGACGAGCGTCTTCAGCCGCGGTGTCATTTCCTTTACTTCTTTACACTGCTTCGTCAGAACCTCGTCCCCTATTTCTCTGATTGTCCGTAATGCCATATCTGTTCCCTCTTTCTTATTTCCTCTACTCAATTTCCCTTTTGGGGACGCGTATTTTAATAACCGTTTACCGGATCGAAATCAAAGGTGATACGGATCATTTGCTGCTTATGATTTTCCAAAAATACTTCTGCCCTGTCCTTTAATTTTTTCAGCCGTTCATAGTCCTTTGTCTTTAAATAAATCATCCTGCGATAAATATCGCTGATCTTGCGAACCGATGCATCCGCAGGACCTATCAATGAAACCTCCGGCTGCACTGACAGATCACGCTCCGCTTCGCTGCAGCGCGGTATCATGTCGAATGACATTATATCATACTTCAGACATTCTGCCAATTCACAGCTATAGGAAGCAGTTTGGACTTCATCCGTTCCTTCTATTAATATAGCAAGCATATGACCGGCGGGAGGATAACCCATCAGTGACCGGTATCCGATTTCTTCCTCATAGAAAGCCGGATAGTCCTGTCTTGCGGCTGCCGCAATGCTGTAATGATCCGGGTTGTAGGTTTGAATGATCACTTCTCCCTCCCGCTCGCCTCTGCCGGCCCTCCCCGCTGCCTGCGTCAGCAATTGGAACGTGCGTTCTGCGGCACGATAATCATTGACATTTAACGACAGATCCGCAGCCAGAATACCGACTAGCGTCACATAAGGGAAATCATGACCCTTTACGATCATCTGCGTGCCGACGAGAATATCAGCCTCCCTATTGGCAAATGCGCTTAATATTTGATCATAGCCATCTTTTTTTCTTGTTGTATCCGCATCCATACGCAGCACATTTGCATAAGGGAACGCTCGCTTAATCTGCTGCTCAATCTGTTCTGTACCGGCACGCATCCCGCCGATGAATGAAGAACCGCATTCGGGGCAGACTGTCACATCCGGCTGCTCGTAACCGCAGTAATGGCAGACAAGCCTGCCGTTTCCATGCCTTGACAACGATACATCGCAGTGCGGGCATTTCATCACATGCCCGCAGGAACGGCACGAAATAAAACCGGCAAACCCCCTCCTGTTTAAAAAGAGCATTATCTGTTCTTCCCTTGCGAGACGCTCTTCTATTTTTTCCCTGAGCAGCCTGCTGAATATCGAGCGATTACCCTCCTTCAGCTCTTTTCGTAAATCCACGATAGCAGCAGACGGCAGCTTCGCATCAAGTGCGCGGCTGTCAAGAGAAAACAACTGATAGTCTCCCCTTTTTGCCTGATAATATGCTTCCAGCGAAGGCGTCGCAGAGCCAAGAATCACAAACGCCCCATACAGCCGCGCAAGCTCGCCCGCAACCTCCCGCGCATGATATTTCGGCATTGTCTCGCTTTTGTATGAGCTTTCATGCTCCTCGTCAATAATAATGAGTCCCAGATTCGGAAACGGAGTAAATAACGCGGATCTCGGACCGATCATCACGTCGACCTCCTTATTCTTCGCACGCTCAAACTGATCATACTTTTCTCCGTCCGAAAGCTTAGAATGAAGTGTCGACACTCTGTTGCCGAAACGCTTGTAAAAGCGCAGAACCGTCTGATAGGTCAGCGCAATTTCCGGGATCAATACGATAACCTGCTTTCCGTCCTTTACGACCGCATCAATAACCTCCATATAAACTTCGGTCTTTCCGCTTCCCGTAATACCCCGGATCAAATAGGTCTTCCGTTCGCCCTTCCCATAATCTTCGATGATTTTCTTGGCCACCGGCTTCTGAAATTCATTTAATTCTTTTTTTTCTGTTCTGACACTGCCCTGCAGCACATTGCGATAAATCCGTGCTGACTCTATGGTAAGAACCCCCTGCTCTTCCATCAGCTTGAGGGTTGCCGATGAAATATTCAGCTTCCCTGTTATAAGCCGGTAATCAATTTTTTTCTCTCTGATCAGTTCAGATAATATACGTGCACGCGCGGTCTGATGCTTCTTTTCGTAAAAGGCGAGACGCTCTGCGGCCTCCTCCCCGGAAATCAGCAGTCTTACCGAACGTTCCTCTTTTTCCTTAACTTTCTTTTTGATCGGCAGTACGGTTTTTAATGCGGTAATCATTGTCGATCCATAATTTTCCTTCATCCACCAGGCAAGCTGAATCAATCTGGATTCCACAAGGCTGCTGTCATTTACGATCCCGGCAATTTCTTTTTGCTTTTCCGGCGCAAATTCCGCCTTTTCGGTAATTTCCAGCACATATCCGTGGATAAGGCGGCTGCCCCTGCCGAACGGAATACTGACATAATCCCCAACACATAAGATTTCCTGCAGCTCCTTCGGTATTTTATACTGAAAGGTCTTGTCCAGATTTTCATGTGAAATATTTACAATAATATTGGCGTAATTTCCCTTCATCCGCTCCGTCTCCATCCCGCACCACTTCGTAAGTAAGTGTACCATAAGATAGGGGTGCATTCAATAAAAAGTCTTTTTTTTAACTATATCTAGTGTTTCTTAATAAAAACTTAAATCTTTTTTCATAGATATTGAAATACTTTTTATACTTTACTCGTTATAATAAGAGAAGTTACATTTCCCACCATTTTCCTGTTCTTCATTTTTTATATTTTATATGACAGATGTAACTTTTCTTTTTGATCAGAAACCTTTATTATTTTTGTATTGACAGTTTTTGTCGTCTGTATTATTGTATTATTAGTTTAATACAGATTTGATAACAGATGCAGCTTGAGGAGGGCCAATTGGAAGCATTAATCACAATCAAGGATATGTGCAAAATCTATAATCCCGGCGAAAATGAAGTCCGGGCTTTAAATCACGTTAGTCTGACGATCCACAGAGGCGAGTATGTTGCGATTATCGGACACTCCGGAAGCGGAAAATCCACTCTGATGAATATGCTCGGATGTCTCGATGTGCCGACGAGCGGTAACTACTATCTCGACGGTCATGATGTTTCAATTATGACGGACAACGAGCTGTCCGATATACGCAATCAGGAGATCGGTTTCATCTTTCAAGGTTTCAATCTGATCTCCGGCTTGACGGCCCTCGAAAATGTCGAACTGCCGCTCATGTACCGGGGGGTATCCCACAGCAAACGGGAACAGCTTGCTATCACGGCCCTCAAAAAAGTCGGATTGGAGTCCCGTATGTCTCATCATCCGGCTGAAATGTCAGGCGGCCAGCAGCAGCGTGTCGCAATCGCCCGCGCAATTGCACAGGCACCGCCGATTATTCTGGCTGATGAACCAACCGGCAACCTCGATTCCCATTCCACTAAGGAAATTATTCATATTCTAAGGGAACTTCATCAGGAAGGAAGCACTGTCATCCTGATTACACATGACAACGATATTGCCGAGCAGGCAAAACGTGTTGTTAAAATAAAAGACGGTGAAATTGAAAAGGATTACTATCATGAGGAGGATTCAAATGAAGCATAAGCACACGCCGGAAACAGAACCGGAAATTCTTTCAGCAGAAAACAATGTATCACTGCCGGAGGCTGCCGATACGAATGCCTTAGCCGGCAACGATCCGGATTTAGAAGAGGTTTCTCTTGCCCCGGCAAAAAAACGTCCCAAAAAGAAAGGGCGCAAAGTTATAATTATCGCCGCACTTCTGGTCGTCATTATCATTGCTGCTGCCGTTGTCAGAAATGCCTCAGCCGCGAGCAAAGGACTTTCCGTTTCAGTTGCAGAAGCCGCTCTCGGTTCTGTCGAAGAGACGATCAGTACTTCAGGATTTGTGAAAAGTTCTGTTTCCAAAACATATTTTGCTCCTGTCAATACGACGATTCAGGAATGTAATTTTAAGGTCGGCGATACGGTAACGGCAGGTGAACAATTGGTTTCCTTTGATACCTCTGATTTGGAGGTCTCCGCTCAAAAAGCGGCTCTGACCGCCACTTCCACAAGTGCGGATTACAATCACAACCTTTCGGAAAACTCAGAAAACAGAACCGACTATGAGATCGCCTCCGCAAATGTAGAGCTTTACAAGCTTCTGATTGTAGCACAGCGTGCATATATCAATGATATCAACTATGCGATTGCAAACAAAACCTATGACGTATCTCAATCCGCACAGTGCGTCAGGGACAGCCTGCAGAAAAAAATGAATACGAAAAGCGAGGAAGCCGCTTCTGTCAAAAAGGAAGTAAACAGCCTTTCTCAAAATGCAGTCACGGATCCGAACGATCCGGATCACCAGCGTTATATTGATTTACAGAACAACCTGACCGACATCAGCACGGAGGAGTCTAAGTTAAGTGGAGCAATGTCCTCCACCTCCAGCCTTGTCAATACGGCTGACGAAAACAAACAACTTGCCGAAGCGCAGAATATGCTGACAGATATGCAAAGTTATCTGGCAAAGGATGAATCCAAGATGGAGGCCGCAAAAAAGGCAATCCTCGATGCAAACCAAAAGGAAAAACTCAAGGCCGACTCAGAAATTACGCAGCTCTCCGCTGCGCAGGCCGCCGATGAGCTTACGATCGCACAGGCTGGTATTCGCTCGGATTTTGACGGTATTGTGACGGAAGCCACCGCTGCAAGTGGTGCTCTTGCCGCAAAGGGCAGTTCCCTGCTCGTTGTGGAAAGCACACAGGATGTCTATGTGGATGTGACTGTCACAAAATATAATCTTGATAAGATCTCCATCGGACAGATTGCGGATATTACAATTGCCGGAAAAAGTTATACGGGCAGCATTACAAAAATCAATAAAAAAGCACAGAACAATTCACAGGGAACACCGGTCATCACCGCTCAGGTCCGCATCGACAATCCTGACGATACTATTTTTCTCGGCGTGGAAGCAAAGGTCATCATCCATGTGGCCAAAGCAGATGATGTACTGCTCGTTCCTGTGGAAACGGTCAACACCGATAATTCAGGTTCCTTCTGTTATATCGTAAAAGACGGGATCGTCACAAGATGCAATGTGTCCTACGGTGTAACCTCTGATACATTTGTTGAAATCACCTCAGGACTCAAAGAAGGGGATCTGCTCATCAATGACTATACTCTTCCGATTGAAGAAGGCATGCAGGTTTCGCCGATTCTGCCGCTGGAAGATGCCGCCGAGCCGGATACCGGGGATGCAGACACCGGAGAAGTTCCTGAAAGCAGTGATTCCGATGAGGCACAGACTGACACTTCGGATACCGATTCCACCGATGCATCTGTCACCGCCGGAGCTGCTCTGGAATAGCTGTAAAACGTATGTAACGGACATCAGAAAGATTGGGGCCAAGACATGACACAATTTTTAGAATATTTAAAAATGGCAGTTGCCAACATAAAAACAAATAAGGGGCGTTCCCTGCTTACAATGCTCGGTATTATCATTGGCATTTCTTCCGTTATCATGATCATTTCGATCGGTAACGGCATCAAGGCCGGTATCAATGACGAACTGAACAGCTATGCCGGGGGACAGCTCTATGTATCTTTGGATTCCACAAAACAAAAAGAAAACCTTTTGGAATTTACACAGGATGATTTTGACGCAATTCAGGAAAAAGTACCGCATGTAAAAGCGGTCACCCCGAGCTACAGCATGTGGGGAGGCACGGTTACCGGCGCGAAGGGTAAGGATCTGGATGCGGCTATCGATGCCGGAACAGAAGGACTGTTTTATGTTTCCAATAATCCGATCATCAAAGGGACTTATTTTACCCGTGAGAACGTTGAAAACGGTGATAAAGGCTGCGTCATTACGGAAAGCGGAGCCAAAAGCCTGTTCGGGACAACAGAGAACATTATCGGTATGCCCTTTGAGGTTACACTGTACGGTGCTACCGTCGAATTGTATGTCATGGGTATCCGCCAGGACAGTACCTCCGCCATGCTCAACATGCTGACAGGCGAAGGAGACCGCGTAAAAATAGAAATGCCCTACACCGTATTGAATTCCGCCTTTGGCTTTTATATTGAAGGCTTTGACGGGGCTTACATCGTCGGCGAAGGAGCCGAATATTCCAAAGAAATTTATAAGGCTACGGTCAATCTATTGGAAGCCCGCTATAATGTGCGGGGGGAAGGGTTATTCCTGCTGCAGGATTTCAACGATCAGCTTTCCACAATCAATAATGTATTAAGCATGATCACCATTTTTGTTATTTTTGTTGCTTCTATCTCCCTGCTCGTCGGCGGCATCGGTGTTATGAACATTATGCTCGTATCTGTTACGGAGCGCACCCGCGAAATCGGTATCCGCAAGGCACTCGGTGCCAGGACCGAATCCATTTTGACACAGTTCCTTTCGGAATCGGCTATCATTACTCTGATTGGCGGTGTGATCGGCATTTTAATCGGTGTTCTTGGTGCCTTCGGTATCTGTGCACTGATCGGCTACGTAGCCAAGGTGACGGTTGGCACGGTATTGCTTGCAAGTCTGTTTTCCTCGTGTGTCGGCCTGTTCTTCGGTATCTACCCTGCCAAAAAGGCCGCGAAGCTGAATCCGATCGAGGCGCTTCGGCATGAGTAATAAAATTTTGCTGTGCAGATAATTTAAGACTTTCCTATTATAAAAAGGGAGCAGATAGATTGAAAATCCATCTGCTCCCTTTTATGTATTGAAACAACGATCTTTATCCGCTCAATCACTGAGCTTTTCAAAATGATATTGCAGCATCTGAAGCACTGACTCCGTATCATCCTTATTTTCCAAAATTACGACAATTCCCTCTCTCGTATCCCAACGGTAGATCAGATGGTATGGATCCTTATCAATCGTATATTGGATTTCACTGCCGTCTACCTGAATGATCCTGCCGTCCAGCTCCCCCTCTATACTCTTGATCAGCATAATAAAACCGTCCAGTTCGTCCCTGTAATTATGCCGAATGAAAATCCAATTTTCCTGAATGGATATTATTTCATAATCCATGTTACTGCCACCATCCTATATTTTTCTATTATGCGAATCCAATACAAAAACAGCTCACGTATGTTTGCGCATATATAAAATTATTTTAACATAAATGGAACCATAATTCTACGACAATTTTTATGATAAAACTTTATTCCTTCACGAGTTGTTTACGAAATGTTCAATTTTTTATCATTCCAATGTCATAATCTCCCGGTATACTACAAACATAGACAAAGCAATTATCAAAATCTTTTTCATAAATGTGGGTTCGCCCACATCCTCCCTCCAATAATGTTTTAATATAAAACGGGCTTAGCAATTAAATATGCTAAGCCCGTTTTATTCCGGACATATTACTCCGTACCCTTTAAAGCATCCACCATATCAATTGTTTTAACCTTGCCTGACAGCATTAGATTGACACCGATCGAGACAAGAAACGTACCACCAATCGAATAAAAATAAGATGATCCGGAAACGACCGGAATCAAATCCATCGTTTCTGACATCGTACTGCAGATTGCGAGAAGCAGTCCGTAGCCGATCGGAATACCGGCCAGAATACCGAGCACTGTAAGCCAGATATTCTGTGTTTGTAAGATGCCGCGGATTTTAATTGATTTAAAGCCGAGAACCTTCAACGTGGCAATTTCCCGCATCTTCTCAACAAAAGACAGCACACCCAGATTATAAAGAACGACGAGCCCCAATATAACAGCTCCTGTCACCATCATTCCGATCATCACGTTCATTACCTCCATATTTTCCTGAAAGGATGATTTCATTTCCGCCACATTGAGTACTGCCTGTACCTCATCCTCGTCGGACAGCGATTGAGGCACGGTTTTATTCGTCCAGACAGATGTCGGAACAAAGGTGTATTCCAATGATTCAAATGTGTCACGCGTCATCGCGATACCCTGTATGGACGGGTCTCTGTATATCTGTGAAATCCGCGTATATTGCCACTCGTCATCACCGATGATATGCCATTTGATAAAATCGCCCTGTCGGACATTTAAATTCTGCGCCATCTTACGGGTTAAGGCAATCCCATTTGGGGTCAGCGGCACATTGCTTAGCGTTTCATCCTGAAAATGAATATAATTTCCATTATCGACGATCGTTACCATTCCGTTTTTACGAGCACTGTCTGACAGGAACTCGACCGCAGACTCTTCCACCATCTGACCGCCGTATTGCCTCGCATAATCAAATGCGGCCGCATAACCTGCCTCGGAGGACAACATAATTTTATTCTCTCCCGTAAGAATTTCCCCATACATTTTATCCACCATGCCTTTGACTGCATCGCGGCAGCCAAACGCACAAAGCATCAGCATTGTGCAGCCGGTAACGCCAACAATTCCCATGATACTTCTCACCTTATTGCGAAACACATCTCTTAAATTCCACTGTGTAGAGAAATTCAACATCAACCAGAAGCGGCTCTTTTCCAGAGCACTGTGTCTGATTTTCTTCGGTGCCGCAGGCTTTAGCGTTACCGCAGGCGGATCTGCCAGCTCCTTTCTGCAGGCTAAAAAGCTTACAAACGTCGATATGACAACGGCAACCACAATCGCTAAAGCGGAGGACCCAGAAAATGCACCGCGCAGATCAGGCACCTTATAAACCCCTTCAAACATACTGAGAATCAGCTCGGGAAACGTGTAATACCCCACCCAGGCACCCAGCAGACTGCCCAGAAGGCTGATTACAAGCCCATAGGAAACATAATGTCTCGTGATGACCCATTTAGAAAAGCCAAGTGCCTTCATCGTTCCGATTTGGGTGCGTTGGTTTGATGTGACCCGCGCCATTGTCGTCACGATACCGAGCAGTGCAATCAAGAGGAATACTGTGGAAAACATGACACCCATCGCTTTGTGCTGGCTGATCTCGGAATCAAATGTCTGGTAGCTCGTATTCTGTTTTCTGTCCGTGACAACCACATCGTCCCGATCCAACAGTGCTTCCACTTCTTCCTTCATCACCTGCAAATCAATCGTATCCTCCGCATCTATCAAAATCTGGTTATAGACCGGATGCGTCTGATCGGGATACTGCGTATCGGCCAGAAAAACAAGCCCGTATTTTGTATAATCCGGATACATCATATCAGTGTCCGATATATAATAAACATATTCCGGTGATTCGATAAAGCCGCGTATAATACTCTCCGTCTTTAGTCCCTTAATTTTTACGGAAAGGGTATCACCGATTTTCAGGTGCTTTGCCTTTGCAAAATCCCCAGTGATCCAGATACCATCCTTGCCCTCTTTGTATGCTTCTCCTTTTGTCAGTACGAGTTTAGAGATGCTATTTGAATTCAGAAAACCGATATGCAGATATGGATTTCCTTCAAGTTCCGCCGTTCCATTCAGTAAGAACCGCCGTTCCGCGTTTTGAACGCCCTTGACAGACAGCACCTTATTTAAGTCTTCATTCGAAAAATCAGCGCCCTGCACCCACAAATCGGCAAGATTATATTCTTGATAATACGCATTGACCGCCTGTGCAGCGCCGTAACTTTCCGAGTCCAGCCCAACAAAAATCCACATGCCTACAAATGACATCAGGAAAATGGAAAGGAACTGAGTTTTATTTTGCAGTAAATCTCTCCATAATTTTCTTAACAGCATCACCAGCTCACCTCATCTGCATCTTTCGGATGGGCATTTTTTGTCACTTCCTTAATCGTCCCGTTTTTCACGCGAATAACCGTATCCGCAATATCCGCAAAAGAACTGTTATGCGTTACCATGATGACCGTCCGCTTTCTTTCCCTGCTCATGCGCTGCAAAAGAGAGAGTACATCCCGTCCGGTATCCGTATCGAGCGCACCGGTCGGCTCAT
>JASGGU010000084.1:0-16440 GCA_047602645.1 Lachnospiraceae bacterium | reverse complement strand
TCTGACTTTTGAGGAATTTCCTATAAAGGAACAAAAGTGTGCTTCGCCCACTCTCGCGATCATATACTACGGCTGCACAGCTTTTGTTCCGCGCGCGCAGCTGCGCATAAGATTTTTTGATAGGGAAATCCGTAGGAATTTCCTATCTAATAACAAAAGTGTGCTTCGTCCACTCTCGCGATCATATACTATGGCTGCACAGCTTTTGTTCCGCGCGCGCAGCTGCGCATCCCGTACGGAGTGCTTTTATTTTATAGGAAACTAAAACTTTACTACTGCAACGTAATAAGGTCTTTCCTATGAAATAAAAAGAAAAGACAAAACAGACCGGGATCAATATTAATCCCAGTCTGTTTTGTCTTTGTGCAATGCACCTATTCCAGATTGTCTTCATTTTGCAAGATCCAAATGCTGCACGGTACCGACATTTCCATTTTCATAAAGAAAAATGCCCGTTTTTCGGATTGCCGCATTCACCTGATTTGTGGACGCGGAATTTAAAGAAAAGTCCGTGCCGATATTCCCAAGATAAATCGCTCCGACATCTTTTTCAGTCAATCCATACAGCATTGTTTCCCCATTGCCGCCCTGCGTAAAAATCAAGAGCCTGCTCCAAATATCGTCGGCCTCATCGATCCATCCGTTTCCATCCGAATCATACTTTGCAAGATCCCTAAAGCCGTCTCCCGACTTCGTACCGAACAGCTCGCTTCCGTCATTGATCACCCCATCGCCGTTTAAGTCCAGCGCCAAATAACCGCTCCCTGCATCCAGGCTCGAAATTTGATCAAGCATACCGTCCGCATCAATGTCAAACAAAAACTTCTGATCTGAAACACCCGCTATCTCTGTGTCCAGATTGATGACGAGCGGATCACACATCGGCTGCAGAACCTCATACCGTTCACTGTAATACTCTTCAAACTTTCGGCTCATTTTAAGATCTACGTTAAATGTGATTTCCCTGCCATCCGCGGTTACTACCTTCCCTTCTGCAGAAAAAGCCGTTTCCTCCGTCTCGCTGTAATAATGCTCTTCACCGTAAGTACGCAGCACCATCTGCGTGGAGGAGGTGTTATCCGGCGGATTTACCGTATCATCTGCGACGGGATTCTTTTTATTGGTTTCTCCGAACAGAATCCGAAACAGATAATTGATGCAATCCATTCGGATTTTTTCCATTGCGTCCTGCTCCTGTTTCGTATCCAGCGGATGATGCACCTTCATCTGCTCAAACCGTTCCCTGAGACTGCTCATCGAATCGCGGAAACCGCTTGATGCATTGTCCGAGGTTTTCTCTTTTTCCGCCTTTTTGTCATCCTTCATGCCAAGCCCCCTGCCGCCAACACTGCCTGCGCTCCTAAAAGCGCCGGAATAATACGCATCCATGCGCACAGAAGTATATCTTCTGGCGGATTCCATTCCTATGCTGCTGCTGTTTACAACCAATTGCTTTCCCCTTTCTTTTCTGCCGTTTTATTTCTGTTGTAATGGAACAAAAGCTGTGCTGCACATAAAAAAGAGGGTAATTCCATAAACAGAATTTCTTTCCTGTTCATGTCATACCCTCCGTGGTCAGCCATACTATTCAGGGCAACCGGCCGGCCAAGGCCTCTCCCTGTATATTATTTATCGGCAGATTCACAAAAAAGATGATAGTGATCCCAAAAACAGATCAAACGTCCGCATAATAATTAATCAGGCAGCCTTTTAAAATAATAGAGCGCTCGTCCTCCGTCAGTTCACCCAGACGAAGTACAAATTCCTTTAATGTATCAGAAACAACATAGGCCTTGATTTCCGGCTGCTTCTCAGCCACCGCTTCCCTGATACCCGGGATGAATAAAAATTCCTGTTTGGTAAACGGAAGCTCTCCCTCGTCGATCAAGAACGGAAGCATCCCCCAGTTGATCAGGTTCGAACGATAACGCTTCGTCGCATATTCATTCGCAATATTCGCCCAGCCTCCAAGCACCTTCTGACATGAAGCCGCCTGTTCGCGCGCAGAACCGTCTCCCGGCTTCACCGCAAAAATCGTACTTCCAAAGCCCGTATTTTCGGTACTTACCTGAGCAAACGAAGCCTTGATTTGATTCATAACAGCCTCTACCTCCGCATTCGCCGCATATGGATCCTGTCCCTCTGTGCGCGCCTGCTCCGCCTTTTGGATTTCCTTCGCAAGTCCCACATAAGCAGGGTCCTTTCTGGAAAGAGTGAATTCCGCAAGGCCCAACGGATTGGAGCGAAAAGAGGAGGTCTCACCCGACGGAATGAGTTCATCCGTCGTCGTTACCGGATCATGAATTTCCGAAACAACCTTGAGCACAAGATTTTCAGGAAGTGCGCTCATCTTCGGCCAGTCCTTGATATTGGGGCCGAATTTAATTTCCACACTTTCATCGGGAACACCATGGCTGTCAAACACACGGTTTGCATAAATCGTCTGATCAAAGAAATATTTATACTTTTTAACTGTATTCTCCTCGATCTGACCAGCGGCGGATGTCAAATATCCTTTGTTGGCTGCCGTAGCCGCAATGGAACGTGCATCCATCAGAGCTACCGAGGAAATTTGTCCGTTCTGCAGCTTGGAGCCTTCCCTGTTCGGGAAGTTCCTGGTAGAATGCCGGATGCTGAACGCATTGTTCGCCGGCGTATCGCCCGCACCGAAGCACGGCCCGCAAAATGCGGTCTTCAAAACTGCTCCGGTTCCCAAAAGCTTCGCGGCGCAGCCGTTTTTGATCAATTCCATATAAATCGGCATCGAAGCCGGATAAACACTCAGTGTGAATTCATCCGGACCGATACTCATTCCGTCAAGAATATCGACAGCGGCACAAATATTTTCAAATCCGCCTCCGGCACAGCCTGCGATAATTCCCTGCTCCACATAGAGCCTGCCCGCGCGCACCTTATCCTTGAGCTTGAAATCAACCTTGCCGTCCAGACTGACAAGTCCCTTTTTTTCAACATCGTCGAGAATGTCCAGCAGATTTTCATTTAATTCATCAATCGTATACGTGTTGCTCGGGTGGAACGGCATCGCGATCATCGGCTTTATTCCGCTCAGGTCCACCTCGATGATTCCGTCGTAGTAAGAGACCTGCCCCGGGTTTAACTCGCGATAGTCCTCTCTTCTCCCATGAATTTCATAAAATTCCTCTATCGTGCCGTCCGTTTTCCAAATCGAGGACAAACAGGTCGTTTCCGTCGTCATAACGTCAATCCCGATACGGAAATCGGCACTTAAGCCCGCCACGCCCGGTCCGACAAATTCCATGACCTTATTTTTTACGTAGCCGTTTTTGAATACCGCACCGATAATCGCAAGCGCCACATCCTGCGGTCCGACACCCGGCATCGGCGTACCTTTTAAATAAACACCCACAACCTCAGGCATATTGATATCATAGGTTCTGGAAAGAAGCTGCTTCACAATCTCCGGTCCGCCCTCTCCCATTGCCATCGTGCCCAGCGCACCATAACGCGTATGACTGTCGGAGCCGAGAATCATCCTCCCGCCTCCCGCAAGCATCTCCCGCGCAAACTGGTGAATGACCGCCTGATGAGGAGGTACATAGACACCTCCGTAACGCTTTGCACAGGACAGTCCAAACATGTGGTCATCCTCATTGATTGTTCCGCCCACCGCACATAAGCTGTTATGGCAGTTTGTCAGCACATACGGAATCGGAAATTTCTCAAGTCCCGATGCGCGTGCGGTTTGAATAATTCCTACAAAAGTAATATCGTGAGAGGTCAGCTTATCAAATTTAATTTTCAGATTTTCCATGCTGCCCGATGTATTATGCTCTTTAAGGATCCCATAAGCAATCGTATTTTTCGACGCCTCGCCCTGCGCAACAGTTCTGCCGGCCGCCTCCGCGACAACCGCAATCGCATCCTCCGTATCCGGAATCAACTGCACGCCGTCAATCAGATAAGCGCCTCCTTCATATAATGTTATCATACCAAAAACCTCCTGTTCTCTGTCCGTCTTCTGTTCTTCCTTTTCAATCACTATTATTCATTTTATAGTAGCCGCCTTCATTTCGCAAGTGGTTTATAAAGGGTGCCTCACGCAAGAATAAATTCTGAAAGATAACTTTACAAATTCAGGCATAAATCGCGCCGGAATTCATGATATAATGCTTACAGACAGCTAATTTCAGAAAAGAGGAGTTTCCATGAGCCAAAAAGCGGCAGCACAAGTACCTTCCTCCATCATCATCTCGGATTCAAAGAGCGGCGAATTCTTTTACGGCGGCAACCAGGCATGGTTTGAAAGCAATACGAGGGCTTATGCCGGGTGCGGACCTGTGGCCGCGGCAAATTTACTTCTCTGCCTGGCGGGGAAATATCCCCATTTTATGAAAAAAAAATTGATATCCCTTCCGCCATACAATAAAAATAAATTTATTGATTTAATGAATGACATTTACACAACTATGGGAACCTTAGAGGTTCCTGTCTTAAAAACAATCTATGACCGGTGCCGCCGGGATCATCCATTTTTCAGGAAGGTAGCACCTAACAACGGCAGAAGTATCTCGGGTTTTACAAAGGGCGTGCTGCATTATACAGAAAATCTGGGTATCTTTCTCCATGCACATACTCTGCCGACGGCCTTTTGCTCCTATGAAACCGGACTGCATTTTATTGAGGAGGGTCTTGCGCAAAGCGGAGCTGTTGTTCTTTTGACCTCCTTTAACCGCCATCCGCTCACACTTTTTGGCGGAGACTGCGGGGAAATAAAAAATCCATATGAATCAAAAAGCGGCATGAAAAATCATTTTGCAACAATAACAGGGATTCTGAACGACGGCTCTAATACCCTTCTCCTCTCGACATGGGGAAGAATTGCAGCCGTTCATTATGCCGATCTGTACTCTGCCTGGCAGAGCCGCAAAGCAATTGACAGCGCTCTGTTCTATTTCACACCCGCCGATTCTCCCGATATCACTGAGCTGGACATTAAAAATGCCCGGCGGATGCTGTTTAAAGCGCTCCGCCAGACACTTATCAAAAAAGCTGTCTAGAGCTTCACTCTGTCCAAATGCCAGATTTCATCTACATACTCCTGAATTGTCCGGTCGGAGGAAAATTTGCCGGAGCAGGCGACATTCATAATCGCTTTTTTTGCCCAGCCCTTTTCATCCCGGTAGGCTGCCTCGACTCGCCTCTGTGCCTCGGCGTAGGATTTGAAATCTTTCAGGATAAAGTAAGTATCGGCCCTTGCCGTACACTGCGTATTCAGCAGAGAATTATATAAATCACGGAACAATTCGGGATCCTGCGGCATATAATAGCCGTTGATCAATTGCATCAGGACCTTTCGGATATCTTGATCATGATTAAATATTTCCATGGGATCATAGCCGCCGTTTCGCTCGTAATTGATTACCTCATCCGAAGAAAGACCGAAGATGAACGCATTTTCTGCGCCAACCTCCTCTACAATCTCCACATTCGCGCCGTCCATCGTGCCAAGCGTCACGGCGCCGTTCAGCATGAATTTCATATTGCCCGTACCGGACGCTTCCTTGCTCGCCGTAGAAATCTGCTCGGATACATCCGCCGCAGCAAAAATCCACTCCGCATTGGATACTCTGTAATCTTCAATAAATACAATTTTCAGCTTTCCATTGATCGAGGCATCCTGATTTACAACATCGGCCACCGTATTGATCAGCTTGATTGTAAGCTTCGCATTTTTGTAGCCGGCTGCAGCCTTTGCACCAAAAATAAATGTTCTCGGTAAAAACTCCGACTCCGGATTCTCCTTGATTTCATTATATAAATACATGATATGAAGAATATTCAAAAGCTGGCGTTTATACTCGTGCAGACGCTTCACCTGCACATCAAAAATGGAACGGGGATTAATTTCAATGCCGTTATTCTCCAAAATATAGTTTGCGAGACGCACCTTATTCCGGTATTTGATATTCATAAATTCCTGCTGCGCCTTGACATCCTCCGCAAACAGCTTCAGCTTGTCGATCTTCGGCAAATTCGTGATCCAGTCGGCACCGACGCGCGAGGTCACCCAATCTGCCAGAAGCGGATTGCCATGCAGAAGAAACCGTCTTTGAGTAATTCCGTTTGTTTTATTGTTAAACTTCTCCGGCATCATCTCATAAAAATCCCTCAGCTCCTGATTCTTCAGGATTTCCGTATGCAGCCTCGCCACACCGTTTACCGAAAAGCCGGCGCAGATTGCAAGATGAGCCATTTTCACCTGACCGTCATAAATCACTGCCATCCTGCGGATCTTTTCATGATTACCCGGATATTGGGCTTCGATCCGGGCAATAAACCGGCGGTTGATTTCCTCCACAATCTGATAAATACGGGGAAGCAGCCTGGAAAACAGCTCGATCGGCCATTTTTCCAGCGCCTCCGACATAATTGTATGATTTGTATAGGCGCAGGTACTTGTCGTGACTGCCCATGCCTCATCCCAGCCAAGCCCGTAGTCATCCATCAAAATGCGCATGAGTTCCGCGATTGTCACAGTCGGATGAGTGTCGTTCAGCTGAAATACAACCTTTTCATGCAGCTTTTTAATATCCCGGTGATTTCTCATGTATTTTTCAACAGCTTCCTGTATACTTGCCGAGATAAAGAAGTACTGCTGCTTTAAACGCAGCTCCTTGCCCGCATAATGATTATCATTCGGATAAAGCACCTCGCAGATATTCTTTGCCAGATTTTCCTGCTCGACTGCTTTTTTATAGTCGCCCTTATCGAAGGAATCGAGCTGGAAGCACTCCACCGGCTGCGCATCCCATATTCTGAGCGTATTGACAATTCCGTTTCCATAGCCCACGATCGGCAAATCATAAGGGATTGCCTGCACAGACTGATAATTTTCCTGTATAAAATGACTCTTGCCGTTCTCGTCTGCCTCTACACGCACATTTCCGCCAAACTTGACAATTTTGGCATACTCACTTCTGCGCAGCTCAAACGGATTTCCGTCCTTCAGCCAGTTGTCCGGCACCTCTACCTGATATCCGTCTCTGATTTCCTGCTTAAACATTCCATAACGGTACCGGATACCGCACCCATAGGCACTATATCCAAGCGTTGCAAGGGAATCCAAAAAACAGGCTGCCAGCCGTCCGAGTCCGCCGTTGCCGAGCGCCGCATCACGTTCCTGATCCTCGATTACATCGAGGTTCAAGCCCAGCTCGTTTAACGCCTCCGCTACCTCCTTATAGGATTTCAGATTGATCAGGCTGTTGCCCAGTGCCCGCCCCATCAAAGATTCCATCGAAAGGTAATAGACCGTCTTCGGATCTTCTTTTTCATAAGTTTTCTGAGTCTCCAGCCAGTTATCAATGATCGTATCCTTCACCGTATAACAGACTGCCTGAAAAATCTGCTGTTCGCTCGCTTCCTCCAGAGTCCTTCTATAGAGAAGCTTAATGTTATCCTTTACATCCTTTTTGAATGACTCTTTGCTGAACATGCTTTTTTTAACCACCGGCAGAATCCTCCCTCGCATTATTGGTTTTTCTTCACACCCAATACGACCGGTTCACCGTTGATGCTCCATTCCTTCTCATAGCCTTCTACCGTACCGAGCACGATATTGACCGCCAGCACCTCTGACATGATTTCCTCCCGATTGGCCGTAAAGATCCCTGTAATTTTATCATTATCCTTTGCATAAACAATGATTTTATCCATTACCTCAAAGCCGGCTTCTTTTCTCATCGTCTGAATTTTACTGATCAGTTCGCGGACATAACCCTCCCCGATCAGCTCTTCTGACAGATTTGTATCAAGCACGACCGTCATCTGATTATCGTTCTCGGATACATAGCCTTCTTTTTGAACCATTTCAATCAGTAAATCCTCTTTTGATAATACAACTAAGACATCATTTATGTCAAATTTCAGCTCACCGGTTGCATCTAGTTCCTCCATCGCAGCATTTCCGTCAAGCGATAGCAGCATCTTCTGAATTCCGCCGAGCAGCTTTCCATATTTAGGTCCGACTGTCTTTAACTGCGGCTTAAAGGTATAAGAAGTAAATTCCCTGACATCCTCTGTAAAGCTCACTTCCTTCACATTCAATTCATCCGCAATGATTTCCTGATAAAAGGCGGGGAGGGTAAACGGCGCCTTTACAAACATCTTTCCGATCGGCTGCCTGTTTTTGATGTTTGCATTGTTTCTGCACGCACGTCCCATCACCACTGTTTTTAAAACGGCTTCCATATTGTTCTCCAGCTCCTTGTCGATCAATTTCTCGTTTGAAACCGGGAAATCGCACAAATGGATACTTTCGGGCGCGTCTTTGTCAATGCCTGCAACAAGATTCCGGTAAATCTCCTCTGTCATGAACGGCACCATCGGCGCAGCTGCCTTACAGATATCGACAAGAGACGTATACAGTGTCATATAGGCATTGATTTTATCCTGCTCCATTCCCTTTGCCCAAAAACGTTCACGGCTTCTTCTGACATACCAATTGCTCAAATCATCGACAAAATCCTGCAGTGCCCTCGCCGCCTCCGGAATTTTATAATGTTCCAGATTGCTGTCCACTTCCTTGATCACCGTATTCAGCTTTGATAAAATCCATTGATCCATTACCGAAAGCTTGTTGTATTCCAGCTTATAGTTTGTTGCATCAAATCCGTCAATATTCGCATAGAGTACAAAAAATGCATACGTATTCCACAGTGTACCCATAAACTTGCGCTGTCCTTCCAGAACCGCCTTTCCGTGAAAACGATTCGGAAGCCATGGTGCGGAATTGACATAAAAATACCAGCGGATCGCATCGGCCCCGTATGTTTCCAGCGCATCGAACGGATCTACGGCATTTCCTTTTGACTTGCTCATCTTCTGGCCGTTTTCATCCTGTACATGTCCGAGCACAATGACATTTTCATAAGCAGCCTTATTGAACAGCAGTGTCGATTCGGCAAGCAGGGAGTAGAACCATCCTCTCGTCTGATCGACCGCCTCCGAAATAAACTGAGCCGGAAACTGCTTCTCAAACAGTTCCTTATTTTCAAACGGATAATGATGCTGTGCAAACGGCATCGCTCCCGAATCAAACCAGCAGTCAATGACCTCCGGCACACGGTGCATAGGCTTATTGCATTTTGGACAGGTGATTGTAAACTCATCGATATACGGCCTGTGAAGCTCGACTGTCAGCGCATCCTCTCTTCCGGAAAGCTCCTTCAGTTCCTCACGGCTCCCGATCGAATGCATATGGCCGCACTCACATTCCCAGATATTCAGCGGCGTTCCCCAATAACGATTTCTGGAAATGCCCCAGTCCTGAATGTTTTCCAGCCAGTCTCCGAAGCGGCCCTTTCCGATGGATTCCGGAATCCAGTTAATTGTATTATTATTTCTGATTAAGTCATCTTTTACCGCCGTCATCTTGATAAACCAAGACTCTCTCGCATAATAAATGAGGGGTGTATCACAGCGCCAGCAATGCGGATAGCTGTGCTCAAATTTGGGTGCAGAAAATAACAGCGCATTCTTCTCAAGCTCCGCCAGCACAAATTTATCCGCATCCTTACAGAACGTACCGGCCCACGGGGTTTCCTTCGTCATCTCGCCCTTGCCGTCTACAAGCTGCACAAACGGAAGATCATAAATACGCCCCACATTTGCGTCATCCTCACCGAAGGCCGGAGCAATATGAACGACACCCGTACCGTCAGTCAGCGTAACATACGTGTCACAGGTTACATAAAATGCCTTTTTATTCTGCTTTTTACAAATTTCCACCGCAAAGTCAAACAGCGGCTCATATTCCTTATATTCCAGTTCCTTTCCCGTATAGGTAAAAAGCACCTCATATGCAGGCGTACCTGCTTCCTTATCAGCCAAAGGCCCCAGCACCGTATCTAAGAGCGCCTGCGCCATATAATAGATATAGCCGTCAGCCGCTTTTACCTTTGCATATGTTTCATGCGGGTTGACGCAGAGCGCCACATTGGACGGGAGTGTCCAAGGCGTCGTTGTCCATGCAAGAATATAGGCATCCTCATCCTTTAGCTTGAAGCGTGCGATTGCCGAGCGTTCCTTGACATCCTTATAGCCCTGCGCCACTTCATGTGAGGAGAGCGGGGTACCGCAGCGCGGACAGTAAGGTACGATTTTAAAGCCCTTATATAACAGATCCTTATTCCAGATTTCCTTTAATGCCCACCATTCCGATTCAATAAAATCGTCATGATACGTGACATAAGGATTATCCATGTCGGCCCAAAATCCGACCGTTGCGGAAAAATCCTCCCACATTCCTTTATATTTCCATACGCTTTCCTTACATTTCGTGATAAAAGGGTCAAGACCATATTCCTCAATCTGCTCCTTGCCGTCAAGCCCAAGCAGCTTTTCCACCTCCAGTTCAACCGGAAGCCCATGTGTGTCCCAGCCTGCCTTTCTCGGCACGAGATAACCTTTCATCGTCCGGTATCTCGGAATCATATCCTTGATGACACGCGTCAGTACATGGCCAATATGCGGCTTTCCGTTTGCGGTAGGCGGTCCGTCATAAAACATGTAGGTCTCGCAGCCTTCTCTGTTTTTCATACTTTCTTCAAATATTTTGTTTTCTTCCCAAAATTTCTCTATTTCCTTTTCTCTTTCCACAAAGCCTAAATCCGAAGATACCTTTTTATACATACCAATCATCCTTTCTCAATTTAAAAGCCCCGTCCTTACGCAAAAGGACGGGGCCTGAATTTCCCGTTATACCACCTGTTACAAACATACTCCGCACTATGCTTCATATGCGTTTCCTTAACGTGGAAATACCGCCGGAACCTACTTGTTTCCTTTCGGGCCGGAACTCGGAAGTGATCTTCAACCGCATCCTACTCGCGCCAGGCTCTCACCTTCCCTGACTCTCTTTGCCTTTCCGATGCCGTCTACTGTCTTCGTCAAAGTCTTTTCTCTTTCTGTGCCCCATTATAAGGCGGTTTGGGCGAATATGTCAAGCAAATTCGGCTCTCTATTCCTCACCTATCAGCTTATCCATATAAAGAATGTGATCGATCAGCCAATCGGTCAGCATCGTTGCAATCTCCTGAATTGCTTCATCCTGATTTTCATCGATAGAATCAATATCCCATTCCGCAATTTTCTGCCTGAACAAATCATGCTGCACCTTCTGGCTGAATAACCGTTTATAGTTGATGCTTTCCATATATTTTTCCTCATGCTCAAAATGCAGATTCGTATAATCCCGAAGCTCCTCAAGAATATGGCGGATCTGGTCATATTTATCCGATAAAAACTCTTCCTTCTGAAGCCGGTGAGCCTCATCCGCAAGATCAAAAAGCTTTTTATGCTCCTCATCCACCATTTTAATACCTGTAAAATATTCTTCCTTCATTTCAAACATGTTATCATCCTCCGTTCCGTTTCATCGCCGAATCATGAATCACCGCATAACTCATGCCGATATGCGCTCTTTACTCCTTTAATTCTACTTTTAATTACATAAATAATCAATCTTTTTATGTTGTAAAATTAAAATAAAACATCTATACTAATAGAAATATTATTTTTAAGTAAATTATACCATCCGAAAAGGGGGTACATGGGTACATGTATTATGAAAATCTGACCTTGCTCACAGATTTATATGAATTAACGATGATGCAAGGCTATTTCAAAAACAAAAACAGCAACCAGACCGTCATCTTCGATATGTTCTACCGCAATAATCCGCTGGAGAACGGATTTGCGATTGCAGCAGGCCTGGAACAGCTCATTTCCTATATCAAGGATCTGCGGTTTGCCAAAGAGGATCTTACCTATTTAAGAAGCCTGCATATGTTTGATGAGGACTTTTTAGCCTATTTAAAGGATTTCAAGTTTTCCGGCGATATTTATTCGATTCCTGAAGGAACCATCATCTTTCCGCGTGAACCGATCGTCAAGGTCATCGCGCCGATCATGGAAGCTCAGCTCGTCGAAACAGCAATTCTCAATATTATTAACCATCAGTGCCTCATTGCCACAAAGACTGCCCGCGTCGTGCACGCCGCGAGAGGAGACGGAATTATGGAATTCGGCCTCCGCCGCGCCCAGGGCCCCGATGCCGGCATTTACGGCGCCAGGGCTGCCATGATCGGAGGCTGTATCGGCACAAGTAATGTTTTGGCCGGTCAATTGTTTGATGTTCCTGTCAGAGGTACACACGCGCATAGCTGGATCATGAGTTTCCCCGATGAATATACAGCTTTTAAGGCCTATTCCGATCTATATCCGTCCGCCTGCATCCTGCTTGTGGATACTTACGATACGTTAAAATCCGGTCTGCCGAATGCGATCCGTGTCTTTACCGAAATGCGGGAGGCCGGTCTGCCGCTTACGTTTTACGGCATCCGTATGGACAGCGGCGACCTTGCCTATCTGTCCAAAAAGGTACGGAAAATGCTGGATGATGCCGGATTTCCGGATGCTGTCATCTCTGCCTCGAATGACCTCGATGAATTTCTTATCGACAGCTTAAAGGCACAGGGCGCCAAGATTACTTCCTGGGGTGTCGGAACAAACCTGATTACATCTAAGGATTGGCCTGCCTTCGGCGGTGTTTATAAGCTTTCGGCCGTCATGGGTAAGGACGGCAAATTTATACCCAAAATCAAGTTATCCGAAAATACCGAGAAGATTACAAACCCCGGCAACAAAAAAATTTATCGTATTTACGAAAAGGCTTCCGGCAAGGTCAAGGCTGATCTCATCTGTCTTGAAGAGGAACAGTTCAGCGAAAACGAGCCGCTGCTTCTTTTCGATCCGGCCGAACCCTGGAAAAAGACAAAGCTAAAGCCCGGCAGCTTCACAGTCCGGGAGCTGATGATCCCCATATTCAAAAAAGGAGTGTGCGTCTACACTTCTCCAAAGGTTATGGATATCCGCGCCTACTGCATGGAAGAACTCGACACACTGTGGGAGGAAACAAAGCGCCTTGTCAATCCTCACCAGATTTATGTTGATCTTTCCAAAAAGCTGTATGACATGAAAATTGCCCTGCTGGATGAAATGAGCTCGGTTGAATAATTCCTTCTAAAAATCCGTATCCGACAGGCAGCTTTCTTTGGAAAGTATACCTGTCAGATACGGATTTATTCATACAGTTATTTGGTTTAAGCCGAGTTCTTACTGCTCCATCTGGCGGCCCAAAAAACCGGCTGCCGACTGAGCAAGCTTTTGTTCGGTTTCGTTCAGCTTTACCTTCTCATCCTTAGACATGATAATGACGGCGCCGATCGCGTCGCCCTCACAAATAATCGGGGCAATCACCTGCATCGCATATTCGTCCGGCATATCTTCGGTCACCTTCGTAAATTTGCTCTCGCTTTGTGCGGCAAGTACGGTTTCCCGGTTATCGACAGTCTCTTCAAGTGCTTTGCTGACAGATTTTCCGAGCAAATTTTTTCCCCCGCCGCCGACAGCCACGATCTGGTCCCGGTCTGCGATAACCACGACATGATTGGAAGTCTGCGCAAGGCTCTCCGCATACTGCTTTGCAAATAAATTCATTTCGCCGATCGGAGAATACTTTTTTAAAATGATTTCGCCCTCACGGTCCGTAAATATTTCCAGCGGGTCACCCTCTCTGATTCTGAGGGTCCTTCTGATTTCTTTCGGTATGACAACACGACCAAGGTCGTCAATTCTTCTCACAATTCCGGTTGCTTTCATATAAGGTCTTCCTCCATTTTGCATAATCTGATAATATCCGATTTTACAGATATCTCACTATGGATATTATTTGTAAAATGGCAAAGTTTATACATTTGTTTTCTATATTTCATGATCCTTACCTATTTTTAATTTTAATATTTTCCAAAACCTGAAATACCGCTTGATGCTGCCGGTCTTGTCTGTATAGATGCCGACTGGCGGGAAAGCAGGGAAATTGAATTCATTCCGCCGCTGCCGGTCAGCCTGAATTTGCCGACCTCTTCGCGAAGCGTCACTGCCTGCGCCGACATTTCCTCGCTTGTAGCCGAATTTTCCTCTGCGGTTGCCGCATTTGTCTGTACGACTGCGGATACCTGATCCAGGCCTTGCTTGATCTGCTCGATCGCCATCGCCTGCTCTGCGGAAGCGCGCTCAATTTTACCAAAGCTGTCGGTCACCTTCTGCGCATTTTCTCCGACCTCCTTCAGAATGTCTGCCGTCTGCTCCGTAATGCGTGCACCTCTTGAAACAGTCTCCACAGAATTTTGGATCAGCTCAGCCGTCTGTTTTGCGGCTGCCGCCGATTTTCCGGCAAGATTACGAACCTCATCCGCTACGACAGCAAAGCCTTTTCCTGCATTTCCGGCACGGGCCGCTTCTGTTGCGGCATTCAGCGCAAGAATATTCGTCTGGAACGCAATGTCCTCAATTACCTTTGTCACACTGACGATCTGGTTGGAGGAAGTGCTGATTTCATCCATAGCCGTGGTGAGCTGCAGCATATGCTCATTTCCGGCATGAACTCCGGCACCGGCTTTTCCTACATAGTCGTTTGCAATTTTTACATTCGACGAGTTCGCTTCAGCCTGCTCCGCAATCTTTCCGATTGAAACGGCCAGTTCCTCAACGGAAGAAGCCTGCTCGGTAGAGCCTGCGGCAAGTGCCTGTGCACCGCTGGAAACCTGATCGGCTCCTGTGCTGACCTGCTCTGCCGCGGTATTGATAATCTGCATTGTGTTATCCAATGCGTATACCGTACTCTCCATTGTGG
The DNA here is from genome assembly GCA_047602645.1 of Lachnospiraceae bacterium. Classification (GTDB taxonomy): domain Bacteria; phylum Bacillota; class Clostridia; order Lachnospirales; family Lachnospiraceae; genus JAEYFP01. The sequence goes on along the minus strand of JASGGU010000084.1, from coordinate 1,703 downwards.
ATTTTAATACGGAATAGTCACCCGGATATTCCAGATCCATCGAAATCCGCAAATCTCCCTGAGACAGCTTCAGGAGCTTATCCGACAAATCACTGATAATACCGCTCTGCAATTGATTCGTCTTATGAATCAGCTTTGCCATATGTCCGATTTCATCACGGCTTTCATAGCTGATTTCCGTATGCATGTTTCCTTTCGCAATTTCTTCATAGACACCTACAATTTCCGTCACCGGAACAAGTATTGATTTTCTGATAAAGATAATAACCACGATTGTAATAATAACAGAAATCGCTACAACAGCGAAAACCACTATCTGAGCAGTGCTTTCCGTCTCTGCTGCCGTTACTCTTTGATTTTCAGCCCTTACATTTGCCAAATCAGCGAAGCCGTTCAATATTTCAATCACATCTTCCGCTGCCGGCTTATACTCATTCAGATACAGCTCCAGAGCCTCTGCTTCGGATTCCTCAGTAAATTCCAGTGCAAGGTCAGCAATTTCTTCACCCACATCTTTTTGATCCGAAATAATCTCCGCAATTTTCGCAATATCGGCATCTCTGTCAGTATTCCGCTGATTCGCTTTGTACTCCTCCAATTCAGTCGCAATCTGTGAATGATATTCTTCATAGGAATCTAAAGCTGTCTGCACATCCTCTTCACTGTTTTGCATAAGTGCTCCGCCCAGTTCATGCAGACAGGCATGTATGCTTGTCTCCATCACCCTGACATGCTCGGCATTCGGTATCGTATACTGTGCATATTGTTCTACCTGCGTATTGATATTATTAATGTTGATAAGCGCCATCACACCGGACAGCACCAGCAGAATCAGCACAATACCGAAGCCGACAATGAGTTTCATGCTAATTGACAAATTCTTCATTAAATGTTCCTCCTTTATTTTTCTTTCGTATGGTAGATCACTATCTCCTTCGGTCTGTCAAAACGAGATCCATGAATTCGGAAGCGGTTATCTTGACAGGCATCCTGCCCGCTTTTTCAAAAATCAGATAATTGCCATCCGTACGTACATTCCGGAATAATTCCTCATCCCGCAGCCCTCCGAAGCGTGCGGTATCCAGCCTTGTGCTGAAATCAAACTGGATTGTCGTCCCGGTTTCCATAGCCACCTCCAGACGATAATGGGGATAGGCAATGACATTTTTAAAATATCCATCCCCCAGCATTTCATCCTTATTATTCATTGTAGGCAGGGAAGAACAATTTTTCATACCATGATTTGTGGTAAATTCCAATCCAAGCTTTTCCATGACCTCCGTCAGCTTTTCGATATCGATCGGTTTTGTCGCATATGCCTCGCAGCCATAGCTAAATGCTTGTTTTACGAGCTGGGCTTCCGCAAGTGCCGTCGTCATAATAATTTTTACACGATTCTTCTTCTCAATTCCGTGAGATTCCTCCAAATCCCTGATTGCCTTTAATGTACTGATGCCATCCGCCTTCGGCATCATAATATCCAGACAGATCAACTCATACGGCTCCCGATCCCTAAGTGCCATCAAAAAGGCATCGAGTGCCTCCATACCATCCACAACGAGATCACACTCTCCATATTTCTGTAAAAACTTATTCATTAATGTCCGGCTGACCCTGTCGTCTTCTGCGATCAATATCTTCATATCTTTTTCTCCTCGTATAATATTTTTTAGATACATAAATGTACCTTGATAACTTAATAA
>JASGGU010000083.1:0-17343 GCA_047602645.1 Lachnospiraceae bacterium | reverse complement strand
AGATGACAAGATGCTGGATATGAACTGGCTTTACGAATATCTTCTCCCTCATGAATGAGGTGCACGAGAGTTTGTCCGGGTACCGGAAGCGATGAAATGTGTCGGATAAAAATTGGATAACTTTGGGAAGGGCACAGTGAATTGATGAATACAAAAGAAATTTTTCAAAAAAATATAGAGGCAGTCGACCTTGTTAATGAGATGATTTTGCTGTTCCGTAAACAGAACTTTAACAGGGGCGACCGGTTATTCCCCGCGTGGATACGGAATTTTTCTGCGCTTGTGGGGATTTTTTTTGCGGAAAAAAAATATTTTAACACTTATGGAACGATTGCGGAGGAGGCTGATATTGCGGATATGCTGCAAACGCTCATGCAGGCACAGGAACAGAAGGATTATGTGCTGCTGGCGGATCTGCTCGAGCTGCGGGTGCTCCCGTTGTTATATTCTCTGCAGGAGGTTATTCGGATGCAGGAGTCTGCCGGTTCACGGGAAACAACAGGGGATTCCTTATGTTTGGATTATTTTGAAACAAATCTAGCTTATCTGGAGAAGGAGCAGCCTGAACTTGCTCGTCAGCTTCGTTTCCGGCGCGGCGGCGCTTTGCTCAAGTCCTTTACGGATGAAGCACGGCACTGTCTGTATGAGCTGGAACAGACGTCTCAGGGAGCTTTGACGCTGAAGCTGACGGATAAAAACGGTTCGTATTATTTTCACAGTAATCACAGCCCTCTTTTGGAGGCGTATTTGCTCGCCTCCAATTATTATGAGGATAAAAAAGCACAGTATAGTGTTTACGGAATCGGGCTTGGGTATCATATCCGTGCCCTCTATGCGGAATGCCGGGGCGGTGTGCCGATTACGGTATATGAAAGCGATTTAAATATCATCGTATTCGCGATGCAGACTGCAAATTTTGTACCGTTGCTGCAAAAGGAGCTACGGCTTGTTTATGATCCGGATTTTACATTTTTTATGAAGAGGCTTCAGAATACCATTGAGGCGCCTGTGATTCATTATCCGTCTCTTCGGAATATTTCTCAGGAAACTGTTAAGAAACGAATGGAGGAGCTTTTTGTGCAGGACAGTTCCATTCGCAATCAATGCGGAGAAATGCTTTCTAATTTTCGGAATAATATCAAAAATTGCGGGCATGATGTCGGTGAGCTGAGTGGAAAAATAGTAGGAAAGGATGTGTATCTTGCGGCAGCAGGGCCCTCTTTGGATAAGAATATCGCACTGCTTCGGGAGAGGCCTGAAAATGCAGTGCTTATTGTTGTGGGAACAGCGCTGCGAAAATTGCTTGCCGCAGGAATCAGACCGGATTATGCGGTGTTTCTGGATGCGTCGGACAGAATCTATGCGCAGCTGGCCGGACTGGAAAAGGAAAGCGTGCCGCTGCTGATTGCCTCCACGGCATGCAGAAGACTTGCCGAAAACTATCAGGGACCGGCATATCTCATTTTCCAAAAGGAGTTTGAAGAAGCCGAGCGGCATGCCAAAGAGCATGGCTGCCGGACATATATGACAGGAGGCTCGGTTGCGACAATTGCATTTGATATCGCACTGCGGCTTGGTGCGAAAAGAATCATTGCCATAGGGCTGGATTTGGCTTATACTGGAAACAAGTTGCATGCGGTGGGCGCGGGTCTGCGGGAGGTGTCCGAGGATAGCGCCGGACTCATACCGACAGGAGCATCGGATGGTGGTACGGTTTATACGACACAGGCGATGGAAATGTATCGCCGTTGGTTTGAAAAGCGGATTGAGCGGGCTGTTTCGGAAATGCCGCAGAAGGAGCTTCCGGAGTTTATTAACGCAACTGAGGGCGGTGCTTATATTGCCGGAATGCAGTGTCGTACGCTGCGGGATGTAATTGCCGACACCTATCTGTAGAGAGTCGGTTAACAAATAAATTAATAAAAATTATTAAGAAGAAAAGGAACGAGCGAATGAAGCAGTACGATTATCTGATTGTAGGAGCCGGTCTGTTCGGCGCGATTTTTGCATATGAAATGAATAAGGTTGGAAAAAAATGTCTTGTTATTGACAAGAGAAGCCATATCGGCGGCAACGTTTATACGGCGGAGAAGGAGGGAATTAATGTTCATGTATATGGTGCCCATATTTTTCATACGAGCAACAGGAGCGTGTGGGATTATATGAATTCGTTTGCAGAGTTCAACCGCTATACGAATTCTCCCGTGGCACGGTACCGGGATGAGCTTTACAACCTCCCGTTCAATATGAATACATTTCATGCGCTGTGGGGTGTTAAGACTCCGCAGGAGGCGAAAGAAAAAATAGAGGAGCAGAAATCCGCTGCGCTGAAGGAAGCCGGCTGCGAAGGAGATGCGGTAGCCGAACCGAAAAATCTGGAGGAACAGGCGATTCGTCTGGTAGGAAAGGATATTTATGAAAAGCTGATTAAGGGCTATACGGAAAAGCAGTGGGGAAAACGCGCAACGGAGCTGCCGTCGTTTATCATCAGGCGTCTTCCGGTCCGTTTTACCTATGATAATAATTATTTTAATGATGGTTATCAGGGAATACCCAAAGGCGGCTATACGAGAATTATCGAGAAAATGCTAACAGATATCGATGTAAGGCTGCATGCGGATTTTTTTGCGGAGCGCTCCGAATATGAAGCCCTTGCGGAGAAAATTGTATTTACCGGCATGATTGATGAATTTTATGAATATTGTTACGGCGAATTAGAATACAGGAGTCTGCGGTTTGAGACCGAAACACTTGATACGGACAATTTTCAGGGAAACGCGGTTGTAAATTATACGGAATATGAAGTGCCGTTTACGCGAATTATTGAGCATAAGCATTTTGAGTTCGGAATGCAGGAGAAGACGGTTATTACAAAGGAATATTCCGCGGCATGGAAAAGGGGTGATGAGCCGTATTATCCTATGAACGATGAAAAGAATAATGATTTATTTGCGAAGTACAAGGCGCTTTCTAATAAGGAGGAAAATGTGATTTTCGGAGGCAGGCTCGGAGAGTATAAGTATTATGATATGCATCAGGTTGTGGCGCAAGCGCTTACCGTTGTTGCCAGGCAGCAAAGTAAGGGCTAAAGAAATGCGGGAATCTTTCCGATAAACTAGTTGAAACCCGATTTTACTGTGGATGTGAGGAGAGACAATCATGGATGATATTAGAGTACAACAGATGGAAGCATTGAAAATGGCGGATGAATATTTAAAAAAGCTGATCCCGAGCATGGAAGAGGTGATCGGGGAGTTGAGCGGGGAAGAAAAGGAAGACACGCAGGAGTATTTGAAGCAGGTTATTGAGGGGTTGAATTTCATGATTGAGACGTTCAACGTGACAATGAGTCTGATCAATGAGGAGACAATCGTTATCGATAAGGATGAAATTAACCGAGACGTGCTGAATTTGAGTGATGCGATGGTTTCTAAAAATTACGGTCAGGCAGTTACTACTATGGAAAGCGGAATTTTGCCATTCCTGAAAGCCTTTGCCAGGTCAGCAGCATTGTATGTATAAGTAACGTTAAGCAATAAATAAAAAAGGAAGCCAAGTATACTGACTTTGTGTATCTGGCTTCCTTTTTGCCGTAAACGGTACGGTGCGCCTAGAGACTGCAGCAGCCTCTTAATGTGTATTATTATAATAATGAAACGTTAGCAATAGCTGCTGAACATCATACCGCTGTAATTACTCGTAATATAAGGGTTTGCAAAAGAGCGGCCCGGATTTTTATAGGCGATGATGGTCTTTTGGGTATATTGCATCGGATTCAGCGAAACCTGGTTGACTTTGTTAAGGATATTTCCGGTAAAGCTCTTAATGCTGCTGAAGCGGGTGAGTGCATCATCTTCCTGGGCCGTTTGCTGCAATAGGTTTTTGTCAAGAAAAATGCGGCCGTCATTTTCTACAAGAAGTCCGATGGAATCCAAATCGTTTTCGTAGAGAGAAGATATATGCTGCATTTCATTGAGCAGCTTGGCAGAATACGGCTGCCGGTCTAAATAATCCGCCGTCTTTTGCAGGAATGAATTGTAGCCCTCAATAAGATGGCTGATATTTTCTGTAATTGATTCCACGTCCGTTTTCAGTCCGATGGAAGCAGACTCACCTTCTTCGCTGATTCCATTCAATGACAGCTCAAATACACGGCCGATTGTAAAACGATTGGAAAGTGTGCTCCTCTCCTCCCCGTTTAAAATAAAGGAGGAATTATCAGGGTACTGGCTGACGCGGTCGATTTCAAAATAGTCGACAGCACCGCTTCTCTTGCTTGTCTTGTCATCCGAAACATGAAAATGTGTCTCCTCGTCTGTACGACGTCCGGTCTCGGAAGACTCGAGCTTGAGCGCAACGTTGCCGTTGCCGTCCTCGATCATCGCCGCATGCAAACCGATATTGGATCTGGAAATCAGCCGTGCAAGCTTTTCTTCAATGAGACGGTTTGTGTCACCGTCGTTAATATTGAATTGGAATTCATAGTCCATATCCCGTGAATGGATATCAAAGGAATAGGTGTCTGATTCCAGATCCATACCGTCCTCCGGAAGAAATTTCCCAATATTCTGTTGGTTTTTGGCAAGCTGCTTTACTTCTATGTCAAGGGAAGGAACCTCCTTGTCTTCGTCAATTACACCGATATAGGAAGCGGTCACGACGTTTTCATTACTGGAGGAAACTGCCTTTTTGCTCAACAGATCGGTATTACCGTCGATCGACAAAGAGGAGATGACATTCTTTAAAGCACGGCTGCTTTCCTTTAAGCCAACAGCAAATTCCTGCGTCTGCGCACTGTTATCAATCAGAAACAGAGGGGATTCCTTATTTAGCTTGACAATAGAATTATAAACGCTGCGCAGCTCGCTCTTTTTATGGGTATCGTATCTGGTGTTGGTACCCGACGGCGCATACGTTGTCATAAAATGATTGTAAACAGTATTTAAAGCGGCAATATTAGCCATGCCAGCCCCTCCTTTCCTCCTTGAAATTCGCTTACGGCAGATTCAATTCTGCCGCCTCTTAATTGTAAAAAAACACAGCTAAGATGCGAGGGCACAATAACCTATTTTTATGCCTATATTTTATTCCATTTTTATGTAATATGCAAGTGTTTTAGAGGAAAAAGCCAGTATTTACCGATTTACTTTTTTTGAAATTATGATATGATCATCTTGTAACAAATTCGTAACAAAATTAAATAATTTGTAACAACTAGGAAAGAGAGGAAAAATTTATGAGTTTCTTATCCACTGCATTACTTACATCTACCTTAGTAGGAACCGTATGTTCAGGAAGTGTGAACGGGCTCCCCAGCAACACGCAAATATCAAACTGTAACACAAACACCGGTGTTGCCGCCTATTGCAGCACACAAAGCAACGTGGACTTAAGTTCCCTGTTGTCCAAATCCAATGTAAAGGTTGTTTATGGAAACAGCAGCAGCCAGTTGAGCGAGTTGTTGAAAAACGGAAAGTTCTGCACGAATGGTACAACCGGAAATCAAAACGGGACCGGGACACAAACCGGAAACGGAACCCAGACAGGTAACGAAACGCAGACGGGAGGCGGAACGCAAACTGACAACGGGACCCAGACGGGAAACGGAACCCAGACGGGTACGACGGACACCGCCGCAAGCAGCTATGCGGCAAAGGTAGCGGAGCTTGTTAACACAGAACGCGCCAAATATAATCTGCAGCCTTTGACGTTTGATGCTTCGGTGACTGCTGCAGCACAGATCCGCGCACAGGAAATCACAGTAAGCTTCGCACACACCAGGCCGAACGGTTCTTCTGCTTCTACCGTACTGGGCGAAAGCGGAATCACTTACAGGGGATACGGTGAAAATATCGCATGGGGACAGTCTACTCCGGAAGAAGTAGTTACCGCATGGATGAATTCACAGGGACACCGCGCCAATATTTTAAATAAGAATTTTACCAATATCGGTGTAGGTTATTATGTAAAAAATAATACTGCTTACTGGACACAGTTATTTACCTATTAAAAGCAAAGAGGATGTAATTAAAGCCATTTGATTTAAACGATACCCTATCAAACAGATGCAAAAAGAAAAGCGGTCTGCTTCATGGGGTATCGTTTTCCTGTGTATAGGAAAGTGCGTTTATTACATAAAAGCACTCCATGCAGGATGTTGATGCTGACTTTGTCAACCGCGCCCGGCGAGAGAGTTTGCCGGGGCAAACTCTTTGTTTTTTTGAAAAATTTACAATGCGGCTGACCGTGTGAAAAATCAGTTGACGCAAAGGGGTGATTATGGTATAGTAATTTAACGAGATAAGGATTTAGGTCTTTTTTTTTATGCTTAAAAAAGGAAAAACCTTGTTTGGGCATCAAATATCACAGCATGCGCGGAGGTGGATAAAATGCGTACAAGAATTACACTTGCTTGCACAGAGTGCAAAAATCGTAACTACGATACAACTAAGGATAAGAAGGCTCATCCGGATAGAATGGAAACGAAGAAATATTGCAAATTCTGCAAGACACATACTTTACACAAAGAAACAAAGTAGGTGAAGGCTTATGGGTGAGACGAATAACAACAGCAAGGACACTGCGGTCAAAAAAAGCAAAGGTTGGTTTAAGGGTCTGAAGACGGAGTTTGGCAAAATCATATGGACGCGCAAAGAGGACATTGCAAGGCAGACGGTTTCAGTTGTGGCGATTTCTGTTGTTCTGGGAATTATTATTGCCGTAATTGATAAGATTCTTCAATATGGTATTGATTTTCTGGTTAAGCTGTAAAGGAGAGTAACAATGGCAGAGACGAATAGTACGGAACCAAACTGGTATGTCGTGCATACTTATTCCGGTTATGAGAATAAGGTAAAAGCAAATATTGAAAAGACGATAGAGAACAGGCATCTGGAAGACGAGATCCTGGAGGTCAGGGTTCCGATGCAGGATGTCACGGAAATGAAGAACGGCACGAAGAAAACAGTTGCCAAGAAGCTTTTTCCGGGCTATGTGCTGATCAACATGATTATGAACGATGTCACCTGGTATGTCGTGAGAAATACGCGCGGTGTAACGGGCTTCGTGGGTCCGGGAAGCAAGCCGGTGCCGCTGTCTGAGGTGGAGATGAAGCCGCTTGGTATCAAGACCGAGAAGGTATTCATCAATTTCGAAGAGGGTGATACGGTTGCGGTCGTCGCAGGTGTATGGAAGGATACAATCGGCGTTGTTCAGAGGATGGATATGAGCAAGCAGACTGCTACAATTAACGTGGAGCTGTTCGGCAGAGAGACACCTGTTGAAATCAGTTTCGACGAGATTAACAAAATGAATTAAGTAAAAGTACTATTGAGAACGAAGTTCCTGGGATTAGTTCCTATTTCTTTGGCGCAGAATGCGCCGGACGGACAAATTTTTGTTCGGATATAGATATCCTTAGAACTGTGGGAGGGAAATTGTTCCCGCCACCACCACATTTTATCAGGAGGTGCCAAAATGGCAAAGAAAGTAACAGGATACATTAAATTGCAGATTCCTGCCGGCAAAGCAACACCGGCTCCGCCAGTCGGCCCGGCGCTTGGACAGCACGGTGTGAACATTGTTGAATTTACGAAGCAGTTTAATGCAAGAACAGCAGATAAGGGCGACGTAATTATTCCTGTCGTCATCACGGTTTACGCGGACAGAAGCTTCAGCTTTGTGACAAAGACTCCGCCCGCCGCAGTATTAATTAAGAAGGCATGCAATATCAAATCAGGTTCTGCAGTACCTAATAAGACAAAAGTTGCGACACTTTCCAAAGCAAAGCTTCAGGAAATCGCAGAACTGAAAATGCCGGATTTGAATGCGGCAACAGTGGAAGCAGCAATGAGCATGATTGCCGGCACAGCCAGAAGTATGGGCGTTAAGGTCGAGGAGTAGGAGGAAGCGTAGAATGAAACATGGAAAGAAATATATCGAAGCAGCTAAGCTGGTTGACCGCGCGACTCAGTACGAACCGGCAGAGGCAATTGCATTAGTAAAGAAAACCGCTGTAGCAAAATTTGACGAAACAATCGAAGTTCATATCAAAACGGGCTGTGACGGACGTCATGCGGAGCAGCAGATCCGCGGTGCGGTTGTATTGCCGCATGGAACAGGCAGAGTGACAAGAGTATTGGTATTTGCAAAGGGTGATAAGGTTGCGGAAGCAGAGGCTGCCGGAGCAGATTTCGTGGGCGGTGATGAATTGATCCCGAAGATTCAGAATGAAGGCTGGTTGGATTTTGACGTTGTGGTTGCCACACCGGATATGATGGGAGTGGTCGGACGTCTCGGAAAGGTACTGGGTCCTAAGGGCCTGATGCCGAACCCTAAGGCAGGAACGGTAACGATGGATGTGACAAAGGCTGTCAATGACATCAAAGCCGGTAAGATCGAATACAGACTTGACAAAACAAATATTATTCATGTGCCGGTCGGAAAGGCTTCTTTTGAAGAGGAAAAGCTGAAGGACAACTTCAACACCTTGATGGAAGCTATTACTAAGGCAAAGCCAAGCGCATTAAAGGGACAGTTTTTGAGAAGTATTACCTTGACTTCTACAATGGGACCCGGCGTAAAAGTGTCTGTGGCAAAGTTTTAATTGAGATGACGGCGGAGTGCAGCTTTTTGCACTCCGTTTTTAATTATATGCGCAGCTGCGTGCGCGGAAAAATCCAGTTGTTCCTTTAAACTTGCACACGAATTTTAGGAATGGTATAGTTAGTTATCATATCAAAAGAAAGGATCAGGGAATCGGAAAGGTGATAAAGCGGACACACTTTTACTTTTATAAACAGAATATAGGGCTGCTGGCGGCTGCTTTTTTATTAGCCCTTCCTTTGACAGGTTGTTCTGCCGCAAAAATTGTCGATCAGGCGGGAGAATTGCTGGGAGTTTCGTCTCCGGCTGTTGATGAAAAAGAGGTGCCTGTTCAGGAAAAGAGTGAGGAGGACCTTCCTGTTATTGTGTTTGAAACCGGAGAACCGGAAAAGACGGAGGAGCCTGAGGCGGAATTTGTTTATGATGACGTTAATAAAATTTATTCGATGGAGACCGCGTCTGAGGATGAGCTTACTCTGGCATTTGCGGGCGATATCTGTTTTTATGATGAGTATGCGAACATGACAACGCTCCGCGCGCAGAGCAACGGGATTTATGATTGTATCCTGCCGCAGGTCATGGAGGAAATGAAAAGCAGCGATATCTTTATGGTAAACAATGAATTTGCCTACAGTGACCGCGGTACGCCGACGGCAGGGAAAAAGTATACTTTTCGTGCGAAGCCGCAAAATGTCGGATTGCTAAGCGATATGGGCGTGGATATTGTTTCACTTGCCAATAATCATTCCTATGATTACGGTCCGGAAGCACTGTATGATACGATCGATATTTTAAATGAAGCGAAAGTTCCCTTTGTGGGTGCCGGAAAAACAATTGAGGAAGCAAAAAAGCCTGTCTATTTTAAAGCGAATGGCCAGACGATCGCCTATGTATCCGCTACGCAGATCGAGAGGACAGAAAATCCTGACACAAAGGAGGCAACGGAAACTTCACCGGGCGTCCTTAGAACGCTGTATCCGGAGGCTTTTCTTGAAGTGATTGAAAACGCACGGGAAAACAGCGACTTTGTTGTAGTTTTTGTGCACTGGGGCAGTGAAAACACGGATCTTGTAGAAGAAAGCCAGCGGGATTTGGCACAGAAATATGCGGAGGCCGGAGCTGATCTGATTATAGGTGCTCATTCACACTGTCTGCAGGGGGTTGATTATATTGGGGAGGTTCCTGTTTTTTACAGTATGGGGAATTTCTGGTTTAACTCCAAAACAGTCGATACCGGACTTGTGAAGGTCACATTAAATAAGGAGAGTGAAATCCAAAACATTCGTTTTGTGCCGTGTATCCAACAAAGCTGTAAGACGAGGATCGCAGATTCGACAGAAAAACAGCGGATACTGACTTATCTGCAGGGGATATCCAACTATGCGGTGATCGACTCCGAGGGAAATGTGACAAAATCTGATACGGATCATAATATTCAAAACGGACAGAATACGTCACCGAGCAAAAAGATGCCTGTGCCGGAGTCCGATACACTGCTTCCGTTATTACCCGATATGGATACAGGGACTGAAGCCGCGGAAAATACGTATTGAATCACATTCTTGCCCAGCTTAACAGCAGGTGTTAAACTGCTGTGCAAACAGAAACTAAATACAGGAGAAATCTTGGCAAATTTAAAATAATTGCTTGACATCTGCAGCCTTGTTATGTTATTCTAACTAAGGTCATTTTGACCATGCCGAAGACAGCAGGTGCGTAAGCATAAGATGAAAATCGCCTGCCGAGGAAAATCAGAGTATTGATAAACAATACCCCTTTTCCGTTTGGAAATGGGGTTTTTTATTTAATAGGAAATTCCTGCGGATTTCCCTATTAAATAAAATAATATGCGCAGTTGTGCGCGCGGAACAAAAGCCGTGCTGCTTGTGTTCAGCGCAAAAAGATCTCTGTTCGGCATTGAAAATGGAAAAGGAGGTAAAAAAATGGCTAAGGTTGAATTGAAAAAACCGGTTGTTGAGGAAATTTCAGAAAATGTCAAGGATGCACAAAGCGTTGTGCTTGTTGATTACCGTGGTCTGACTGTTGAGCAGGATACCGACCTGAGAAAGCAGTTAAGAGAGGCTGGAATTACTTACAAGGTTTACAAGAACACGATGATGAATTTCGCTTTTAAGGGTACGGATTTGGAAGCACTGGCTCCTTATCTGGAAGGACCGAGCGCAGTTGCAATTTCCAGAAATGATGCGACCGCACCTGCAAGAGTGCTGTCCAAGTTTGCAAAGACTGCACCGGCACTGGAAATCAAGGGCGGAGTCGTCGAAGGTGTTTGCTACGATGCAAAAGGTATGGATGCTATTGCGAAGATTCCTTCAAGAGAAGAACTTCTTTCCAAACTGCTCGGAAGCATCCAGTCGCCGATTACAAACTTTGCGCGCGTTATGAATCAATTGGCTGAAAAAGGCGGCGAAAGCGAGACACCGGCGAAGGAAGAAACCGCTCCGGAGGCAGTTGCTGCAGAAGCACCTGCTGCAGAAGAAGCGGAAGCACCTGCGGAATAAGCGTGTCAGAAATGAAATGTAACACAATAACAGAAAACAAAAACAATATGGAGGTATAAAAAATGGCAAAGTTATCAACAGCAGAAATTCTTGATGCAATCAAAGAGTTGACAGTATTAGAGTTAAATGAATTAGTAAAGGCTTGCGAAGAAGAATTCGGCGTATCCGCAGCAGCAGGTGTTGTGGTTGCAGCAGCAGGCGGCGCAGGAGAAGCTGCAGCAGCAGAGGAAAAGACAGAGTTTGACGTAGAGCTTACAGAGGTGGGCGCTAACAAAGTTAAGGTAATCAAGGTTGTTCGTGAAGCTACAGGTCTCGGACTGAAGGAAGCAAAGGATCTTGTTGACGCTGCTCCGAAGGTGCTGAAGGAAGCTGCGTCCAAGGAAGAAGCAGAAGACCTCAAGGCAAAACTGGAAGCAGAGGGCGCAAAAGTTACATTAAAGTAATTTTGTGCAATGTGGCCATTGCTTGAACAATTATTTTTTAATTAATAAAATAGAAAATATTTCTTGACTAAGAAAAGAGCTTGTGTTATCATGGACAGTGCACTATTGTGGCGACATGGGCTCTTTTTTGTTTTTCCAAAATTACGCAATTCGGTTGTGTGATTTGATAAAAGAAAGAAAACTGTGTCATTTTAGTGAATCTTAACAGATTAATCATATAAGAACGGGGTGAAACGTCAATGGAAAAGAACAGAATACGTCCGGTTACAGTTGGCAAGAGTACACGTATGAGTTATTCACGACAAAAAGAGGTATTGGAAATGCCGAATCTCATCGAGGTACAAAAGGACTCTTACCACTGGTTTCTGGATGAAGGTCTGAAAGAGGTCTTTGCGGACATCTCTCCAATTACGGATTACAGTGACCATTTGAGCCTGGAATTCGTGGATTTTGTTTTATGCGAAGATGATGTGAAGTATTCTATTGAAGAGTGTAAAGAGCGGGATGCGACCTATGCGGCTCCCCTGAAAGTCAGGGTCAGGCTCTACAATAAACAGGACGATAAAATCATTGAGCATGAAATATTTATGGGTGATCTTCCTCTGATGACGGAAACGGGTACCTTTGTAATCAACGGAGCCGAACGTGTTATCGTCAGTCAGTTAGTCCGCTCTCCGGGTATTTATTATGCAATCAGTCATGATAAGCTCGGTAAGAAGCTGTTTTCCTCGACGGTTATCCCTAACAGAGGCGCATGGTTGGAATATGAAACAGATTCCAATGATGTGTTCTTTGTACGTGTAGATAGAACGAGAAAGGTTCCCGTTACGGTTCTGATTCGGTCACTCGGTATCGGAACGAACGAAGAAATTCTCGATTTATTCGGTGACGAGCCGAAGATCCTCGCTTCCTTCGCCAAGGATACGGCGGAAAATTATCAAGAGGGTCTTCTTGAATTATACAAAAAAATTCGTCCGGGCGAGCCGCTTACAGTGGAGAGTGCGGAAAGTTTGATCAATGCAATGTTTTTTGACCCCAGAAGATATGACTTGGCCAAAGTCGGCAGATATAAATTTAATAAGAAACTGGCCCTTAGAAACAGAATCCGGCATCAGATTCTGGCGGAGGATGTTGTTGATGTAACGACAGGTGAAATCCTTGCTCAAAAAGGGACCAAGGTAACGGCAGAGCTGGCAGATAAGATACAGAACGCGGCGATTCCTTTTGTATATGTTCAGACAGAGGAGAGGAATGTTAAAATTCTTTCCAATATGATGGTGGATATTACAAATTTTGTTGACTGTATGCCAAAGGAGCTTGGCATCACAGAATTTGTGTACTATCCCGCGCTTGCAAAGCTGCTGGAGGAGCACGGAGATGATGCAAAGGCACTTGGCGATGCAATTCGCAGAAGTGTGCATGAGCTTGTTCCGAAGCATATCACAAAAGAGGATATTATTGCTTCGATCAACTACAATATTCATTTGGAATACGGCATCGGAAAGGATGACGACATTGATCATTTGGGCAACAGAAGGATCAGAGCTGTCGGCGAACTGTTACAGAACCAGTACAGAATCGGGCTTTCCAGACTCGAACGAGTTGTCCGCGAGCGTATGACAACACAGGATTTGGAAGGAATTTCCCCGCAGGCTTTGATCAACATCAAACCGGTCACGGCTGCGGTAAAAGAATTTTTCGGTTCTTCTCAGCTCTCCCAGTTTATGGATCAGAATAATCCGCTTGGCGAACTGACACATAAGAGACGTCTTTCCGCGTTAGGCCCGGGTGGTCTTTCACGAGACAGGGCAGGCTTTGAGGTTCGAGACGTACACTATTCCCATTATGGAAGAATGTGTCCGATCGAGACGCCGGAAGGTCCGAATATCGGTCTGATTAACTCTCTTGCATGTTATGCGAGAATTAATGAATACGGATTTGTGGAAGCGCCTTACCGGGAAATTGATCAGTCCGATCCGAAAAATCCGATTGTTACGGATCATGTTATTTATATGACGGCAGATGAAGAGGATAATTACCATGTAGCACAGGCGAATGAGCCTCTGGATGAAACAGGCCATTTCATGAGAAACAGTGTTTCCGGCCGTTACAGAGATGAGACACAGGAATATGATAAGTTCATGTTTGAATATATGGATGTATCGCCGAAGATGGTATTTTCCGTTGCAACGGCGCTGATTCCGTTCCTGGAAAATGATGATGCAAACCGTGCCCTCATGGGCTCCAACATGCAGCGTCAGGCAGTGCCGCTTCTGATTACGGAAGCTCCCGTAGTCGGGACAGGTATGGAACCGAAGGCTGCAGTGGACTCGGGTGTCTGTGTTGTCGCAAAGAAGTCCGGAACGATAGACCGTTCCGTATCCAACGAAATTATGATGACCTATGACGATGGGACTAAGGAAACTTACCGTTTATCGAAGTTTGTAAGAAGTAACCAGTCCAACTGCTATAACCAGAAGCCGATTGTTGTAAAGGGTGAGCATGTGGAAGCAGGACAGGTGATCGCAGATGGTCCTTCCACCGCAAACGGTGAAATTGCGTTGGGCAAGAACCCGCTTATCGCGTTTATGACGTGGGAGGGTTATAACTATGAGGATGCCGTATTGCTGAGTGAGCGTCTTGTGCAGGAGGATGTGTATACATCCGTCCATATTGAGGAGCATGAAGCAGAAGCGCGTGATACGAAGCTGGGACCGGAAGAAATTACAAGAGACGTTCCGGGTGTCGGTGAAGACGCTTTGAAGGATTTGGATGAAAGAGGCATTATCCGTATCGGTGCCGAGGTTCGCGCAGGTGATATTCTTGTCGGCAAGGTTACGCCGAAGGGAGAGACTGAGCTGACCGCAGAGGAAAGACTGCTGCGGGCCATTTTCGGTGAGAAGGCAAGGGAAGTCAGAGATACGTCTCTAAAGGTGCCGCACGGCGAATATGGTATTATTGTAGATGCCAAAATATTTACAAGAGAAAATGGTGACGAACTTCCTCCGGGAGTGAACCAGTCCGTTCGTATTTACATTGCACAAAAAAGAAAAATTTCAGTCGGTGATAAGATGGCAGGCCGTCACGGTAACAAGGGCGTTGTTTCGCGCGTGGTTCCGGTAGAGGATATGCCTTATCTGCCAAATGGGCGCCCGGTCGATATCGTGCTGAATCCTCTTGGTGTTCCGTCCCGTATGAATATCGGACAGGTACTCGAAATCCATCTGTCGCTTGCAGCAAAGGCGCTCGGTTTCAACATTGCGACACCTGTATTTGACGGTGCAAACGAGGATGATATCATGGACACGCTGGATTTGGCAAATGATTACGTGAATCTGGAATGGGAGGAATTCTCCAAGAGACATAAGAAGGAACTGCTTCCGGAAGTATATGAATATCTTTCGGAAAACAGAGATCATAGAGCGGTATGGAAGGGTGTTCCGATTAACCGTGACGGCAAGGTGCGTCTGCGGGATGGCAGGACCGGTGAATTCTTCGACAGTTCGGTAACAATCGGTCACATGCACTATCTGAAACTGCACCACCTCGTCGATGATAAGATTCATGCTCGTTCGACAGGACCGTACTCCTTAGTTACCCAGCAGCCGCTCGGCGGTAAAGCGCAGTTCGGCGGACAGCGTTTCGGTGAGATGGAGGTTTGGGCACTTGAGGCTTACGGCGCATCCTACACGCTGCAGGAGATATTGACCGTGAAGTCCGACGATGTGGTTGGCCGTGTCAAGACCTACGAGGCAATTATTAAGGGTGATAATATCCCGGAACCGGGCATTCCCGAGTCGTTCAAGGTGTTATTAAAAGAGCTTCAGTCACTTGGTCTGGATGTGCGCGTACTGCGTGATGATCAAACGGAAGTGGAAATCATGGAAACGATGGACTATGGCGAAACTGACCTTCGTTCCGTAATTGAAGGGGATTCCAGGCGTTATAGCGATGAGTCCTTTACGGACAGCGGCTACACGACACAGGAATTCGATGAAGAAAACGAAGAGCTTGTCGATGTAGAAGAAGATTTCGAAGAAGAAGAGAGCTATGATGAGATAGAGGAACCGGATTTAGCATAAGTAAGTAAAATTTCGGAAGGAGTGCCATACATGCCAGAAATGAATAAAGATGGATATCAGCCGATGACCTTTGATGCGATCAAGATTGGGCTGGCATCACCGGAAAAGATCAGGGAATGGTCCAGAGGCGAGGTAAAGAAGCCGGAAACGATCAATTACAGAACGTTAAAGCCGGAAAAGGACGGACTGTTCTGCGAAAAGATATTCGGACCGAGCAAGGATTGGGAATGTCATTGCGGTAAATATAAAAAAATCCGTTATAAGGGTGTTATTTGTGATCGCTGCGGTGTGGAAGTCACGAAAGCGAATGTTCGTAGGGAGCGTATGGGGCATATTGAGCTTGCAGCTCCGGTTTCCCATATTTGGTATTTCAAGGGGATCCCTAGCAGAATGGGATTGATTCTCGACCTTTCTCCGAGGACACTGGAAAAAGTGCTTTATTTTGCAAACTATATCGTACTTGACCCGGCCGATACCGATCTGAAATATAAGCAGGTGCTGTCTGAGAGAGAGTATCAGGAATATCGGACAAACTGGGGGGCAAAATTCCGTGTCGGAATGGGTGCGGAGGCAATTAAAGAGCTTTTGCAGGCGATTGATCTGGAGGGTGAAACGACTGAGCTGAAAGTTGCGCTGAAGGAGTCCACCGGGCAAAAGAGAGCTAAAATCATCAAGAGGCTGGAGGTCGTGGAGGCCTTTCGCGGTTCGGGCAACAGGCCGGAGTGGATGGTTATGGATGTGGTTCCCGTGATTCCTCCTGATTTGCGCCCGATGGTTCAGTTGGACGGCGGCAGATTTGCAACCTCTGATTTGAATGACCTTTACAGAAGGATCATCAACAGAAACAACCGTTTAAAGAGGTTGTTAGAGCTTGGTGCACCGGATATTATTGTAAGAAATGAAAAGAGAATGCTGCAGGAAGCGGTGGATGCCCTGATTGATAACGGCAGAAGGGGCAGGCCGGTTACGGGTCCGGGAAACAGGGCACTTAAGTCCCTGTCCGATATGTTAAAGGGTAAGTCCGGACGTTTTCGTCAGAATCTATTAGGAAAACGTGTCGATTATTCGGGACGTTCCGTTATCGTCGTAGGTCCTGAGCTTAAGATTTATCAGTGCGGACTTCCCAAGGAGATGGCGATTGAATTGTTCAAGCCCTTTGTTATGAAGGAGCTGGTAGCAAACGGCACATCACATAATATTAAAAATGCAAAAAAGATGGTGGAACGTCTGCGGCCCGAAGTTTGGGATGTGTTAGAGGATGTTATTAAGGAGCATCCGGTTATGCTGAATCGTGCGCCGACGCTGCACAGGCTCGGAATCCAGGCATTTGAACCGATTCTTGTAGAGGGTAAGGCAATTAAGCTGCATCCGCTTGTGTGTACCGCTTACAATGCCGATTTTGACGGTGACCAGATGGCGGTGCATCTTCCGCTTTCCGTAGAAGCGCAGGCAGAGTGCCGATTCCTTCTGCTCTCACCGAATAACCTGTTGAAGCCGTCGGATGGCGGTCCGGTTGCTGTTCCTTCTCAGGATATGGTGCTTGGAATTTACTATCTGACGATGGATAAGTTTAAAGACTATTCACAGGATCCTGATTTTACAGGCGAGGCGGAAGCGGAATACGCTTCGGTTGAAGAAGCGCTTAAGGCTTACAGTGATTATCAGGCTGAAAAGGCAGCTGCCGTAAAGGCGGGC
>JASGGU010000082.1:0-17481 GCA_047602645.1 Lachnospiraceae bacterium | reverse complement strand
ATAACGCTTACCGCCCTTTTGGTTGAGCAGCTCTACAGCTTCCGCCAACGGGCCATAGAGAGAGCCCCACCCCAGAAGCAATACATCAGGGGTACTGTCTCCTAATAATGCGGGCTCCTCAAGCTCCTGCTCGATCAGTGCCAGTTTGCCCATGCGTTTGTTCATCATGTGGATGCGTGTCTCGCTGTCCTCCACAATATGCCCATATTCGTCATGCTCGTCGGTGTCGGCGGCAACAAAGCCATCTCTTGTTCCGGGAAATTTGCGGGGGGAGATGCCGCTTTCCGTAAAGCGATAGCGAGCATAGTCTTCCTCGGCAGGTTCGTCTTTTGGTTCGTACAGCGCAATTTTGCGAGAATCCAGTATCGGAATAGAAGCCGTAGAATCGGCCAGATACTGGTCGCTCAGCAGGATCACAGGGATTTGATATTTTTCCGCCATATTAAAAGCTCGAATGGTTTGGTAAAACGCATCCTCGTGGTGGCGCAGTGCAATGACCATGCGCGGGAATTCCCCCTGCGAAGCAGAAATGACAAATTTCAAATCGCTCTGTTCGGTGCGGGTAGGCAAACCTGTAACAGGGCCGGGGCGCTGCACATCCACTGCAACCAGTGGAATCTCAGCCATTCCAGATAAACCGAGGGCCTCCACTTTCAAGCTAAAGCCGCCGCCGGAGGTACCTGTCATTGCCCGTGCGCCTGCAAAAGAGGCGCCGATAGCCATATTGATGGCCGCAATTTCATCCTCGGCCTGTTCCACAACAATTCCCGTTTCCGCAGATTTCAGTGCTAAGTACTCCATAATGGAAGTAGAGGGCGACATGGGATAGGCCGCATAAAACTGCAGACCCGCTGTCAGTGCGCCCAGCGCCAACGCCTGATTTCCCGAAACAATCATGTGACCGGCGGCATCCCCGGTGATATGCTCAAATTTATTCTGCACCGCATCATATCCGGCCTGTGCCGCTTTCACATTGATAGTAACGTATTCCGCCTTGACTGATTTTTGAAAAACAATTTCCGCCTGATCGGTATTCATAGGAACACCAAACAGCTTGAGCGCCGCACCGACAGCCACACTGTTCGCCACACGGGCATTGCCCAGTTCCTGCGCGATGGCTGCCATATTTAATTTGATAATAGAATCATCCTCTGCTTTGATGGCGCTGTCACAGAGAATGAATCCGCCATGCTGCAAGTGCTCCCGGTGAATCGCTACAGTTTCTTCATTGAGTGCAATGATGCCATCCAGCTTTTCACTGTGGCAACGGGGGGTCTGCGCACCAAAGCGAATACGCGAAAAATTATGCCCACCTCGAATACGTGACATCAGATCGCGCATGGTAAATACCCCGAAACCTGACTGTTTCATCCAACGTTCCAATATTGCCGCAGTGGTGTCCACGCCTTGCCCTGCAGCACCGCCAATCAATAGATTGTACATAATGCCCTCCTTTTTTTGTCGAATTTAGAGATTAAAATGCTTATGAGGATTATAGCAGAAATGACGGGTCTGCATTGCCATATCTTTTTAAGCTGGCTGCTGTGTTTTTCCATTCCCCGTTTCAGGAAGGTTTCCCGATGTGCATTTGCCTCCGGTGTTACGCGCCGTATTTCTGCCGTGATTTTATGGTGGCAGGTCCGGTGCGGTTTGTCAAGCTGGAACGTGAATGTCAAAGAAAAAAATATGTCAGGGAATAGATTCTCTTTTTTGCTTGACAGAAGTCGTGTAATCTGGTATAACATTCAATATGAACGACAAACGTCATGCAGTGGGAGGTTTACGATGGCAAATAAAATCAATACACTTGGAAAAAGCGAGTGGCACATCATGGAGAAGCTTTGGGAGGCCGCTCCCCGCACCTATGTGCAGCTCTGCCATGAATTGAACGAAAATCCAGGTTGGAGCCGCAGTACGGTACAAACCATGCTGGAACGTATGACGGAAAAAGGCGTTCTTCGGTATGAGGTGATAGGCCGGGCAAAACACTATTACCCCAATGTTGCGCGTGATGATGTTGCCATAGCCGAAACGCGATCTTTGTTGGATCGCGCCTTTGAAGGCTCTGCCAGTCTGATGATGAGTACACTGGTAAGAAAGAAACAGCTTACTAAAGAGGAAATAGAGGAACTCTACGCCATTTTACAGGAAGCGGAGGTGCAAAAATGATTGAAACCATCATCACCTCCTCTATACTGATTTTAATTATCATTGTGCTTCGGTATCTGCTCCGGGGCAAGATATCCTCAAGACTGCAATATGCTCTGTGGGCACTTGTGGCTGTTCGGCTGCTGCTGCCATTTTCCCTGTTTGAAAATCCTGTCAGTGTAATGAACGCCATACCGGATATCCATAGCGATTATTCAACCGCCGTGCAATCTGTCGATACTGTAAAATCGAGGAACCCCGTGTTGCCATCATATGATTCTCCGGCATTTCAAAGCGGTCAGGAACTATCAGGCAGCGCAGCCGATACAAAAAATACAAACAATGGGGAAGCAATGGCACGATTCATCTGGCTTGGCGGTTTGATTCTCAGCGGAGCATTCTTTGCCGCTTCCAACATCCGTCTGAGTCGGAAGCTCAGACAAAGCAGAAAGCAAATAGAAACGCCGCAGTACCCAGTGCCTGTTTATGTGGCAAGCGGATTGCCTTCCCCTTGTCTGTACGGAATCGTAAAGCCTGCCGTTTATATCACGCCGGAAAGCCTTTTTGAGGAGAAGCGCACAGTGCATGTAATTGCGCATGAGCTGACGCATTATCGCCAGAAGGATCATATCTGGTCCTTTGTCCGTGTCTTCTGCCTGTGCATTCACTGGTTCAATCCGTTAGTGTGGCTGGCCGCCATATTGTCCCGTCTAGACAGCGAGCTCGCTTGCGACGAGGGGACGCTCCGCAGGATCGGGACTGAAAACCGTGCGGAGTACGGCAGAACGCTGATTGAAATGACGACTGCGCCGTTAAGGCCTTTGGATATTTTCTGCTGCGCCACCACTATGACCGGAGATAAGGGAGAAATGAAAGAGCGTATCAAGCGCATTGCCAAACAACCAAAAACGCTGATAACAACTTTGGTTATCGTTGTGTTTGTTGCTGTGGCGGCGGTGGCGTTTACCTTCGGGGGAGCAGCAAAGAAAGTTCCTATTGTACTGCCTCAGAGCGGTGAAATGATCGGCATCTCGATTGAGCAAATAAACGAGGGAGAAAGCCTCGGCGCAATCCGAACCTCTCAGAGAGAGGATGTGGAACAGGTGCTGAATGCTTTGACGGACACTGACAAGACTTTGCGAGAATCCATCAATGATGTGCCGAAACGAGACAATTATTTTCAGATTGATATTGATGGTTCATCCGCCCGATGCTTCTATTTGTATAATAATGGAGAAAAGTATTATGTGGAAGAGCCTTATGTTGGGGTCTACCGGACAAATCGCGAAACGAGCGTTGCTATTGCCAAGGTTTATACGGCAAATGGCGGGGCGAACCTTGGCAATGTTCAAGCACTGTGGAATGCGCAAACCCCATATGTGGGTGACAATTCCACGGTAAGCAAACTGCTTGGTCTGCTGCCTCTCCCCAGCGGCTTGCTGCATGACCACTTTGCGTTGCGCACCACCGGAACAGAGCGCGGTTTGGAGTGGGTTCTCAAAGGGGAAGACAAAATTTCCGACAGCACTATTCAGCAGCTTGACCGTAATGCGTTGCTTCTCTTTTCGCTGATCGGCAATCTGGAGGATTTTTATGTAACGATTGACAATCCGCCGAATGAAGGCACAGCATTTCATTATATCCGCTCATGGGCCGATGGACTTGTTGGCGGCGATGTGCGGGATTACGCAGAAAGCAAGGAGCGGCTTCAAGCGCTTATCAATTTTTCCGTGGCAGAAACGCCCTCCTACAGTATGGCGAAGCTGAAAAACGGGGAGGTTATATCGGAAGCTCCTCTTGAGAGCGAGCTTGCGGAAGCAGCCATCATGGATGTTTTGGTAAAGTCTGCGGCATGGGAGGGCGTTGACATTACCACCTTGAAAGAATGCTATCTCATTCGCCGGACATTTCCGAAAGCAGATGAAACCCATGACTATTATGCCTATTTGCTGGAGGATGGCAGAGCGGTTTTGCAGTCCGGCACAGCTGGGCAGTACTCAATTCTGTCGCAGGAGCTTTATTCGGAGCTGATTAACTCATGGGATAATCTCACAGCAGACCCCTGGCTGGAGAACAAATATACCGACGGCGTTCCGCGGCCCGCCTTTGGTACAATAGTATGGATATATCCGGATGAGGAAAAAGAATACTGTGCCGTCTGCTATCAGGATGTCGGCAGAGAGCAGATTGAAGGTTACCTCCAAACGCTGGCGGAGGATGGTTGGCAGACAATTGGTGATTTCTATGAGGACACCACTGTCGGCGGGTTATATGAAAAGGATAACCGTGCCATTAGTATTCAGTTTGCCGGTGCGCAGGTGGTCTTGTACTTTTCATTAAAATAAGGTTGAGTCGCTAATTCTTTCTATTGACTAAAAACCGCGCTGCTGATAAAAATTTCAGTCAGCAGCGCGGTTTTTCTCATCTTAAAATCACATCATGAAGAATAAATTCATCCGCAATCTCCTGTGCCTGCATGGAAATACGGATGCGTTCCATGGTATCTTCCGGCATAGAGTGCTTTTTCAGATAATCGGATCGAATACGTTCTGAGATCTCAAAGGCAGTCTTGTCCATGCCGGTTCCAATATTGGGGTAAAGCAAATCCTCCAATAAAGATTATTACAATTTATCTGTAATCGTTTGGCTGTGTGCGATACAACTAAGATTTTCGTAAACATCCTTATTGGGCGTCCGCCAAGGGGAAGCAATGTCTTTTTTTGTTGGAAAGCATGGACATGATATGGTATAGTAAAATCGAAGATGATTGTAAACGGCTTTTTTTCTGCTGGTGTACTCGGTTTGTGCTTTTTAGAACAATCAAATTCGGGAGAAAGGAGCTGCATGAACGGATTTCTTTTATTAATTCCCCTTATAGTTATCAGATTTGGACTTCTAGGTATGTTAAATAAGACGGCGTTAAAAAGAGCTGCTTTTTTCGCGCCGGTGGAGGGAATAGAAAAGATCGCATACTTCTTTTATCAGATTGCAAATATTCTGATTTTTATATACCCCTTCTTTCTTAAAATTTCGACTGTTCCGCATTGGTTTTATACTGGTCTGGCGACCTATATATTAGGGGTTTTCCTGTGTATTGCGGCAGTATTCAATTTTGCAGAACCTGCGGAGCATGGCATTTGTTTAAAAGGGGTATATCGAATTTCCCGTAATCCTATGTATGTGGCATATTTTGTTTATTTTTTAGGCTGTGTACTGCTTACGCAGTCATTGATATTGCTTGCGGTATTAATCGCTTTTCAAGTATCGTCACACTGGATTATCCGGTCTGAAGAAAGATGGTGCATCAATCACTTTGGTGAAGAATACAAAAACTATATGAAGAAGGTAAGACGTTATATTTAAGAATGTGCTGCTAAATGCATGCTTCAAATAATTATCTTAAAAGGAATGTTTCCTATAAAGACTATAAATCTATTTCGAAAATAAATATGGATATCCTGCTCTTAAAGATACAATGCGGTATCTTATTTATGATATTTACCGGTACACTCTAAAACCTGAAGTTCAATGACGGCAGTGCCCTTGACCATATTTTCGGGGAGTTCTTTACCGGTAAATTGAGGGGTATACTTATTCACAAGCAGATTCAGCACTTCGCGCTTGTATTGGGTATCCTGCAGTATTTGTGCGGTGCCGGTCAGAACTACGCTGTTGTAGATGGCTTCTGTGTCGCAGGCCGCCTGATCGCCGGACTGTAAACCAAGAAGTTCATCCACCTCAAAGCATGTCTTGGCATTGCTGTTGACATTATCAATTTTTTGTCCTTTGGGTAAGCCATGCAGATAAATATTACCGTTGTTATACACAAAGTGCATTGCGATCACATAGGGAAAGCCATCCTCCCGAATCGTCCCGAACCGGCCGCATTCTGCTCTTTGCAGCAATTCGTCAATCTGTTCCGGAGTTAACTGGAACTGTTTCATTCTGTACTGCATCTATCATTCCTCCTGATTGTTTTTCTGTTTTTACAAGAATTTTTCCGTTACTTGCAAAGGAAACTATTTTATTATACAATAAAAGTGAACCTATTAAAAGGCACACTTTATTAAAAAATGCAGGGGGACACTTTGGGGAGGAAATCATGATTTATATTGATAAAGATGCGAATTCTTCTTTATATGAGCAGGTTTATATGCAGATAAAAAGTGGGATTGTCTCCGGAAGAATTCCAAAAGGTACGCGGCTTCCCGGCATACGAACCCTTTCTAAAACGTTGGGAGTTGCACGGAATACGGTGAACAAAGCTTATACCCAGCTTGCGGTGGAGGGGTATCTCTCTCCGCGTAAAGGCTCCGGGTTTCTGGTAGAAGGTGGCGAGGATACTCCTTTTAGAAAAATGGAATGTTCAGCACCGTCTGATTCCGGCACCCATGACGATCTTTCTCAAGTGAATCCCGGAAGGATCGAGTATGATTTTCAGTACGGAAATTTTCCAAACAGCTGTTTTCCATGTGCTGCGTGGAAAAAACATACCGCTGCAGTACTGCGTGCCACGGCTTCTTCCGGCCTCACACAGTATAGCGACAAACAGGGAAATCTATCTCTGCGGCAGGAACTGCGAACGTATCTGCATCATTCCCGCGGCGTGTGCTGTTTAGAAGAGCAAATTGTGATTGGCTGCGGACTGCACTATTCCTTGGACATTCTATGTAAGCTGTTTGAGAACCACAGGAAAGTTGCAATGGAGGAACCAGGTTACAATGGGGCAAGAGAGCTTTTTAAGAATAACGGATTCTCATTTCATGTCCTTGCAGCCGATAAAGAGGGGCTGGATCTGTCTTCTTTGAAATCGGCGGACGTCTGCGCCGCCTATGTCACGCCGTCCCATCAATTTCCCTACGGGTCGGTGCTTTCCATATACAAGCGTAAAAGTCTATTGAAATGGGCGGTTGAGAGCAGTTCTTATATTATTGAGGATGATTATGACAGTGAGTATCGATATGATGTCAATCCGGTGCCTTCCCTGCAATCGCTTGACGGCAATGACAGGGTCATCTATATTGGGACTTTTTCAAAATCTCTGTCGCCGGCCTTACGTGTCAATTACATGGTACTTCCGAAACGTCTGCTTGCGGAGTATCATCGACTGTTTTCCTCTTATTCGAGCCCGGTATCCTGGTTGACACAGGAGGTGCTTTCTGGATATTTGGCTGCAGGTGAATATGCGCAGCACGTCCGTAAAATGTGCTCGGTCTATCGAAAGCGCCACGATGTGTTTGTACAGGAATGTGCGGAACAATTTGGCAATAAGGTTGCGCTTCATGGACGTGGGGCGGGTTTGCATTTTCTTTTGGAGTTTCCGGATGGGACGAATATAGAACAACTCATTGAAAAGGCAGAAAAAGCGGGGGTGCGGGTATATTCCGTACAACCATTTTGGAATCATTCAGATGGCTGTCCGGATCATTTGGTTTTTATGGGATACAGCCTGCTGGATGAGAGAAAAATACGCGAAGGTCTTCAAATGTTACATCATGTTTGGTTTGATGAGGTCAAATAACTTCAGAATAGTTACTCCATAAAATTAAATGGTGCAAAATCGGAAGACATACGGAAAGAAGTCGGATATATTGAAAAAGGAGGAGAATCTTATGAAATATACAACATATGTGCGGACTTCACTGGGGTTGATTGGAATATCCGAAACAGATGGCTTTATTACAGAACTGTTTTTGGAAAAAGATATGCAAAAGGACGGCGGCGGGCCAAAGACATCTTTACTTGAAAAGGCGGAAAAGCAGCTTACAGAGTACTTGTCAGGCAATCGTGCGGATTTTGATCTTCCGCTTGCTGCCGAGGGGACAGAATTTCAGAAAACAGTCTGGGATGCCTTGCGCAAGATTCCCTATGGACAAACACGCAGCTATAAGCAGGTTGCACAAATGATCGGAAAACCAAGTGCTTCCCGTGCTGTTGGGATGGCAAACAATAAAAACCCGCTCCTCATTCTGACACCCTGCCACAGAGTTGTGGGAGCGGATGGAAAACTGGTAGGTTATGCAGCCGGTCTGGACATTAAGGAGAAGCTGCTGGAAATGGAACGGACACATCTCGGCTGTTGAAATGAATCTTTTTAATTATAGCAAAAAAGAAATATCTTGTCTCTGCGGAACTGCTTCCGGGTACCGCAATGGAGGAAATAATGCAGGAAAAAATCAAAAAGCAGCTTGAAGCACTAGCGGAAGAAGAATATCGTGTTTTTTCTTCCAGCTTACTTCCTGGTACCGAGCATGTTCTGAGTGTACGTCTTCCCCACCTTCGAAAGATGTCAAAACAGCTTGCGCGATCAGAGTGGAGGGAGTATTTACAAACGGCGCGGGAGGATTCCTTTGAGGAAATTATGCTGCAGGGTATGGTAATCGGCTGCATAATTTGTTCAGTGCAAGAGCGATTTACATATATAGAAAAATTCGTTTCTAAAATTGACAATTGGTCAGTTTCCTGAGTACACTTTGGTATATCTAAATCAAAATAGCTTAGATGACTTTACCTACAATAAGGCGTTGCAGAAAATCACTGAGTCATTAAAGGCGGACAAGGAAACAAAGAAGAAAATCCGTGCGATGAAGAGGAAGAGGAAGAAGAGAAATGAAAACAAATTAAGATAGAAGTAATCTCTTTGAAAACATAAAGGATATCAATATGGAAGGTATACCTAGGTTTATGAAAAGGTCAGAACTGTTTATGACTGCCGGATGCCGAAGTTACAGCGTGGCAATGTAACGACTGCCGCAGGAAGCGGTAGTTGACATCCGGATTCTGACAGGAACTGTGGAATGGGAAGGAATTACGAAATTTCATGCATGAAATATTGTTGAATTTATAGGAAAGTAATATAATAAATTCTGAATTCGATACAGAGGGATTCAGGAATCGTTATCTGATGTCAGAGAACGATTTTTTTGAAAACAAGATGCGGTGATTCTGCATGGAACTTATTATTCAGCCGGTAAAGACACACCTGATAATTGGTTGTTCAGGGGAGGGATGTTATGAGCGGGAGAAATCATGAAATTACGGCGGCACAGCGGCTTTTGGCTGCCGACGGATCGATTGCGGAAAGGGGCTGGTCCAGAAGACAGCTTCAGACATACGACAGAAAGGATATTAAGGCAGCGGGGTTTTGCATCAAGGAATGGGATTATTATCTTGTGATGGGCAGGGATTACGGTGCTGCCTTCACGATTTCCGACGACGGCTATATCGGGCTTCAGTCGGTTTCCTTGCTTGATTTCAGAAAAAAATGGGAGCATACCGAGACAATTCTTAATTTTTTTCCGATGGGAAAGCTGCATATGCCGCCCGGCTCTTCTGCGGGTGATGTCCGCTATGAGGATAGACGCCTGCGTATGGTATTTCATGCGGAGGAGGGGAAGCGGGTGCTGGACTGTCATTTTCGCAATTTCCATGAGGGAAAAGAACTGACGGGTCATCTGGAATTGGAGCAGCCGCCGATGGACTCACTTGTCATTGCCACGCCATGGAAGAAAAAACGGAATGCCTTTTACTATAATCAGAAAATCAACTGCATGCGCGCGAGGGGATTTATGGAATATGACGGAACACGGTATGAGTTTTTTCCGGAGTCCGATTTCGGCACGCTGGATTGGGGACGGGGAGTTTGGACATACGATAATACGTGGTTCTGGGGAAGCGGTAATTGTGATATAAACGGGCATGCGTTTGGGTTTAATATTGGATATGGCTTCGGGGATACTTCTGCTGCCTCAGAGAATGTTATATTTTATGACGGAAAGGTACATAAGCTCGATGATGTTATTTTCCATATTCCTGCGGATGACTATTTAAAGCCTTGGAAATTTACTTCCAGCGACGGCAGGTTTGAAATGGATTTTGTACCGGTACTCGACAGGGCCGCAAAACTGAACGTGCTTGCGATAGGCTCAGACCAGCATCAGGTATTTGGGCATATGTCGGGAAAAGCGGTGCTGGATGACGGCACGGTGCTCAATGTGACTGATTTATTATGTTTTGCGGAAAAAGTACATAACCGGTATTGAACAGGCTGCCTTTGTTTTTATTTTGGAACATTTTAATAAAAAATAGAAGCAAAAACATTTAAAATTAGAACATTTTAATAAAAACTCTTGACGAATGGGTACTGGGATATTAGAATGATTTTACCACTATATTTTTATAGTGGAAAAAGAATTTTGGGGGTAGATATCTTGGAGGAAAAAAATCACAAACCCTATATTCCGGCGGATAAAGTAGTACCAGAGTTTACTGTTTATTCCGTGGTTTTAGGTATCCTGCTAGTCATTTTATTTGGTGCCGCTAATGCGTACTTAGGGCTGCGCGTCGGCATGACAGTCTCGGCTGCGATTCCCGCGGCGGTTATTTCCATGGGAATTATCCGTGTTATTTTAAAACGAGACTCCATTTTGGAAAACAACATGGTTCAAACGATCGGTTCTGCCGGCGAAGCACTGGCAGCCGGTGCAATTTTTACGATGCCTGCTCTGTTTATGTGGGCAGAGGAGGGACTTGTAGAAATGCCTTCTCTTCTCGAAATTTCGCTGATTGCTTTGTGCGGAGGTATTCTTGGTACTTTATTTATGATCCCTCTTCGTACAGCGCTGATTGTCAAAGAGCACGGTACACTGGCTTATCCTGAAGGACAGGCCTGCGCGCAGGTTTTGATCGCAGGTGAAGAAGGCGGAAATAAAGCGTCTACCGTATTTGCCGGACTTGGTATTTCTGCTGCATATAAGTTTATCACAGACGGCTTTAAGCTTTTCCCCAGCGAGATCGACTGGATGATCCCGGGTTATAAGGGTTCGGGAATCGGTGCGGACGTGCTTCCGGCTCTGGCCGGTGTCGGCTATATCTGCGGTGCACGCGTATCCTCCTATCTTCTTGCGGGTGGTGTGACGGCATGGTTTGTAGTGATGCCGCTGATTGCTCTTTTCGGCAGTGATCTTGTCATTTTCCCGGCCACCGTTTCCGTAGCGGAGCTGTGGGAGACAGGCGGTACCTGGGGACTTTGGAGCAATTTTGTGCGCTATGTCGGTGCGGGTGCGGTTGCCGCGGGCGGTATTATTACCCTGATCAAGACGCTGCCGTTGATCGTTCGAACCTTTAAGGATGCGCTTGCCGGTTATGGTAAGAGTACAAAGGGTACGCTGCGTACGGAGCAGGATATTTCCATGAAATTTCTGCTTGCCGGTATTGTAGTCGTTGCATTGATTATGTGGCTTGTTCCTGCGATTCCGGTGAACTTTCTCGGCGCGCTGATTGTTATTGTTTTTGGATTTTTCTTTGCGACGGTTTCTTCTCGTATGGTAGGCTTGATCGGTTCTTCCAACAATCCCGTTTCGGGGATGTCAATCGCAACGCTGCTCATTGCCACAATTCTTTTAAAGGCAACAGGTAACGGCGGCATCGGCGGGATGATCGCGGCGATTACGATCGGTTCCATTATCTGCATTACCGCGGCGATTGCCGGTGATACTTCTCAGGATCTTAAGACCGGCTTTCTGATTGGCGCTACGCCGAGATTACAGCAGATCGGCCAGTTGATCGGAACCGTTGTTTCCGCATTGACGATCGGAGGCGTTCTTTACCTGTTAAATATGGCTTGGGGCTACGGCTCTCAAGAGCTTCCCGCACCGCAGGCTACTCTCATGAAGATGGTAGTGGAGGGCGTTATGGGTGGCAATCTGCCATGGGCTCTTGTATTCACCGGTGTTGGTATTGCAATTGTCATTGAAATTCTCGGGATTCCGGTGCTTCCGTTTGCAATCGGCCTGTATCTGCCGATTCATCTTTCCACACCGATTATGGCCGGCGGTTTGATCCGTCTGTTCCTTGAGAAGCGCAAGGCCGCTTCCGAAAAGGAAAAAGACGATATGGTGCAGTCCGGTGTACTTTACAGCTCCGGCTTGATTGCGGGAGAAGGCCTGATTGGTGTTGCTCTTGCGATATTTGCAGCCCTCGGTGTGAATGTGGCACTTCCGGAAAGTTTCCGACTTGGCAATTTTGCAGGCTTAATCGCTTTTATACTGCTGCTTATGACCATTTTAAAATTCACTGTTTGGAATAAAAAGCTGAAAAATTAATCCAAATCGAAAGAACCAAAACAGGGCTGTATATTCGAAAGGGTGTACAGCCCTGTTTCAATAAAATAGGAGAGGCAAATGAAGAAAAGTAAAAACTATTTGGACTTTGTGCCGGTTTTAAATCCCCGCAATACCTGGGAGGAAAAAAAGGAGATTGTCACTGTGCACATGGTGCATCGGGGCCTTCACCATACGCTCGCGCAGAAGCTGTTTCGTGCACCGCGTGTGAGTCATATTGCGCTCGATGCATTTGGGAGTTTTCTTTGGACTAAAATAGACGGCGTGAGATCCGTGGGGGATTTGGCATATGAACTGAAGGAAAAGTTTGGCGATGAGGCGGAACCGCTTTATGACAGACTGATTCAATATATGAAAATTTTACAGAACAATCATTTTATCATGTTTACTAAAAAATAAACTAAATTATAAAGGAGTTGATAACATGGCAGTATTAGAGCATTTGGAGCCGGGCAAAGTATTTCATTTTTTTGAAGAGATTTCAGCGATTCCGCGAGGTTCGACAAACACAAAGAAGATCAGCGACTGGTGTGTGGCGTTTGCAAAAGCACGTGGACTGGAATACTATCAGGACAGTCTTAACAATGTCATCATCATTAAGGAGGCCACGCCGGGCTATGAAAAGGCCGAACCGGTTATCCTGCAGGGACATCTGGATATGGTCTGCGAAAAGGCACCGGATTGTATAAAGGATATGGAAAAAGAGGGAATTGACCTCGTAATCGACGGCGATCGAATCAGGGCAAAGGGAACAACTCTTGGCGGGGACAACGGTATTGCCGTTGCGATGGCACTGGCGGTACTTGATGCCGGGGACTTGGCGCATCCCCGTGTGGAAGCTGTCTTTACGATTGATGAGGAGATTGGTATGCTGGGCGCAATCGATCTGGATATGTCGCCTTTAAAGGGCAGAAGACTTATTAATATTGATTCCGAAGAAGAAGGCATTTTTACTGTCAGCTGTGCCGGAGGCAATACAACTCGCTGCCGGCTGCCGTTTACGTGTGAACCATTTGCCGGAACAGTGATGGAAATCACAGTGGGCGGAATGCTCGGCGGACATTCCGGTGCCGAGATCGATAAAAGACGAGCAAATGCCAGCATGCTGTTGGGGCGTTTGCTGTATTCCATCAAGAAAAAGTCCGAAATTCGTCTGATCACTGTAGACGGAGGCAAAAAAGATAATGCGATTCCGCGGGAGGCACATGCGCTGATAGCTGTTGCCGACGCTGATGCGGTGCGTACGGCGGCTGCGGAAATGCAGGAAACCTTTCGATTTGAATATCAGACAGCTGATCCGGATATCTTTGTCAAGTTACAGACTGTAAGTACGGAAGGAGTTCCTATGGATGCGCTATCAACAGCGAAAGTGATTAATATGCTGGTCTGTCTGCCGAACGGGATTCAAGAGATGAGCGCCGACATTGAGGGACTTGTGCAGACCTCGCTGAACCTTGGCGTGCTGCTCACGGAGGAACAGACCGTACTTGCCTCTTTCTGCGTCCGCAGCAGTATTGCGACACAAAAGCAGATGCTTGTTGATCGTTTGGCATGTCAAATGGAGCTTCTGGGAGGTGATATCAATATTTACGGGGATTATCCCGGATGGGAATACAAGCAGGATTCGGCGCTGCGCGACCTGATGGTGCGGATTTTTGAAAAGCAGTATGGATATGCTCCCCAAATTTCAGCAATCCATGCGGGCCTTGAGTGCGGGATGTTTATGGGAAAACTGCCTGACTTGGATTGTATTTCGATCGGACCGGATATGACAGAAGTACACACCTACCGCGAGAGTATGAGTATTTCCTCCATACAGCGTGTATGGGGCTTTCTCACAGAGGTTTTAAAGTGTTCTAAATAGCCTGAATGAAAATGGGTTTTACAGAAAAAAAGGAGATAAGTGCCTATGAGATTAGGAAATTACAAGGTAAGAACGAAAATGCTGCTGCTCGGCTTTTTGGTAATTGGGGCAATGACCGGGATCTGCATTGGTTTTCTTTTCAGCATGAACAATTTGAGTAGGACCTCTCTGAATCAAATGGAAGAAATTATGACCGAAAATTATGATGGAGAGATCAAAAAGCAGGTGGAGAATGCCATTTCAATGCTGGACGCAGTATATGCCAAGTATGAGGCCGGGGAATATACCCTTGAGGAGGCGAAGTTACTGGGAGCAGATCTGCTCAGGGGGATGCATTACGGAGACGGCGGTTATTTTTGGGCGGATACCTATGAGGGCAATAATGTTGTATCGCTTGGCAGTGAGACGGAAGGGACAAACAGACTGGAGGCAAAGGATTCCAACGGTTTTCAGATGATAAAGGAAATTATTCGGATAGGAAAAGAGCCGGATGGCGGATATACGGATTATTATTTTCCTAAGGCGGATGGAGAGGAGTCTCTTCCCAAGCGCTCCTACAGCCTGGCTTTTGAGCCGTTTGGCTGGGTAATCGGGACCGGCAATTATATTGACGATATCAATACCGCACTGGATCTGACAGAGAAGGAGCAGGAGGCACACACAAAGGAAAGTTTGACAAGGCTGTTTTTAATTACCGTAGCTGTACTGATTGCAGTGGTGCTTTTTATGTTTATTATCGCACGGGAAATCATTAGGGCGTTAAAAACCTCACTTGCATACAATGAGGTTTTGGGATCGGGGGACTTTACGGCGGCACTGCCGGAGAGCTTCTTGTCCCGCAAGGATGATTTCGGTATGCTTTCAAGGGCCATGGACCAGATGAAAAGCAACCTGAGAGGCCTTGTCATGGAAATCCGCGGCGATATTCATGTCATCAAGGAGATGACAGGCAATATCGATGACAAGGTATCAAGTGTCAATGAGGAGATGGAGACAGTGTCTGCGACGACCCAGGAGCTGGCCGCAAGCATGGAGGAAACGGCGGCTTCCGCGCAGGAAATTTCAGCAATGTCGCAGGAAATAGAAACCTCTGCTAAAAATATTGCCGCGAAGTCGGAATTAGGTGCGCAAAGGGTAGCGGAAATATTAAAGCGGGCTGAGCAGGCAAGAGAAGATACAAGAAAAGATCATGAGGCGGCGCGGGCGATTAATAACCAGATTAAGTCTGAGCTGAGACTGGCTCTGGAAAATAGTAAGGTTGTTGAGGAAATCAGCGTTCTGACAGATTCCATTATGGGAATTACTTCACAGACGAACATGCTGGCTTTAAACGCATCGATTGAGGCGGCACGGGCAGGCGAAGCGGGGAAGGGCTTTGCTGTTGTTGCGGAGCAGATCAGAGTGCTTGCGGAGCAGTCAAGGCAGGCTGTTGCAAATATCCAGACGATAACCGGTCAGGTGAGCGAAGCTGTTTCGGGACTTTCTTTATCTGCAAAGCGGCTGCTTGATTTTGTATCCACAAATGTATCTGAAAGCTATAATGGTTTTGAGGTCACGGCCGATGCCTATAAGGAGGACTCGAAATTTGTAGATGCCCTTGTAACGGAATTCAGTATGGAAGCGGAACATCTGTTAGATTCCATTTCGGGTATCATGGAAGCAATCCAGGAAGTGGGCAAGGCTTCCGGCGAGGGCGCCGAAGGCACCTCCGATATCGCCGGAAGAGTCAGCGAGGTAGTAATCCAAACCGGAGAAATTACCGAGGCTGTCAGAGGAGCTAATGACAGAGTCGGGCAGGTCAATGCTGAAATCGGGAAGTTTAAGACGGAATAATCGGCAGTCTCCTGCGGAAATACTAATTGCATATTTGAGCGAACTACGATAAAATAAAACCGGCGTCAGAAGTTGGCGTGTGATGACAGGACAGACGACCATCACGTTAATAAAAATTCGGCTGAATATTTTTTCGGAGGGAACTATCAATGAGTAGCGAAATCAGAGACAGAAACTTGGCCGAGTCAGGCGAAAGGAAAATTGAGTGGGTAAAGAGGAATTGTGACCTCTTAAGAACACTCGAACGGGAATTTACGGAAACGAAGCCGTTTGCCGGAAAGAAAATTGCACTTTCCGTGCACTTAGAGGCAAAGACGGCATATTTGTGTAAGGTTTTGGCAGCAGGCGGAGCAAAGATGTATGTGACGGGTTCCAATCCGCTTTCCACACAGGATGATGTGGCGGCGGCGCTTGTGAAGGCGGGGCTTGAGGTACATGCATGGTACGGCTGTACACCGGAGGAATATGACAGACATATCAGGGCGGTGCTTGAAGCAGGTCCGAATATTATCATTGATGACGGAGGAGACCTTGTTCATATGATGCATACGGAACTGACGCATTTGATTCCGAATGTGATCGGCGGCTGTGAGGAGACAACAACAGGTATTCTGCGTCTCTTGGCGATGGATAAGGCAGGTGCGTTGAAATTCCCAATGGTACTCGTCAACAATGCCGACTGTAAGCACTTTTTCGATAACCGGTACGGCACAGGCCAATCTGTATGGGATGGTATCAACAGGACAACAAACCTGATCGTGGCAGGCAAGATCGTTGTTGTGGCAGGCTATGGATGGTGCGGCAAGGGTGTTGCGATGAGAGCAAAGGGGCTTGGTGCCCGTGTTATTGTGACGGAAATTGATCCTGTTAAGGCAATCGAGGCGGTCATGGACGGCTTTGACGTGATGCCGATGGCAGAGGCGGCAAAGGCCGGCGACTTCTTTGTAACGGTGACAGGCTGTGATAAGGTTATCGATGCAGAAGATTTTGCGGTAATGAAAGACGGCGCGATTCTTTGTAATGCTGGACACTTCGATTGTGAGATCGACATGGCGGGTTTGCGCGAAATTGCTGTTGAGACAAAGGAAATGAGAAAAAATATCATGGGCTATCGGCTGCCGACCGGGCAGTGGATTTTCGTGCTGGCCGAGGGACGCCTTGTGAATCTGGCAGCAGGTGACGGACATCCGGCGGAGATTATGGATATGTCTTTTGCGATTCAGGCACTTTCTGCAAAATATTTAGTAGAGCATGCGGATGAGCTTGATAAAATAATTGTTGACGTACCGCGGCAGGTTGACAACGACGTTGCCATCCGCAAGCTTGCATTTTTGGGAAAGCATATTGACGTGCTGACTCCGGAGCAGGAAAAATATTTAAACAGTTCGACGGTCGAATTATAAAATAATTTTACTTTGCAAAAAGAAACTTCTCCCTCATTAATGAGAGAAAAGTTTCTTTTTTATTTCATAGGAAAGACCTTGTTACGTTGCAGTAGTAAAGTTTTAGTTTCCT
>JASGGU010000081.1:0-17732 GCA_047602645.1 Lachnospiraceae bacterium | reverse complement strand
TTATTTGCCGTGTGCTTAAGGTAATGGATACCCTCTACTTCTCATTTTCAATCTTTCTTCCTCTCAAAATAAATGGTTTCATTTATTGATACCATTATATATTATACTACGATTAAGATAGTAAGCAAAGGAAGGAGAAACCAATTTATGAAAAAACTATTTTTAGTATCCTCTTTTAAAGATGCTGCAGGCATCTTTGCAGATTTTGAAAAAGATTTTAACGGTAAGACCGTAACCTTTATACCTACAGCAAGCATGGTGGAAAAGGTCGTATTTTATGTGGGCGCAGGGAGAAAAGCACTCGAACAGATGGGATTGATCATTGATGAACTGGAACTGTCAACCGCAGCAGCCGACGAAATAATCTCCAAAATAAAAACCAATGATTTCATCTATGTGACAGGCGGAAATACGTTCTTCTTGCTGCAGGAGCTGAAAAGAACCGGCGCAGATAAAATAATTATTGAGGAAGTCAATTCCGGTAAACTTTATATCGGGGAGTCTGCCGGAGCAATGATTGCTTCAGCAAATATTGAATATGCAAAGGGTATGGATCGTGTAAAGAAGGCACCTGACTTAGAAAATTTTGACGCTCTGGGTTTGGTGGATTTCTATACGATACCGCACTATACGAATCCACCTTTTAAAAAAATTGCGAAAAATATAGCAGCCACCTATTCTTCGACATTGAACTTAGCCTTAATTAGTAATAACGAAGCCATATTGGTCAACGACAATAAAATGGAAATCAAAAGCAACTGAACCTCGAACCATGTTCAAAGTGATCTTTAATTTTGAAATTAAGAAAAGATGTTGTATTATTAAAGAACAGCGGTTTAAAAAGATAAAACCGCTGTTCTTTGCTTCTTTAAGGGATACATCGCTATGCTGCCTATACTCGGAACAATAAAGTGTATTCTCCTCTGTCTATCGATTCATATTCGGAAGTCCGTCAAAGCCTGCCTGTAAATCGGCATCAGTCGGAATGTAGTCCGTCATTTCGTTGTTGTGGAATTTCTCATAAGCAATCATGTCAAAATAGCCCGTGCCGGTCAACCCGAAGACAATTGTTTTTTCCTCGCCTGTTTCCTTGCATATCATTGCCTCGTCGATTGCAGCTTTGATCGCATGCGCGCTTTCCGGTGCAGGAAGAATACCTTCTACTCTCGCAAATTGTTCGGCAGCCTTAAACACCTCAGTCTGCTCCACGCTTCTTGCCTCCATCAAACCGTCATCATAAAGCTGTGACAATACGGAGCTCATACCGTGGTAACGCAGGCCGCCCGCATGATTTGCCGAAGGGATAAAGCTGCTTCCGAGCGTATACATCTTTGCAAGCGGACAAACCATTCCGGTGTCACAAAAATCATAGGCATACTTACCGCGCGTGAAGCTTGGGCAGGATGCCGGTTCTACGGCGATGATTCTATAATCAGCCTCTCCCCGCAGTTTCTCGCCCATAAACGGTGCAATCAGTCCGCCGAGGTTGGAACCGCCGCCCGCACAGCCAATGATGATGTCCGGCTTAATACCATACTTATCCAGCGCAGCCTTTGTCTCAAGACCTATGATCGATTGGTGTAAGAGCACCTGAGAAAGCACGCTGCCCAGCACATAACGGTATCCCTCTGTACTGACTGCCACCTCGACTGCTTCTGAAATCGCACAGCCAAGGCTTCCCGTAGTTCCGGGATGCGCCTTGAGAATCTTTTTTCCTACCTCTGTCGTTGTGGAGGGCGACGGCGTCACACTTGCACCATAGGTGCGCATGACCTCACGCCTGAACGGCTTCTGCTCATAGGAAACCTTTACCATATATACTTTACAATCCAGATCGAAATAAGAACATGCCATCGAAAGCGCCGTTCCCCACTGTCCTGCTCCTGTTTCCGTCGTAACACCCTTCAAGCCCTGCTGCTTCGCATAATAAGCCTGTGCGATCGCAGAGTTCAGCTTATGGCTGCCGCTTGTATTATTGCCCTCAAATTTGTAGTAAATCTTTGCAGGTGTCTTAAGCTTTTCTTCGAGACAATATGCTCTCACAAGCGGTGCGGGACGGTACATTTTATAAAACTTTTGGATTTCCTCCGGTATTTCGATATAGGCATCCGTATCATCCAGCTCCTGCTTTGCAAGCTCCGTACAGAATACGCCGCTCAACTCCTCAAGTGTCATCGGCTGCAGAGTTCCGGGATTCAACAGCGGCGCCGGTTTGTTTTTCATATCGGCACGCACATTATACCACTTGGTCGGCATCTCATTTTCTTCCAAATAAATTTTGTAGGGAATTTCCTTTTCTTTCATCATTGTTTTCTCCTATCTCATAGGGAAAAGCCCTATGGCTGCTTTCGGGATCAGACACAAAAAAAGCCCTTATCCCAACAATATTATTGCAGGGACAAGAGCTATTTTATCCAAAAATAAAAACTCCTGCGGTGCCACCCGGCTTGACGCTGTGCGTCCTCTCATGCATACTACCGTCAATGCCCTGTTTTTTCTCAAACTGCTGCGCAATTTGAGTATCAGCGCCAAGGCTAACATAGAACAATATGCGTCAGTTATTAACGGAGTGTCTCTCCGGCTTCCCTACCCACTTTTATTACGTGCAGCTCATAGCTTTACCGCCGCAATAACTAAAGTACGTTCAGTTCGCCCTCAGAAGCCCATTCATTCCTGTCTCGCCCGCCGCAATCTCATCACCTGCGGCTCTCTGTGCGGAAAGTTTCAAGAATTACTTCCTCTTCTTCAACGGTTTTCTTAAAGGTAACACAGCCTTATTTTCTTGTCAACCATTTTTTATTTCACAGGAAAAGCCATAAAGACACTTTTTATAAATGCCGATGCAAAAGCTCATGCTCACGGCCGCGGATGACTCCCTCATAGGTCTGCTTCAGGATAGGATTCTCACTTGTGAAGCGAATATGGGATTCCCTGTCTACACGATAAATACCGTCCGTACGATCCTTTTTTGTGCGTGCTCCTCTGGAAATCGGCTGTCCGCCGCCAAGAATACAGCCCCTCCTGCAAGCCATGACCTCCACAAAATCATAATGTGCTTCTCCGGCATTGATTTTATCCAAAAGCTCACCGGCATTTGCAAGTCCGTGGACAACGGCAATTTTTATTTCCCGATCACCAACCATTGCTACGGCCTCCTTGAAGCCTTCCTTGCCCCTGATACCGCTGAAGCTGATTTCATCAAGCGTCGTATGATTTGTGTCCTTTGCAACATTTCGAAGCACCGCTTCCGTCACGCCGCCTGTCACTCCAAAGATCGAAGCTCCTCCCGATGCCATACCAAACGGCATATCCGGTGCCTCGCCCTCCAGCTCATCGAATTTGAGCCCAAGCTGACGGATCATACGAATTATTTCCACTGTAGTCAGCACAATATCCGTATCCTGTCTGCCTTCTGTATGATTGTCGGGACGCAGAATTTCTGATTTTTTTGCTGTACAGGGCATGATCGACACAACATAAGTTGTCTTCCCCTCTTTCGCGTCTTTTTCCTTAAAATATTCCTTCACAACCGCAGAAAACATACCCTGCGGAGAACGGCACGTCGAAACATTCTCCGCAAATTCCGGATACTTGGTTTCACAATATTTCACCCAGCCCGGACAGCAGGAGGTAAAAAGAGGCAGCTTCTCATTCTTCTTCAGACGTTCTGCAAACTCTTTAGATTCCTCCACAACAGTCAGATCCGCACCAAAATTCGTATCGAATACATAATCAAAGCCCATCATGCGCAGCGCCGTCACAAGTCGGCCTATACTGTTTTCTCCCTTGGGCAGTCCGAAACGCTCACCGACCGCAACACGAACCGCCGGTGCAATCTGTGCGACCACACGGATATTAGGGTCATTAATGGCCTCCCATACACCCGTGACATTCGTCCTGATGGAAATTGCCGCAGTCGGACAGACTACGCGGCATTGTCCGCAGCCGACACAGTCCGTTTCGGCAAGCGGTTTGCCAAAGGCCGGCATAACCTGCATTTTCGAACCGCGGTATGCAAATTCAAGAGCTCCGACATTTTGTATTTCCGAACATGTCCGCACACAATCACCGCAGAGAATGCATTTATTCGGGTCGCGAACGATACCCGGTGAACTCATGTCGATCGGCAGCCTTTTTTTATTGTTCTCAAAGCGAACCTCTCGCAGGCCGACACGATAAGCGAGACTTTGCAGCTCGCACATGCCGTTTTTTGTACAGGTCGTACAATCTCTGCAATGTGTGGAAAGCAGCAGCTCAATAATCAGCTTTCTGTATTGCTGCAGTTTTTTTGTATTTGTCTGAATGACCATTCCCGGCCTGGGCTGTTCGGAGCAGGAAGCGAAAATTCTCCCTCTGTCATCCTCCACCACACACATTCTGCAGGCTCCGTAAATGGATAGTTCCGAGTGATAACAGAATGTCGGCAGGTCAATTCCCGCTTTCCTGATAACGGAAAGAATATTCTTTTCGCCCTCGATCGGTACCAGGCGGGAGTCTATCGTCATATAATCCATCTTACTGTCCTCCTAACTTTCTGCCGCAATTGCCTGGAATGGACAAGCCGCCTCACAGGCACCGCATTTGATGCATTTATCCTGATCGATCTTGTACGGACTTTTCAGCACGCCGCTGATTGCCTCAACCGGACAGTTTCTCGCACACTTGGAACAGCCTCTGCAGAGGGCCGAATTGATCACATAGCGCCGCAGTGCCTGACACGTCCCTGTTCTGCATTTCTTCTGAAGCACATGCTCCTCGTATTCCTTGCGGAATACGCGCAGTGTGCTCAATACAGGCAGTGCTGCGCTCTTGCCGAGACCGCAGAGCGCCGTGTCGGTAATTGCCCTCCCAAGCTCCACAAGCATATCCAGCTGCTCCATCGTACCTTTTCCGGATACGATATCTTCCAGAATCTCCAGCATTCGCTTTGTGCCTTCTCTGCACGGTACGCATTTGCCGCAGCTTTCATTCTGTGTAAAATTCATAAAGAAGCGGGCAACCTCCACCATACACGTATCTTCATCCATGATAACGAGTCCGCCGGAACCGATCATCGCCCCTTTTTTCTTCAGGGAATCGAAATCAAGCGGCACATCCATATCCTGAGTGACCAGGCAGCCGCCGGACGGCCCGCCGATTTGTACGGCTTTAAACTGCTTGCCGTTTTTAACGCCTCCGCCGATTTCATATACGATCTTTCGAATCGTCGTGCCCATCGGCACCTCAATCAAACCTGTGTTGTTGATACTCCCCGTCACAGCAAACGCTTTCGTACCGGGGCTCGTTTCCGTGCCGATTGTGTGATACCAGTCGGCGCCCTTCATAATGATCATCGGCACATTGGCATAGGTTTCCACATTGTTTAAAACAGTAGGCTTCCCAAAAAGCCCCTGCTCCACCGTACGAGGCGGCTTTGTGCGAGGCATGCCGCGCTCTCCTTCAATCGAAGCCGTCAGCGCACTTCCCTC
Source organism: Lachnospiraceae bacterium (assembly GCA_047602645.1). Classification (GTDB taxonomy): domain Bacteria; phylum Bacillota; class Clostridia; order Lachnospirales; family Lachnospiraceae; genus JAEYFP01. Next base: position 12,264 of record JASGGU010000081.1, on the reverse strand, counting down.
GCCGCATACGAATGCACCGGCGCCGCGGTTAATATGAAGTCGGAAGCTGTATCCCGAGCCCAGTATATTTTCGCCGAGCAGGCCGCATTCCTCCGCCTGTTTGATGGCAAGCTTCAAACGGGAAATCGCAAGCGGGTACTCCGCCCGTACATAAATATATCCCTCCTGCGCACCTACGGCATAGCCCGCAATGAGCATCCCCTCAATCATCTTATGCGGATCGCCTTCCATGACACTTCTGTCCATAAACGCACCGGGATCGCCCTCATCCCCATTGCAGACAACATAACGAACCGCTTCCTTCTGACCGGCCACCTGCTTCCATTTATAGCCGGTCTGGAAGCCCCCGCCTCCACGTCCGCGCAGATTGGATTTCAATATGACATCGATGACCTCCTGCGGCTTCATCTCAAACAGCGCTTTGCTCAGCGCTTCATATCCGTCAAACGCAATCGCCTCTTTAATATGCTCCGCATCAATATGTCCGCAATTTTTTAAGACAAGACGTGTCTGCTTCGCATAAAACGGAATATCTTCCTGCGTCTCATATCTAATTCCGTCCATCTCATAAAGCAAACGCTCGACAGGCTTTCCGCCAAGCACCGTTGTCTGATAAATTTCATCGCAGTCTTCTTCTTTTACTTTTATGTATAAATAATTATATGGCTCAATCCTGACAAGCGGACCCATCTCGCAAAAGCCGTGGCAGCCGCTTTTCTTAATCCCGATCTCTCCCGCAGGTTCATGCTCATGAGCAATTTCTGCTCCAAACTCCACCTCGGCACTTTCATTTTTTCCGGTCAGTGCACACATTTTATTATAAATCTCCAGAGAACCTCCGGCGAGACAGCCCGTTCCCGCACAAATAAGAATGCGGCATTTCTGCGCATGAATTTCTTCCAGCGCATTTGCTCGTGTCGTCTCCAGCTCTTCCCTGTTCATAAGCTTTCTCATTGTTCCTCACCTCGCAATTTTGCAAGCAGTACCGCTACCTTTTCCGGATTCATGGACGGATATACCTTATCGTTAACAGTCAGCACCGGTGCAAGACCGCAGGCGCCGAGACAGGAAACTGTTTCGACCGTGAATTTCATGTCATCTGTCGTATGCTTCTCCTTTGATAAACCCAACTCCTTATACAGTTTCTCAAGTATCAGCGTGGATTTGCGCACATGACACGCCGTCCCGTCACACACCTTTAAGACATAGCTTCCTTTCTTTTCGAAAGAAAAATTTTCATAGAAAGTCGCGACGCTGAACGCCTTTGCTTCCGTAACCCCAATTTGCACCGCCACATAGCTCAGCAGCTCCGGAGGCAGATACCGATACTCATTTTGGATATCCTGCATGATCGGGATCAGCGCCTTTTGCCGCTTCCCGTGTTCTGCAATGATCGTATCCGCTTTGTCATAATAAAATTGCTCCAGCATAATCTCTTCTCCTTGTAAATTTTTGCTGTTATTTTAAGCTCCAATACGCTTTTATTATACAAAATTTCTCACTGCTCTACAAGACATTTCCCAAAAGAGATTCTTTCATTGAAAAAAATTTCTTTACTTGTTATACTGAATATAAACGATTTATCCTTTTGAAAGGGATGCCGCACGGCAAAGCTGCCGCATGGCTGTATAAAATATGAATTACAGGAATTATAACGGAAATCATGATTTGTCCATACTCGGTTTCGGATGCATGCGTTTTCCGAAACGCGGCAACAGTTATGACATGGAGGAAGTGGAGCGGGAAATTCTGCATGCCATCAAGATGGGCGTCAACTATTTTGATACGGCTTATCTCTATCCGGGCAGCGAAGAGGCTCTGGGCACTGTGCTCGCAAAAAATGACTGCCGTGATAAGATCCGCATCGCCACAAAGCTGCCTCATTATATGATGAAAACGCGCGCTGAAATGGAAAAACATTTCAGTGTACAGCTTGACCGCTTAAGAACGGACTACGTGGACTATTACCTCATGCACATGCTTCCCGATGTCACTACCTGGAATATGCTCATTGAGCGCGGTGCCCTCGACTGGCTGACGGAGTTAAAGGCTGCCGGTAAAATTCGAAATCTCGGCTTTTCCTACCATGGAAACACCCACACATTTCAGGAACTGTTAAACGCCTACGACTGGGATTTTTGTCAAATTCAATATAATTACATGGATGAAAATTCACAAGCGGGCCGCACAGGACTTCTTGCTGCCGCAAAAAAGGGAATTCCCGTCATTATCATGGAGCCGCTTCGCGGCGGAAGGCTCGTCAATGATCTGCCCCCAAAAGCGCTGGAGGCTTTTTCCGCGGCAAAGGAACAGCGTTCTCCTGCCGAATGGGCACTTCGCTGGCTTTGGAATCAAAAGGAAGTATCGGTCGTGCTTTCCGGCATGAATTCCATGGAAATGCTCGATGAAAATATCCGGATTGCTTCGGAAATGGAGGCTGACAGCTTAACGGAAGAGGAGTTTGCCGTATATGAAAAGGTAAAAACCGCTATTAACGATAAAATCAAGGTCCCGTGCACCGGCTGCTCTTACTGTATGCCATGTCCGTCGGGCGTTGATATTCCGGGCAGCTTCCGCTGCTATAATGTATCTTATACCGACAACTATGTAAACGGAATACGCGAGTACATCATGTGCACGACGATGAAAGCGCAGAAAAGTAATGTCTCACGCTGCATAGAGTGCGGAAAATGCGAAATTCATTGTCCGCAGAGTATTGCCATTCGTAAGGAACTGAAAAATGTCAGGCGGCGATTTGAAAATCCGATATACAAGCTTATTGCACGGTTTACACCACATGCATAGGGTAAATCATAATTCGCATACAAAGGAACTACTACTATGAAAAAATACAGATATCTCTTCTTCGCCGCACTGCTCCTTCTATTGTGTGCCTGCGGGAAAACAGAGGAAAGCAGTGTATCCGATAACGAAATCACCACGGAGCAGGAAAATGAGAATACGGCTGCGGATAGTTCGGCTGATGCACAGGCTGATGTCTCTGGAAATGAAATTGCCGATAGCACAGACACCGGCAACTCAGCCGAGGGGGACGATCCGAATAAAACAATCATCACCGTCCAGCGGGTCAGCAGTCCTGCTTCACAGGTCATTTCTTCGGCTTCGTCGGAAAACACATTTGATAACAACGATTTTGATGATGACGAGTCAACCGGCCTTGGCACACCGCATACATTTGAGGTCGACGATGCAATGATTACCGCAGACGGGACTTACAATACAAAGCTGTCCGGTGAGCTCCTGACAGCTATCAACAAAGCCCGGGAAGGCGCCGGACTTGATGTGCTCGAGACAAACGCAAGCCTCAGCAAGGTTGCGGATGTCCGCGCCAAAGAAATCACTTATTCTCTGGGCCATCTGCGCGCGGACGGAAGCTATTGGAGTACGGTCGCCCCGCTGTATTATGAAGCCGAATGCATCGCTCAGGGATTTACGACCGCCGCAGATACCTCCAATGCCTGGCTTTCGGAAGGCAGTACAAGAGAGTATCTGTTAAGCGAGGATCTAAATTCCATCGGCCTTTCCTGTTTTGAATACGCGGGCACCAAATATATGGTTGCATCTTTTGGGCGTTAACGATACTTAAGCTCTTAAATACAAAATCCCAACCTTTCTGATATAAAGAACCGTAATCTGTTCCAGCTCTTCCTGCGTTTTTAAGAGCTCCTTGCTGACCTTCCACCAAAGCAGCGCTCCCTGTTTCGGAATGCCCCGCTTTTGAAACGTTACATTCCACTCGAACGGGCCTTCGGAAATGGCTTGAATTACGATTTCCACAGGTATATAGTTTTCTTCCCTTCCCGGCTCCGGCATATGTACAAAATCATGAGCACGAATACCAATACAATCAGTTTTTTCTCCTTTGGGAGAAATCGGAAGTCTCAAACCCCATTCCGGCACAAAACATTCAGTCTCCGTCTGTAACGCTGCGGCAATATTTTTGCAGCCGGTGAGCTTTGCGGCCACCTTGCTTACAGGGCGCAAAAACAACTCCCGCGTATCGGCCGGCTTTTCCGCCCTCCCCCGATCCATAATCATAAGGCTGCTGCTTAAACGGTATACCTCATCCCTGCTGTGCGTAACGAGCACGGCCGGCACGGAAAGCCGCCGGATGAGCGTCAGCAGTTCAAGCTGCAGACCCTCTTTCAAATAGGCATCCAGTGCCGAAAATGGCTCGTCCAGAAGAAGCACCTCAGGCTCTCCGATCAAGAGCCGGGCAAGTGCCGTCCTCTGCTGCTCTCCTCCCGATAAATATTTCGGATAGCGTCCCGCAAGCTCCGTCAGGGAAAACCGTTCGAGCATTTCTGCCAGTTTGGCTTCACGCAGCCGTTTTTCCTCTTTGCCCTTAATACCGCTGTGATCCCGAAAGCCCGCCGCAATATTTTCCGCAACGGTCATATTCGGAAACAGGGCATAGTTTTGAAACAGATAACCGATCCTGCGTTCCTGAGGTTTCCTGTTAATCTTCCTCTCGGAGTCAAAAAGCACGCGGCCATCCAGCCGGATCATTCCCTCATCCGGTGTTAAAATACCCGCAATACATTGCAGCGTCACGCTTTTTCCGCAGCCGGAGGCGCCCAGAATGCCAAGACAGCCTGTCTCCAGTTGAAAGGCGGTTTCCAATGTATAATTGTCCAGTTTCTTTTTGATTACGACTTCCAGCATCTTCCCGCTCCCTTATTACATAAAACTTTTATCGCTTCCGTCTGTCGCTGTCCTTCATACCGAAATAATTCATGCCGATTACCATGAGAAAGGAGATACAGACGAGCACAAGTACATATTGATAGGCCAGTTCCATATCACCAGCAGAGACAGCCGAATATACCGCAAGAGGGAGCGTCCTGGTCTCCCCTGAGATGTTGCCGGCAATCATCGTAGTCGCTCCAAACTCTCCCAGCCCTCTTGCAAACGCGAGAATACCGCCGCTCAAAATACCGGGCAGGGCATTCGGCAGCAGCACGCGGCAAAAAATACGCCATTCGGACATACCAAGCGTCCGACCGGCAAACAGAAGCTTCTCATCCACCTGCTCAAATGCCCCCCTTGCCGAGCGATACATCAGCGGAAAAGAAATCACGACCGCCGCAATCACCGTCGCCCCCCACGAAAACGGGATTTTTACCGCAAAAAAATCTACAAAGAATTTCCCAATCGGTCTTTTTACTCCGAAAACATACAACAGGAAAAAACCCGCCACAGTCGGCGGAAGAACGAGAGGCAGTGTGAACAGCCCGTCCATGAGCACTTTGATACTTTTGCTTTTCATAAACACGACCCATTTTGCAGCCGCTATCCCTAAAAAAAAGGTGATCATAATTGCACATAATGCCGTTTTTAAAGAAATTAAAATGGGTGAAAATTCCATCTGTTAACGTACCTTTCCCTTCAAAATGACCTCTCGCAATTCCACTTCTATGATTCCTCCGCAGACCATTCCTTCCTCCTCTGCTTCCTCCGGGAGCATGCGAACCTCTATCTTATCCTCGATTTCCTCCGGCAGTAAACCGGTTTCTATGCTCTCCTTCTTGCACGGAATACTTCCTTTCTCTTCTTTGGCAGTTCCTGAAGCTGTTCGCCTATGCAGACGCGCAAGCGCTTCCCGTATAACCTCCGCTTCCATACAGCCTCCTCCGATCGTTCCGGCAATCCTGCCGTCTCCAAAGATCACCATGGCTGTTCCGACCGTGCGCGGCGCAGACCCCTTCCGTGACGTTATAACAGCCAGAAGACGCGGCATATTGCCGGCTTCCAATGCCGCCGCCCTGATTTCCTCCGTCAGTACCATTCCGCTGTCATTCCGGGAACACTGAGGTGCATTCCCGGCGCGCACCTGTATGATTTCCGCAATAATGGAAACCGCAATTTCCTCCGGCGTTTTTGCCTGAATTGCCAAACCGATCGGGCTGTGCAGCGTATCCACCGCTTCCTGTGAAAAACCATCTTCCAAAAGAAGACTTCTCACGCGTGCCGACCTGCCCCTGCTGCTCATCATGCCGGCATAGGCATAAGTTTTTTTTAAAATACTTCTCAAGCAATCCAGATCATAGCGATGCCCCCGCGTCACAACTACAAAATAAGTATGCAAAGAACCCGGCTCGCCGGCAAGTGCCTCCGAAAACGCTTCACAGATCACTTCATTACCTTCCGGAACATAAGCAGCACCGGACCCGGTACTCAAAAGAGCCCTCGCCTGATCCGCAAAGGACGGCCTGTCCTCTATGACCGTGACACAAAAGCCAAGTATCAAACCGAGCCGGATTACAGCAAGAGACACATGTCCCGCTCCGCAAATAATAAGCCGGTCCTGCTCCGTCTTTATTTCTTGTAATTCCTGCCGTGTAATCGTTCTCACTCAAAAACTTCCTTCCTACTTTCCGAACCCGCAGTTCGGATATGTGCAGACGGCACAATTCAGGCAAAGGCCACCCTCTCCCCAGGCTGCCAGTTCCTCTGCCGTAATCCGTTCATCTGCCATAATCTTTGGCAGCACCAAATCAAAAATTGTCCGCTTCGCATACATAACACAACCCGGCAGCCCCATAATCGGAACACCATTTTCGTTATACGCGAGTAAGAACATCGCTCCCGGTAATACAGGCGCGCCGTAGCTTATCATCTGCGCGCCTGTATTTTTAATTGCCAACGGAGTTCTGTCATCCGGATCTACGCTCATCCCTCCGGTGCATATGATCAACTCCGCACCCTGTGACAAAAATTCCCGGATCGCCTCTGTTATCATTTCATGATCATCAGGGCAAAGCTTCTTACCTATGATCCGTGCTTCGTATTCCGCAAGCTTTTCTTCAATGACCGGTGTGAATGCATCCTTAATTCGGCCTTTATAAACCTCACTTCCTGTCGTGATAATTGCGGTTTTCTTTTTTATAAATGGTTTGATTTGAAAAATACCCGTGTAGGCTTTTGCCTTCTCCATTTTCTGTTTTTCTATCAAGAGCGGTATCACACGTGTACCCGCAATCTTATCGCCCGCTTTCACCGGGGTGTCACCGTGCCTTGAAGCAATCATCATCTCACCAAAGCTGTTGACGCTAAGCAAGTGTGCCCGGTCAATCTTCAGCAGTCCGTCACAATCGGCAATCAGCTCGATCTTGCCTTCCTTCGGCTCTGTTGCGTGCATATTGTTCCCAATAGAAATATCTCGCAGGATTCTAGCGGCCTCATCCTCATGCAGCATTGTCTCGTCCTTCTCCCAGACATATAAATTTTCCTTGCCGACCGAAAGCAATACGGGAATATCCGCCTCGGTGACGATGTGTCCCTTTCGAAATACGGCATCCTTTGTCACGCCTTTGATAATCTGTGTAATATCATGGCATAACACATGACCTGCTGCATCTTCAGTTTTTATCAGTTTCATCGGGATCCTTTCTTATACCAATCATTCAAAATCAATGGAACTCTGATTCTCATTATTATCCGTACAAATACCCATACTGCTCATATACAGTCTGTATAAAAGCAGATATGTTCTCATCAACGCCCTGCTCCTGTAAGGAGTCAAAGCCATCCGTCATAATCAGTTGTCCGTTAAGCCGTACCTTCAGCGCGGAGGCTTTCGAATCTACGATCAGGATGCCCTCGTTGCTGCTATTCTCAAAATCAGCTTCATTTGCAAACAGTGTCAATTTATCCTTGTAAGGTGCACCGGTATATGGACAAAACGTCTCACAATTTCCGCATTCGTTGCAAAGCCGGTCGATATGAAGGATTTGCGGCATTGTAAAACCGGCTGCCCTGACAAAAACATTTGCCCTGTTCGGACAGACATCCACACAATTCCCGCATAGCTCTCCACAGTCCAGACAGCGTCTGCCGTCTGCATCTGGGGAGGCGGCACATAAATAGCCTCTCTTCGCCTGAAGCTCGTGCATCGGTCTTCCCGCTTTTCGATCTTTTGCAAAAGCACCTCCGATAATAGCCTCCGCCGTCTTCTTGGCATCCGCAATTGCTTCTACAACTGTCGAAGGCCCTCTCCGACCATCTCCGATCACATAAACTCCGGGAATATTACTTTCAAGCGTCGTTTCGTTCAGCAAAGGCAAACCCTTTTCACTCAGACCGATTCCCATTTTTTTGTAAAAATCCGAGTCAACCTTTTCACCGATTGCGGCAATAACAATGTCTGCCGGGAGGTCTTCCTCCTCATCCGTCATGACCGGCGACCTTCTGCCGGAAGCATCCGGTTCGCCAAGCCTCATCATCCTGCAGCGAAGCACGCCATCTGCAAAACGCTCCGGAGAAAGCAGCTCCCGAAATTCCACACCGTCCTCTACGGCAAGCAGCAGTTCCTCCTCATCCGCAGGCATATACCGCTTTGTCCGGCGGTATACGAGAGACACCTTTTCCACTCCCTCCGTTCGGATCGCAGCCCGCGCCGCATCCATTGCCGTATTGCCGCCGCCAATTACGATGACATGTCTGCCGATATCCATTTTTCCTTCCGATAGCTTGAAGTCCTCAAGGAAGGTTACCGCATTGACCGTAGCATTGCCTTGTAAATGCAGCTCACCCGCCTTTGACGCGCCTGTCGCCAGAATAATTTTCCGATATCCCTTCAGCATATCGAGAGAAGAGATATGTGTCGCTCCTATAAACGTGACTCCCAGTTTTTTCATAAAGGTGACGTCCTTTTCCACAACGGCGCTCTCAATACGAAATTCAGGAATAATATATCGGATCACTCCTCCGGGTTCGTCCTTCTGACAGAACATCGTCACCGGAAAACCCGCCTTTGCAAGAAAATATGCCGCAGAAATTCCCGCCGGCCCACCGCCGACAATCGCGATTTTTTCCGCTCTCTTGTCTGCCGTTTGGCTCAGTTCGGCAAGCACTCTCTCATATCCGTTTTCAGCCGCAAGCAGCTTCATCTGTCTGATTCTTACCGATTCCTCATAAAAGTTCCTTGTGCAGCGCCCCATACAGGTATGGGAACAAATCGTACCGGTCGTAAACGGCAGCGGATTTTTTTCCATGATGACCTTCAAGGCTTCCGCATAGTTCCCCTGCTCCACGAGATGCAGATAGGCCGTAATATCCTGATGAATCGGACATGCCTCCTCGCACGGAGCCGCAAAGCATTCAAGCAGCGGCAGCTTTTGTTTCATTTTTCTATTCTCAAACGGCTTGATCGGCTTCCTGTAATGGGTATCCGCCTTTACCTCCTGCGCAAGCTTTTTCACAAGAGCCGTATCCACGCTTTCAAACTGCTCAAATTTCTTTTCTCCGAATTCATGGGCCAACTGTGTAAAACGCGCGTAGCCGCCCGGCTTTAATATCGTCGTCGCGACTGTGACCGGCCAGATGCCGGCCTCCACTATGTGCCCGATATTATGGATATCCGCCCCTCCCGAATAGGATATGCGCAGCTTTCCGCCAAATTCCTCGCTCAGTCTGGCTGCAAGAGAAATGGAAAGCGGATAAAGGGCACGGCCCGACAGATACATCTCCTCGCCCGGAAGCTCACCCGCCTTAATATCCACCGGAAACGTATTTGTCAGTTTGACTCCAAAGCTTACACCCTGTTCTTTAGCAAGTGCCATCAGGCGTTTCAGCATCGGCACCGCGTCCTCATACTGCAAATCATCCCTGAAATGGAAATCGGTAAATGAAATATAATCATAGCCCATTTCATCCAGCGTTTTTCTCGCAAACTCATAACCGAGCAGCGTCGGGTTGCATTTGATAAACGTATGCAGCTTCTTTTCGGTCAATAAATACGTTGCGATCCGCTCGATTTCCTGCGGTGGACAGCCATGCAGTGTGGAAAGCGTGATCGATTTGCAGATATCAGCCGAAATTTGCTCGATATCCTCCTTTGTGACATAGGAAAACAGCTCCAAATGGTCCAGCGCATAATCTCTGCACTCTTTAAAAATCGCGGTTTCGGAAGCATCTTTCAATCCCTCGATGAATTCATCAATTTTTTTCGTTTTAATTCCATCCAGATCATAACCGACGCTCATATTAAAAATGAAGCCGTCCGGCGCTCCGAGTTCGAACTCCTTTGACAGCAGCTTCATCAGAAACCACGCCTTGACATATTCCTCGAATGCCTGGGGAACAGTAAGCTCCGTAGACCATTCCACATTATAGCCCTCGTCATCCGCCTTAATGCACGGCTTGCTGACCGGAAGATCCTCACCGTCCAGCTTCTGGACCGTTTTCAGTTCAAAGAAACGGCTTCCCGCATAATAAGCGGCGAGCAGATTCTGCGCAAGCTGCGTATGCGGTCCGGCCGCAGGGCCGAACGGCATTTCGAGTTTTTCCCCAAACAGTGTTAATGCTCGCTCCTGTTTTGCGGCATAGGACTCGTGCAGGCCAAATACCGTACCTTCCGTTTTATTTTCCTCTAATATCCAATGCAGCAGCTGTGCAAAGGATAATGGCGTCATTCTGTCTCCCATAATCAAATCCTCCCGTTTATTGTAATTTAACGTGAATTAATTTTTTCCCAGAGCTTCGCCGACTCCTCCCGCACCCTTGACAGCGCCTCCTCCTCGTCAAGTTGTGTCAGCTTTCTGTCCTGCATCAGGACCTTTCCGTCCGCCACCGTCGTTACGACACTTCTTCCGCTCATGCCAAACAGCACATGTCCGTTCACATTCTCCGCCCCCATCGGCGTGAGCGGGATATAATCCGTCACAATCACGTCCGCGGCCGCTCCCTCCTTTAATATACCCACAGGCTTTTTAAAATAACGGTCAGCAATTTTCGCGTTATTTTCAAACAGCATGACCGGAACTTCGCCCCATGCCGCATTCGCATCGCACAAATGATGCTTGTGGAGAATATTTGCTACTTTATAGGATTCCGTCATATCGTGTGTGTAGCCGTCTGTTCCAAGTCCTGTTAAAATTCCCTTTGCAAAAATTTTCATCGTCGGCGGGCAGCCACAGGCATTTCCCATATTGGACTCCGGGTTGTGTACAACGATCGTATCCGTTTCCTTCAGCACATCCATTTCATGGTCATTGACATAAATACAATGCGCCGTAATCGTCTTTTCCCCTAAAATACCGTTATCCATCAAGCGATCAATGATTCGCTTACCATATTGATGCAGGGAATCATATAAATCCTCGATGCCCTCCGCCACATGAATATGGTAACCGGCGCCCTCCGGCTTATGCTCCGCACAAAATGCCAGTGTCTCGTCCGACAGCGTGAAAGATGCATGCAGTCCCATCATGCCAGCAATCATATCCGTATCGTCGGCAAGTGCATGTTTGATAAACGCTTCATTTTCCAAAACGGCCTCCCGCATTTTCTCTTTTCCGTCCCGGTCCGACACCTCATAGCAAAGACAGCTTCTGATGCCGGTCATACGTGCGGCATCCTCGATTTGAAACAGGCTGTCCCTGATCGAGCCATAACTCGCATGATGGTCAAAAACAGTCGTGACTCCGTTTTTGATGCAATCAATATAAGTCGCGACAGCGCTCTGCCTGATCTGCGCAAGCGTCAGGTTTCGGTCGATCGTCCACCACATGCCGTCCAAAATATCTAAAAAACCCTTGGGATCATAGCCCTTAATGGAAAGTCCGCGTGCCATTGCCGAATAAATATGCTCGTGTGTATTAATAAAGCCCGGCATAATGACACCGCCTTTGGCATCAATCAACTGGGCATCTTTGTATTCCTTCTTCAGCTCTTCATAGCCTCCAACCTGTTTAATGGCATTGCCCTCTATGAGCACCGCTCCATTTTCTATAAAGGGATTGTCCCGATCCCGCGTCACAACCCTGCCATTACCGATTAACAGCATTGTAATTCCTCCTCTCACGCTCCAAATCTGTCTTCACATTTTCCAGAAAGTATTTCCGTTAATTGTCTGATTATTTTTAGTTTATCACGTATAATTTCTCAATACAATAACTTTTCCCTCCAAAATCCTCAAATGCAGAAAAAAAATTTGCTTCTCTAATTATTTTTGTAAAATATTTGTTTTTCTATTATTTCGTGTTATAATGTTCAAAAAGGGCAGAGTCATGCAAGGATGCAAACATATCACCGTCATGCTTGCATGGCAGTGATATGTTTGTGTGCTTGTATGAGGAGCGAAGCGACCGAAAAAACGCAGTTTTTGAGGTGCTCTGCCACCTCCCCGCTCAACCGGGCCCGCATGCTTTCCAATGCCGGGCCTGCATGGCAATCATTTGTTTGTGTGCTTGTATGAGGAGCGAAGCGACCGAAAAAACGCAGTTTTTGAGGTGCTCTGCC
>JASGGU010000009.1:0-66301 GCA_047602645.1 Lachnospiraceae bacterium | reverse complement strand
TTGAAAATGCATATGGCTATGGCAGGGCATTAGCAGTATGGCTGTTAGAGAGAATACCAGCCGATGAGACAGTTTGTATCGGAGGTACTGGATGCGGTGAGCTTAGGGGTTCTGCCGTTAATCAAAGTAGCGACGGGGGTATGATTTCATTACGGAAGAGGAATTGACGGAGGATGAGCGGCCCATGGCGCTCGCAGAGAGAGCGATCTCTTTAGTGGGCTTGGGAGCGGCAGCAAAAGCCGGGAGGATACACAGCCAAAACGATCATGAAATGGAGGAACCTATGGAATACACAGAGATGATATTTGAAGCAATAAAAAAGGGCGAGTTGAGTTCTCTATTGAGAGGTGATGAGGGATATAAATTGGAAACCTCGCAATATGCCCCAGGGACGGAGCCAACAGATATTGGAAAGATACTTTCAAAAGGAATTTACAAGGCATATAATGTGCAAACTAATATTAAGGAAAATTTAGAAAGTGTATTATTGTGTATGCTGGGAGACACAGATTTTAATGTATATATAGTCATTTTATATATTATGAGCCAATTATTTAAGGAAAAAAACGGTTTATCGCCATTTAAAATGGATATGTCCTTCATTTTGCCTAAGCTGAAACAAGAAATACATAAAAGAAGTGACGGGATAGTGAATGGAATAAAATATCCCAATGGATTTATTAAAAAAAGCGCATGGGATGAGATTAAAAGATTTAATTTGGCGTGTAAGGAAGAATATGGTATTGAATTATTTTAATTTTACTTAAAAGAGGAATATGATAAGCAAATGAAACAAAACTATACTACTTCAATTAAAAACTGAGGAAGAAATAGGAATATTTATTGTTGGGTTCCATTTTGCTTAACGATCCTGCAATAGCCATGTTACAATGGCGCAACCAAGGGGTATAAGGGGGAAAAGCCATTATTCCGATTACCAGATAAAAACAAGATGCCGGAGATATTTCGCATCCATTATTTTAAGTCTGCTAGTTGAATGAGCAGGGAAAAACAGCACTGCATTCCCATGCGGAAAATAATCATAGAGTATGCTGCATTTTTGGTGGGAATAGCATCCGTCCATTGTTTGATAATTTTGCGTTGCATCTAATGACGAGGCATATAAATATTATATGGATTTAGCAGATGATTTAGATGTTCCAACAGCCAAAGATACAGCTACATTTTATTCTGGTTCTGGAAATAGAGAGTTAGCCGAAGAATTTGCAAAAGTAAATGAAAAGACTACTTTAGAAATGACTTCTGGAGGGAAATATTTAGATGATTTGAAGTTATTTGAAGAAGGAAGTCAGCTTACAAAGCAACAGGCAGCAGATATTTGGAAAAAATTTTCTCGGAAATATGCAGAAGAAGCATCAGGGAATGCATATGGCTTTACGAAAGGTTCATGAGAGGGTAGCATATTTAACACTGTAGAATACCCTGCACTACAGAGTAATTCTAGTATAACGAATGTATTCACCGAGTTATTTAATTAGGGAGAAAAATATGCAGCAAATAAAAATAAGTATACCGCATTTCTACTGCTTGGAGTATATTGAGGATAATAAAAAATCCATATAGGAAAAAGTCTGATTAAGAAATGGGAAAAGCCATATGATGGTGAAGATATTTCAGAGGAAAAACGCGAAAAAATTTATAAAACTATCATGGAATACTTATTAAAAAGTTACAGCTTAGAAGATTTGATTGAAATAGATTAAGGAGAATCAAAATGGATGAGAAAAAGCTGTATTTATTAATAGAAAATTTTTTTGGATATAAATGTAAAATGGTGGGGATAAATTCAGAAACAAAAGAAGTAACTTGCATTTTATACGATTCATTCTGGCTAAAATTTAATCTGGATGATCAGTATGGAAGATTTGGAGCAGGATTAGTATTAGGAAATGAAGGAGCAGTAACTAACTTTTTGGGAAAACGTTGTTCTCTTAACAGTGATGAAAAGTCAATAAAAGAGAGTCTACAAATAATTGATAATTATTGTAGATTAAGACTTCCAGACAAATTTTTAAATGCGTATTACGAGGCATATGTAACAAATCCGTATAAAGATTGTGATATGTAATTAAGTATTTTTATAGTTTATTAGAGGAGAGGGTGTGTAACAGGATTTGGAAAAGAACGTATCTAAACAATATCTGCAGTATAGAAAAAAGGTTCTTGAATATACTAATCAAGATATGAACCTTGCATTAGAAAATAATGAGCAGGTATATATTGGAGTGTTTGATATACCATTAAAAAGTAATATTGTAGGATTTCAAACGCAGACATTAGTTTTGCTTTTTGGATTGAATACACACATTTATCATGGTAGTGGAAACGTCATTGTAGATCTAGAAAAAAATCCAAAAGTTATGAAAGCTATGCAATCGCTATTAATAAGTAGTCATCAAGTGTTAAAAAGTATGAAGTTAATTACAAATGCAGACTACTATGAGAGTAATAATGTAAGAGCATATTTAAAAACAGGAAAAGGAATTTACTTTAAGGAATTATGTGGAAATTGTAAAGAAGATGAGTTTCTTTTAATGTTAATGAATCATATTCTACGAAAAGTTTCGGAAAGTAGAAATTAAGTATTATTTAAAGAAAAAATAATGCAATCTTTTCCTTGACGATATCAAGACTCTCCTGCTATATTGGCATAATCAGGGGATAGGGGGATGTTGCCCTGTGTTTACAAATATAAACTACGATATCGGAGATATTCCGCAGCCGGATGAAAACGGAATGACAGTCCTAAAAGAAGGGGTGACACTAAAATTTCCGACTATGGAGGGAAAGTACGGTCGTTCCGCTGTCCGCATGTTTACGGATTGGAAGCGTCTGCGCATGGTGTACGACGAGGGCTGGAATGGAATGATACAATCAATTGAGGGAATGATTGACAGCTTTGATTGTGCTGTTAATTCACCGCAGTATCCACAGGCCGGTTGTTATATTGGCAAGGAAATGTTTGAGGATATGAAAATTTAAAGCTGTTGCAAAAGGTATTTCATAGTAAGTTCACAATGAATACATTTTGTAATAGCTTTTTTGTGTGCCGGGTGATACAAAAACAAAAGAATAACACACGTGTCCCTGCAGGAAGGTTCTTGCCGATTTTTCCGTGATCCAGTATAATATAATCATATAAACGGGAGCGGTTTCCTGTCTTGGAGGAGGTTAGGCGGATGCAGAAATATGTAATGGCGCTCGATGCGGGGACGACGAGCAATCGCTGTATTTTATTTAATCAGAGGGGAGAGAGCTGCTCGCAGGCGCAGAAGGAATTCAAACAGTATTTTCCTCAGCCGGGTTGGGTAGAGCACGATGCGAATGAGATTTGGTCCACGCAGCTTGGGGTTTGTGTGGAAGCCATGTCTAAAATCGGTGTGCAGGCGGCAGACATCGCGGCGATCGGTATTACGAATCAGCGGGAGACGGCTGTCGTATGGGATAAAAAAACGGGGGAACCGGTTTATCCTGCGATTGTGTGGCAGTGCCGCAGGACATCGGAATACTGCGATTCCCTGATGGAAAAGGGACTGACCGAGGAATATCGGCAAAAGACCGGACTGATGATAGATGCATATTTTTCCGCAACAAAAGTAAAATGGATTCTCGATCATGTGCAGGATGCACGCGCCAAAGCGGAGGCGGGAGAGCTCCTGTTCGGAACCGTGGAAACATGGCTCATTTGGAAGCTGACAAAGGGTAAGGTGCATGTGACGGACTATTCCAATGCATCGCGCACGATGCTGTTTAATATTCGTACATTGGACTGGGATACTGACATTTTAAAGGAGCTTACCATTCCGCGCAGCATGCTGCCCAAGGTGCAGCCATCAAGCTGCATCTATGGGATGACAGACGATTCCTTTTTCGGCGGTCCGATCCCGATCGGCGGCGCAGCGGGTGACCAGCAGGCGGCGCTTTTTGGGCAGACATGCTTTAAAAAAGGCGAAGTGAAAAATACTTACGGGACGGGTTGCTTTCTTTTGATGAATACGGGTGATCAGCCGGTGTATTCCAGGAACGGGCTTGTCACGACAATCGCATGGGGAATTGACGGTAAAATTACCTATGCTCTGGAAGGCTCCATATTTGTGGCGGGAGCGGCGATTCAGTGGCTGCGGGATGAGATGCGGCTGATTGACAGTGCGGCTGATTCGGAATATATGGCAAAAAAGGTAAAGGATACGAATGGGTGTTATGTTGTGCCGGCATTCACGGGACTCGGCGCGCCGTACTGGGATCAGTATGCACGCGGGACGATCGTAGGACTGACAAGGGGTGTCAATAAATATCATATAATTCGCGCGACACTGGAATCGATTGCTTACTCGGCGGATGAGGTCGTAAAGGCAATGGCGGCGGATTCCGGAATTGAGTTGACTTCTCTTAAGGTGGACGGAGGTGCGAGCGCAAATGACTTTCTGATGCAGTGCCAGGCGGACATCACCGATGTGCCGGTCAAGCGCCCGGCCTGTGTGGAGACAACGGCGATGGGAGCCGCATATCTGGCCGGACTTGCAGTCGGTTATTGGAAAAGCAGGGAAGAAATACTGAACAACTGGCAGATGGACAGGGTATTTGAAGCGCAGCTTACGCCGCAGGAGCGGGAAAATAGAATAAAGGGCTGGCATAAGGCTGTCAAATACTCATTTGGATGGGAAAAAGAAGAATCACAGCCTTAACAGGGCGCAAAGGAGAATCACATGAGAACATATGACGTGGTGATTATCGGGGCGGGTGTGATTGGTTCCGCAATTGCGCGGGAGCTGTCTCGTTTTCAGATAAAAACAGCGGTGCTGGAAAGAGCTTCGGATGTCTGTGAGGGAGCTTCAAAGGCAAACAGCGGCATTGTTCATGCCGGTCATGATGCCGTGCCGGGCAGCTTAAAAGCAAAGCTGAATGTGCAGGGCAGCAGGATGATGCCGGAGCTTACGAGAATGCTGGATATTCCGTTTCGGCAAAACGGCGCGATGGTTGTCTGTCTGCATGAGCAGGATCTGCCTCAGCTTCAAAAGCTGTATGAAAGGGGAATTCAAAACGGCGTACAGGATTTACGTATTCTTTCTAAGAAAGAGGCACTTGCACTTGAACCGAATCTGTCAGATGAGACGGCAGGTGCCCTTTTAATACCATCAAGCGGCATTGTCTGTCCGTTTCAGCTGACGGTTGCTTTTGCCGAAAATGCTTCTTGCAACGGAGTGGAATTCCATCTGAATACGGAAGTAAAAGAAATTGAGAGGATTTCCGGGGGATACCGGATTACCTGTACACAGGACATGGAAGAGCCCGAGAAGCCGGCAGTCTTCGAAGCGGCGTGTGTCATCAATGCAGCCGGTGTTTATGCCGCTGATATTCATCACATGATCTGCGAAAAGGAAATGAGAATCGTTCCTCGCCGCGGGGAATACTGCCTGCTGGATGTGTCTGCGGGACGGCATGTGGAGCGGACGATATTCAGGGTGCCGGGAGTGTTTGGAAAGGGGATTCTCGTTACGCCGACGGTGCACGGGAATCTGCTTGTCGGTCCGACAGCCGAGGATATGGAAGATCCGGAAGGCATCAATACAACTGCGGCGGGTATGAAAAGGGTGAATTCCGCGTCGGAGTCCGCGGTGAAAAATGTTCCGATGCATGAAGTCATCACTTCGTTTGCGGGGCTGCGTGCACATGAGGAAAGCGGTGATTTTATAATAGAAGAGGCCGCAGGCTGTCCGGGCTTTATCGATGTGGCGGGGATCGCTTCGCCGGGTCTTTCCGCCTCCCCCGCAATCGGCCTTATGGTGGCAAATATGGTAAAAGAACGGCTGAATCCGGCCTTGAATGAGAGCTTTGTTAAGACACGCAGGGGAATCGTTTCTGTTCATTCGCTTCCGTTTGAAGAACGTGCCGCATTAATTGAGAGGCATCCCTCTTACGGGAATATTATTTGCCGCTGCTCCATGGTATCCGAGGGAGAAATTCTGGATGCAATTCACAGGCCGCTCGGTGCAACTACGATGGATGGCGTAAAACGTCGCGTGCGGCCCGGTATGGGACGCTGTCAGGGCGGCTTTTGCGCGCCGAGGGTCATGGAACTGTTGAGCAGGGAGCTGCAAATTCCAATGGAACAACTGACAAAATGCGGAAAAGGCTCGGAATTGATTGCGGGAAAGAACGGGGAGCTTTCAGAAACGGCGGTGCTGTCATGAAAACATACATTGAAAATCATGACTTGGTCATTATCGGCGGAGGGCCTGCCGGACTTGCGGCAGCCGTATCGGCAAAGGAAAACGGAGTCACCGATGTTTTGATTTTGGAGCGGGACAGGGAGCTCGGCGGCATTTTAAATCAGTGTATTCATAACGGATTTGGGCTGCATACATTCAAGGAGGAGCTGACCGGACCGGAATATGCGCAGCGTTTTATCACGCTGGCTGTTAAGAAGCAGATCACTCATAAGCTGAACACGATGGTGATTGACATCTCCTCGATTGAGGAGGACGGAGAATTCGATAAAGTTCTCACAGTGACGAGCAGACAGGAAGGCCTTAAGCAGATCAAAGCAAAAGCGGTTATTTTTGCGATGGGCTGCAGAGAGCGTGCGCGGGGTTCCTTAAATACGCCAGGCTTTCGTCCGGCCGGAATCTATTCGGCGGGAACGGCGCAGCGTCTTGTCAATATGGAGGGTTTTCTGCCCGGAAAAGAGGTTGTCATTTTAGGCTCGGGCGATATCGGGCTGATTATGGCGCGCCGCATGACGCTGGAGGGTGCAAAGGTGAAGCTTGTTGCGGAATTGATGCCGTATTCGGGCGGCCTGAAAAGAAATATCGTGCAGTGCCTGGATGATTTTAACATTCCGCTGAAGCTCGGTCATACTGTAATCAATATTGACGGGAGGACACGCGTAAAAGGTGTCACGATTGCACGGGTGGATGAAAACAGAAACCCGGTTCCGGGAACAGAGGAATCTATTTCGTGCGATACGCTTCTGCTTTCTGTGGGTCTGATACCGGAAAACGAGCTTTCCGGAAAGCTTGGCGTCAATATGGAGAGAATGACAAACGGACCGTCGGTCAATGAAAGTTTTGAGACATCGGTGGAGGGTGTTTTCGCATGCGGCAATGTGCTGCATGTGCATGATCTTGTGGATTATGTATCGGAAGAAGCTGCTCTGGCGGGAGTGAGCGCAGCGAATTATCTCAGAAGCCGTGAACAGGGACGGACCGGACAGTCTTCTTTATCTGTTAAGGTAATCACAGGGAATGGCGTGCGCTATACGGTGCCGGTACAGATTTCTCCGGAGCGGATGGCGGAGCAGCTTCCTTTGCGTTTTCGGGTAGGAAATGTGTACAAGGACAGCTATATCAGTGTTTATTTTGATGAGGAACGGGTCATGCATCGGAAGAAAAGCGTGCTTGTGCCGGGAGAAATGGAAACTGTTCCGCTGCGCAGGGAACAGCTTCTTAAAAAGCAGGGGCTTCAGACAATTACCGTAAAAATAGAGGAGGCTTAAGTATGGACAAAGAGAAAAGGGAGTTGACCTGCATCAACTGTCCGTTAGGCTGCAGTGTTACGGTGGAGCTGGAGGACGGACAGATTTTATCTGTTTCAGGGAATTCCTGCCAAAGAGGAGATGCTTATGCCAGAAAAGAGGTCACAAATCCGACGAGAGTTGTTACCTCATCTGTGCCGGTTGCGGGCGGTGTGAAGAACCGGGTGCCCGTAAAGACGGCGGCAGATGTTCCTAAGGATCAGGTGTTTCCTTGTATGAAGGCTTTGAGGAACATCACTGTGTACGCACCGGTTCATATCGGAGACACGATTGTGAAGAATGCGGCCGATACCGGCGTGGATATTATTGCGACCGGAAACTGTGCGAAATTGTGAAGAATGCGTTAGACAAGCCGTCTGATTAATGCTATATTAACAGAAGGCGGTCAGCCGGCAGAAAAGGATGTGTGTATATGTACAGTTTTGACAGCAGAATCAGATACAGTGAGGTGGACGAGGAAAAGAACCTGTCTGTGAGCGGGATCATCAATTATTTTCAGGACTGCAGCACCTTTCAGTCGGAGGATATCGGACTTGGCCTTGATTTTTTGGAATCACATAGCCGGGCGTGGGTACTGAATGCGTGGCAGATCGTGATCGAAAAGCTTCCGCGATTTGGAGAGCGGGTGACGATCGGCACATGGCCGTATGATTTTCAGGGATTTATCGGCTGTCGAAATTTTGTTTTGCTGGGTGAGCATAGGGAAAAGCTTGCCTATGCCAATTCCATATGGGTTTATTTAGATACGGACACAGGGAGATTCGCTAAGGCGGGCGATTATGAGCTGGAACGTTACAAGCTGGAAGAACGGCTGGATATGGATTATGCGGAACGAAAAATCAAGCTTGCGGATGGCGGGATATCGATCGCACCGAGTATTGTTACCGAGCATCAGATTGATACCAATCATCATATGAACAATCAGGAATATGTAAAACTGGCACTGGATCTGGTAGAGGTAAAAAGTCCGCATCAGATCAGGGTTGAATATAAAAAATCCGCGCTGCTTGGCGATACGGTGTATCCGAGGATACTTACGAACGGGATGGAAAAAACCGTCGTACTTGAGGATGAGCGGGGAAAGCCATATGCGATCGTCGTTCTGGAATGAGCATATGGAAGGAAAAGCAGCATAAGACCGGCAGTTTGACGCATATGGGCGTCAGGGAGAAAATATGTTAGAACTTGGGAAAATACAGGAGCTTATCATTGTAAAAAAAGTAGATTACGGTGTATATCTTTCGGAGCGGGCGGACGACGAACAGCGCGTGCTGCTTCCGGCAAAGCAGGTGCCGAAGGATGCAGAAATCGGACAGCATTTGACCGTGTTTTTGTATAAGGATTCCGAGGATCGTCTGATCGCGACGATAAAGGAGCCAAAAATACGGCTTGGTCAGACTGCGGTGCTGACAGTCGCACAGGTTGGGAAAATCGGTGCATTTATGGACTGGGGACTGGAAAAGGATTTGCTGCTTCCGTTTAAACAGCAGACTAAAAAAGTGAATGAAGGCGAGGAATGTCTTGTTGCGCTCTATATTGATAAAAGCGGCAGGCTTTGCCTGACGATGAATGTCTATGAATATTTGCGTACAGATTCTGATTATCATACCGGTGACCAGGTGACAGGCCGGGTTTATTTGATCAGCGAACAGTTTGGAGCATTTGTAGCGGTGGATGACTGCTATTCCGCGCTGATCCCGCAAAAAGAGCTATACGGAGACGTACGTATCAACCGCATGATAACCGGCCGCATAACCGAAGTCAAAGAAGACGGCAAGCTGACACTCAGCATTCGGGAAAAATCATACATCCAAATGGACAAAGATGCCGAACGTGTCATACAGATCATCGAAGCTTTTGACGGCGTTCTCCCCTTTAATGACAAAGCTTCACCGGAAGTTATCAAACGGGAGTGTAATATGAGTAAAAACGAGTTCAAGCGGGCCGTCG
The DNA here is from genome assembly GCA_047602645.1 of Lachnospiraceae bacterium. GTDB lineage: Bacteria > Bacillota > Clostridia > Lachnospirales > Lachnospiraceae > JAEYFP01. Next base: position 56,796 of record JASGGU010000009.1, on the reverse strand, counting down.
GCAGACTTTACAAGGAACATCGCATAGAAATTACGGAGAAGTCTATCAGAATTGTGCAGAATAAATAGGCGATTTCTATTTACAACTGAAAGAAAATTGTATAAACTAATTGATAGAAGGAGGATTATGGTATGGAAAAATATGTCGTTAATACAAAGGCGGCTCCGGCTGCAATTGGTCCTTATTCTCAGGCAATTGAGGTGAATGGGTTTATTTATACATCGGGGATGATTCCTGTTATTCCCGAAACCGGCGAAGTTGTGGAGGGGATCGAGGCACAGGCGAGACAGGCACTTTCCAATGTCAGAGCGCTCCTTGAATCGCAGGGAAGCGGAATGGAGCAGATCATAAAAACGACTGTTTTTATTAAAAATATGGATGATTTTGCAAAGGTAAACGAGATATATGCCACTTTTTTTGAAAAGGATTTTCCGGCCAGAAGCTGTGTGGAGGTTGCCCGTTTGCCGAAGGATGTATTAATTGAAATGGAAGCAATTGCATTAAAAACAAAATAAAATAAAAAAGAATTGAGAGGAGAGATTCAAAATGAAGGTACAAAACATTACGAACATCGACAAATTTTTTCAGGTAATCGATAGCTGTAAAGGAAAGGTAGAGCTTGTTACGGGCGAAGGTGACAGACTGAATTTGAAATCCAAACTGTCCCAGTATGTTTCGATGGCAAATCTTTTTTCTGACGGCACGATTGCCGAGCTGGAACTCATCGCATATGAACCGGAGGATATTGATAAGCTTGTGTCCTTTATGGTGAACGGCTAAGGAATAATGGGAATGATTCAAATATCCAAAAGGGTAAATGCTTTATTTTTATCAGTGTTACTTTTACATTTAACAGCATCGATTATATTATCGATGCTGTTGTTGCGCTCTTTTTCAATTAGTTTGCCTGTGCAGCTGATTATCAGTGAACTGTCAATATTGATTCCCGGGTTTTTATTTTTACTTCTCCATAACTGCAATCTGACGGAGTGGCTTTCGTTTCGGAAAATGAAATGGTCATCCGTGGGACTGACCATTCTTTTTACTTATTTGCTTATGCCTCTCATATCGTTTGTCAATGTTTTTTCACAGCTTTTTGACAGTAATACGGTACTTGGCATGTCGGATGAGATTGTTTCAATGCCTGCTGTTTTAATGATTTTCATTATGGGCTTTGTGGGACCTTTTTGTGAGGAATTTGTTTTTCGTGGAATTATTTTTAACGGCTATAAAAAAACAGGCAGGCTCCTGGGCGCGCTGCTGCTGTCCTCTCTGCTTTTCGGCCTGATGCATATGAATTTTAACCAGTTCTGTTATGCGTTTGTTCTCGGAATTTGCTTTGCATTGCTTGTGGAAGCGACAGGAAGTCTTTGGTCTTCCGTGATCGGGCATGTGATTGTAAACACGCATAACGTTGTCATGCTGTTTGGGGTGCAGAAGCTGTATGCGGCAATCGGAATTGATATGAATGAGATTTATGAACAGGGCATGACCTTGGATTCTAAGCTCTATGCGCTCGGACTATTTCTGATTTTATCCGTAGTTTTTACTGCGCTTGCAGTCATAGTTTTTATTGCAATTTGTAAAAATGAAAGAAAAGAAGAACATATGCGTGCGATATTCACAAGGCGGCTGCCGGAGAGAAGCGAACCGCTGCCGACAGAAATGGAACAAACGGAAGGTACCGGGCAGAAGCCGGGAAAGAAAACAAGGCTTGTAACTGTAAGCGGATGGATCGGAATCGCGATATGCTTATTCATGATGTTCGGACTGACTCCGCTTGCACGGCTTTTAGGATTCGGATGAAAATCATTCCATAATTAATTGATACAATTTAAATTGATATCTGTCAAATCGAAAGTCGCCCGCAAAGTTCATACGCAGGCCATAGGCCGCCAACTCCTCCCCATCATATGCATAATCGTCCATGACGGCACACCAGAGCGTCCCGCCGGAAGCGGAAGCAGCGGCGGCTGCATCGGAAAGCGCCTCGTAGTTTGTAAGTCCGGGCGCATAGAAGGGCAGACAGTAGGCCAGCTCCTCATAATCCTCCAGCGTGTAGAGCACATCCTTTTTCGAAACATTTGCGCCGAGATACGTCTGCAGCGTATCGATGCCGTCCGTATATTCAATCTGATATTCATTGCGGTAGCCGATGACACCGACCGCGATTTCAAACACTATGATGAGATAGATAAAATCCTTTCGCAGCGTCCCGGCTTCGATCGCGAAGAACAGCCAAATCAGACCCGTTGCAAAAAACAGGTAGCGATCAACAAAGATATTCGCTGTCATCAGCTTAGAAACGACCGTGCCGAACACAAGAACGCCATAGTAAGTGATCAGGCACAAAAATGCGTAATAATCGTAGACTCTGCGGTTTTTATTTATAATAAATTTTAAAATAAGCAGCAGCCCCAAAAGCACAAGAGAGGCCGAAGCAAAGGTCATTCCGACCGTGTAAGGATAGCGCATATATTTAATGAATACGGAAAGTGTGATTTCCGGCATGGAAAAATAACCGCTGACACGCGCAAACTGCTTCATTGTGACTAAAAGGCACGGAAAATACAAAAGAACTGTCGCAAGCAGGCAAAGGAACCAGCGCTTTAGGTGTTCTCTTTCGAAGAAGATGTAATAAAGCAGTAAAAATAAATAGACAAAGCCGGCCGTCACAAAGGCGAAGTGATGGGAGTACCCCGCAAGTACGCTGAACAGGGTAAAAAGGATCCAATTTTTTCTGTTGGAGTCACATACGGCTTCATAAGCATAAACGCCGCTTGCGGTTGCAAAGAAAAAGCCGAGGCTGTACATGCGGATTTCCACCCCGTAAAACAGCATGTTCGGCATGGCGGCAATTGCGATGATAAACAGGTAAGACGTGAGCGGGCCAAACCGCTTCCGGATTGTGGAGGCGCCGAGCAGCATCGTTAAAATCATGGGAATCACTGAAGTCAGCTTCATGACCGGAACGTGGTATCCGAACAGGTCCGTCATAATTTTTAATAAGATATTGTACAGCGGAGGCAGCGTGTCGTTCATTGAACGTTCCAGAACGCCTGCCATATCGGTGCGAACGAGCGTAGCCGTAAAAGCTTCGTCAAGCCAGACATTCTGATTGAAAATCAGGGAAATATAAGCAGCCGCCCCTGCCAGTACGAGCAGGTAAGCGATTACCGCCTCTTTTTTTATTGTCTTCATAAAAACTCCTTCTAAACATAAAGGTATGTCATTTCATCCTATCACAGTTGACAGTGAAATTCAATCTTGCTATACTTAATAAATTATAAGATGTTGGGGTTTTTGTTACTGTTTACACAGCAGCTTAACACTTGCTGTTAAGCTGCGTAAGAACGTGATTCAAGAAATGACTTCTGCTTCGCGGAGAATTTACATGCAGAAATCATGCGCTTCTGAGAACGGAGTGAACAGTAACGGGGTTTTTATGTACATACCGTACCGGCAAAACGGCCTACCGGGTGTACGGAGGGTAACTGAATATGAAAAATATGCGCGTACTTGGGATAGAACTGAAAGATTATTCGGTAAAGGAAGCAATGAGAATGGTCGATCGGTTTTTAAAGAATGCCAAAGTGGATACTATTTGCTTTTTATCCACAGACATATTAGTGACTGCAGAGGATAGTCCTGAATTAAAGGTGTGGCTTCAGTCCATGGATCTGACGGTTCCGATTTCCACGGAAATCCTGTATGCCGCCAATCTGGCGAGCCGTCAGCGGCTTAAGGAAGTTGAGAACAGCAGTTTTTATACGGCATTCATCAAAAAATTGTCTGCGGAAAAGCGAACGGTATTTATATTAACTGAAAAAGAAGAGACAATCAAGGCATCTACGGAGTATCTTGAGAAATTCGCTCCCGGTGTACAGATTGTGGGTGCCTATGCGTTTGAAAGCCTGACGGGGGATCCGGATATGATCGTTAACGAAATTAACAGCACTTTTCCGGACGTTGTTTTCTCCCGGCTGCCGTCTCCGAAGCAGGAGCGGTTTGTCTATGAAAACAAGTCCAAAATGAACGCGAAGCTCTGGGTTGCGATCAAAGAGAATTTTTTGGTAAAAGAGGGAAAGAACAGTTTAAAAATCAGGAATCTGAGCACACTGATTGAAAAGACGATATTCAGGCGTACCGTTTCCAAATATGTGAACGGACGTGAAAAAGGAGATTGATCCATGCGATTTTTAAGCGGAAAAGAAAAGCTGCGGGGATATCTGTTTGTGGTTACCGGTACGATGCTGATGGCGTTTGGAATTAAAAATTTCTACGACTCATCGGGACTTGTTACGGGTGGCTTTACAGGCGTTTCAATTATAATTAAGGGAATGTCGGAATCCTATTTGGGATACGGCATTCCTTTGTGGTTTACGAACCTCATTTTAAATATTCCGCTGTTTATTGTGGCAGGCAGTAAACGCGGTCTCCGGTTTTTAAAAAAATCTATATTTGGGGCCGCAATGCTCTCCGGATGGCTTGCCGTGATTCCACAGATGGACATGGTACAACAGGATCTGCTGCTGTCCTCTGTCTATGGCGGTCTCTTGAATGGGGCGGGCCTTGGACTCGTATTGCTTTCGGATGCGACGACAGGAGGTGTGGACCTGCTGGGCACTCTTCTTCATAATAAATGGCGGCATTATTCCATTGTGCAGATCATGCAGGTCATTGATGCGGCAATTATTATCGTGGGAGCTTCTGTTTTTGGGATGCATAAGGCTCTCTATGCGATATTGGCGGTTTTTATCACAACGCGGATATCGGATTTTGTTATTGAGGGATGGAAATTTTCAAAGGTTGTTTATATTATTTCGAACGAGCATGAAAAGATTGCGGAAGCCATTATGCGTGAGCTGAAGAGAGGCGTGACGGCGCTGGAGGCCCGGGGACTGTATTCTCAAGAGGAAAAACGAATGCTGTACTGCGTTGTCTCTAAAAAAGAACTGATTCATTTGAAAGATATCATCCGAGCTGTGGATGAAGATGCATTTGTGATTGTTTCTGAGGCGAGAGAGGTACTGGGAGAAGGTTTTAGTGAAAATCACTAATTATCTCTTTATTTTTTTGTGAGTTTGTATTAGAATTAAAAATAAGTGTGGGTTACTAAGCGTAAAGGAGTGGGGAAGATGATATCAAACCAGATTTTGCAGAGCACGATTGAGGGTTTGAAAGGTATTACAAGGATAGAACTGTCTGTCATAGATCCTGACGGCAAGGTTCTTGCCTCTACTTTCAAGGAAGCGATCAACTATGAGGATGCAGCGGTCAATTTCACGAGTTCGCCGGCTGACAGTCAGGAAATTCAAGGGTATCAGTTTTTTAAAGTTTTTGATGAACTCCAATTGGAGTATATTCTGGTTGCACAGGGGAATATGGAGGATTCTTATATGGTCGGCAAAATTGCGGCCTTCCAGATACAGAATCTGCTGATTGCTTATAAGGAGCGTTTTGACAAGGACAATTTTGTCAAGAATCTGCTGCTTGATAATCTGTTGCTCGTGGATATTTACAGCCGTTCGCAAAAGCTGCATATTGATACGGATGCGCGCAGGATTGTCATCATTGTGGAAACGGTGAATGACAAGGAAGTGAATGCGCTTGAAAGTGTTCGTAATTTATTCAGCTCACGTACAAAGGATTTTATTACTGCCGTGGATGAAAAAAATATCATTGTCGTACGGGAGCTTTCCACAGCGGAGGGCTATGAGGAGACAGAAAAGGCTGCAAGGCAGATCCTCTCTCTTTTTAATACCAGAGAAGAAAGCGGTATTCACGTATCCTTCGGCACGATTGTCAATGAGATCCGGGAAGTCAGTCGTTCCTATAAGGAGGCGAAGATGGCGTTGGATGTCGGCAGAATTTTCTTCGATGAAAGGGATGTGATCGCTTACAGTGAGCTTGGCATCGGGCGACTGATTTACCAACTTCCGATTCCCCTATGTAAAATGTTTATCAAGGAAATTTTTGATGGGAAATCACCCGATGATTTTGACGAAGAGACATTGACAACAATCAATAAGTTCTTCGAAAACAGTCTGAATGTGTCTGAGACAAGCCGGCAGCTTTACATACACCGGAATACACTTGTTTACAGGCTGGATAAGCTGCAAAAGAGTACAGGGCTTGATCTGCGGGTATTTGAGGATGCGATTACATTTAAAATTGCACTGATGGTCGTAAAATACATGAAGTACATGGAAGATTTTGAATATTGATCTGCCGGGAGGGGACAGGTTCTTATTCTTTTATAGGAAAGACCTTGTTACGCAAGCAAACTCTTTATTCGGTTGATCAATAAGGGAAACGAGGAGAGATGAATATGATTACAATGGAGTCCGTGGGTAAATCTTATTCGAACGGTGTGCCGGCCCTAAATGATGTGAGCCTGCATATTGAAAAGGGGGAATTTGTATTTATAGTCGGTGACAGCGGTTCGGGAAAATCCACATTGATTAAACTGCTTTTAAGAGAACTGACACCGACGAACGGGAGGATTGTCGTAAACAATTACGATCTTGCAAGGCTGAGACGGCGCAAAATAGCTAAATTCCGGCGTAATATCGGTGTCGTGTTTCAGGATTTCCGTCTCCTGAAGGATCGGAATGTCTACGAAAATGTGGCATTCGCACAGCGTGTAATCGAGGTGCCTACCAGGCAGATCAGAAAAAACGTGCCGGCCATGCTTTCTCTTGTGGGACTTGCGGAAAAATATAAGGCGAAGCCGAAGCAGTTGTCGGGCGGCGAGCAGCAAAGGGTGGCACTTGCGCGGGCTCTTGTAAATAATCCGCCGATTTTGCTGGCCGACGAGCCGACCGGTAATCTGGACCCGAGGAATTCTTGGGAAATCATGAAACTACTGGAGGAAATCAATAAAAGAGGAACGACGGTGCTTGTAGTAACACATAACCGGGAAATTGTGAATGCCATGCGTAAAAGGGTAATCACGGTCAAGAAGGGTGTTATTATCAGCGATGAAGAAAAGGGTGAATATATAGATGAGGATTAGTACATTAATTTATACATTGAAACAAGGCTTCAAAAATATTTTTCGTAATAAAGTCTTCTCCCTGGCTTCCGTCGCTACGATTTCCGCATGTATTTTTCTGTTTGGATTATTTTATGCCGTTGTAATTAACGTGCAGAACAGTGTGAAGGCGGCGCAGTCCGGTGTGGCGGTGACGGTATTTTTTGAAGAGGGGCTGGAGGATGCACGTATTCAGCAGATCGGAGAAGAAATCAGGCAGCGCTCGGAGGTTTCGGAGGTCAACTTCGTATCCTCGGATGAAGCATGGGAAGAGTTCAAGGTGGACTATCTTGGCGAATATGCGGACGGTTATGAGGACGACAATCCGCTGGAGGGCTCCGACAGCTATGAGATATATATGAATGACGTGGCAAAGCAGCCGGCTCTTGTTTCCTATCTGGAGTCTGTGGAGGGCATCCGGGAGGTCAACAGATCGGATACGGTTGCAAACATTTTGTCTAATATTAATTCGTTGATAGGCTATGTATCAATCGGAATTATCGCTATTCTGCTGGCAGTTTCTCTGTTTCTGATCAGCAATACCGTGGCAATGGGTATTTCAGTCAGAAAAGAAGAGATTTCTATTATGAAACTGATTGGAGCGACAGATTTTGTCGTGCGTTCCCCGTTTGTTATAGAAGGAATTCTGATTGGACTGATTGGTTCGGCATTGCCCCTGGCCGCAATTTATTATATCTATACGAATGTGATGGTTTATGCGGCGGAGAAATTCAGTGTGTTATCGGATATTTTGAAATTCATGTCAGTCAACGAGATGTTTTCAAGATTAGTTCCGATCTCTCTGATTCTCGGGGTAGGAATTGGATTTTTCGGAAGTTTTTCAACGGTGCGCAAACATTTGAAGGTGTAGACGTGCTATCTGCTTATCGAATGGTTTAAAACGAAGTGAGGTTTGCTGGGGAGCAGACACCATGGGCAGGAGGATTTAACCGGAATAAGGGGTTTGATAAATAATGAGGAAGCACAAATGGGCAGGCTTTGCCTGTGTGATCATAACATTTTTTTTCATAGCGGCAGAGATGCCGCTAATTGTGCATGCATCCTTAACAAATGATTATATCAAGGAAAGCGAAGAAACAAAAAAGTCGGCGGAACAGAACCGAAATACGCTCAAATCCGGTCTGACTGATATTCAGGCGCTCTTAAAAAGCCTGGAGGGAGCCAAGAACAATCTGGAAGATTATATTACACAGCTTGATGCAAATCTGAATGACCTGAATGATAAAATCGAAGAGCTGAATATCATGATCTCGGAAAAGGAAGAGGAGATCAGGGATACAGAGGCGGCGCTTGAAAAGGCAAAGGAAATAGAGGAAACGCAGTATGAAGCGATGAAGCAGAGGATCCGTTTCATGTATGAAAAAGGCAGCGGTTCTTATATGGAAATGCTGTTTTCCTCCGAATCGTTTACTGATTTTTTAAATAAAGCCGAGTTTATCAATAAGATTTCGGAATATGACCGCAAGATGCTCGATCAATATATTGAAACAAAAAATGAGATTGCGGCGGCTGAAAAGCAGCTTGAAGAGGAGCAGCAGGAGCTTGAGGAGGCAAATGACGCGCTTGCAACAGAGCAGGGGGCCGTTGAAACATTGATTTCCTCCAAAGAAGAGGAAATTACGGTATTTGAATCCGATATTCAAAATAAAGAAGCGGCTGTTGCACAATATAAAGCGGAAATTGCGGCGCAGGATCAGCTGATCAAGGATTTGGAGGCGGCAATTCTCGCTGAGAAAAAGCGTCTGCTTGAGGAGAATAAAGCGGCGATCACTTATGACGGAGGACAGTTTGCGTGGCCGGCACCCAAATATACGAGAATTTCCGACGATTACGGGAACCGTATTCACCCTACGTTAGGTGTGCAGCAATTCCACAATGGCGTCGATATGGCGGCGCCCGCAGGCTCTCCCATTCTTGCGGCTTATGACGGCGAGGTTGTGGCCGCCTCCTATTCCTCTACAATGGGAAATTATGTTATGGTCGATCACGGAGACGGATTGTATACAATTTATATGCATGCGTCATCGCTTGGGGTTTCACAGGGACAAATGGTTGCGAGGGGGGAACAGATCGCGACTGTCGGCTCTACCGGAAGAAGTACGGGCAATCACCTGCATTTCAGTGTTCGCGTAAACGGAAGCTATGTAAGCCCATGGAATTATTTGCAGTAGAAATGGCAACTGTGGATATCATAAAAAAATAATAATGAAACCGGGGAATTAAAATGGACGTAAATGGAGAAATGCTTGAGGAAATAAAGAAAAACGAAGAGCTCGAACAGCTTCGTAAAAAGGAGCGGAAAAAGGGCAGAAAAGAGGGTATCCTCATTTCACTGGGGATTGCGTTGGGGATAACACTGATTTGCCTTTCGGTGGTATTGGCCGGAAAAATTGTAAATGGGACGTTGATTTCCTCTATCCTGAAAAATGCCGGAGGAGTGCAGTCAAACCTGATTACGGATGACGTGAAGGAAAAGCTGGATGTGCTCCAGTCCGCAATCGGGTACTATTATTTGGATGAGGTAAACGAAGACGACCTGCGTGCCGGACTGTACAAAGGGCTGTTGGAGGGGCTGGGAGATCCATATTCGGTATATTATACGGAAAAAGAGTATAATGAGATGATGGAAAGCTCGGAAGGTGTCTATTATGGGATCGGCGCCTATTTGCAGCAGGATGCCGAAACTCTGGAGATTAAAGTAATCAAGCCGATTCCGGGTACGCCGGCGGAGGAAGCAGGGATGCTGCCGGATGATATTTTAAAGGAGGTGGACGGCGAGGATATCTCTCAGGAGGATATTAATGTCGTCGTATCGAAAATCAAAGGCCCGGAAGGCACGAAAGTATTGCTGGCAGTACAGCGCCACGGGGAGGAAGAGCTTGTACAGTTTGAAATTACACGCCGCCGGGTCGAAGCGGTGACTGTCGAGCATGAAATGCTTGATCATCAGATCGGTTATATCGGGATTATGGAATTTGACGATATTACCAGGGATCAGTTCCGGTCTGCCCTTGATGATTTACAGGAGCAGGGCATGAAGTCGCTGATTTTAGACTTGCGCGATAATCCGGGCGGAAATCTGGATGTTGTTGTTGACATTGCGGATATGCTGCTGCCGGAGGGACTTGTTGTCTATACGGAGGACAAATACGGGAACAGGGAAGAATTTACTACCGATGCGGAGCATTATTTCGATAAACCGCTGGCAGTGCTCGTGAATGGCAACAGCGCAAGTGCCTCTGAAATACTGGCGGGTGCGATCAAGGACTACAAAACGGGAACGCTGCTGGGTACAACGACCTACGGAAAAGGCATTGTACAGCAGATCGTGCCGCTCGGAGACGGCACCGGTGTGAAGCTGACCGTATCCAAATACTACACACCAAACGGCCAAAACATTCACGGGGTCGGTATCGAGCCGGATGAAACGCTCGAATTTGACTACGATGCATATGAAGAAAATCAAAGTGACAACCAGCTGAGCCGTGCGATCGAGCTGCTGAAATAAGCGTTTTCCGGGTAAAATTTATAGAAAATTCAAAAGTACAGAACAAACATTCGATTTGCTCTGTACTTTTTCTGTCATCTTTGTTATACTGATTACGCAAAGGCGGAGGCAGTCAGCAGGACAGGCGGACGCCGCGCCCCGCTTAAGAACAGTAAACTATAATATGCGAGGAACCGTTATGGATCATTTTAAATTACATTCCGAATACGCTCCCACGGGCGATCAGCCGGAGGCAATCGCACAGCTTGTGGAGGGATTTCGGGAGGGGAACCAGTTTCAGACGCTTCTGGGCGTCACCGGTTCCGGCAAGACTTTTACGATGGCAAATGTCATTCAGGCGCTGAATAAGCCGACGCTGATCATTGCTCATAACAAAACGCTTGCGGGACAGCTCTACGGCGAATTCAAGGAATTCTTTCCGGAGAACGCCGTGGAATATTTTGTATCCTACTACGATTACTATCAGCCGGAGGCCTATGTTCCTTCGACTGACACCTATATAGAAAAGGATTCTGCGATCAACGATGAGATTGACAAGCTGCGCCTGTCGGCGACGGCCTCCCTGTCCGAGCGGAGGGACGTGATTGTCGTTGCCAGTGTATCGTGCATTTACGGCATCGGCAGCCCGGCTGATTATATCGGAATGATTGTTTCGCTGAGACCGGGCATGACAAAGGATCGGGATGATGTGATCCGAGAACTGATTGGTATTAATTACGAGCGCAACCAGATGGACTTCGGCCGGGGCAAATTTCGGGTGATGGGAGACATTATCGAGGTGTTCCCGGCATGGGAGAGCGACAAGGCAGTGCGTATCGAATTTTTTGGGGATGAGATTGACAGAATTACTGAAATTGATGCACTGACAGGTGAGGCAAGGGCACAGATGAGTCACTTCGCGATATTCCCGGCGTCTCATTATGTTATTCCGCGCGATAAAATCGAGAAGGCCGCACAGACAATAGAAACAGAGCTTGAGGAGCGTGTGAAATTTTTTAAGAGTGAAGGCAAGCTTTTGGAGGCACAGAGGATTTCAGAACGGACAAATTTTGATATTGAGATGCTGCGTGAGACTGGATTTTGTTCCGGAATCGAAAACTACTCCCGCCATATGTACCAGGGAGAGCCGGGTGGTACGCCTTATACACTGATGAATTACTTTCCGGATGATTTTCTGATTATTGTGGACGAGTCTCATATGACAATTCCCCAGGTCAGGGGCATGTATGCGGGAGACCAGGCAAGGAAGACGACACTTGTGGATTTTGGCTTTCGCCTTCCGTCTGCGAAAGATAATCGCCCCTTGAACTTTACCGAGTTTGAGGGTAAAATAGACCAGATGATGTTTGTATCGGCGACGCCGTCGGAATATGAAAGGATGCACGAGCTGCTGCGGGTGGAGCAGATCATCCGGCCGACGGGACTTCTCGATCCGGAGGTATCTGTCCGGCCTACGCTGGGACAGATTGATGATTTGATCAGTGAAATTAATAGGGAAACAGCCGGTAAAAATAAGATTATGGTGACGACGCTGACAAAACGCATGGCAGAGGATCTGACAGAGTATATGCGTGAGGTCGGCATTCGGGTCAAATATCTCCATTCGGATGTGGAGACATTGGAGAGGGCGGAAATTATCAGAGACATGCGTTTGGATGTATTTGATGTATTAGTCGGCATTAATTTGCTGCGAGAGGGTTTGGATATTCCTGAAATCACACTCGTTGCAATTTTGGATGCGGACAAGGAAGGGTTTCTGCGCTCGGAAACGTCTCTGATTCAGACGATCGGAAGGGCTGCCAGGAACGCAAAGGGACATGTGATCATGTATGCCGATAAAATGACCGATTCGATGCGTCACGCACTCGATGAGACGAATCGGCGCAGAAAGCTGCAGCAGGAATATAACGATGCGCACGGTATTACGCCGCAGACAATCAAAAAGGCAGTGCGTGACCTGATCAGTATTTCCAGAGAAATTGCAAAGGAAGAGCTTCGCTTTGAAAAAGATCCCGAATCGATGGATAAGAAGGAGCTTGAGAAGCTGATCGGGCAAGTGTCCAAGAAAATGAAGCAGGCTGCCGCAGAACTGGACTTCGAAACGGCTGCGGAGCTGCGTGATAAAATGATCAATTTAAAAAAGCAGCTGCGAGAGCTGTAGAGAATAGGAAGCGGCCGACTTGCGGTCAAACGGAGGATATGCGGTGAGCAAACTTTCAATCGTAGTACCAACCTATAATGAAATGGAAAATGTCGGAAATCTTGTCAATCAGATCGACTATGCTTTAAGGGAAATTTCTTATGAAATCATCTTTGTGGACGACAGTACGGACAATACACCGGTCATGATTCAGAGGGTGCAGAAGGAAAATCCGCATGTGCGTTTGGAGCATAGAGAGACGGAAAAAGGGCTTGCAACGGCTGTTTTAAAAGGATTTTCCATGGCAGATGGGGATTATGTTGCGGTAATGGATGCGGATTTGCAGCATCCGCCGGCTATTTTGCGCTCGATGTATGCCGTCATGGAGAGCGGTGCGGATTTCTGTGTGCCGAGCCGGTTTATTCCGGGAGGAAGTGATGGTGGTCTGGGACCCTATCGGAAGCTCGTTTCCGGTGTTGCCAGATATATTGGAAAGATTTTACTGCCGTGCTTAAGAAATATTACGGACCCGACAAGCGGTCTGTTTATGTTTAAAAGAAAAGTAATTCAAGGCAGCGACCTTAAGCCGATCGGATGGAAGATACTTGTGGAGGTGCTGGCACTGGGCTCTTATTCGAGTGTTGTCGAGATTCCTTACAAATTTCAGGCCAGACCGGCCGGAGAGTCCAAGCTCTCTTCGAAGGTTACGCTGGAATACTTAAAGCAAGTTGCGGGACTGATCAAACGTGGTAAAAGGCAAAGAAATGTAACGGTCACAAAATGGACGCCGGAAATGACAAAGGCAGCGGAGAAGAAATATGATATTTAGCTCAATTTTATTTTTATGTATTTTTTTGCCGGTTATGATCATCGGCTATTATGTGCTTCCAAAGAAGCTGAAGAATGCGTATCTGCTTGTCGGAAGCCTGTTTTTCTATGCATGGGGTGAGCCGAAATATATTTTTATTATGCTGGCCTCGATCGCCGGAAACTACTGCTTTGGAATGCTGCTTCATTATCTTGCAATGAAACAGTCAAAGCTGGAACAGGTACCGGCGCCTTGGGCAAAAAGAGTGGTACTCATCGTGGCAGTTCTGTTCAATCTTGGACTTCTGATCTACTTTAAATACTATATGATGATTGTAACGACAATTGACGATCTATTTCAGGCAGAGCTGGCTGTCCCCGAAATCGTACTTCCGATCGGTATTTCCTTTTATACGTTCAAGGGGATTTCTTATTTGGCGGACGTATATCGTACGGAAGGAAACCGGGATGAGAATGGGAAAAGCTGCACACTGGTTGAGAAGAATCCGATTAATCTGGCACTTTATATTTCGATGTTTCCGCAACTCATGGCGGGGCCGATCGGCCGTTATCCCGATATGAAAGATGCCCTCAAGGAGCGCACAGTGAATGCTTCCGGATTTTCGAAGGGTGTTGAACGGTTCATTATCGGACTTGCAAAAAAAGCGATTATTGCAAACAGCATCGGTGAAACTGCCGATAAGATTTTCGCATCGGATATCACTTATTTGGGAACTCCCGCGGCATGGCTAGGTGCGATTTTTTATACGCTATATATCTACTATGATTTTTCCGGTTATTCCGATATGGCGATCGGACTCGGTAAGATTTTCGGCTTTGATTTTTCAGAAAACTTTAACTACCCCTATATATCCAGATCTATCACGGAATTCTGGCGGCGCTGGCATATTTCCCTTTCCTCATGGTTCAGGGATTATTTATATATCCCGCTTGGAGGGAGCAGGACAGGTAATGTTTATTTTAACCTGTTTGTAGTTTTTCTTGCGACGGGTATCTGGCATGGCGCTTCATGGGGGTTTTTGGTTTGGGGTATTTGGCATGGCATTTTTATGCTGATTGAACGCGTTTTTCGAGGAAAAGAATTAAAATTCCGCGCGCCGTCGTTTGTGAAGTGGCTTTATACGATTCTTGTCGTTACGCTCGGCTGGGTACTGTTCAAGCTGGAGGAAATCGGACCGGCACTTTCCTATATCGGCACGATGTTTCATCTAAGGAACTCATCCTATACCGCATTTTCCCTGCGGTACTATCTTGACAATAAAATGATTATGCTGTTGATTCTGGCTGTTCTCGCGGCTGTTCCATGGGCGCAGGTGCTTCCGCGCAGAATCGGTTCTGCAATTGCCGCTGTTTCTCTTGCCGAGCCGTCTAAGGCGATTTGTATCGGAAGACGCGTGATACTGCTTTTACTGCTTTTGCTCAGTATGATATTTATCGTGAACAGCACTTATAATCCATTTGTCTATTTTAAGTTTTGATGTCCTGTGAAAGGAATGCATAATGAAAAATAAAGTGTCAAACTGTATATTTATTGCCGCATTTATGACAATTCTTGTTGTCCCTACGCTTTTTATCAACACGAAAAAAATGCAGGTTTCGGTGATTGATAATAAGAATCTGACTGAGTGGCCGGGGCTGACATGGACGCTCAGCACCCGTGCGGAGATCGAAAATTATGTGGACGATCGCATCGGTTTTCGCGAGAGTGCGATCAATTCTTATATTGAGATGAACGATAAGCTGTTTCATGTCATGGTACATCCCCTTTTTATGTATGGAAAAGACGGACATATTTTTTATAAGGATCCCGATTATATCACGGCATATCAGCGCCTGAATACCAATACGGAATATCTTGATTCATTTGTCGGATTTTTACAGGACACAAAGGATTATCTGGAAAGTAAGGATATTGAGTTTCTTTACTTCCTTTGTCCCGACAAGAAAACGATCTATTCCGAGTATTTTCCTGAAAGCATTCATGTCAATACGGCCAATACGAGTGTGACGAATTATATGGAGGAAAAGCTTGCACAGACCGATATCGAATATATCATTCCGGTGGATCAGCTTCTGGAAGCAAAAAAAAGCCAAGTTGTATACAATAAGCTGTATGATGCGACACATTGGAATGAATTTGGTGCGTTTGTGGGCCATAAGCTGATTGATGAGCGTATTCAGAAATGGTTTTCCGATGTGCCGAAGCTGACCGAGGATGCCTATGATTTGAATTTCGTGACGATGGAAACACTGGATATCGCCAAATTTCCAATTCTTGACGAGGTGCCGGTTTATACATTAAAAACAGATACAAGCCAAGATGCGACAGATTATCTGATGCCGTATTTACAGTGTACGACGACGACTTTTTATTCTCATTATATCAATCCCGATTGCCCGAATAATGAAGTCCTTCTTGTGTTCACGGACAGTTATTTCGGAAATTACCAGCGGTATTACAACAATCGGTTCAAGGAAGTTTATTTTGTACATCGGCAGAATTATGATTATCTGCAGTATTTTGTAAATCTCGTATTTCCGGATGCAGTTATTTTTGAGACGGCGGAGCGCAGTATTTCCAGCGAAATGCCGATTATGGCGGACTTTAAAGATTACTTTTATGAGGAGCCATATATGGGAACCGGGAACTTTCGGGAATCGGAGGATTTAAGCTTTGCGCTGACAAGTATTTCCGGCGTCAGAAGGGATGGCTCCACACTTTATCTGAATCCGGAGACCGGAGAGAATATCATTTTGTTCGGAGGCATGTTCCGCTCTAAAGATCAGACAGCCGATTATGAAATTTATGCAAAGGTAGGGGATACTTACCTTGAGGCAGAATATTGTGCGCTGCACCGGACGGCAGAGTTTGACGGGATTCATGAATTTGCGGTCAGCGTACAGAGGCGGTACATGGCGGAAGGCGAAATTCAGTTGATCGCAGTAAATAAGGAAACAAAGGAAGAATATTGTTTAGAAACGTTTGAGGTAATTTATGGACAGTAAGGATGAAAGAAAATATATCAGAATCAGAGGAGCAAATGAGCATAATCTGAAAAATATAACAATTGACATTCCGCGCAATGAGCTTGTTGTTCTGACAGGCCTCAGCGGTTCCGGGAAATCTTCGCTGGCATTTGATACGATTTACGCGGAAGGACAAAGGCGTTATATGGAGTCTTTGTCCTCTTATGCAAGACAGTTTTTGGGACAGATGGAGAAACCGGAAATTGAGAGCATAGAAGGGCTGCCGCCCGCGATTTCAATTGATCAGAAATCGACGAACCGCAATCCGCGATCCACTGTCGGCACCGTAACGGAAATCTATGACTATTTCCGTCTGCTGTATGCAAGAATCGGCATCCCGCATTGTCCGGAATGCGGAAAAGAAATCAAAAAACAGACAGTAGACCAGATGGTGGATATTATTTTAAAGCTTCCGGAGGGTACGAAGATTCAACTTTTGGCACCGGTTGTCAGAGGACGCAAGGGCGAGCATGCAAAGGTGTTGGATCGAGCGAAGAAAAGCGGTTATGTACGCGTGCGTGTGGACGGAAATCTCTATGAGCTTTCGGAGGATATTAAGCTTGATAAAAATAGTAAGCATAATATTGAAATTATCGTAGACCGGCTTGTTGTAAAGGCGGGCATCGAAAAGCGTTTGACCGATTCGCTGGAGAGCGTACTGGAGCTGTCCGGCGGACTTGTTTTTGCGGATGTGGTCGACGGCGAGCAGATGACATTTTCACAAAGCTTTTCCTGCCCGGACTGTAATATCAGTATCGACGAGATCGAGCCGCGCAGCTTTTCATTCAACAATCCGTTCGGTGCCTGTCCGGTTTGTGCCGGGCTTGGCTATAAGATGGAATTTGATGAGGAATTAATGATTCCCGACAAATCCTTAAGTATTGCCGAGGGGGCCATTGCGGTTATGGGCTGGCAATCCTGCACGGATCCGTCCAGTTTCACGTATGCGATCTTAAGAGCACTCACAAAAGAGTATCATTTTGATTTGAATACGCCGTATGAAAAGCTTCCGGAGAATATTCAGGACATGCTGCTCTACGGCACGAACGGCAAGGAAGTCAAGGTGCATTATAAAGGAATGCGCGGTGAGGGCGTCTATGACGTCGCTTTTGAGGGGCTGATCAAAAATGTGGAGCGCCGTTACCGCGAGACAGGTTCCGATGTTATGAGACAGGAATATGAGACCTTCATGCGGATTACACCATGTAAGGAATGCGGCGGCATGCGCTTAAAAAAGGGCGCACTTGCGGTTACGGTCGGCGATAAAAACATATACGAGGTGACTGCGCTGTCCGTCAAAAATCTAATCATATTTATGGTAGAGCTGAAGCTGACAAAGCAGCAGGAACTGATCGGACAGCAAATTTTAAAAGAAATCAAGGCCCGTCTGCGCTTTCTTATTCAGGTGGGACTCGAATATCTGACACTTGCCCGCGCTACCGGGTCACTGTCGGGAGGCGAGGCACAGCGTATCCGCCTTGCGACGCAGATTGGTTCGGGACTTGTAGGTGTTGCCTATATACTGGATGAGCCGAGTATCGGTCTGCATCAGCGGGACAATGACAAGCTGCTGAATGCGTTAAAGGATCTGCGCGATTTGGGGAATACGCTTATCGTCGTCGAACATGACGAAGACACGATGCTTGCTGCAGATTATCTGGTGGATATCGGACCGGGTGCAGGGGAGCACGGCGGAGAAATCATCGCTGCAGGAACGGCGGAAGAGGTTATGAAAAATCCGAATTCAATTACCGGAAAGTATTTGAGCGGCGAACTGCAAATACCTGTACCGAAAAAACGCAGAAAGCCGCAGGACTTTTTGGAAATTAAGGGTGCTGAGGAAAACAACCTGAAAAATGTCGATGTGAAGATACCGCTTGGAGTGCTGACATGTGTGACAGGAGTTTCGGGCTCGGGAAAAAGCTCATTGATCAACGAGATTTTATATAAAAAACTCGCGCGGGTATTGAATCGCGCCCGGACGCTGCCCGGAAAGCACAAAGCAATTACCGGAACGGAAAAGCTCGACAAGGTGATTGCGATCGACCAGTCTCCGATCGGACGGACGCCCCGCTCCAATCCGGCTACGTATACAGGTGTATTTGATCAGATCCGAGACTTGTTCGCTTCCACGGCGGATGCAAAGGAGCGCGGTTACAGCAAGGGACGCTTCAGTTTCAACGTAAAGGGCGGACGCTGCGAAGCATGCAGCGGCGACGGCATTATTAAAATCGAGATGCACTTTTTGCCGGATGTCTATGTGCCGTGTGAGGTTTGCGGCGGTAAGCGTTACAACAGGGAGACACTTGAGGTACGCTATAAGGGAAAAAATATTTATGATGTGCTCGATATGACAGTTGAGGAAGCGATGACTTATTTTGAAAACGTGCCCTCGATCAGAAGAAAAATCGAGACTCTTTATGATGTCGGACTATCCTATATTAAATTGGGACAGCCATCTACAACATTGTCCGGGGGTGAGGCACAGCGCATCAAGCTGGCGACGGAGCTGAGCCGGCGCAGTACCGGCAAAACAATCTATATCTTGGACGAACCGACGACCGGACTTCACTTTGCCGATGTCCATAAGCTTGTGGAAATTTTGCACAAGCTTGCCGAAAACGGCAATACCGTGGTTGTAATCGAGCATAATCTGGATGTGATCAAGACCGCGGATTATATCATTGATATGGGTCCCGAAGGCGGTGATGGCGGAGGCACGGTAATTGCGCAGGGAACCCCGGAGCAGGTGGCTAAAAATAAGGCATCTTATACGGGTTACTACATTGATAAAATGATAAAAAAATACAAAAATTGAAATGACAGCTAAAGTATTTCAAATTATATCCGATATACGTAACAAGGGTATTTTTTATAATGATGCATGGAGGCATGAAAAAGGACGGAACAGCCCTGCTTTTTTGTGCCTTTTCTTTATACCTGCCACTAATTATGAAAATTATATAAAACCTTTGAAAATAGAATAGCTTTGCGGTATACTATAATCGTATGTTTATGATTTGAATTTTTTGGTAAAAATGTTAATATAGAACCATTCGAAAGGGGAATATGATTATGGTTTATACCGATATAGGCATCGACCTCGGTACGGCAAGCATCCTTGTTTATATACGTGGGAAGGGTGTTGTACTAAAGGAGCCTTCTGTTGTTGCGTTTGATAGGGATACAAATAAGATTAAGGCGATCGGGGAAGACGCCAGGCTGATGCTCGGACGTACGCCGGGTAATATCGTGGCGGTCAGACCTCTGCGTCAAGGTGTTATTTCCGATTATACCGTTACCGAAAAAATGTTAAAATACTTCATCCAGAAAGCGATTGGAAAGAAGACTTTCAGGAAGCCGCGTATCAGTGTTTGTGTGCCGAGCGGTGTCACTGAGGTAGAAAAAAAAGCGGTTGAGGATGCAACCTATCAGGCGGGCGCCAGAGAGGTTGCAATTATAGAGGAACCGATTGCTGCGGCAATCGGCGCGGGCATCGATATCAGCAAACCATGCGGTAATATGATTGTGGATATCGGAGGCGGTACGACGGATATCGCAGTCATTTCTTTGGGCGGAACCGTTGTGAGTACATCCATCAAGATTGCCGGAGATGATTTTGACGAGGCAATCGTCAGGTACATGAGAAAGAAACATAATCTTCTGATCGGGGAGCGTACAGCCGAGGATCTGAAAATCAAGATCGGTGCGGCATTCAAAAGGCCGGAGGTAGATTATTTGGAGGTGCGCGGACGTAACCTTGTTACCGGACTCCCGAGAACGGTAAAGGTTTCCTCGGAGGAAACGGAGGAAGCTCTTCGTGAGACAACCTCTCAGATTGTCGAAGCGATTCACAGCGTGCTGGAGAGAACGCCTCCTGAGCTTGCTGCCGATATTGCCGACAGGGGAATCGTCCTGACAGGCGGGGGCAGTCTTCTGCGCGGTCTGGAGGATTTGATTGCATACAAGACAGGAATTAATACAATGACGGCGGAGGATCCGATGACAGCAGTGGCGATCGGCACAGGGAAGTTTGTCGAGTTTCTGGCCGGCTATTCGGAAGAACTGGAGTAGAATTGAAGTACAGTCCAGTCTACGACACCGCGAGGAGGAATACGTATGGTAAAAGGCTTATATACCGCAAGTACAGGGATGATGAATGAGCAGAGGAGAGTCGACGTGCTGTCTAACAACATGGCAAATTCTTCTACGACCGGTTTTAAAAAGGAAGGTACAACCTCCGAAGCATTTAAGGATGTGCTCGCCTACAAAATTAAAGATACCTCGGAGCCATGGGCTGTAAAGCGTCTCGGCACGATGAACATGGGTGTAAAAATCGGTGAAAATTATACGGATTACAGTCAGGGGCCGATCCATGAGACAGGCAACACCTTCGATATGGCATTGTCCGGAAACGGCTTTTTCGCTGTGGAATTTATGAGTAAGGGAGAAGATGGTGAGGCATCCGTCAAATATACGCGTGACGGTTCCTTTACACTGAATGCGGACGGTGAGCTTGTCAATAAAAACGGTGACTTTCTGCTCGATATTAACAATAATCATATTGAGTTGGATCCGTTGCAGGATTTCAGTGTAGATAGAGAAGGAATTATTCGTCAGGGAAATGCCGTTGTGGGACAGATCCAAGTCACGGATTTTGAGGATTACGATTATCTTGAGAAGTATGGAGAAAATTATTACCGGACTGTTGAGGGAGCAGAAGAGCAGCCTGCTGACGCTGTTGTCTATTCGGGATATCTCGAAAGCTCCAATGTGCAAGTTGTGCAGGAAATGGTGGATCTGATTAATTTTACAAGAGCATATGAAACTAACCAGAAGATGATACAGGCTTTCGATGAGACACTTAGTACAGCGGTTAACGATGTGGGCAAGGTATAATCATGCGTTAGCCGACGTACGGCAAAAGGAGGATATTTATGGTAAGAGCGTTATGGACAGCAGCAACAGGAATGATCGGACAGCAGAACAATGTAGATACGATCGCAAATAATCTTGCAAACGTCAACACGACCGCTTATAAGACGGAGACAAATGAATTCAAATCTCTGCTTTATCAGACAATTCAGACGAAGACGACGACAGCTAACGGCGAAAACAAGCCGGTCGGCGCACAGGTCGGACTCGGTGTCCGCAATGCGGCAATCACCTCTCAATTCAAACAGGGTTCTCTGATCGCATCGGAAAACGATACGGCATTCGCCATCAACGGGGACGGTTTCTTTGCGGTAAAAGGAGAGGATGGCGATACCTATTACACGAGAAACGGTAATTTTTTGTTTGCAGTTGGTGCTAATGGCCAGATGACCTTGTCCAATTCCGATGGCCTTCCGGTTTTAAATACAGCCGGCAATCCAATCACGATTCCGGCGAATTATATTTCGAGCAAGGTGGTAGTGGATACGGATGGACAGCTTTGGTATCCTGACGCAAACAATAATCTGCAGATGATTGCAAATATGAAAATAGGCGTTTACCAGTTTCAGAATGCTTCGGGTCTTGATAAGATGGGTGATACATTATATGGAGTGACGGAGGCTTCGGGTGCGGCTCTCAATGAGGCAACAAATGCCAATTTGGAAAAAAGCCAGATTCGTCAGGGCTATCTGGAAAATTCCAATGTGCAGGTTGCGGATGAAATGGTCAATCTGATTATCGCACAGCGTGCATATGAAATGAACTCCAAGGCAATTCAGGCTGCGGACACAATGATGCAGGAAGCGAACGAGCTTCGCAGATAGGAGGGTTTCATGGAGATCAGTTCAATCTATAATAATTATCTGGATACAGCAGGGCAGACCTCTTCCGCGACGAGCGGGGTGGAAAAAACACTGAAATCCGATTTGTCCAAGGCTACTGATGAAGAGCTAATGAGTGTCTGTAAAGAATTTGAAGCATATTTCATTGAGCAGGTGTTTAAGAACATGAAGGAAAGCATCGTACCGGCCGAGGAAAGTACGGGAGCAAACAAAACACTGCTTGATTATTATGAGGGGAACCTCATGACGGAATATGCAAAGAGTGCTTCTTCACAGCAGGAGAACGGTTTGGCTCAAATGTTATATGAACAAATGAAACGAAATTATGAATGATAAAGAAGAAAATGAGTCGGAATGGCAAGTGCATTTTGACTCATTTCCTTTATTGCATAATAATGGAGCTGAAAATGGATACGGTTAAGGGCTATATCGAGCATATTGTGTATAGAAATGATGAAAATGGTTATACGGTGTTAAATCTTGTATCCGAAGCGCGGGAAATTACGTGCATCGGATCGTTTCGTTATGCC
Source organism: Lachnospiraceae bacterium (assembly GCA_047602645.1). GTDB lineage: Bacteria > Bacillota > Clostridia > Lachnospirales > Lachnospiraceae > JAEYFP01. The sequence continues at coordinate 33,929 of JASGGU010000009.1, read as the reverse complement.
GACGAAGGAGAAAATGTGGAGCTGACAGGGGAATTTATTACACACCCGGTTTACGGAGAGCAGTTTTCCGTTAAAAGCTATGAGATCAAGGCGCCCGAGGACACGGCATCAGTTGAGCGTTATCTCGGCTCGGGTGCGATCAAGGGAGTCGGCTCCGCGTTGGCAGCCAGAATCGTACGCGCTTTTGGCGACGAGACTTTTCGCATCATAGAAGAGGAGCCGGAACGGCTGGCAGAAGTGAAGGGCATCAGTGATAAAAAAGCGCGTGAAATTGCCATGCAAATCATAGAGAAGCAGGATTTAAGGAAAATCATGGTATTTTTGCAGCAATATGGTATTTCCAATACGCTTGCCGTCAAAATTTATCAACAGTATGGTTTCGAAACCTATACCATTATCCGGGAAAATCCATATCTGCTTGCCGAGGATATTAATGGTGTCGGATTTCGTATCGCTGACGAAATCGCCTCGCATGTAGGCATTCATACGGATTCCGATTACCGAATCAGGAGCGGGATTTTATATGTGCTGTCGAGTGCCATATCTGAGGGGCATTGTTACCTTCCGAAGGCACTGCTGCTCAAACGAGCATCAGAGCTTTTGCAGGTATCCGGGGAGCCTGTTTGGAGCCAGACCTCAAACCTTGCCATGGACAGAAAGCTTGTAATTCGGGAGCAGGACGGGAATTTTCTCGTCTATGCCAATAGCTATTATTATATGGAATTGAACTGCGCAAGACTTCTGCTTGATCTCAACGTGGTCTCGGAGGAAAGTGAGGATGAAATTGAGAAAAAGCTGAAGCGGTTGACGGAGGCTGCGGGGATTGATTTGGAGGAACTTCAGCTTTCCGCAGTGGTGAAGGCGGTAAAGAACGGTGTTGTTGTCATTACAGGCGGACCGGGAACCGGGAAAACCACAACGATTAATATGATGATTAAATATTTTGCGACGGAGGGGCTTGACATTCTGCTTGCCGCACCGACCGGAAGAGCTGCGAAACGTATGACAGAAACGACCGGCTATGAGGCTTCGACAATTCAGCGGATGCTGAAGCTGAACCAGATGCCGGAAACAGAGAACAGGGGCTATTCCTTTGAAAAAAATGAGGAAAATCCGCTTGAAGCCGATGTCATCATCATCGATGAGATGTCAATGGTGGATCTGCCGTTGTTTGCGGCGCTATTAAAGGCAATTTCCGTTGGAACCCGGCTTGTTCTTGTCGGTGATACAAACCAACTTCCATCTGTCGGCCCCGGTTCTGTATTAAAAGATATGATTGCATCGGATTGTTTTCCGATCGTTCGGCTAAAAAAAATATTCCGTCAGGCAGAGCAGAGCGATATTATTGTCAATGCGCATAAAATTAACAACGGAGAGCCGATTGTGCTCAACAATAAGAGCAGAGATTTCTTTTTTTTGAAGCGGGATGATGTCAACATCATCATGAAAAATATAATTGTGCTGATCAAGGAGAAGCTGCCCGGCTACGTCCATGCAAAGCCATATGACATTCAGGTGCTGACTCCGATGCGCAAGGGAATGCTCGGTGTCGAAACGCTAAATCCGATATTGCAGAAATATCTGAATCCGCCCGATCATAAAAAAGAAGAAAAAGAATACGGAGATATGATTTTTCGCGAGGGTGACAAAGTTATGCAGATCAAAAATAATTATCAGGTGGAATGGGAAATCTGCAGCAGGCAAGGCATCCCGATTGATAAGGGCCTGGGTGTTTTTAACGGTGACATGGGGATCATCAAGTCCATCAATCATTATACGGAGCTGATGACGGTCGAATACGAGGAACACCGGCAGGTGCAGTATCCGTTTGCTCAGCTTGAGGAACTGGAGCTGGCCTATGCGGTAACGATTCACAAATCACAGGGAAGCGAGTATCCTGCAGTCATTATTCCTCTTTTGAACGGACCGCGGATGCTGTTTAATCGGAATCTGCTCTATACGGGCGTTACGCGTGCGCGAAAATGCGTGACGTTGATCGGGAGTGAGGATCAGATTTGGCGCATGATCGAAAATGCCGACGAGCAGAAGCGTTTCACAAGCCTTGCCGGGAGATTAAAGGAAATGAACGGAGAACAGGATGAGGATCAGATTTTTTGAAACAGTGCAGGATATGCTCTTTCCGAGGAGATGTCCGGTCTGCCATGAAATCATTGTGCCGGCGGGGCGTCGGATCTGCGCGGATTGTGAACGGCGGTTGGTTTTTGTGACAGAACCGTATTGTATAAAATGCGGAAAACCAGTCAGACGGGATGAGGAGGAATATTGCAGGGAGTGTAAGGGAAAAGAACAGGACTTTACAGAGGGCAGGGCTGTTTTTGTTTACGATGAGGTCATGAAAAAAAGTATTTACCGGTTCAAGTACGGCGGCAGGCAGGAATATGCCGGGTTTTATGCGCAGGAGATAGAAAGGTGTTTGGGAGGAAAAATCAGGAAATGGGATGCGCAGGCATTAATCCCGATTCCTTTACATAAAAGCAGGCTGAGCGGCAGAGGTTATAACCAAGCAGAATTAATAGCAAAGGAGCTCCAAAAACTAACAGGAATTCCCTCTTATGGAAATTTTATGAAGCGTATTAAACGAACGGCAGTACAGAAGAATCTAAATGCATTTGAACGTGAAAATAATTTGAAAAAGGCTTTCAAAATAGAGAGAAATGATGTAAAATTAAAGTCAGTCATATTGATTGACGACATTTATACGACGGGAAGTACGATAAACGCAGCCGCACGATGCTTACGGCAAGCAGGTATCACAAATATATATTTTATCGTATTAAGTATTGGAAAGGCTTTTTAGGAGGGACGGCTATGAATGTTAGAAATTGCAGAATGTGCGGGAAAATATTTAATTACATTGCCGGACAGCCGGTGTGCCCCGCCTGTAGAGAAAAATTAGAGGCAAAGTTTCAGGAAGTAAAGCAGTATGTGCAGACAAGCAAGGACACTTCCATTATGGCGGTCGCCGAAGCCTGTGATGTTGAAGAAGGCCAGATCAGGCAATGGGTAAGGGAAGAGCGGCTTGTATTTGCCGAAGGCTCTACGATTGGAATTGAATGTGAATCTTGCGGTACATTGATCAGGTCAGGACGTTTTTGTGAAAAGTGTAAAAATGAGATGGTAAATACATTGACCAATGCCGTAAAAAAGCCGGAATTAAAAACACAGCAGAAAAAGTTGGATTTAAGAGATAATCCGAAGATGCGTTTTCTGGACAGCCGTGATTTTTAAATGATAGGTATGATTAAGGATTATAGATTATGTTAAATGAAGAACGAATCAGGTTAATGACCCGTATGGCGGCATTTGAAGAGCGGGAAGGGAAGAAGGATATATCTGTTAGCGGCTATTTCAGAGGGGATTATATCAGCTTTCAGGTGTTGAAGTCCGCACTTTATGCCACATTTGGTTTTGCGGTTGCGGTAGTGATGTATATTTTATATGATTTGGAAAAATTTTTAACAGACTTTTACAAGATGGATATTGTTGCGTTCTGCCAGGATTTATTAGTGCGCTATGCGGCTGTTTTGGCAGTTTATTTGTTGATTTCTTATTTTGTATATTCTTATCGCTACAACAAAGCGAAGCGCCATCTGCGGACTTACAGCATCCAGCTTCGTGAATTGCATGCACTTTACGAAAGTGAAGGAAGGCGCCAGTCACCGCGCGTTTAAGAAATGGTATTTTGGAAAGGATCGGAAACGATGACAAATTTACTTGTTATAAAGGAACAATTAATTAAAATTTATGCTCGTTTTGAAGTATATATTACCCCGGTTTTAAAATTTCTGACGATGCTGCTTACTTTAATTATCATCAACAGCAGTGTGGGGTTTATGAATAAATTAAAGAATCCCGCCATAGTATTAATTGTTGCCTTGCTTAGTTCGTTTCTGCCGCTGAATGTGATGATCCTGTTGGCGGCACTGTTCATCGTTCTGCATATGTACGCTCTTTCATTGGAATGCGCCATTGTTGTAGGTCTTGTACTTCTTTTGATGTTTGTGTTGTATTTTCGGTTTACACCGAAGGATTCCATAGCGGTGCTTTTAACCCCATTATGCTTTGCCCTGAAGATTCCTTATGTGGTGCCATTGTCCATGGGATTTGTAGGCGGTCCGCTTTCCTGTATTTCGGTAAGCTGCGGGGTTGTCGTTTATTATATTTTAAATTATGTGAAGAACAATTCCGAACAGCTTTCGGGCAGTGATGAAGCGGAAAATGCGATGTCCGGATTTAAGTATGTAATTGACAGTCTGATCAAGAACGAGACGATGATTCTGATGGTTGTTGCATTCTCAGTTACGGTAGTCCTTGTTTATATGATCAAACGCCTGTCGATGAATTACTCCTGGCGGCTTGCGCTTGGTGCCGGTGCGATTGTAAACCTGCTGATTGTATTAATCGGCAGTCTGTCCATGGATGCGGATATCAGTGTGGTGGGTGCTGTTTTTGGAATGCTGGTGTCGGTACTGTTTGTTTTAATTCTGCAGTTTTTTATCTTTAATGTGGATTATTCAAGGACAGAGTATGTACAGTTTGAAGATGATGAATATTATTACTACGTGAAGGCAATTCCAAAGCTTTCTTTAGAAGTACCGCAGGTAAAGGTCAAGAGAATTAATCCGCAGAAGAATCCAACCAGGGACTGAAGTTAAAAATAAGATTGAATTAGATTTAGGAAGAGTTTGAATGGGACAGTTAATTGAAAAAATCACTACATTTTCGGGACGGTATTTAACATGGATATCCATGCCCAGCATTATGTGGACGGATGTTGTGGAAATAATTATTATTTCCTTTCTTGTCTACCATGTGCTTGTGTGGATCAAAAATACAAAGGCATGGTCGTTGATGAAGGGTGTCATTGTCATCCTTCTATTTGTTCTTGTTGCGGCAATTTTCAGCATGACAACGATCCTTTGGATTACGAAGAATGTATTCAGTGTTGCAGTGACAGCAATGGTTGTTGTGTTTCAACCGGAGCTCCGCAAGGCGCTGGAGCAGCTTGGACGAAAGAATATGCTGACGGCTCTCTTTCAGTTCGATAATACAAGAGTGGTGGGGGAGCTGTTCAGCGATAAGACCATCAATGAGATTATTCGGGCTTCTTTTGAAATGGGCAAAGCAAAGACCGGCGCACTCATCGTAATAGAACAGAATGATCCGCTGATTGATTATGAACGTACGGGCATTATGCTTGACTCTGTTGTTTCCAGTCAGCTATTGATCAATATATTTGAACACAACACTCCGCTGCATGACGGAGCTGTTGTGATACGTGAAAACAGGATTGTTTCCGCCACTTGTTATCTGCCTCTCTCCGATAATATGGAGCTGAGTAAGGAGCTTGGGACGAGACACCGCGCGGGTGTCGGCATCTCGGAGGTGACGGATTCACTTACAATTATTGTATCGGAGGAATCAGGCAGAGTATCTATTGCTTTGGGCGGCGAGCTGTTCAGAAATGTGGATGCAGATATTTTGCGTGAAAAATTGCAGTTAATACAAAATAAAGTGATTGAAGATAAGAAATTTAAATTTTGGAAAGGCAGGTCGAAGAATGAAAAGCAAACTGACAAATAACATCGGCCTGAAGATTCTTTCTGTGCTCTCGGCGATGTTTTTATGGCTGATTGTCGTGAATGTGGATGATCCGGTTATCAGCAAGACATACAGTGGTATTCCGGTGGAGGTAGTAAACGGGGACGCGATTACGAGCGAGGGAAAGACTTATGAAATACTGGATGGCAGTGACACGATTTCCGTTGTTGTATCGGCAAAGCGTTCTGTCATTGAGGAAATGAGTAAGGATTATATTAAAGCAACAGCCGATATGAAGGATATGACCTTTATGGATACGGTCGTTATTGAGGTGCGTGCAACCCGATATTCGGACAGGATTGAATCAATTACTGCGCGGACAAAGAACTTAAAGGTGCAGATCGAGGATCTGCTTAGAAAGCAGTTTGAAATCACGGTGACAACAACGGGGAGTCCGAATTCAGGCTATATTGTCGGGACAGTGGAGCCGGCCATTAATATGCTGTCGGTTTCAGGTCCGGCCTCTATTGTTTCAAAGATCGCTGCAGCTAAGGCGGTTGTTGATGTGACCGGAATGCGCAATGACATCTCGACAAGCTCTGTCGTAAATCTATATAATGCGTCTGGTGATCTGATTGAGGATGAAATGCTGAGAAGCAGTGTGACAGATGTCCATGTGGATGTGCAAATATTGGAAACTAAGGAAATTCCGCTCGCTTACGCGGTTTCGGGTACGGCGGCAGATGGCTACGGTGCAACAGGAGTTGTAGAAATCAGTCCTTCCACTGTTGTAATTGCGGGTGAAGGCAGTCATTTTAACAATATGAGCGTGCTGTCCATACCGGCCGAACGGATTTCGATTGCGGGTGCCTCACAGGATGTGAAAGTCACCATTGATCTGACAGATTATCTCCCGTCGGGAGTGACATTTGCCGATCCGAATTATGATGGAAATGTGACGATAACCGTTTATATCGGCAGCCTGCAAAGGAGAGAAATTGATGTTCCTACAGCAAACATTACGATCGAAAATGTACCGGAGGGATACACGGCTGTTCTCGTGGATATCGGCGGGCTGAAGCTAATTGAGGTGCAGGGGCTTGGGGATGTTTTCACCCAGCTTGACGGTACGACTGTGACAGGTGTCATTGATGCAAGTACGATGTCGCCGCGAATGCCGGAGGGAGACACACCGGAGGAAGGAACTGTTTATGCGGGCTCCAATGACGGACTTGTAAAATTTACGTTGCCGTCCGGAATCTCAGAAACAAGTCCGGTTACTATGGAAGTGATTTTGAATCCGATCGACTCGGCTCTCGGGACGACGGAAAATGGAACAGAAATCATAGGAGAAGAATAACATGAGCAGATTATTTGGTACGGATGGAGTCAGAGGAGTTGCAAATACGGAATTAAGTCCACTGTTGGCGATGCAGCTTGGGCAGGCGGGTGCTTACGTGCTTACAAAGCATAATTCCCATAAACCGACGATTATGGTCGGCTGCGATACAAGAATTTCATGTGACATGCTTGCAAATGCGATGATGGCCGGTATCTGCTCTGTAGGAGCGAATGCTGTTTTTGTAGGAATTCTGCCTACGCCGGCAGTCGCTTACCTGACGCGAAAGTATAAGGTCGACGCGGGCGTGGTCATATCTGCCTCCCATAATCCGGTGGAGTTCAACGGAATCAAATTTTTTAACGGAGAGGGTTATAAACTTCCGGACGCGATTGAAGATGAAATTGAGTCTATCATCCGGTCCGGTATGGATTCGCTCCCGGTTCCGATCGGTTCAGGTGTCGGCAAGGTCAAATACCGTACGGACGCGCGAGAGGAATATATCAATCATGCAATGAAAGCGGTAAATGTGGATCTGAACGGGGTGAAAATTGTGGTGGATTGTGCCGAAGGAGCCTCCTATTATACCTCAATCGAGACACTGAAGGAGTTGGGTGCAGATGTTATCGCGATTCATAACAATCCGGACGGATCTAATATTAATGCGAACTGCGGATCGACTCATTTGGAGGAACTGATGGCGCGGGTCGTTTATGAGAAGGCGGAAATCGGCCTTGCATTTGACGGAGATGCCGACCGACTGCTTGCCGTAGACGAAAACGGACACAAGGTGGACGGTGATGAAATTATGGCGATCATCGGATACTATATGAAAGAAAAGAAAAAGTTGAAAAATGATACGATTGTAGCGACTGTCATGAGCAATCTGGGTTTCTTTTTGATGGGTGAGGAGAAGGGAATCAAGATTGATCAGACCAAGGTCGGTGACCGTTATGTGCTCGAGCGGATGATTGAAATTGAAGCAAATCTTGGCGGAGAGCAATCTGGTCATATTATTTTTCTGGATGAGAATACGACGGGAGACGGCCTCCTTTCCGCACTGCATCTGTTAGAGGTGCTTGTAGAAAGTAAAAAACCGCTTTCTAAGCTGAAAGAGATTATGGAAGTACTGCCGCAGGCCCTTGTAAATGCAAAAGTGCCGGTTCATAAAAGGGAAACATTTATGGAGTATCCCGAAATCGCAAGAGAGATTGAACGGCTGGAGAAAGAGTTTGCCGGAAAGGGAAGGGTATTGATCCGTCCTTCCGGTACGGAACCGCTTGTCAGGGTCATGATTGAGGGCAAGGATCAAAGGGTGATCGAAGAAGAAGCAAAGAAGCTTGCGGAGCTGATTCAGAATGTAGTATTTTAGGTAATTGTCAAAATGTATAAAAAAAGTATAAAAATTCCTAAAATGCTTGTGATTATGTACAAAGAATGCTATAATCGTAACAGCGGCTGAACCGCAATGAATAATGAATGGAGGTCGTTACAATATGGTAAGCCAGAAGGTGGTAATTAAAAATCCTACGGGTTTGCACTTAAGACCGGCTGGAATCCTCTGCAAGGAAGCAATGCAGTTTAAGTCTTTGATCACTTTTAATTTTCGTGAAAATACGGCGAATGCCAAAAGTGTACTGAGCGTTTTAGGCGCATGTGTGAAATGCGGAGATGAGGTTGAATTTGTCTGTGAAGGCGAAGATGAACGGGAAGCCTTAAAGACATTGGTAGAGGCAATTGAAAATGGTCTTGGCGAATAGTGGTCAGCCATACATATAGGAAAATAACAAAAGGATCGGTATTCACCGATCCTTTTGTTTGGGTTGCATTTTTAAAAACTATCCTGTATAATATACCTCATTAGCGAAAACGACAATTATTTAAGAAAGAAGTGGATAGGAATGGGGCTAAGAAAATAATCAGAAACAAATTATCAATCATTGTGAAATATAGTGTTATTTACCGACTCCAAAACTTATAAAAGGCTGTGAAGGGAATGTTTGCGGGGAAACCTTTCCATGTCTGAAAAACCCGAGTGCGCATGCATGTGTGGCAGTATTTAAAATTATAATAAATGGAGGATACGGTAAATGTTAAATTATACAAGATATCAAAAGACCCCGGTCATGGACTATCAAGAGAGGGAATGGCCGAATAGAGAAATTACAGAAGCACCGATTTGGTGCAGCGTGGATTTGAGAGACGGCAATCAGGCATTGATTGATCCGATGGTAGTAGAAGAGAAAATAGAAATGTTCGAGCTTCTTCTGAAACTCGGTTTTAAAGAAATCGAAATCGGATTTCCGGCAGCCTCCCAGATTGAGTTTGACTTTCTGCGTCAGCTTGTGGATCGCAGGATGATTCCGGATGACGTTCGTGTGCAGGTGCTGACGCAATGCCGTGAGGAGCTGATTGACCGGACATTTGAATCCATTCAGGGAATAAAAAATGTAATTGTGCATATTTATAATTCAACCTCGACCTTGCAGAGGGATGTTGTATTCGGCTTGGACAAAGAGGACATTATCAAAATTGCAGTGGATGCTACAACATTGGTCAGAGAACGGGCTGCGGCATTTGAAGGAAATATTATGCTGGAATACTCGCCGGAAAGTTTTACAGGTACAGAGGTGGAGTTCGCTCTGGACATTTGCACAGCGGTTCAGAAGGAGTGGGGCGCCACAAAGGATAATCCGATTATTATTAATCTTCCTGCGACAGTAGAATGCAACACACCGAATGTCTATGCGGATCAAATTGAATGGATGAATAAGCACTTTCAAGAGCGTGATTGTATTATTTTGAGTGTTCATCCGCATAACGACAGAGGTACCGGAATTGCGGCTACCGAACTTGCATTGCTTGCGGGAGCCGATCGAGTGGAAGGCACGCTGTTCGGCAATGGAGAGCGTACGGGGAATATTGATATTTTAAATATCGCTTACAATATGTTTTCCCAAGGAATTGATCCAAAGCTGCATTTAGAACATATTAACGAGATTATTGAGGTTTATGAGCGTTGCTGCAAAATGCCGATAGGCGAAAGACATCCCTATGCAGGCAAGCTTGTATTTACTGCTTTTTCCGGTTCGCATCAGGATGCGATTAACAAAGGCGTCAAGGCCATGAAGGAACGTGAGCAGATGATTTGGCAGGTTCCCTATTTGCCGATTGATCCTGCCGACATTGGGCGGGAATATGAGCCGATTGTCAGGATTAATTCCCAATCCGGCAAAGGCGGTGTCGCGTTTGTCATGGATACTTATTTCGGCTTTAAGCTGCCTAAGGGTATGCACAAGGAATTTGCAAATATAATTCAAAGTTTGACCGAGAAACAGGGCGAGGTATCGCCGGAAGAGATTATGGCATCCTTCAGGGAAAATTATATACAACGGAAAGAGCCTCTGCATTTTAGAAAGCTGAGAGTGGACGATAGGAGCGACGCAATTGATTCCGAGTTTGATACTCATGTTATGCTGACCTATACGTGCTGCGGCAAGGAGGACTCCTTCGAGTCGGTCGGCAACGGACCGATTGATGCCGTTCAGCGTGGCCTGCGGGAAAAACTTGGCATCAATATCAAAGTGCTTGATTACGAGGAGCATGCCCTGCAGGGTGGTTCTAATGCACAGGCAGCCGCCTATATCCATCTGCTCAGCGCAGAGGATGGCAGGGTGACCTACGGCGTCGGTGTCAGCTCTAACATCACCCGTGCATCCGTACGTGCAATTTTCAGTGCAATTAACCGGCTGGAGCTGGTTGGTAAATGATAAATTTTTAAATATTTACACGTGATAGTTATAAAATAATGCGTGAGATTGTGAAATAAGGCAGATCAAGCTGCCGAATGCACAGTCTCACGTTTTTTATTATATGCGCACTTGAGCGTCTATATTTTCGGGTGAAAACTCATACCATTGTACGTCTTTCTTTTCGTTTTGTTCATCATAGAAAGAATCAAAGGTTTCTTTTGTAACAGCTGCGTTATGAACGAAATAAGAAATTTTTATTTCATCACCGCTGAAATCGGATTGTGTGTAGCCCAGTGTCTCCGTTTCAACAGAACCGGCATGAAAGCTTAGAATTTTTGTGACTCCGACATCTGCGGCGCCGTTTGCATAGGTATATGTTCCATCTGCCTTAAGCATTTCAATATCCCGATATACAAAATTGTGGCCATAGACTGTACCGTCGCTGCAGCGCAGAATTTCATATTGTTCAGGAGAATCATTTAAAGATAACTCGAGTATGACTTCCGGCGTATGATCTGCATCCATATCGAGTACGGCAAAACGGGTGATTTGATAGGTGCCTTCAAATTCGGAATTTCTGCTTAAAAAGTCGCTTAGGAAAGCTTCACGGTTATCCTCGGTGCTGATAAAACCGGTCTCGTTCTGCAGTACCGCTTTATAGGCATCCGCAGCTGAAGTTAAGGTCTTTTCCTCATTAACCGGAGTCACAATGTCGGCAGTGTCAGGAACGGTTTTTTTTGTTGAACATGCATTGAGTGAAATACTAAACAGGGACAGTAGAAAAAGAATATAGATTTTTAATTTCATAATACTACTCCTTTGATTGTGAAAATTCCCGACCGCATTTTAGGCAGGAAATTCTGCAGTTATAGGATTGAAGATTTTTTTCGACAAGTGTAATCAGAGGGGATTTATCATTCGGGCAGCACATTCGATTGCTGATGTCCATTAAACTTTGGGAGGATGCCTGTGTGCTGTCTAAGTCGCCAAAATCAATAGATACACTTCCGTGACAGCCGCAGTTGCATGTGAACTGAAAATCAAATTTGTCATAAGTGATGTAGCAAAGATAAGCTACTGTCTTTTCGCAGGAAGTACAATAAATCCAACTTGCATATTCTTTTAGCAGTCTGGCATTTACTAACTTTTTTGTTTTAACTATTCGCGCCATACAAAACCTCTTTACTTATTTTTTCTTTTTATGATATTGCTAAAACAGACAAGCCTTCTAAATCTTTATGCTTTTTGTGCAATCAGGCAGCAAAGCGGACTGATGCTGCCACCCAGAACATTCTGTTCCAAAACAGAAAAGCTCTGCTGCTGCACATACTCCGCCAACGTATCGGCATTCCAGTGGTGCAGCACTTTAAATCCGGTCAAAGTCATCAGGCTCTCACGGGCACGCTGCCGGACATCCGAGCCCCAGATAAAGGTGGGAGCCAGCAGAATTCCGTCACGCTTCAAAACACGGTGGATTTCCGAAAGTGCTTTTTCCGGCACAGGCATAATGTGCAGTGCATTGGCGATAAGCACCGCGTTAAAAGAACCGTCGGCATAGGGCAAAGCTGTGGCATCCTGCACCGCAAAGCTTATATTTGGCAAAGTCGAATATTTTTTAGCCTCCGTAATCATTTTTTCTGAAAAATCAGTAGCCTCCCAATGCCGGACACAACTGGCAAGCCGGAAGGTAAGCTGTCCGGTGCCGCATGCCAGCTCCAGTATATCCATGTCCGTTGTCAGATACGGAAGGCAGTACCGGACAATTTCATCGTAGAGTGTTGCAGAGCCTTTCATAAAAGGCGCATAAAGCCTTGCTATTTTTTGCCAGAAAAGTTTATTGGTTGGGTCGTTCATTTTTTTCCTTTCTATATACGGCAGATGTCATTTTCAGCATAAAATGACCGAATCTGATAAGATAGACATATTATGTAATTGTTCGGGCTATTTGTCAAGAACTAATCTTTTCCGCAGGCGTATATGAATATTTCCGCAAATAGTAGTTGACAAGAATGAACAGAATGGAGTTTATTTCCATAGGCGGAATGGTCAAAGGCATCATTAGTTACTCGAAAAGAGGCAGACGAATACCTGAATGTGTTTCAAGAAACTGAAAATGCATGATAGCATGATCTATTTTATGTGTAACTTTGTTACGGAATATCCATTTTTTATTTCATATAATAAATCCATAAAAACAAATTGATTGATATTATAAAAAGGAGGTTGTTTATATGGACGAAATGCAAGCTGCAAGAATGCCTTTAATCGGAGATACCGCTCCAAGCTTCAAGGCTGTGACCACACAGGGGGAAATCAATTTCCCGGAGGACTATAAAGGAAAATGGGTGATTCTCTTTTCACATCCCGCTGACTTTACACCCGTCTGTACCACGGAATTTATGACCTTTGCTTCCATGGCGGATGAATTCAAGGAGCTCAATACCGAGCTCGTCGGACTTTCGGTGGACTCTCTTTACGCACATATCGCATGGCTGCGTAAAATTCAGGAGTTGGAATGGAACGGAAAAAAGAAGATAGAAGTCAAGTTCCCTTTAATTGAAGACATCCGCATGGAGGTTGCGAATAAATATGGCATGATGCAGCCCGGCCAGTCCAATACACAGGCTGTGCGTGCAGTCTTTGTGATTGATCCCAGTGCCAAGATACGTACTATTTTATATTATCCGCTTTCTACCGGACGTAATTTTGATGAAATCAAGAGGATTGTCATTGCGCTGCAAAAGGCCGACAGTGACGGTATCGCAACACCTGCCGACTGGCGTCCGGGTGATGATGTAATCGTACCTACAGCGGGTTCCTGCGGAACTGCAAAGGAACGTATGGACAGCCAGACCGACGATCAGTATTGTTTAGATTGGTTTATGTGCTTCCGCAGAGAAAAGAAATAACAGAATGAGAAACTATGCTTTGTCAGCATTTGCATTTAAAAACGATTTTTTTATTTCTGCTCACACCCTTCATGGAAACACAGGGCATATGTCCTTCGCCGGGAAAAAATGCCGCAAAGGTATGATCGGTTAAATAGGTATAGCCAAATTTCCTGGGAGAATCATAGGCGGCTTTATCCGTATCGGCGGGGACGTTTAGTTCCCTGCCGATACAGTTTTCAAAGCCTATGATTTCCGCCCCGTCTATCAGACATTGAATATCCGCATAAACCGCATGAACCTCCATGCGGCAGCATTCTTCGGCCGCCGTATCATATTCCTGGACCAAAGCAAATAAATTGCTGCCGTTTATTTCATACTTTCCGGGCTGAATTGTCTCGGGGTCTATTTTTTCATACCACTCCAAAATTTCTGAGCAGTAGGGGAAAAGTGTTTTGTAACGGGATAAATGGTCCATTGTGTCGGCAATCATAGTCAGGTCTCCTTAAATAACTATTGTTTTCATTTCGGCTGCTTCCAACAGCAGCTCTATACTTTTATCGGGAGTACAAAAATGAACCTTTTGAGCGGTCGTGGAATTGTTTATGACAACGGCTTTTCCGGTTCGTTCAAACACGGCACACTCTGCATAGGGGTTATTAACAGAATACTTTTCCTTCACATGAGCGGAATGAAGAAGTAAGGATAATAAGAACCTGTTATTTTCACATCCTGTTTGAAAACCCGACAGATAGAGTCCGCGCCCTTTTCCGAACTCATGGCTGGTCAGAATGATATTGCCGTTGGCGTCTTCACTGAGTACCTTTGTATTTTCCTCGGTTAGGTACAGATTGGTTTTTCCTTTTCCGGTCAGTAATTCAGTATTGAGACCATCCTCACCACAGATCTGATAAGACAGGCGTCCGTGACAGCAGTGCTCGCCGAAATCCACATCAACACCCAGAACTGGCGCCATACGGAATCTGTTTTCGTAGCCCTCTGTTGCAGAGGGTTCATTAATTCCGAAAAAGATTCCTCCGTTCCAGACCCATTCCGTTAATTTTTCCATTATGGCAGGGTCATCCCAGACAGAGCCTCCGCTCCATGCGCTTCCTGCAAAGCCGGCATTAATGATAATCTGGTAGTTCTCCAGATCCTCATTTAAAACATCCTCAAAATTGAGGAACGATACCTGCATCGGATAGCCGGATAAAGCTTCATTTACATGGATTAAATCATTTTTGTCTGTTTCGTGGAAATGCCCCGATAAAGTCCATGATCTCTCTCTTCCCCAGCTATGCAGAACAGCTGCCGAGACCGGTTCCGTATAAGGTGTTTCCGCCTGATGTAATGCCGCGATATAGCGGAATTCGTCGGAAAGAGCTTCTATGTAATTTACGAAATCAGGATACGCCTCCAGAAGGTGCAGGTATCCGCCCAGTCCGATGCGCTCTACCGGCTTGCGTACCAGAGCTCTTCTTACTTTAATCCAGTAATCCTTTGCATCAAGGGTAGGGGTTCCGCCCTCTGAAAAAGTCGGATTGTTTCCTAATCCTGTCGGAAACAGATAGGGATGCAGTCTTATTTCGTGTGTTTCCGCCGGAACATCCGCACATAGCCGTGCTTCATAGCCGTTAAAAACACATTTGATGATTCCGTCAAAGCCAAACTCTTTAAATCTTCCGTTATACGGTTCCATGCCTACCCAGCTGTCATCATAGAACACATATGCTTTTTTCTGAAAAGAATGAACAATGTCGATCAGCTGCCTGCCGAAGGAAATCACAAACGCGTTCGTAAAGGACATCCAATCCCTTTTCTTTTTATCTGCGGGCATATGGGAAGCGTGCAGCTTCCCCTGATTAATAAAATCTTCGCCGGTAAGACGGTATCCATATTCCTTCTCAAAATCATCCAGTGCCAAATCACTGACCGTAAAATCATAGGAGCCCCAATCGGTATAAATATTTCTGCACCGTTCATTTGCCCCCCAAATCCAGACAAAATTGTAGAACAGCGAAGTAAACCGCACGACAGTAGTTTCCTTATGCGCTTCACACCATTGTTTCATCCAATTTAAAAGATAGTCCTGCGTCTCCTTATAACGAGGTTCTATCGGCATGGAATGTTCCTTATTCCAGCCATTTGTGACATGATTGTACATGGAGATTTCTTCCCAAATTCGATAAGCCAGGAAATTCACGCTATACGTATGCCACTTCTTTACTTGTTCAATGATGACGGCACCGGCCTGCTTATCATAGCTCCAAAGGCTTGGCTCCAGCTCCCTGTTTTCCGTACGGTCATGAACCTGCCAGTATTTCATCCCATTTTTAGAATCATTCAGCTTAAATTGTTCCGGATAGTATCCTTCCAGCAGTGCGATTTTTAATTGACGACCGGTCGCCGCGTGTGATTTCGACTTTAAAAAAGTCTGCTGCAATTTATCTTTATTCTGCTTTGCCCATTCATTGTGATCTCTGATTACGCAGACAGTAGAATAGATCCCATAGCCGGCATCGATAATTTCCTGAGACAGCTTCGTTCCGTCAGAATCACGAATTACGTCGGCTCCCCACAGGTCCGCCAGCTTAAGTGTTAATTTTTCATATCCGGCTTCACCCGGAAGGGTAAAGCCACCCGTTTTTTTACTCAATTGCCCGTCCTGCCTTTTACTTAAGAATTTGTTCAATGATTTTCAATTCATCCGTCGTAAACTCCAGATGTTTCAGGGCTTT
Organism: Lachnospiraceae bacterium; assembly: GCA_047602645.1. Taxonomy (GTDB): domain Bacteria; phylum Bacillota; class Clostridia; order Lachnospirales; family Lachnospiraceae; genus JAEYFP01. The sequence goes on along the minus strand of JASGGU010000009.1, from coordinate 17,650 downwards.
TATATTTTCCAGAATCTGGATTAGTTTGCTTGCCCCGATAATAACCGATACCATGTTTTCCTGCGAGAGTACCCATGCGAGAGCCATTTGCGAGAGCGACTGTCCTCTCTTTTCGGCAACCTCTGTTAATTGCTTTGTGATTGCTACGACAGAGCCTGTTATATTATTTTCGTTTAAAAAGACACTTGCGCCGGATGCACGCGAATCTGACGGAATTCCATCAATATATTTACCTGTCAAAATCCCCTGCGCCAAAGGAGAAAAGGCAACTGCACCCATTCCGTGCGCGGATAAGCCTGAAAGCACTTCGGAATTACTTCGTTCAATCATGGAGTATTTCATTTGATGAACCAGACAGTGAATATTCCTGGCGGCAAGGCGGTCTACGATTCTTTTTGTATCTTTGACATCATAGTTGGATATTCCGACATAAAGTGCTTTTCCGCTCCGAACGGCTTGTTCCAGTGCTTCTGCGGTTTCTTCAATCGGAGTATCCGGATCTGGCCTGTGGTGGTAAAAAATATCCACATAATCCAGTTCCATACGTTTCAGACTTTGATCCAGTGATGCTAAAAGAGATTTCTTTGAGCCCCATTCTCCATATGCGCCGGGCCACATGTAATAACCGGCTTTTGTCGTAATAACCAGTTCATCCCGGTAAGCGGATAACTCCTTCTTCAGAACCTGTCCGAAGGTAATCTCCGCGCTGCCGGCTTCCGGCCCATAATTATTGGCAAGATCAAAACAGGTAATCCCATTATCAAATGCGCCTAAAATCATTTCTCTGCTGTTTTCAAATCGATCCACGCTTCCAAAGTTATGCCACAGACCAAGTGACATTGCCGACAGTAATAAGCCGCTTTTTCCGCATCTCCGATAAAGCATAGTTTCGTATCTGTTATTCTTTGCTTGATACATAGTTCTTCTCCTCCTAAAAATCCTTCAATTGATCCAGGTTATCTTTGAGTGCCGTCGCCAATGCTCTTGCATCCTGTCCGAATACAACCCATTCAGCCCCCTTTTTCATTACGCGTTCGGCATCCTCTTTACTGGGTCCGATGGCGACTCCCAGATGAATTCCCTTTTCTTTCGTGCGTCTGCAGATATCATCGTAAACTTCAGATAATATGTAGTCTTTTTCTCCCTGATATCCTTCAATGGATCTGGATAAGTCTGCGGCACCGATGAAGATGGAATCAATTCCTCTTACCCCCATGATCTCATCCAGATTCTCGTATCCTTCCAGCGTTTCGATCTGCATAATTTTAAATATATTTTGAAAAGAGGTTTCTATATACTCCATCTCATCTGAAAGACCGTATTGGATGGCCCGGATAGGTCCCTGTCCACGGACACCACCGTCCTTCGGATAGGAGCAGGCAGCGACGCCTCTTTCGGCAACTGCTTTATTATTTACAAAAGGGAAAATAATACCGTCCGCACCCATATCAAGAATTGCTTTCAGAATCGAGGGCTCCGCGATAGGCACCCGGACAAAGGCGCAGCAGCCATTCCCCTGTGCGGCGATGATGTGGTGAAGAATCTCCTGCCTGTCCAAAGGACCGTGTTCTGCGTCGATCCATACATAGTCATATCCGGCAAGCCCCGCGATTTCGCTGACGATACTGTCACTCATGGTTAGGAAAAAACCTTTGACCAGTTTTCCGTCCTTGAGCTTCTTTTTAAGTTTATTTAAATTTTTATTCATGATTGTTCTCAACCTTCTTTTTATTTTTTTGTTGTAATTAACCCTTTACCGCACCAAGTGTCACACTTGACAAAAATTTATCCTGAAACATTAAAAATACAATGATTAATGGTACCGTTACCAGCGTACATCCGGCAAGTACCAATTCCCAGGGAACGCTGCGCGCCGAGTCGGTTTCATTAAGTGTCGGAAGGATTACCATAATCGGTATCAGCTTTTCTTTTGTCAGCATGATTTTGGGGTAGAGCAATTCATTCCATTTACTGAGAAATTGCAGAATTGCCAGCGCGCCGATTGACGGAACAGACACTGGAAGAATAATCTTCCTGAAAATACGCAGCTCTCCGGCACCGTCAATTCTTGCGGCTTCAATTAAAGAATCGGGAATAGACATCATATTCTGCCGCAGCAGAAATAAAGCAAAGACATTAGCCGATCCCGGAATGATCTGTACCCAGTATGTATTTAACCATTTCATTTTAGAGAAGATCAAATACAATGGTGTAATATTTAATTCTGCCGGGATCATCATTGTGACCAGCAGAAAAACAAACAGAGTGTCTCGGCCTTTGAATTTGAATTTTGCAAATGCATAAGCCGCCAATGAAGATAAGATACAGCAAAGGACTGTGTACAAGGTTGATACAAAGATAGAGTTTCCGAATGTGCGCACAATCAAGCCGCTGTTATAATTGATCAATCGCTGAAAGTTTTCGACAGTCGCATGAATCGGAAAACCTGCGGCATTTCTGGATAACTCCTGTGATGTTTTGAATGCTCCGGAGACCACGATAAAAACCGGATAAACTGCTATAAAACAGAACAGGATAATCACTCCGTTTACAACTGCAGCATTCACCTTCCCTTTTCTGCTCATTATTCGTCGCCTCCTAACAATTTTAATTGGACTATCGTCAAAATTAAAATAATAATGACTAAAAACCAGCCTTCTGCAGCCGCCATTCCAAACTGGCCGCCGGACATACTGTTAATTACAAGGTTGGTGTAGGGAGCTACCTTCATGGATGGATCATAATTCTGACTCAGCAGCAGGTTTGGTTCGGTATAAATTTTGAAGGAACCAATCAGATTGGTAACAAATGCGACCAAAAATGTCGGCTTCATCATGGGGATCACAATATGACGAAGATTCTGCCAGGCAGTGGCTCCGTCAATAGAAGCAGCCTCCATAATTTCATCACTGATTGTTGTAAGTCCCGATAAAAAAATGATAAAATACCAGCCGACGCCTCTCCAGGTAAGCAAAGCCACAACGGTCCACCTCATAATTCCCGTTTCCGATAAAAAAGGAATACTTTTTCCGAGAATCTGATTAATCACGCCCACCCGTTCACCAAAGACGATTTTAAAGCATAAGGCGCTTGCCACCACCGCACAAATCTGCGGAAGAAAAATAAGTGGCTTATAGATCCTCTGGAATTTTCTCGCAGGCTTGGAACGGACGAGGTTTGCAAGCAAAAACGCAATGATCATTGTGGGTATAAAGCTGAATAAAAAATAAAATGCGGTATTACCCAGACATCCCCACATAGTTGAATATTTGAATAGATTGATATAATTTTGGAATCCGACAAATTTTGCTTCTCCATAACCGCCATATTTAAAAAAGCTGAGTATTAAGGAATAGATCGCCGGCCACAAAAAGAAGCAGGCATAGACAAGCAGAAACGGCAATAAAAATCCGTACGGAACTAAGACTCTTTTTAATTTTCTTTTATTCATATGTTTCCTGCCTTTATAAATCATGGCGATAAGGCTCCCCTTATCGCCATGATTGAAAATTGTTCTGTTAAATTACTGGTTATATGGATTTCCTATCTGATTAATCAGATCATCTTGTGCTGTCTGCAGCGCTTCCTCCACTGTCATGTTGCCCTGCAGGTATTCATCCAGATACTGCAGTACAATGGTCACTTCCTGAGAGGATGCCGGATTGTAAGAATATACGGAAGCATACTGCATTGCTTCTCCGTTTATTTCCCCAAGCTTGCTGGCATAGTAACTGTCTCCGTTATAGTAATCATCTTCAGATGCTGATTTCAGCGCGGGAATGACACCTGTAATATCATATATAATTTTTGCTGCATCTTCATCAAAGCACATTTTTGTCATAATTTCTGCAGCGAGCTCTGCATTTTCAGCTTCTTTCGGAATAATCCAAATGGCTCCGCCGGCATCTGTGCCTTCTCTGATTTCCTCAGGCCACGGCGCCATCGCCCACTTACCTTCCATACCCTCAAGTGCAAAATTCTTGAAATCGGTCTTGAACCACCCGCCGATTAACTGAGATACAAGCTCTCCGTCCGCAAATGCCGGCGCCCAATCTGCCGACCACTCCGCGACAGAAGAATTTACATCCGAATCGTATAATTTCTTCATTCTTTCAAAGGTAAGCTTTACCCCTTCATCCGATGCAATTGTGTAATTACCTTCTTCATCACAGAATCTTCCGTCCGTTGCGCCGAGCATCATCATAAAATCATAATTTTTACTGGGTACATTGTAGTTTTCCATGCATGCTTCAGGATATTTTTCACGAATCGTTCCACCGGCTGCGATATAATCATCGAGTGTCTTTATATCGGCGATATTAATTCCGCATTCTTCGAAAATATCGGCTCTGTAAAACCATACCTTCGGCTTTACTTCTCTAGGTAATGCATAATAGGTTCCTTTGTACTGCATAATTGACTTTGCCGCATCGATCATGTCATCCTCATATGCTGAAACATAATCAGTTAAATCCATTAACGTGCCGGCTTCCGCAAACTCAGGCAGCTGTGTATAATTGATTCTGACAATATCCGGAATATCTTCTCCGGATGTAAGCGCCAATCTTAACTTCTGGGCGACATCTCCGTCACCGCTGCCTCCGAGAATTACTTCAATATCAGCTTTTTCAGCGATATCCGGATTTGCTTCCAAAAATTTTTCATTGATTGCTTCGTAGTTTTCTGTGGATGGAAATACCATCATTTTTAATGTGGCTTTCTCTCCGTCTGCCGCATCCTCTGTTGCTGCATCCTCTGCTGTTTCAGGGGCTTCGGTTACCGGTGTCTCTCCGGATTCGGCGGCAGTGGAATTTCCGCAGCCCGCCAGCATACCGGCTGTCACTGTGAGACATAGTAATGCTGATAAAATCTTTTTCTTCACAATTTACCTCTCCTTTTCTTAAGTTGTTATCTTAACAACTGGTTGTAAAGTAAGTATAGGTTATTTACATTTTAAAAAAAATCTGATAATCTTACTATAATCTTTGAAATATTACGTTTCCTTATTTTTGATTGTGCATAATACACAATTATGAAGGGAGAGTTATGTACAATTTGTTACTTTTGGAAGACGAAGGATTCACCAGAGAAGGATTGCTTAGACATATTGACTGGGAAAAATATGAAATATCGAGAGTGGAAGCGGCAGCGAACGGACAGTCTGCCATCTCCTTATTGGATAGCTTTAAGCCCGATATTTTATTATCGGACATTAAAATGCCGCATATGAACGGAGTAGAGTTTGCAACCGTCTTGCGAGCCCGTTATCCCCACTGCAAAATCATTTTTTTAAGCGGGTATGCCGACAAGGAATATCTGCTTTCCGCAATTGAGCTTAAGGCCGAATGTTTTATCGAAAAGCCGGTTAATATAGATCAGGTGACTGCGGCGATCGAGACGGCTGTTGCACACCTGAAGGCGGAGGCGTTCGGTCAGGGCGCCAATGCGTCTGTTGAATTGGATCTTTATCCGCTGATTCAACGTCAGATGCTTTCCGCATTATTTAAAGAAAATTTATCATGGGAGACCTTCTCTGAAAAATATGTACCGGATTACTTTTCCTGGTTATCAACAGATACTTATCGAATTGCATGCGCCCGGTTTCATCATGAAACCCGCGATCTGCAGCAGGAATCCTTAAGGTCTGATGTTTTATCTAGTATTAACGAGGTAATAAATTTCTCAAATAGCGAGTATTTCATGGATATCACAGATGTAAATGAATTAATTATTCTTTTTCATTCGGATGACATGAATGCGATTCACGGCTTCATGAGCATGCTTCAGCAAATATTATTTGTAAAGTTTCAGATAGAATGTGTAATTGGTATCAGTAAAAAGATCACAAATATATCTCATGTGTACACTCATTATAAAAATCTTTCAAGCTTAGTAATTTATCAATATTTTTATTTTGGACGCCAAAGCATTTTTGAAGAGGGGGTGCTTCTCAAAGAAAAGTTGGCTCCGACGGCTCTTTTTAATAAAAGAAATTTTTATTTGTCCGGAATTGAGCAGCTTTTTTCAACAATTGAAAAGGAGAAGTATACCAATATCCATAAAATCAGATTACAATTCTATGAGCTTTATACATTAATGATGGAACGGACCATGAATGATAATACGATGACTTGGAAAAGATTTGAGACCTTTTCCTTTAAAGAATATGTTGATTTGATTACCTATGGAATGAATGCATACCAAATTCTTGGAAATAACCTATATGATATTAAAATCAAGAACGCAGTTCATTATATTTTATGGAATTATCAGAACCCGGAGCTTTCCATACAAATGATTGCAGACCATACGGATTTATCGCCCAATTATCTTTGTACTCTATTTAAAAAACAGACGAAATCAACGATTAATGACTTTCTGAATAAGGTTCGCCTGGACAAGGCCCGGATTCTTTTGGAAAAAACGGACTTAAAGCTCTATGAAATTTCTGAAATGACGGGGATTACTGATTCCAATTACTTCAGCACACTCTTTAAAAATGAATATGGAATGAGTCCTTCCGGTTATCGCCGTCACAATCATGCAACGAAAAGGGGCTAACAGATCATAAATGAAAACACACAGGAATAATTTCGCAGGTTTATTATTTTCTCATTTTAATTCTAAGCTTTTTTTTTCCTATATTCTCCTTATGGTAATTCCATTGGGAATATTTTTAGTCTTTAGTTATCATCAGTCCTTGGAGACCGCAACAGAACAGGCGCGATATACGGCGGAAAAAGTATTGTTTCAGACAAGTGATTACCTTGAGGACAAGATTATTTCTTATAAAAATATTATTAATATCATCAGTTATGACAGTTCTTTGCAGGATGTACTTGCAATGGGCGACCGGTATACCCGGGAATCAGAAAATAACTGGAGCATTCCGGGAGGAAATACAGGAAACATTATGTACACCATGAACTCATCAAAGGATATATCTACAATAAGGCTTTATTCGCTGAGCGGTAAAAATTCCTTTGAAAACAGCCCTTCCTATCAAGCATTGACAAGGGAGGAGCAGCAAACCTGGCTTCGACTGTATTCAAATATTGATGAAAAGCATTATCTTTGGATTGCTCCGTCAACATTATCCTCTTCTAAGGAGCTTGGACATACAATGCTTTTTAAAAAAATTCCGAGCGTTTCTAAATTATTCAGTTATGTCGGCGTCATCAGTGCAACGCTTGAGGATACTGTTTTTCATGATGTTCTTGTACAGGCAGCTACCACGCCGAATACATCGGTTCTCCTCTTTAATAGTAATTACGAGACAATCGACAGTTATGGAAATGCTTTTCCCTTTTATCCGGAGCAGCTGCGAGAGCTGGAATCGGAATATAATATGTCTTCCGAAATGCCAATACAATTTATAGAATATCAGGGGGAGTCGTACCTCATAGGCTATCAGCGTCTTGCTAACAGCGATTGGGCGCTGTTGCTGCTGATTCCCCAAAAGGATGCGCTGTCTTCAAATATCATATATCTTCAGCAATCCATACTATTTTTCTTACTGATTATATTGCTTTCATTACCATTTGTATTTCTTGCCTCCAGATTTATTACGACAAGGATTGATCGCCTGAATCAACATATTGACAAGGCCAAAAGCAGTAACTATAAGATGATTCCTCTTTATAACGGGAATGACGAGGTAGGGCAGCTGACCAGCAACTTTAATGAAATGATTGAAAAGATTAATGAATTGCTCACCTCGCAATATCAGTCCGGCTATGCACTGAAGGATCTTGAGCTTCAGGTTCTTCAATCACAGATCAATCCGCACTTTTTGTACAATACGTTAGATATGATATTCTGGCTCAGCTGTGATTATGAGGATCAGCGCGTTTCAAAAATTGCAAAGGAACTTGGCAGCTTCTATAAGCTAAGTCTTGGGTATGGGGAGAATATTGTTTCGATCAAGGATGAGCTGGCTCACGTAATGGCTTATACGGCAATCCAGAATATTCGGTTTGATAATCGAATCAAGCTTTCAATCAAGGTTCCGGAGGAGCTATTTCATTACAGTATTGTTAAGCTGATATTGCAGCCGCTTGTCGAAAATGCAATTTTACACGGTATTCGGGAAAAAATGAGTGAATCAGGTGAAATCATCATAGGCGGAGAGCGGAATGAATCCTGCATCAGGCTTTTCATTGAAGATAATGGAGTCGGGATGTCAGATGAGGAAATAAATATTCTTCTTTCTCCGCCCTCTGAAAACACCGGATATGCCATCTGGAATATCGAGGAGCGTATTAAGCTTACCTATGGTCCGGGCTACGGTCTGCATTTTAATAGTATCGCGGGAGTTGGAACTACAGTAACCGTTCTGCTGCCGGTAACTCCTTTGATGAATGAAAAGAATCCCCGCTAGTCGGCAGTCACATCTTTCTGTCTCAGCCATATGACCGCAAATACCGTGCAAATAATCAGATAGCTCAGACTGCCAGCTGCAAACTGTGCCGGTGTGCACCCCATTGGTCCCGCCGGGTTGTTGGCTCTCATGCCAAGGCTTAGCAGGGAATACGGGAATAAGGCACCATAGCCTTTGGAGAATGCGGCGAGGCCGCCGATTCCGCCGATCATGGCGATTCCCACAGGAACAGAAAAGCTGCGAATTACCAGAGAAGCACAAAGCTGGACTCCGCAGATGACAATTCCGCCGATCGCACCGTACGCCAACCATTCCGGAAGTTCTGCAGGGACAGAGCCTCTTAAGCCGGCCAGCTTTCCGGAAAGAATAAACAGAATGCCAACCCATACCTGCGTAAAAATCACCATTACGGAAGCCGTAATCAACTTAGATAGAAAGATAAAAATAGCGGGTACAGGAAGTGTCATCAAAGAATTCCAGTTGTGATTGGTATGTTCCAGCCGAAAAAGATAGGAGCAGTATACGCCAAGGATTGACGGGAGGAAGAAATAACAGCTGAAGAGGGAATGCTGTGTCCACAGGCTGTACCAGCTCTCCTGAAGAATTTCTGTATTCTGCAGGTAATTAAACGTTCCCATAAAGGCGGGAAGAATAGGTAAAACAAAGAATGCAAGCCAGACAGGACTTCGCATCAGCTTCATCCTCTCCGCATAAAGAATACGTAATAACATGGTCATTGCTCCTTTCGCACAAATAGAAATCGCCCGGCGGCGTAGATTACAAGAAACAGAATCACCAGCAGCAAAAAACCATATTGATCGATGGGAGTATAATACAAATCAAGAAAACGGGTATCTTTTTCCCAGTTCATTCCAACCTGCATCAGTACGCCATAATAGCCCCATAGTATAATTTTTTGCCATCCTTGCGGAAAAAACATGCTGAACAGTCCTGCAAAGCTGCCGATCAATCCGATGGTCAAAGCAATCATCTGATTGACAAACAGAAGAGATAAGACCTGCTGCAGAGCCAAAATAGTCAGATTCACGGAAACAGTAGCAAACAGATAGAAAAGAAGCTTGTCTGCCGGCAGCGGCTCTGTAAAACCCTTTATTTTTCCCATCAGCAGGATCAGGAGGAATTGTATGAATACGGTTGCAATGACATGCAGGGCACCGCATAGAAACTTGGCATCAAATAGGTTTCCGGGAGACTGTATTGTCTGCAGAAGCTTCAATGTTTGCCCTTTATGTTCAATATCACAAAGCCTGGACGCGATAACCGAGATTAGCAATGGCATCATAATCGCATTGATCAAGGGAAGGTTATAAAGACAATGCCGGAAACCCTGTGACAGCCGATAGGCATCCATCGTTCGGAAGGACCACAGAAGCCAAAGAAATTGAGTGCCAATCAGAGCGGTCACGATCAGCCATATTTTTCTTCTGTGTATTTTTTGAAGTTCTATTGCAAGTGCCGCCACTATAAACTCACCGCCATTCCTGTTAACTCTAAAAAGATATCCTCAAGAGTTTTTTTTCTTTCTTCGATGCGGACTACTCCGATCCGCTTTTCCGATAGTCTCAGAAAGCAGTGAGCCAGCTCCTCATCCGGAAGAGCCTGAAGCAGCAGATATCCCTTCTCGGCCTGGCAGGAGACGCCGTAGCTCTTTAGCGCGGCTTCGGCTGCCTTATTATTTAACGTGCGAATGGCGATATGATTACAGCTTCTGTCATGAAGTGCCTCCAGACGGTCTTGGAAGACCAACTCTCCCTTGCTGATTACGCCGATATGGTCAGCCATTTGCTCAATTTCATTGAGCAGGTGACTGGAAACCATGACGGTCATTCCATAGGCTTTTGGCAGGGAGCGGATCAGTTCCCTCATTTCCTGAATTCCTGCGGGATCAAGTCCGTTGGTAGGCTCATCCAAAACCAGAAGTTTTGGATTGCCAAGTAAAGCTCCGGCAAGTCCAAGCCGCTGTTTCATTCCAAGAGAATATTGACCTGCTTTCTTGTCCTCTTGTTTGTCAAGGCGGACAATTTTCAGAACCCGGTCTATCTCCTTTTCGGGAACTCCTTTCAGCGCACTGATAATCTTCAGATTTTCTCTTCCTGTCAGGTGTGCATAATAACTTGGAGATTCAATAAGAGAACCAATCTCCTTTAAAATTGTGAGACGGTTTCGGCTGCTTATTAGTTGTCCGAAGACCGTGATCGTTCCGCTTGTTGGTTTTGCCAGTCCCAATATCATTTTCATAGTGGTAGATTTTCCAGCGCCGTTTGGGCCGAGAAAACCGTAAACCACGCCCTGAGGAACTGAAAGATCCACATCTTTTACCCGCAGGGTACCTCCGTATTGCTTACAAAGGCTATTTGTGGTAATCATGTCCGACATTGTAATACACTCCTTTAATAAAATTTTATGCACAACTGCGATAGACTCATCATAACAAGACAGCCTTACAGGAGCCTGTAGCTGACCTTACATTTACCTTAAATATGAAGTTATGGATTCAAATTTTATTTATATGGGCTATAATGTTAGTAATTAATCGTAGAAAGGATCCGGAATTGATGAAAGATATTTTTGATTGCAAGCTTCTTCTTGTAGATGATGAACCTGAGCTTCTGAAAATGGTGATTGATATCTTGAAGCAAGGCGGCTTTTATAAAGTGATAGCTGCGGCTGACTGCAGTCAGGCACGCAGGCTGTTTATTTCCGAAAAACCGGATGGTGTAATTTTGGATGTGTCTCTTCCTGACGGTGACGGCTTTTCCCTGATGAAAGAATTTCGATCCATGGGTTCTGTGCCGGTATTGTTTTTATCTGCCAGAGATGAGGATGAAGATCGTCTTCTGGGTCTGGGTCTTGGAGCCGATGATTATATAACAAAACCCTTTCTGCCAAGAGAACTGATTTTAAGACTTCATGCAGTTCTGAACCGTACCTATTTTCCGATTATTTTAGCACAGGAGGAAAAACCGGTATTCTATTTGAGGGATGTTAAAATAGATCTTAATAGCTGTATGGTATTTTCCCCCAAGGGCTCCTTTTCGATTACCGCAAAGGAGTATGCCCTGCTTTTAAAGCTATATGAAAACCGAGGGAAAATTGTGACGGGTGACAGCTTATGCAAGGCCGCCTGGGGGGATTCACTCTATGGCTATGAAAATACGCTGATGGTTCACATCCGGCGTTTGCGGGAAAAAATTGAACCGCAGCCCTCCAGTCCTCAATTTTTGATGACTGTGAGAGGACTGGGGTATAAGCTGATGGAGGTAACTGTTTCTTGAAAAGCATGATGAAAATTTTATCCCGGTATGTATTTTCTGCTGCGGCTGTGGCAGTTATTCTTCTGATTATTAATTTTACGGCATTGGCTGCATGGCTGCTCCAGACAGGCAGTGAGGTAACAAGAGGTTACAGTATTTCACAGATGGCTGATGAATTGAATCATTTTCAGGAAGAGTATTTATTTCCGGAGGAAGTCCAAAAGCAGCTGAATCAGAACCGGCAATGGGCCATGCTTATCAATGACAACGGCACTGTTATCTGGAGCCATCATCTTCCCGGCGATCTTCCGCTTCAGTACTCTCTGTCTGACGTGGCCGGATTTTCCCGCTGGTATTTGCTGGATTATCCGGTGCATGTCTGGGAGCATGAGGATGGTCTTTTTGTATTGGGAAATCAAAAATACAGCGTGTGGAAGCAAAGTATTGAGGTCCCGGAAAGAGTGATGGATAATTCTAGATTCTGGCTGCCTCTGTTCTTGATTTTAAATGCGGTGACTGCCGTTTTCCTTGCACTGCTTCTGGGATTCAGATTGTTTCGTTCTTTGAAAAAGCTTTCCGGCGGAATCGAAGATATGAAGCAGAAACGCCCGGCGGCACTGCCTGTTCATGGTGTGCTGGGAGATCTTGCTGTTGGAATTAATCAGGCCTCGGCGGAGCTGGCCAGACAGGAAGCGGCTTTAAGTAAGCGTGATAACGCCCGTACCACATGGATTGCGGGTGTTTCCCATGATATTCGTACGCCGCTTTCTATTGCAATGGGGTATGCGAGCAGGCTGGAAGAGGATCAGGGCGTCCCGGCAGACGGGAGGGCTTTGGCCGGAATTATCCGCGGACAATGCGAACGGATCAAGACACTCGTCAGTGATTTGAATCTGGCATCAAAACTGGAATATGATATGCAGCCGCTCAGAAGGGAGCTGATCGAGCTGGCTCCTCTTCTGCGCAGCGTTGCTGCAGATGCTTTAAACAGCGGAATCGAGGATCGTTATACGTTAACGGTATCTGTTGAAGAACAAACACAAAACAGTGTAGTATCCGCAGATCGTGAGTTGATGAAACGAGCGCTGTCAAATTTGATCAACAACAGTATGCTGCATAATCCGAATGGCTGTACGATTGAAATTTCATTAAAAAAGAAATCTCCGTTTTATCTCTTTTCTGTTACCGATAACGGGATTGGATTTAAAACAGAAATACTGAACCGGCTAAACGATCCGAAAGAACCGGCGGAAATAAAAAATCATGGGTTGGGGCTGATTATCGTCAGGCAGATTATAAAGGCACATGAAGGCAGTATTACCTTTCAAAATCTTTCGGAAGGCGGCTGCAGAGTGGTATGTTATCTTCCTGATGAGATCTGGTAGCTGTTTCTTAAAATAAAAATTCATTTTCCCATGCAAAGGAAGCGGATTCCTCCATGCTTTTCGGCCAATGGGCGCACCAGGCCGGAACCTGCGGAGCTTCAATCCTGTCGAGGCTTGGCGTGTAGGGTTTGATATCAAGTACCGGTGTATTGTCATCCGCATCAATATAAGCGATGTGGATGAGGCCGTTTTCATGATCGATGCGGATGACTTCTGCGGCAGTCAGTGCGATCGGATTCGGGCGCACAGGAGACCTTGTGGAAAATATCCCCATCACCGCAGGCGCGCCTTTGTAAGGACGTTCGGTTTGCAGGGTAGAGCGGAATTGTGCATCATCAAAGTTGCTGAACCACCATAGGACATTGATATGGCTGAAGCCCTCCAATTCCAGCAGAGCCGGCCAATATTCTTTTTCTACCTCGATGATTGTTCCGGCTTCCCCGTTGCGGATTCTGCCGATTGGATGTACTGAAAAATTACTCATATAATTTCCTCCGTTTCTGTATTTGATAAGTGCAGTGTAGTCCCTCACATGGTGTGAGGGTCAAGAGGAAAATGAATGATTTTTGCAGAATTGAATTATCGCATATCCACGGGTATTTGGAGTTCTGTCAAATAATTTTCGGGATTCGTTTCGTTCCATGGTCCCCTGTGTACGATTTGACGGGTGGGTATGGACATTTGATAGTTTTCATTTTTTCCAAGCCATCCGGCAAATGCCAGATAGGCACCCGCGATGTTGGAAAATGGCCCATATACCATCGTACAGGCCATGGACGGCACCGGTTCGATCTCGCGATATACAAAGCTGCCCATGTCTTGTCCCTTCTTTCGTACGGGGACACATAGTTCGACATCAACATCTTTTTCTTTGTATTCTGTATCGTGGTAAACAGAAAAGGTGGGTTCTGTGACGGATACCAGGTTCTGCTTTGCAAATGCGGCCAATTCTTTCCAAAGTTCTCCTTCCGCATAGTAATCGGATATGATTCTGCGCAGGGAAAGAACCTGACAGCCGGGAATGGTTTTCATAGATATTTGATAATGCAGTTCACTTTTGTCAGTTAAGAGTTCTTTTTTGGCAAGCTCTATTTTTGTAAGTTTTTCCTGTTCCATTCTGATGATGTTATCAATTTCCGCATGCTTTTTATCAAGCTGCCTGATGAGCAGAGTATCGTCTTGACCGGCAAGGGCGGCTGCAATCTCGGCAATCTGGAAACCACTGTCGCGCAGATAGATAATCTTATTTAAGACGGGCAGCTGCTCGACGGAATACAACCGATATCCCGTCCACGGATCGATTTCTGCCGGTTTTAGCAGCCCCATCTCGTCATAGTACCGGAGCATCCGGATCGTCACCTGAGTCAGCCTTGAGAACTCTCCTATTTTAAACATCTTTTCTCCGATTATGGAACCATTGTAAAATGATTAGCAGCAGATAAAAATAAGCGATCATATATACCGGAAAATAATACTTAAAATAAGAGGCCGGAGCCAGAATAAACACAATCAGCCAGTGGGCAAACAGGCCGCCTGTTATAAAGAACGTCAGCCAGCGTTTTTTAAAAAGAGAATAGAAACACAGCAGCAGCACAAATATAAGAGGGAGGAACAGGTTGTAGGAAACTGTCTTCACGATGCTGATGCCAAAGCTGACCAGCTGACGGAGGCCGAAGCCTTCGAACGAAATTTTAAACGGAAGCGCGGCATAACAAAAAGCACCCCAGCGCGTTTTGAGAAAGATGTCGGGATTGTTGATAAAAAGATGCTTTAGCGCCGCCGCATAGTTACTGAAATCCTCAAGCGTGGCTTCGGGACGTGTTCCTATATAGCCTTCCTTATACAAAATCAAAACATCCTCGTAATTGATATCTTCATAATAATCATTAATTGCAGCGATCTTCTCCAGAGAAAGATACTTGTCTACAACAGCGAGATCCGCGGCATTTTTCTCCAAATCCAAGCCGTTTCGGTACATGTTTGTGATCGTGTAGGCGTAAAACGGTTTCATGCGATCATCCGCGGCTGCATCCAGATTGCCGGGGGAAATTCCGTTTTGCGGAATAGAAATGAGATATTGCAAAAACAGCGAACAGGCGATCATGACGAAGGCGGCTTTTTTGGTGCGGATATTTTTGTATACCAAAAACATCAGAAGCGGCACAAGGACGGCAAGATAAATCCCTTCGGTGCGCCATTGGGTTAATACCGCTCCGAGAAACAAAAGCCAAAAAATTCTTGTTTTGCCTGCATCCTTTTTTTCTGCATAATCAAATACCAGGGTCGTAATCAGCACAAGATATAACAGATAATAAACCGGAAGCCGGTGTGCGCTTGTTGTGTAGGCAATGACCGGATAGAGCAGGAACAGCAAATACCCCCAGTTCCCATATTTGTCGCCGAACACTTTTTTGAAACGATAGGTGACATAGCCGACAACAAGGAGCTGGATCAGTACCTTAATAAGAATAGGTCCTAAATAATGAGGAATCAGCATGAGGGAAACAATATAATAATAGGTTGTGATATAATAGAACCAGGTGTAATGTTCGAGAGAAACAGCTGCGTCGTAGATCAGCGTTTCGTCATTGCTGAGATAACCGGAAGGCAGCTTAATCAGCAAGATTACGGCGAGCACAAGCAAATAGGGCATCGCACATTTTATAATTTGAAAAATAGTGTTTTCCCTGCGGTTTTTATCAATGAGAATCCGGTAAAGGCTGAGATAAAGAAAAAAAAGCACAGTATAGGTAAGCAGCTTGCAGATAAGGTAGTCTGCAAGCTGGGCCGACGGCGGAACTAAAAAAATGAGCCTGTCCGTAAAAAATGTGATGGCCAGATGCAGAAGTGAAATCCCCGCAACCGGCAGTAATTGTCTGTGTTCCTTGAAATAAGCATTCATGTAACGGCCTCCGAAGTTTACCTTTAATTGATCAGATAATAGTATTTGCAAATAAACGCTGCTTTCAGTATACTATAGTTTAGGAATTGAGAAAAGAGGGATCTGTTTATGAAAAAAGTGATTGTAACCGGCTGCAACGGACAGCTGGGACGTGCTGTTAACAAATTGTATGCGGGCAATGCGGAATATGAACTGATAAATACAGATTTCGGCGTGCCGGATACAATTGGTCTGGATATTACCAATCTGGAAATGGTGCTGAAGCTGTTTCGGGAGGTAAAGCCCTATGCCGTTATCAATTGTGCGGCGCATACGGCTGTGGATGCCTGTGAGGTGCAAGTGGACGGTGCTTATAAAATCAATGCGATCGGTGCGCGCAATATTGCGATTGCGTCTGCGGAAACCGGCGCTAAAATGATGCATATCTCCACGGACTATGTATTTGCGGGAGACGGCACAAGACCCTATACGGAGTTTGATGCGACCGGCCCGAAAGCGATGTATGGAATCACGAAGCTTGCCGGAGAGAATTTTGTGAAAGAGTTCGCAAAGAATTATTTTATCATCAGAACAGCATGGCTGTACGGCGATGGGAAGAACTTTGCCAAGACAATGCTACGGTTATCTGAGACACATGACAGAATCACGGTTGTAAATGATCAGATCGGTTCTCCGACGAGCGCCGCGGAGCTTGCCAAGGCGATTGCTTATCTGCTTCCGACCGAAAATTACGGGTTGTTTCACGGCACCTGCGAAGGTCAGTGCAGCTGGGCGGATTTTACAAAGGAAATTTTCAGGCTGGCAGGAAAAACTACAGAGGTAGTGCCGGTCACGACAGAAGCGTATTTACAAATGAATCCTAACTCGGCGAGACGACCCGCCTATTCCGTGCTGGAAAATTATATGCTTAAGCTGACGACAGATTTCTCGTTTGCCTCATGGGAGGATGCGATTAAGGAATATATAAAGGAGTTTCCTATAGATTAGGAAACAGAAAAATTGCGATGAGAACGCCAAGGATTGCTCCGGCAGCTACCTGCAGAGGAGTATGGCCAACGAGCTCCTTTAATTTCTCCTGCGTAAATTCCATCTTATGCTGCGAGTTTTCAATATTGGAAAAGTAGTCCATAATTTGATTTAAAACGACAGCCTGTGTCCCTGTCTCCCGGCGGACGCCCCTTGCGTCATACATGACGATAATGGCAAGAATGGCGGTCACGGCAAATTCAAAGGAACCGGCTCCGTATTGCAGAACAGTCGCCGTGGCAAGTGCGCATACAGTGGAGGAATGGGAGCTTGGCATTCCGCCTGAGCCGACAAGCCTTTCGGGATCAAATTTTCTTGTAAAACCAAGGTTGATAATTGTTTTTAAAATCTGTGCGACGGCCCAGCCGACCGCGGCAATGAGAAATATACGGTTGTTAATCAATTCTTCCATAAATGACATTGTATTTTAAATCCCTCTTCCTATGGTTTTCCTTAGTCGATGTGGGTTCCCGGTATATGACAAGCTGCGGGCAGAGCCTCGAAAAACCTACGGTTTTCCTCGGTCGCTGCGCTCGCCATATAGCTGATCATACAGCAGTTCGTGCAAGCACGGCGTTGTAAGTTCCCGGTATATGACAAGTTGCGGGCAGAGCCTCGAAAAACCTGCGGTTTTCCTCGGTCGCTGCGCTCGCCATATAGCTGATCATACAGCAGTTCGTGC
>JASGGU010000080.1:0-18453 GCA_047602645.1 Lachnospiraceae bacterium | reverse complement strand
GGCAGTCGGGGAGTCAGTTGTTTCCGTATTAAAACCGGTGCAGGCGCGTGTAAAGGAGCTGTCAAATGACAAAGCCTATATTGACGGCGTAATCAGGGATAATGCCGGCAAGGCGGAATATGCGGCGTCAAAGACACTCAGAAAGGTTCAGAAAAAGGTTGGATTTCCGGAGCGAGTGAGATAGAGAGGTGTGAATTTTATGGCAGAAGAAAAAGAAAAGACGTTGGAAGAACTGATGCAGCTTCTCGAGTTGCAGGAGGAGATCCTGCAGTTCACGCATTTTACAAATGCAGATGCATGGGAATTTGGCAATATGATTGTAGCGGAGGCAAAAAAAAGAGAGCTTTCCGTGGCGGTCAGTATTCGCCTGAATAATGGTTTGACCGTGTTCCAGTATTGTTTTGACGGTAAAAACCTGACAAATGAAAATTGGATGAGAAGAAAGCACAATGTCGTAAAGACGATGGAGACGAGCAGCCTTTATCTTTATACAAAGCTAAAAAAGACCGGCAGGACAATGGCGGATCTTTTTCTTGATGAAAATGAGTATGCCAATGCGGGCGGCGGATTTCCGATCCGTATCGAGGAGGTCGGCGTGATCGGTTCGATTCTTGTCTCGGGGCTGAACCATGTTGCCGATCATGATTTGATTGTTAAATGTCTTGCAAAATATTTGCATACAGATGAGGTGCCGAGAATCCGGGAAATGTAAGGCTGCAGTTAAAATAACAGAACAGAGTTTGAGAGAATTTGATGCATATCATCGGGAAGCGGGGCTTCAAAGCAAAGCATCTTTCCCGTGATAGGATGACAAAAGGAAAGGCAGGCAGAATGAAGAGCCTGTCTTTTTATGATGGAATCGTCCGGGTTATAAAGAAAGTCACCCGGAAGCGGATGGCCGATATAACGCAGATGAATACGGATCTGATGTGTTCGTCCGGTTTCAAGCCGGATTTTAAGGAATGAGTATTCTTTTTTTATAGTTTTGTCTGAAACAGCAATAACAGACAGGCGCTGATAATGTGTGATTGCCGTTTCCCCGTTTTCAAAATCTACAATTCTCTCAATTGCGGAGCCTTCTTTTCTTGCAATTGGGGCGTCGATCGTTCCTGCCGGCTCTGTAATGCCCTCCGCTATTGCAAGGTATTCCCGCGTCAGTTCTCTTTTTTTTACCATATTCGAAAGGATGGAGGAACTGAGAAGATGCTTGGCAAGTACGGTCAAGCCGCTCGTATCCCGATCCAGCCGGTTGACGCAGCGAAAAACAAAGGGGAGCCCCTGATTGGAAAAATAAAAAGCCGCCGCATTGGCAAGAGAATTGTCATAATGATTTATGGAGGGGTGGATTGACATTCCGGCCGGTTTATTTACGACAAGCAGATCCTCGTCCTCATAGACAATGTTAAAAGGGAGAGAAACCGGAATCACATTTAAGGAAGACTGTTTCTCCTTCAGGAGGACAGTAAGCAGATCACCGGTGAAAAGCAAATGATTCAGATAAACAGGAACACCATCCACACAAATACCCATCTCGGTATTCTTAAGATGGGTAAGGATGTGATGGGAATATCCGGCTTGCTTTAAAATCTGCCGGACCGTCATTCCTGCATTTTGTTCCGTTATATGGTATTGAAACATTCTGTCCATGTAATTACTCCGACTTAACTTCCTTCCAAAGCTCGTTATATAATTGGTCAGCATCCTCGCCCAGATAGGAAAAGGTTTCCAGATTATGATACTTCGTCAGATCAGGAAATGCGATCGGGCTGTTTTTGATAGCTTCATCCTCGATCAGAGCCTGTGCCGCAATGTTTGGAGTGGAATAAGTAATATATTCAAAATTTTTGAGTGCAATATCCTCCCTGCAAAGGAAATTGATAAACTTCTCCGCATTTTCTTGATTTGGAGCATTTTTCGGTATGACCCAGGAGTCAATCCATACGTTTGTGCCCTCTTCAGGGATGACGTATTCCAAATCGGGATTTTCCCGCTGTGTATAAATTGCCTCGCCGGAGTAAATAACACCAAGCGCAGCTTCTCCACCGATCATTTTGTCGCGTACCTGATCGATGACATATGCCTGAATCAGCGGCTTCTGTGTGATCAATAAGTCCTTGGCCTCATTCAGTTCTTTTTCGTCGATAGAGTTGCCGGAATATCCAAGCTCCTTCAGCGCAACCATAAAGGCATCTCTGACGGAATCCTGCATCAGGATATTATCTTTATACTGATCGTCCCAAAGTGCGGCCCAGCTGGTAATCGGTTCGGAGACCATCGTTTTGTTATAGAGGATGCCGACCGTGCCCCAGCAATAGGGAACCGAGTATTTATTTTCAGGATCAAAGTTTTTGGACTGCTCCAGATAGGCTTCTCCTATATTTTTCATATTGGGAATATGATCAAAATTAATTTCAGAGAGTAAATCATTTTGAATCATCTTTTCAATCATATAGTCAGAAGGACAGATTACATCATATTTGGAAGCACCGGCCTCCACCTTCGGATACATAATTTCATTTGTTTCGAATTCATCATAGACGACCGATATGCCGGTTTCTTCTTCAAACATCGTAAGCACCTCGGGGTCGATGTATTCTCCCCAATTGTAAACAATCACCTCTCCGGCACTGGTTTCGGCCTTGCTGCCGCAGCCGCCCAAAAGCAGAGCTGCCGTTGTGAAACATAAAAATGCAGATATTGATTTTTTCATAATTTCCTCCTCATTCATTTTTGTTATACGCTGCCGGCATTTGCAGCCTTGGCTGCTGGCTTCTTTGCCGGAATACGGTTGATTAAAAAGAGCAGCAGCAATACGGACAGGAATAGAAGTGAAGAAAGCGCATACATTTCGGGTTTGATTCCTTTTTTAACTTCCGTATAAATTTTTGTGGACAGGGTGTTAAGTCCGGGGCCCTTTGTAAAATGTGTGATAATAAAATCGTCGAGAGACATTGTAAAAGCAAGCAAAAAGCCGGAAAACACACCGGGCAGAATGTCAGGAAACACAACCTTAAAAAATGCGTAGACAGGAGATGCCCCGAGGTCCAGTGCGGCTTCAAAGGTACTGTGATTCGTCTGCTTGAGTCTGGGCAGGACGCTTAAAATGACGTATGGAATATTGAAGGTAATATGCGCCATCAACACGGTGCCGAAGCCAAAAGAAGCACCGAAGACGATAAAAAGCAGCATCAGGGAAATACCTGTCACGATATCGGCATTCAGCATCGGGATATTTGTGACGCCAAGATAAAACGTCCGCCATCTTTTTTTCATGCTGTTGATTGCGACAGCAGCGGCAGTGCCAACCAGTGTCGCGATGACAGAGGAAAGAAAGGCGATAATCAGTGTCGTGGAAAGTGCATTCATGATCTGCTCGTTCTGAAACAGGGAAACATACCATTTAAATGTAAGGCCGCCCCATTTTGCCCTTGTTTTGGAAGCATTAAAGGACAGGATGACAAGTGTCACAATGGGTGCATACAGCAAGATGAAAATGAATGTAATATAAATTTTTTGAAGAGCCGTTTTTATCAAAATACATTTCCCCCTTCCTTATCATATTTTGTTGTGACAGCCATACTGATAAAAATAAATATCATCAGTACAAGAGACAGACCGCTGCCGGCATTCCAATTGCTTGTCTGCTTGAATTCCTGCTCGATGACATTTCCGATCAGGAGAATCTTGCTGCCTCCTAATAAATCAGAAATGACGAAGGTCGTCAATGCAGGCACAAAAACCATTGTGATACCGCTGATGACACCGGGCACACTTAACGGAAGAATGATCTTTAAAAAAGTCTGGATGCCATTTGCTCCGAGGTCACGGGCTGCGTTGACAACATTCCCGTCTATTTTGATCAGCACATTATAAATCGGCAGCACCATAAACGGAAGAAAGTTGTAAACCATGCCGAGCACTATGGCATAAGGCGTATTGATAATTGTTAATGCGGGAAGATGCAGGAATTTAAGTCCCATATTAATGATCCCGTTTTTTTCAAGTAAAGTTTGCCAGGCAAGTGTCCGAAGCAAAAAGTTCATCCACATCGGAAGGATAAAAATCAATACAATAAAGCTGGATTGGTTTACCTTCATATTATTTAAGATCATTGCAAGCGGATAGGCGAGCAAAAGGCAGAGCACCGTGCTGATGAGAGAGAGCAGCACCGACAGCCAGAGAGCCTTCAGATTTTCAGGGGAGGAGATCGATGCAATGTTTTCCAGTGTAAATATGCCCGATTTATCCGTAAAGCCATAATAAATTGTCATGGCAAGCGGAATGAGGATGAAGCCGACCGACCAGATAAGATACGGTCCGGCAAGAAGTCGTTTATTCTTCAACACCAACCGCCTCCTCATCTTCTGATTCCGGCTTGTTCATGATCTGGATATCAAACGGATCAACATGAATGCCGACCTCTGTACCGACAGGAAACATATCCGTACTGTGAACGAGCCATTCGCGGCCGTTTGCAGTGACCTCCATTTCATAATGAACACCCTTAAAAATGATATGAGTGACATTGCCGCGGATTGTACCTTCGGATGGTTTTACCAAATCAATATCCTCGGGACGGATCACGACATCAACCGGTTTGTTTCTCCCGAAACCGGTATCCACGCATTCAAATCTTGCGCCAAGGATCTCGACAAGCCGGTCCTCGATCATCACAGAGGGAATGATATTGCTTTCGCCGATAAAATCCGCCACAAATGCATTCTGAGGTTCATTGTAAATATCCTCGGGAGTACCGGTCTGCTGGATATAACCCTGATTCATAACGACGATCGTATCTGACATTGTCAGCGCTTCCTCCTGATCGTGTGTCACATAAATAAAAGTGATGCCAAGTTCATTTTTTAAGCGGATCAACTCATACTGCATATCCTGACGCAGCTTTAAATCGAGTGCACCGAGCGGCTCGTCAAGAAGCAGCACCTTCGGCTCGTTGACGATTGCACGCGCAATCGCGATGCGCTGCTGCTGGCCGCCGCTTAAAGAATCGGGCGTCCTGTTCTCGAACCCTTCCAAATTA
Source organism: Lachnospiraceae bacterium (assembly GCA_047602645.1). Lineage (GTDB taxonomy): Bacteria > Bacillota > Clostridia > Lachnospirales > Lachnospiraceae > JAEYFP01. The sequence goes on along the minus strand of JASGGU010000080.1, from coordinate 13,415 downwards.
ACTAGCTTAAGGGCATATTTGATTTTATCGTCGATATAGGTTTTGCTTTTATTTTTGATTTTCAGTCCGAAAGCAATATTTTCTGCAATGGACATATGCGAAAAGAGCGCATATTTTTGGAAAACCGTATTCAGCGTACGTTTATTAGGCGGCAGATTGGTAATGTCGGTGCCGTTAAAAATAACATTTCCCGTATCCGGTGTTTCAAAGCCGCCGATAATACGGAGAGTTGTAGTCTTTCCGCAGCCGGAAGGACCGAGCAGCGTGATAAATTCGTTTTCTCTGATATACAGGTTCAAATCGTCGAGTACGAGCGTGCCGTCAAAGGATTTGGAAATGTGATTTAATTCAATCAGTTTTCTGCTCATTGGTGGGTCCTCCTAGAAGCTTGGCGGAGTACTTACCCAGATGAGGGAAGCCCCGCTCTTTTTATCGGCGGTAATATAATGCTTGGAATTTGGGGAGAAGTAGAAAGCTTCTCCTTTTTTTGCCCGGTATGTATGTTTTCCTAAACGGATCGTGATGCTTCCGGAAAGAATATAACCGAATTCCTCCCCTTCATGGGGCATATCCGGATAGGTGGAGCCGCCGGGAGAGAGTGTTAAGCGAATCGGTTCCATCGCATTTTTCTGCGCGTTCGGAATGATCCATTCAATTTTGTTGGAAAGCTCGATGTCAATCTTTTCAAAAAAATCCTGCTCGCGAAATACGATTTGCTCCTCGGGATCTTCGCTGAAAAAATTATTTAAATCGGTTCCGAGTACCTGAAGGATGTCTACAAGTGTCGCGATGGAAGGAGAGGTCAAATCTCTCTCGATTTGGGAAATAAAGCCTTTGCTGAGCTCTGCCCGATTTGCCAGATCTTCCTGCGTCAGACTTTTCTGAATACGCAGCTCCTTGATCTTATTTCCGATTTTCATGTAGTCCCTCCTCAATTTGCTAAAAGTAAATATAAACAAAAAGTTTACTATTTATAAACCACAACTGAAATAGATTATACACGGATGCATACAAATGTCAACGAAAATTTTCAAAATTCCATTAACAAGTTTTAGGATCTATGATATAATGACGTGAGACATTATATCGCGCCGGAACGAAGTGGAGTGCGCATAAGGTGGTTGAATTACAGAGTAATTCAAGGTAATGCTGGAAAAGAGAAGGATCAGGCAAGGAGCCAAGTATGCCGGTGGCCTGCCCGATAATGGATATAAAGCGAGGGACAGCAAATGAAGGGTGACAGATATGTGGCGTATGTTTCTACCTATACACAGAGAAACACGGATGGAATTCTGATTTATGATGTGGATATTAAAAACGGCCGAATGGAGCAGAGGGATAAGGTAACAATCACAAATTCTACCTATCTGACAATATCTCATAATTTAAAATATGTTTATTCCACGACCGATCTGGGGATTGAATCTTTTCGGGTTCTTCCGGATGGCGGTCTTAAGCCGATGAATCAAGCGCCGATCAATGGTATGCGCGGCAGTTATATTTCTACGGATTATGGCGATCATTATCTGTTTGTGGCAGGGTATCATGATGGCAAGATTACGGTGCTTAAGCTAAATGAGGACGGGTCAATCGGAGAAATTGTGGATGAGATATTTCACGCGGGTTTCGGGAGTATTTCCGAGAGAAATTTTCACCCGCATGTGAGCTGTGTCAGGATGACGAGAGACAATAAATATTTGTGTGCAGCAGATTTGGGACTTGATCATGTTAAGATATACCGGTTTGAGGAGAGTACGGGCAAGCTGAAGCTTGCCGAAGTTGTAAGGTGTGACCAAGGTTCTGCGCCGCGCTTGATTAAGTTTAGAAGAGATGGGAAATTTGCATATATCCTTAACGAAATGAACAATAAGGTAGAAGTGTATTCTTATAAAGAAGAGAGCGGAAATCCGGTGTTCACGAAACAGCAGGAAATTTCCACCTTAAACAGCTATCATGCGAATGGTTCTGCCGCCTGTGCACTGAAGTTTTCCATTGATAATAAATATCTGTTCTGTTCGAATGCGGGAGATAACAGCATTGGTGCATTCGAGATTGATAACGATACGGGATTGCTCGAAAAGAAATTTGTGCTGCCGGTCAGCGGTGATTATCCGAAGGATCTTGCGCTTTTTCCGGATACACGCTATCTGATCAGCTTGAATCACGGGTCCAATACCATGACCTTTTTCAAAGTAGATCTTGAAAACAATACAATCGTCATGAACGGCCCGGAAATAAAGGTAAGAAGCGGAAACTGCATCGTCATGCTGAAGGTAAATCCCGAAAGGAGCAATGAATAAACGTTGGTAAGCACTCTTTATTGCTTATAAAAATCCTGTATATAGTCCACACGGCTGTGCATATTGGCAAGCATCAGATCTGCGACAGTCAGAGCAGCCATCGCTTCGACGACGACAACGGCGCGTGGTACAATGATCGGGTCGTGACGTCCTTTAATATGAACGGAGATTTCGTCTCCGTTTTTATTTACGGTTTTTTGCTCACTGTAAACGGAAGGTGTTGGTTTGATCGCCGCACGGAAAAGAATTTCGGAACCGTCGCTGATGCCGCCCAAGATACCGCCGGCATGATTTGTCAGCTTCTTCACCTGTCCGTTTTCCATTACAAACGGGTCATTATTGGAAAGTCCGCTCGACTTGGAGACGGCGAAGCCATCGCCGATTTCAAACGCTTTGACGGCTCCGATGCTCATGATGGCATGAGAGAGCTTTGCATCCAGCTTTTCAAAAACAGGTTCCCCGATCCCGGCAGGCACACCGGTTATTTTGCATTCAATAATACCTCCTGCGGAATTATATTCCTGCATACAGGTTTTCAAATAAACCTCGGCCTGCTTTGAAGCTTCGGCATCCGGCATTGCAAGTACACTTTCGTAAATCAGCTCTTTTTGAAAATGAGCTTCATTGATTGAAACAGGTCCGATCGATTTTGTATAAGCTAAAATATGAATAGAAAGAGATTCCAGCAGCTTTGCGGCCACGGCACCCGCAGCCACACGTCCGATTGTTTCACGGCCGGAGGAACGTCCGCCTCCTCGGTAATCACGGAAGCCGTACTTTTCATCAAAGGTGAAATCTGCATGGCCGGGACGATAAAAGGAAGCGATTTCCGAATAATCCGCTGATTTTTGGGACGTATTTTCTACCATTAAGGATATCGGCGTGCCGGTAGTTTTTCCCTCAAATACACCGGAAAGGATCGTGACGGCATCCGCCTCCTTACGCGGTGTGGCATATTTGGATTTGCCGGGCTTTCGCCTGTCCAGATATTTCTGGATATCGTCTTCGCAGAGAGAAAGACCGGCCGGACATCCGTCGATCACGACGCCAAGCGCTTTTCCGTGGGATTCTCCCCACGTCATGATTTTGAAATTTGTGCCAAAGGTTGATCCTGCCATAGAGCGCCTCCATAGAATTTGATTTTTTATATGTGCCTATTATAATGAATTTGCAGAAAAACAGCAATCCTTTTGAAAAGAAATTATGTAATTGCAATTTTAGAATGAAATCATTTGACAAATTCTTCGAACAGTGATACAGTTTAAAAAAGGCAAATGGGTCTCACCATTTGCCTTTATTTATTTTTCAGGAGGAATGATATTATGAAGATGAAAAAGATGATTTGTTTACTGCTTGGAACCACAATGGCATTTATTCTTACGGCATGCGGCAGCACAGCGTCAACTGAAACCGCTTCTGCGGAAGCCGCTCCGGCAGTTGCGGAAAGTGTGGAATCTGAAGCTCCCGCAGAGGAAGCTGATGCAGCGGCGATAGAAACGGAGGAGAGTACAGAAGCAGAGACTCCCTCTGCCGATTATACATTAATTCAGGACGGAACATTGAGTGTCGGAGTTGAAATCGGTTATCCGCCGTTCGAAGATTTTGCGGAAGATGGTGTGACGCCGATCGGTTATGACATTGATTTTGCTAATGCACTTGCGGAAAAGCTCGGTCTTGAGGTTAACTTTATCAATACGGCTTGGGATGGTATTTTTTCCGGAATCGGCACAAATTATGATGTGGTTATTTCCGCAGTCACAATCACAGATGAAAGAAAAGAGACAATGGCCTTTTCCGAACCGTACATAAACAGCTATCAGTCTATTGTGGTTGCAGAGGGAAGTGAGCTGACCTTTACAAGCTTAAATGATCTTGACGGAAAGTCTGTTGCCCTGCAGAAGGAGACGACCTCCGATGCGTTAATTACGGATCTGATTGATACGAAGACAATTGATGCTACTGTTGTGGCAAATGAAAAAGTAATTACCTGTTTTACACAGCTGACAAACGGTGAAGTGGATTGTGTTCTTTGTGACAGTCCTGTTGCCGATGGCTATCTGTCTTCCTCCCCGGGTCAATATGTGAAGATATTCCAGGACGAGACATCTCCGGAGCAATTTGGCGTTGCGATGAGTAAGGATAATACCGGACTTACCGAGGCAATTAATACTGCCCTAGCAGAGTTGGAAGCAGAAGGATTTTTTGAAGCAAATATTGCAAAATGGTTTGGCGCAGGTGAATAGATAAATGAGAGTAAAGAACAGTGCCATACAACGAATGCTAAACGTAAGGGCATGGGAAAAAAACACAAAAAAATTTTGGGGAATTATTATCTGTGCATTTTTGGTTGCTTCTGTTTTTGCCTGCTTTAAGCCATCCAAAGAGGAGCTGATGAGTTATGCATCCGCCGAGGTTACGACCGCCTTGAAAGAGGATGAATCCAAAACAAGAAAAGAGGTTGTAACAACCTATAACGATCTGTATTTTATCAATTACTGCTCTTTTGAAACCTCGGGTGCAAATGCACTCAGTGAAAAATATCTTGGGTTCGCAGGACATGTATATCCTGCGTCCCAGGGTATTCCAAAGATAACAGGGCAGATGGTAAATTATACCTATCGTATGCTCGGATGCGGACAGGGGATTCTGTATGGTGCAAAGCTGACAATTTTTCTGACTACCATCTCCGTATTATGCGGGTTTTTTCTTAGCATTTTTCTTGCACTTGGTAAGATTTCTTCAATAAAGCCGATCAGTAAGTTTTGTGGTGGATATATCTTTTTTTTCCGCGGGACACCGCTCATGATTCAAATATTTGTAATTTATCTTGCTATCCCAGGTATTTTTCCGGGCTTTAATTGGCGGAGTCTTTTCTCGGATAATGATCCGGATGCTGTTTTTAAGGGGGCTTTTGTCGCAGCATTTATTGCATTTACGCTGAACACAGCTGCTTATTGTGCTGAAATCGTACGGGCCGCCATTCAGTCGATCGACAAGGGACAATTTGAGGCAAGCAAGGCACTCGGTATGAATTATACACAGACAATGCGTTTGATTGTGATACCGCAATCTATCCGGCGTATGATTCCACCCGTATGCAATGAGTTTGTCATGGTGCTTAAGGATGCATCTCTTGTTTTTGTAATTGGGCTGATGGATATTACGACGATTTCTAAGACAATTGCATCGGGAGGATCTTTTCTTGTATTTGTTCCCGCGCTTGTTATCTATTTAATTATAACGGCATTTTTTACATTTATCTTTGATAAAATCGAGAGACGTCTTTCGGTTTATGAATAGGAGGGAGACGGCATGGAAATGATTCGTACCGAAAATTTATGTAAAAGCTTCGGAGATTTAAAAATATTGAAAGATGTGTCCATAAAAGTGAATCAGGGTGAGGTTGTGGTAATTATCGGCCCGTCGGGAGCTGGAAAATCAACATTATTAAGATCTCTGAATCACCTTGAAAAAGCGACGTCAGGAAAAATATATATTGAGGGACAGCTTTTGGATGATCGGGAAAAAGAGGTCAACCACTCTCATTTAAGCAAGCATGAAAAAAATATGCTTCTTTTAAAAATGGGCATGGTATTTCAGCGGTTTAATCTTTTTCCTCATAAGACAGTGCTGGAAAATGTGGCAATCGCACCGATAAACGTCAAGAAAATGAGCGGTGAGCAGGCGGAGGAGATTGCAAAGGATTTGATACGGCGTGTCGGACTTGAAGATAAAATGCACGCTTATCCCAATAAATTGTCTGGCGGGCAACAGCAACGTGTGGCGATTGCCAGAGCACTTGCGATGCAGCCTGAAATTATGCTGTTTGATGAACCGACATCTGCACTTGATCCCGAACTTGTAGGCGAGGTGTTGAGCGTTATGCAGAATCTTGCCAGAGGAGGCATGACTATGATCTGCGTCACTCATGAAATGGGCTTTGCCAGAGATGTCGCAGATAAGGTCATATTCATGTATGATGGCACGATATTAGAAGAGGGAAGCCCTGAACAGATTTTCAAGGCACCGAGGGAGGATCGCACAAGGGCATTTTTGCAGAGTGTTCTATGAAAAATCAGAGGATATGTTTAAACGCTTCAAGCACGTCTTCCATTTCTTCCCGGGTGCCTATGGTCATACGAATATAGTTGGATATTCTTTCCTGCGGATAATACCTTACCAGAATGCCATATTCCCTCAGTTTTTTCTCCAAATCATTCGCTTTCATAAGCAGATGGGTGAAAAAAATAAAATTCGTACTGGATGGAATTACGGTAAACCCCATTTTTCTCATTTCATTACTTATCTCATTACGAATCAAGACTTTTTGCCGGCAGCACTGTTCGGTATAGTCTTGATCTTTTACTGCGGCAACGGCGGCGTCTAAAGTGATCTGATTCAGGTTGTTCGGGTTAAAACAGTTTTTGATGCAGCTGAGTTCCTGAATAATTTCCTCATCTGCAATTGCATATCCGACGTGCAATGCGGCAATATTTCTGGACTTTGACATGGTATGGATGATAATCAGATTTTTATATGAGGAGAGCAGTTCCATACAGCTTTTGGCTCCATATCCCAGATAGGCTTCGTCAATGATCACTATTCTTCCGGTGTCGGCTTCCAAAAGATTCTTTATCTGGTCCGTGGTGAGACAGAGACCGGTCGGTGCGTTGGGATTTGCAAGGACAATGTGTCGTCGGCTTTTTTTGAATGCCTCAAGGTCAACAGTAAAGTCCTTGTTTAAAGGAATCTCCTCATACTCCATTTGAAAGGCTCTTAAAAATGTTTTATAAAATCCATAACTGATATCAGGAAAAGAAAACCCCCGTGTTTCTCCGTATGCCAGAAAGCAGAAGCTCAGCATTTCATCGGCGCCGTTTCCGACCAGAACTTGATCGCCTGTTACCTGATATAGGCAGCTCAACGCTTCCCTTAATACGGTTCCGTCCTGATCAGAATAGAATCCAAGAAGATTGAGAGATGCATCTTTTAGCACCTTTGAAACAAGAGGAGATGCAGGAAAAGAAGTCTCGTTTGAGTTCAGTTTAATATATTTTTTGTCGGTCGGCTGCTCCCCCAATCGGTATGGAATCATTTCGTTGAATTTTTCTGATAAATATTGACTGCTCATAGGTTATGCTCCTCACTGTGAATCCTCTCATATATCCTGATTCTATTATGTAATGAAAATTTCACAAAATCAGTATAGACAATTTTGATGAGGTTTTACTATGGAAAGGCAACAAAAAGATTCCACGTGTAATTGTAATTTTTACAAAATGAATGCACGGGAAATGAAATGGGAATCTTGTCTTATCATGTGCATCAGAACGGCAACATATAAGCTATGCAAGTCTTCCTTTCCGCATTCGCCGTGTATGATATCGGCAGCTCTTTGTATTCTGTACCGGATTGTGTTTGGATGCTGATAAAGTATTGCAGCGGTCTGTTTTATATTATATCCGGATTTTACATATTCCTGCAGCGTGTCCAGGATAGTTGTCCGGTTTAATTGATCATAATTCATAATTTTGTGGATGATAACCTCGTAATATTGTCGGCAGCATCTGTCAAACAGCATCGGCAACAGGACCTGATAAATGCCAATTTCCGAAAAAACAGTAAGGCTGGTATGTTTGAACCATGAATAACAACAGGCGAAATAGCATTCTTTTATGCATAAATCCAATTCCTTTACAGGGGGATGAATCTGGCTGATTCCTATTTTCATTTTTGTTTCCGTAATGTGCAGACGTATGAGAAGCGCTCGAAATTGTTCTATGTAGGAGTTGCCTTGATCCTCGTTAAAATTATAAAGAATAAAGAGACCCTCCTCAAACCGATACAGCACATAGCCGGCGTTTATATAGGTCTTGTTTTTTCGTTGCGCAGACTCATTCAGAAGCTCCTCAATGATCCAGCAGTCGGAGCTGTTTTCCGGCATCAGATACATGCATGCGGCTTTTTGCTTGTGAGAGGGGTTTATATTAGTTGCTTTTTCGATTGCCTGCGGCAGAGAGTATTGATTATAAATGATCTCCTGAAAATCTTTTTCATATTTTAAATAATTCTTTTTTGCCTTCATATAATCATTCACATTTACAATCACATCTTCAATATAAGTATTTTTAAAGACATATAAAGGAATTCCATTATCATCTGCAAGAATTGATAATTCCGGAGGAAGGGCATGATAGGAAGACGCTTTAATCGCAAGACCTGATATCCCCATATTCATTAGTCTGGTAATGGTAGAAACAATCAATTCCGGACATCCGTTTGCGAATATTAAGGTTGATACGATAAAATCTCCTCTATAGTAATTATCCGCTGCCGTATTCATGTTTTCATATTCAAAAATCACAATGTTTTCAATTTTGTTATTCAATCCGCTGTTTCCTGCGATCAGCCTAAAATCATTCAGACCTTTAATGTATTGGAATTCTCTGATTCTCATATGTCCCTCATTTCTGCCCTGTTCTATAATTGTATGATAGTTTATTATAAAGATAATCACAAATACTTTAAAGTGTTTTCATTTAAAATTAATAAAGAGTAAAAAAACAGCAATTTTTTTGCAAAAAAAAAATAATTGTGGTATTCTAACTATAATATTCAAAATACGGGTTTTTAAAGTACTCTGCCCAAGGAAAAATATCCGAATGCAAGGAGCAATACATAACATGGAGCGCAAGGACAAAATTGTGAGGACATTGCTGAATCAGGCAAAACAGCGTCCGGTTTTTAAAATTCCGGTCATTGTGATCATCACATGCATCATGTGGTTTTATTATCTGACGAATGGGATCAGACGCAACAAGGGGCGCTGCTGTATTCTTTTGTCTGCGGCAGTTTTGTTCTTTTTCTGCACGAGCTTTTCTCTTCGTGCACAGGGGCAGATGAAAGCGGCGGCTGCAGTGGACCCGCTTGGGGAAGGGATTCAAAAACAGATTATTCAGACGGATACAAAGCTGGAACAGAACGATACGACAATTGTTGCCAATATACCCCTTTACGCATCTGCTCCGCAGATATCCGATTATATTGAAACAGACGGAGAGCCTGCGGACGAGGAAGATATCGATGCATTTATTAAAAATACAAGGGAACAGACAGAGCGGGAATTAGAGGGTGGCGGGCAGACGGAAAACGGACAATCGAATACGGAAGCGGGCGAGGTTGTCATATATGACGAAAAAGGCCGTCAGATTGAAGCCGATTTTGAAGAGGACTGGAAACTGATCCTTGTCAATAAGCAGAATCCGGTGCCTGAGGATTATGAGATGGAGCTTGTGTCGGTGAACGGAAGCATGCAGGTGGACAAGCGTATTGCAAAGCCGCTTGCCGAGATGCTGGATGCTGCTCAAAAGGATGGCGTGAGCCTGATGATCTGCTCTGCATACAGGAGCTTTGACAGACAAACGATATTATTTGAAATTAAAATAAGAAGGTTAATGAACAGCGGCATGACTTATTTGGAGGCTTATGCGGAGTCGTCATATTCCGTGACAGTGCCGGGAACAAGCGAACATGAGCTGGGACTTGCTCTTGATATTGTGTCGCCTTCCTATACAAGCTTAAATGAAGGCTTTCAGGATACGGAGGCGGGAGAATGGCTGAGGACACATGCAAGTGAATATGGCTTTATTCTGCGGTATCCGAAGGGTAAGGAATATATTACGGGAATTACTTATGAGCCATGGCACTTTCGTTATGTGGGAGAGCAGGCTGCACAGGAAATTAAAAAGAGCGGACTGTCTCTTGAAGAATACTTAAAACAGATAGGAATGAAATAGGATGTATCGGATTATTAAACAAGAAGGCAGGGCCAAGCGTGCAGAATTTCAAACAGTGCACGGGACGATTCAGACACCGGTATTTATGAACGTAGGTACGGCGGCTGCGATCAAGGGCGCCGTTTCTACAGAGGATTTGCTTCAGATCAAGACACAGGTAGAACTTTCCAACACGTATCACTTACATGTAAGGCCCGGCGATGAAATTATAAAGAAGCTTGGGGGGCTGCATAAATTTATGGTTTGGGAGAAACCCATCCTGACCGATTCGGGGGGCTTTCAGGTATTTTCTTTAAGCAGCCTCAGAAAAATAAAAGAAGAGGGTGTCTATTTCCATTCTCATGTGGACGGCAGAAAAATATTCATGGGCCCGGAGCAAAGTATGCAAATCCAGTCCAATTTGGCGTCGACGATTGCGATGGCGTTTGACGAGTGTCCAAGTGCCAAGGCGGAGAGGGGTTATGTTCAAGCATCTGTGGATCGGACGACGCGCTGGCTTGCGCGCTGTAAGGAAGAAATGACACGCTTAAATAGGCTGCCCGATACACTTAACCCCAATCAGATGCTGTTTGGAATTAATCAAGGAGCCATCTTTGCGGATATCAGAATCGAGCATGCCAAACAGATTTCGGAGCTGGATCTTGCCGGTTATGCGGTCGGAGGTCTGGCGGTCGGCGAAACGCATGAAGAAATGTATCATATTTTGGAAGAGGTTGTGCCGTATCTGCCGCAAGACAAACCGACTTATTTAATGGGAGTCGGTACACCCGCCAATATATTGGAAAGCGTGGAGCGTGGTGTTGATTTTTTTGATTGTGTTTATCCGACAAGGAATGGTCGTCACGGTCATCTTTATACGAATCACGGAAAGATCAACCTGTTTAATGCGCAGTATGAGCTGGATGAGAGACCAATTGAGGAGGGGTGTACATGTCCGGTATGCAAGCGATATTCGCGTGCCTACATCAGGCATCTTTTAAAGGCGAAGGAAATGCTCGGCATGCGGCTATGTGTACTCCATAACCTCTATTTTTATAATACGATGATGGAGGAAATCAGGCAGGCGTTGGAGCAGGGAAATTTTGCAGAATATAAAAAAGAAAAACTTGCCGGTATGCAGAGCGGAATGACGGGTATAACCCCAGGTAATAATGCTTAAAATATTCATAAAATGCTTGATGAATGAGGAATAATTGTGTATGATATAAAAGCACAGATTTTATAGAGCGGAATACAGGAGGAATGATATGTATACATTTTTAACTGAAGCGACGACAACATCAGCGTCAGCGAATATTGTGATGATCGTACTTTATGTGGTAGTCATCGGCGGATTTTTTTATTTTGCAATGATCCGTCCCCAGAAAAAAGAACAGACGAGAATGAGTGCGATGCTGTCTGAATTGGAAACGGGAGACAGCGTTCTTACAAACGGCGGTTTTTACGGAATTGTCATAGACATTACGGATGACACGGTCATCGTGGAATTTGGCAATAATAAAAACTGCAGAATTCCGATGCAGAAGTCGGCGATCGCACAGATTGAAAAATCAACCGCCGAATAAAGCATCCGCTCAGAAACATATATGAAGCACAATTCGGGATGCTCCTATGGTTGGGGCATCCTTTCCTTCATAAAAAATTCGTATAAGTACTTATGATGGAAGGCGAATGTGCACTTGCACAAAAAAAGATGGCAGCTTTGCTGCCTGTGCCCGACGCACAAAGAGCCTGTTGAAGGCTTTTATTTAACAGAATTTAAGAGGTGAATCAGATGAAATTTCAGATAGCATGTATTCCCGGCGACGGAATCGGGCCGGAAATTGTAGCAGAAGCCCAAAAAGTTCTGGGCCAGGTTGCAAACCGGTTCGGACATGAATTTATTTATACAAAGCTGCTGCTCGGAGGAGCTTCGATCGACGTGCACGGCATTCCGCTGACGGAACAAACCATTGAAAAAGCAAAGGCTTCCGATGCGGTGCTGATGGGTTCGATCGGCGGAGATGCAGCGACGTCGCCATGGTATCGGCTTGCACCAGATCTAAGGCCGGAAGCAGGGCTGCTCGGAATCAGAAAAGCGCTTAACTTATTTGCCAATTTGAGGCCGGCTGTTCTATATGAGGAACTCGCAGATGCCTGCCCGTTAAAAAAGGAAATTATAAGCGATGGATTTGATATGATCATTATGCGCGAACTTACCGGAGGACTGTATTTCGGAGAGCGAAAGACCATAGAAGAAAACGGAGTCAGAAAAGCAATCGATACACTGACCTATGATGAAAATGAGATCAGGAGAATTGCTGTAAAAAGCTTCGAGATTGCAAAAAAGAGGCGGGGCAAGGTGATAAGTGTTGACAAGGCAAACGTGCTTGATTCCTCAAGGCTGTGGAGAAACGTCGTTGAAGAGGTGGCGGGAGATTACCCGGATGTGGAGCTATCCCATATGCTTGTCGATAACTGTGCGATGCAGCTGGTCAAGGATCCGGCACAGTTTGATGTAATCCTTACAGAGAATATGTTCGGTGATATTCTATCTGATGAGGCCAGTATGGTGACCGGTTCGATCGGAATGCTGGCTTCCGCGAGCTTAAATGACACGAGCTTCGGGCTTTATGAACCGAGCCATGGCTCGGCACCGGATATTGCCGGAATGAACAAGGCAAATCCGATCGCGACGATCCTTTCGGCTTCGATGCTTCTTCGATACTCTCTGAATCTGGATGCGGAAGCCGATGCTGTGGAAGCGGCGGTCAAACAAGTACTGAAAGAGGGCTACCGCACGGGTGATATTATGTCGAATGGATGTAAGCTCGTCGGAACGGCAGAAATGGGAACGCTGATTGCAGATAGGGTTCTATAAAATAAAAAGAAAAGGGGAAAATACGATGAAAAGTGACGCAGTTACAAAGGGAGCACAACAGGCTCCGCACAGATCGCTGTTTAATGCACTTGGTTTTACAAAAGAAGAAATGGAACGCCCGCTGATCGGAATTGTCAGCTCTTATAATGAAATTGTTCCGGGGCACATGAATCTTGATAAAATCGTGGAGGCCGTCAAGCAGGGAGTTGCTATGGCCGGCGGGACACCCGTCGTATTTCCTGCAATTGCTGTTTGCGATGGCATTGCTATGGGACATATCGGAATGAAGTATTCCCTTGCAACGAGAGATCTGATTGCTGATTCTACGGAATGCGTGGCGCTTGCGCATCAGTTTGACGCGCTTGTCATGGTTCCAAACTGTGATAAAAACGTTCCGGGGCTTTTAATGGCCGCCGCAAGAGTAAATGTGCCGACCGTATTCGTGTCGGGCGGTCCGAT
>JASGGU010000079.1:0-18546 GCA_047602645.1 Lachnospiraceae bacterium | reverse complement strand
AGACTTGGAGGCGGTATCGGCACAAGGGGGCCCGGCGAAAAGAAACTCGAAATGGACCGGCGTCTTATCAATAAACGAGTGGCAGTTCTAAACAGAGAATTGAAGGATGTCAAGCGGCACCGTGAGGAGACGCGCAAGCAGCGTAAAAAAAGCGGGCTGCCGGTCATTGCGATCGTTGGCTATACCAATGCCGGAAAGTCAACGCTGTTAAACGTTTTGACAGGTTCGTCGGTGCTCGAAGAGGACAAGGTATTTGCCACACTTGATCCGACGACGCGTATTTGGAAGCTTCCCGATAAGCAGGAAGTGCTTTTGACCGATACGGTAGGATTTATCAGAAAGCTGCCGCATCATCTGATTGATGCCTTTCGCAGTACACTTGAGGAAGCGAACTATGCGGATCTGATTTTTCATGTCGTGGATGCCGCAAGTCCTGATAGGGACATTCAGATGCATGTTGTATACGAGACGCTCAGGGAGCTTGAAATTTCTAATAAAAAAATAATTACGCTGTTTAATAAACAGGATCAAATAACGGAGCAAATCGTATCCAAAGATTTGAAGGCGGATGCCGTATTAAAAATTTCCGCGAAGACAGGAGCCGGCTTTGAGGAGCTTGAAAGCCTCGTCGTTCGAATGCTTACGGAAGGTAATCTGCTCTTGGAACGACTGATTCCGTATTCTGAAACAGCGGTCATACAAAAGATCAGAAAGAGCGGAAGACTCCTGGAGGAGGAGTACCGGGCGGAGGGGATTTACGTGAAAGCATATGTTCCGAAGGAACTTTATTATACCGTCGTCTGACACGTCAAAACACAATATCTTGTGTTATTGATTAAAAGCTGACATAAGATATGGTATTTCTAGTTGACTTTTCCATTCCCCAATGCTATACTTTTCTTAATTAATCTTCTAATCACCCGGCAGGGCGGACTGTTGCCGGGTGATTTGGTTCTTTGATAGAAAATCCTTCGGATTTCCTGGTAAAGAACATGGAATGTGCAGCTGCGTACGCAGAACAAAAGCTATGCGCGCAGAAGATAAAATTGAGGGAAGGGAGTAATGGGATGTTCAATGTAGTAAAGAGAGATGGGGAAATTGCGGATTTTAATCTGTCCAAAATCAACGATGCAATTATGAAGGCGTTTGTCGCGTGCGATAAGCAGTATAACAATGATATCATTGACTTGCTTGCACTGCGTGTGACCGCTGATTTTCAAGCAAAAATGAAAGAAAACATGATTCATGTGGAAGATGTTCAGGACAGCGTGGAGACGGTGCTTGAGCAGGCAGGTTATACGGAGGTTGCCAAGGCGTATATCCTTTACCGGAAGCAGCGCGAAAAAATACGCAATATGAAGTCCACGATCCTTGATTATAAGGATGTTGTAAACAGCTATGTTAAGATAGAGGATTGGCGTGTAAAAGAAAATTCCACAGTTACTTATTCCGTTGGCGGACTTATTTTGAGTAATTCCGGCGCGGTGACGGCAAACTATTGGCTTTCTGAGATTTATGATCAGGAAATCGGAGAAGCTCACAGGAATGCGGATATCCATATCCATGATTTGTCAATGCTGACAGGTTACTGTGCAGGCTGGTCTTTAAAGCAGTTAATTATGGAAGGGCTTGGCGGCATCAGCGGGAAAATCACCTCCGCACCGGCTTCGCATCTTTCTGTGCTCTGCAACCAGATGGTGAATTTCCTGGGCATTATGCAAAACGAATGGGCGGGGGCACAGGCGTTTTCTTCCTTTGATACATATCTGGCACCGTTTGTAAAGGTGGATCAATTAAGCTACAGGGAAGTGAAAAAGTGCATTGAAGCATTTGTATATGGCGTGAACACACCGAGCCGCTGGGGAACTCAGGCGCCGTTCTCTAATGTTACGCTTGACTGGACGGTACCAAACGACCTTGCCGAACTGCCGGCACTTGTCGGCGGAAGGGAAATGGACTTTCAATACAAGGACTGCAAGAAAGAAATGGATATGATTAACAAAGCCTTCATTGAGACGATGATCGAGGGCGATGCAAACGGACGCGGTTTCCAGTATCCGATTCCGACCTATTCCATCACAAATGATTTCGATTGGTCTGATACGGAAAACAACCGCCTGTTATTTGAAATGACATCGAAGTACGGAACACCGTATTTCTCTAATTATATCAACAGTGACATGGAACCGAGCGATGTCAGAAGTATGTGCTGCAGGCTTCGTTTAGATCTTCGTGAGCTTCGTAAAAAAACGGGTGGTTTCTTCGGCTCCGGTGAAAGCACGGGTTCTGTCGGTGTTGTTACGATCAACATGCCGCGGATTGCCTATCTGTCTGCGAATAAGGATGATTTTTACAAGCGTCTGAACCGCATGATGGATATTTCGGCACGGAGCTTAAAAATTAAGAGAGGCGTCATTTCCAAACTTCTGGACGAGGGGTTGTATCCGTATACAAGACGTTATCTCGGCAACTTCGATAATCACTTTTCAACGATTGGCCTGATCGGCATGAATGAAGTCGGCTTGAATGCTAACTGGCTGCGTGCCGATATGACCGATAAGAGGACACAGGAATTTACAAAAGAAGTTTTGAATCATATGCGCAGCCGCCTTTCCGATTATCAGGAGACTTATGGCGATCTGTATAACCTGGAGGCGACTCCCGCGGAGAGTACGACTTATCGTTTGGCAAAACATGATAAAAAACGCTGGCCCAATATCAAGACTGCAGGCAAGGCGGGAGATACACCGTATTATACAAATAGTTCTCATTTGCCCGTGGATTACACTGCCGATATTTTTGATGCGTTGGATATTCAGGATGAGTTACAGACACTGTATACATCCGGGACCGTATTCCATGCATTCCTTGGTGAAAAGCTCCCGGACTGGAATGCTGCGGCCGCTTTGGTGAAAAAGGTTGCGGAGAATTATAAGCTGCCTTATTATACACTGTCACCGACCTACTCTGTCTGCAAAGAGCACGGTTATCTGACAGGTGAGCAGAAGACTTGTCCGCACTGCGGAGCTGTTACGGAGGTATACAGCCGTATCACAGGCTATTACAGGCCGGTACAGAACTGGAACGACGGAAAAGCGCAGGAATATAAAAACAGAGTCGTTTATGATGTCGATCATTCCAGTATCAAGAGGCCGACGGCGACGATGGTGACGTTATCCGGTCTGGAAACTTCGGACGAGGTAAGCGTCAGCCCGGTTGCGCATATCCGGTATCTGTTCACGACAAAGACATGTCCCAACTGTAAGCTTGCGAAGGGATATTTAAAGGATGAAAAATATTTGCTGATCGATGCGGAGGAAAATGGAGAGCTTGCGAGGCGATATGGTGTGATGCAGGCCCCGACCCTCGTAGTTGTGGAAGGCGACAGCTTTCAAAAGTACGTGAATGTTTCTAATATTAAAAAATATGCCGAAGAGTGCTCGCTCGTGATGGCATAGTGTAAAAGAAAAGGGATGCTGCGCTGATGATTGAAAAATCATCGGGCAGCATTTTTTTGTCGTATGGGAAAGTGATTCTTTCTTGCCTGTCTGAAAGGGCTATGATATACTTTGTTTTGTAATTTGATATCAGTAAGTGAATAAGGAGACTATCGCAACATGATCAACAAGTTAATCGCTAATATAAAGAAAACAAATGCGCCGATTGTGGCAGGACTGGATCCGATGCTTTCTTATATTCCGGAGCACATCCTAAAAAAAGCTTATACAGAGCTGGGGGAAACACTGGAGGGAGCAGCAGAAGCAATTTGGCAGTATAATAAGGGAATTGTGGATGCCGTATATGATCTGATCCCGGCAGTGAAGCCACAGATCGCCATGTATGAGCAGTTTGGTATTCCGGGACTTGCTGCGTTTCAGAAAACAGTTGATTACTGCAAGGAAAAAGGGCTTGTTGTGATCGGAGACATCAAGCGCGGTGATATCGGTTCTACCTCGGCAGCTTATGCAGTCGCACATCTGGGCAGAGTGCAGGTGGGTGGACGCAGGCTCCCTGTATTTAACGAAGATTTTGCTACAGTCAATCCCTATCTGGGCACAGATGGCATTCAGCCGTTTGCAGATGTGTGCAGGGAAGAAAAAAAGGGGTTGTTTATCCTTGTAAAGACTTCAAATCCAAGCAGCGGTGAATTTCAAGACCGGCTGATCGATGGGCGTCCGCTCTATGAGCATGTTGGAGAGCAGGTTGCTAAATGGGGAGCAGACTGCATGGGCGACAGCTATAGCTATATCGGGGCAGTTGTCGGCGCGACCTATCCTGAAATGGGCAGGACGCTTCGCATGATTATGCCGAAAGCATATATTCTGGTGCCGGGTTATGGCGCACAGGGGGGTACAGGCAAGGATTTAAAACCATTTTTCAATTCGGATGGGCTTGGAGCGATTGTCAATTCCTCCAGAGGCATTATTGCTGCGTATAAATCCGAAGCATATGCTTCCTATGGAGCGGAGCATTACGCAGATGCAAGCCGTGCCGCCGTCATTGATATGCAAAAGGACATTGCAGAGGGTGTCGGATTGTAAAACGCATTGAATTATATACGTTAATAAGTAAGGGTGTACGATTTTGTACACCTTTTTTACGTGTTTAACGCATTGAAACATGCACAAAGAAATCATAATATATTAATGAAAAGTGAACAAAAGTAACAAATAAACTAATTTACAGAAAGAGGGATCGATATGAAAAAGAAATTGGTATCAATTGTTTTGGCAGGCGCGTTAACGATTGCTGCACTGGCAGGCTGCGGCTCTCAGACAGCTGCAACAGCACAGGATACACAGTCAGCTAAGACGGATGACAAAAAGGCAGAGGAACCGGTGGAATCTGCTTCGACTGAGACAGAAGCACCGGAAGCAGAGGAAACCGGAGAACTGACTCTGTACTATTCAAATTCAACAGATTGGGCAGATCCGATTATACAAGAATTTGAGGATCAGTCTGGTATTACTGTCAATTTGGTACAGGATGGCACCTCCTCCTTATTTGCCAGAATCAAAGCAGAAGCAGCCAATCCGCAGGGGGATGTCGTGTGGGGCGGCGTAATTGATACTTACCGGGCAAATCAGGATTTATTGCAGCAGTATTCCCCTTCCACAGTAGGCGATCTGAAGGAGGAGGCAATCGATCCGAATGGGTATTATACGGGCTTTGATATGGGACCGATGGTTATGGTTTATAATACAGAGCTTGTGGAGGAAGCAGATGCACCGACAAAATGGGCCGATTTGCTTGATGAAAAATATAAGGGACAGATCGCATGTGCTGATCCGACCTCTTCCTCCTCTTCCTTCGCCTGCATGATGGCAATTATGCTCGCTTATGGTACGGATGACGGAAAAGGCTATGAATTTATTGAACAATTGGTTCAGAACCTTGACGGAAAGGTGCTTGACTCTTCCTCAGGTGTTTATAAGGGAGTAGCGGATGGCGAATATATGGTGGGACTGACTTATGAAGAAGCAGCCCTGCGTTATATGCAGTCCGGTGCAACGCTTCAGATCGTTTATCCTGCTGATGGAACATCCTCCAGCCCATCAGGCTGTGCAATTGTAAAGGACTGTAAGAATCTTGCAAGCGCGCAGAAATTTATTGATTATCTCTCTAGCAAGGAAGTACAGTCCCAATTAGGTGAGTTAAGCCGCCGTTCTGTCAGGGTGGATGTTGCAGATCCCGAAACAATGGAAGCGTGGGAAAATATTAGTTTTGTAGATATGAATATTGACTGGACCTCTTCTCATGTGGAAGAATTCAATAATAATTGGAAGGATTATGTTACCCGGTAGAGAGTGGGAAGTACATTGACCGAAGGATGGAGAGAAATCCCCATCCTTCTTGATGAAAGGGCATTATGGCCGGAGAGGGATGAGAATATGGCAAGTCAAAGTGTAAAAATAGACGGAGCCACAAAGCTTTATGGAGATTTCAGAGCATGTGATCATATTGATTTAAATATAAAGGAGGGAGAGTTTTTCACCTTGCTTGGACCATCTGGCTGTGGAAAGACCACATTACTCCGAATGATCGCGGGCTTTAATAAAATTGACGCAGGAAATATTTTTTTTAACGATAAGTTAATTAATGATATTCCGGCAGATAAAAGAAATATTGGAATGGTATTTCAGAACTACGCAATATTTCCTCATATGACCGTACAGGACAATGTGGCATATGGACTGAAGGCGAGAAAAATTAAGGGAAAAGAACTGGAAGACAGAGCGATGGAGGCAATGAAGATGATGCAGATTGAGAATCTGAAGGATCGCATGCCGAGTCAGCTGTCAGGCGGGCAGCAGCAGAGAGTGGCGTTAGCGAGGGCTATTGTCATCCATCCTGACGTACTGCTGATGGATGAACCCCTTTGTAATCTTGATGCCAAACTACGTGTAACAATGCGCACAGGAATTAAAAAAATTCAAAAAAAATTGAATATTACAACGATTTATGTGACGCACGATCAGGAGGAAGCATTGTCGATTTCCGACAGGATTGCGATTATCCATGACGGAAAGGTGGAACAGCTTGGAGAGCCCAAGGAAATCTACACAAAACCAGCTAATATGTTTGTTGCAAACTTTATCGGCACCTCCGGTTTTTTGGATGCTCTTGCGGCAGAGGGCGAAGTGATCATTTTAAATCAAAAGAGAATGAAGCTGAATATTGACCCTGATTTCAAGGGTGAGGTAAAAGTTGCCGTCAGACCGGAATATATGGCACTTACAGATGTGCAGGAGGGTGAGCTGACCGGAACGGTTACTCTTTCCACCTTTCTTGGTGATTATATGAACTACGAAATTCAACTCGATCACGGTCCGCTGCTGGAACTGAATGAATATACCGATAAGCTGGATCATATCAGAAAAATCGGTGATAAAGTATCCCTGCGGATTTTTGAAAAAAGGATCAGCGTGTTTGATGCCAAAACAGAAAAGTCCATCATGAAATATTAGTTTTATGATTGAAAGGATATAATTATGGAAAAAGAAGCAAATAAGAAAAAAATTTATGAAAAATTGCATTTAGACAAGGTCGATTTCTGGATAATCACGGGTCTGATCATTATTATTCTGTGTTTGATTTTTATTGTATATCCATTTTTCAAATTAATTATACAAAGCTTTCAGAATCAAGAAACAAATGCATTTACCCTAACTAATTATATTAAATTTTTTCAAAAAAAATATTATCAGGAAGCATTGATGCACAGCTTGTTAATCAGCACACTTGTTACAATTTTGGCGACGGCGGTAGGTGTCCCGCTTGCTTATATCGGCAGCCGTTATCATTTATATCTAAAGAAAGTTATTTATATGATGATTGTTTTATCGATGCTCTCTCCTCCGTTTATCGGAGCCTATGCATGGATTACACTATTGGGACGCGCCGGTTTTATTACAAAGCTGCTGGCTGCAGTCGGTATTGAGCTTGGGGAAATCTATGGATTTAGAGGAATTGTCCTTGTTTTCACATTAAAGCTGTATCCGATGGTTTACTTGTATGTGTCCGGTGCGCTGAGCAGTATTGATTCTTCACTGGAGGAGGCGAGTGAAAATCTTGGTATTTCCGGAATTAAGCGGATTTTTAAAGTTACGTTTCCGGTTATCATGCCAACGATTTTATCCTCCGCACTGATGGTATTCATGACAGCACTTGCGGACTTTGGAACGCCAAGGCTGATTGGAGAAGGGTATACAACGCTGCCGGTTATTATCTATAAAGAATTTTTGAATGAAGTTGGGACGGATACCGGCTTCGCAAGTGCGCTGAGTGTTGTAATTATTTTAATTGCGCTTGCGGTGTTATTTGTGCAAAAACAGGTGGTAGATAGGAAAAGCTATCATATGACGAGCTTAAGACCTCCTGCAAAGGTAGAATTATCAACAGGGAAAAAAATACTGGCAAGTGTTGTGGTGTTTATTGTCTCTTTCCTCTCTGTGCTTCCTCAGATTACTGTGACGATTCAGTCGTTCTTAAAAACAAAGGGTCCGATTTTTGTAAGGGGGTTCAGTCTGGACAGCTATAAAGCGGTGATGAACAGGCTGTCGGATGCAATTACGAACACATTTTTGATGGCGTTCATTGCACTGGCGATTATTGTGTTTTTAAGCTTAATCGGAGCATACCTGATTGTCAGAAGAAAGAGTCTTGGCTCAAATCTGATTGATATGTTGCTGATGTTCCCGTATGTTATTCCGGGGGCGGTGCTTGGCATTTGCCTGACGGTTGCTTTTAATCAGAGGCCATTGTTGCTGACCGGTTCCATGTGGATTATTATTATTTCTTTTGTCATCAGAAAACTTCCCTATACGATGCGTTCAAGTGTCGGTATCCTGTATCAGATTGACCGCTCGGTTGAAGAGGCTTCCATCAGTCTTGGGGTTGCGCCGATGAAGACCTTTTTCAAGACAACAGTACATTTAATGATGCCCGGCTTGATATCCGGTGCAGTATTGAGTCTTGTCAGCGTAATCAATACGTTGAGTGCGACGTTAATTTTATATACAGGAAAAACCGTTACAATTTCCGTTGCAATTTTCAACTGCGTCAATAATGATGCATACGGACAGGCGGCGGCACTTTCAACGATCTTGACGCTGACTACGATACTCTGTCTGGCTGTATTTAATAAAATATCGGGAGGGAAGAGCATTGTTTAACCCCTGTTCCAATTTGTGATCAATCTGTTCGGTAGAAAATAAATTTTTCGTGTATAATGGGATTAAGTCATGGGAGGGGAATACATGATAAGGCGCATTAAGAAAAGTTATGTGGAACGGATATTTATTACTTTTTTTATATCAAGTTTTGCGCTGGAAGTGATTATCAGCGTAATCATCAGTCTTACTTTTTATCGTATTTATAATGAAAATGTGAAGGAGCAGGGGGAAAAGACGACAGAAAATATCATTCATGCGTTGGATTCCCTTGTGCTGGATTACAGCCGTGTCATTAATGAGCTGGAGGGAGAACCGGATATACACAGGTTTTTCTTGAATAAGACTGATGAAGAATTGGAAATGAACATTCTAAGAACACTGTATTTCATCAAAAATTCATATCCCGATAAAGCGGAAATCAGTATTGTGGATAGGAACTCGGATGTTTGGATTTCAACAAATGCAGAAAATAATAGGAAAAAGGTATCCCGTTATCAAAACTGGGGTGTATTTAGAAAGGCCAATTCTACGAGAGGAATCGGAATTTATGCAATAGCGAAGGATGCGGTCCTGGATAGAAAGGATCGCATCTGCCTTGCAAAGGCCTACCGGGGTGACGGGGAAGAGGTGCTGGGTTACCTTCTTGTGGAAATACCATGGGAAACTCTCTATGATATCGTATCGGAATACGGCAGTATTTATAATACGAATCTGATGATTATGAATAAAAGCGGATCAATCATTTATCATTCCAAGGGGACTGCATTCGAGGGACTTGGAAAGGCGAAAGAGTACGGTTTTGTAAATGAATTGCGGCAGCAGGATACGGAAACGATTATCTGGAAAAATTATGCGTGCCAATATGGTGTTTATACCGGGCTATATGTGATTCAGGAGCTTCCTTCCGATGCAATGCAAATGATTGCTAATGCGATTCTGCGCACGCTGATTCCCGGAATCATATTAATCATTTTTCTCGGACTTGCTCTTTCTACCGTTGCAGCAAGGTCAATCGCATATCCGGTGCAGGAATTAAAGGATACAATGTCTAAAGTGAAATCAGGTGATTTTTCAGCCAGAGTCAACGTAGTAAGAGAAGATGAAATCGGGCAGCTGGGAGAGACGTTCAATTCGATGACGGAGCGAATTGAGATGCTGATGGTAAATATTGATGAAGAAAAGCACAGTCTTTGGATTGCAGAGACACGTTCTCTGAATTTGCAGATGAATCCCCATTTTCTTTATAATACTTTAGATTTAATTAAATGGAGTGCAAAGCTTGGACGGGAATCGGAAATTTCAGACATCGTGATCAATTTGGGATGCCTTTTGCGAAAAGTAATGAATACAAAGGACGATTTAGTTCCGGTTTCTTATGAACTGGAAATTGTATCGTCTTTTATAAATATACAAAAACGGCATTATGGGGATAGGCTATGTCTGGAGCTGGTGCTGGAACCGGAAATGATGGAGGAGCGGATTCCAAAGCTGACCCTGCAGCCGATTGTGGAAAATGCAGTAGTACATGGCTTTGCAAAACAGATCAAGAATTGTATCGTGAAAATCTCAGCGTATTGTGATACCGGTCATCTTTATTTTACGATTGAGGATAATGGAGAAGGCATGACGGAGGAGGAACTGGAAACAGTCTTGCGCTTTCGTCAGGACAATACCCATCATATCGGACTGAACAATGTCGATCGCAGGGCGAGGCTGTATGGGGATACAGAGTGCGGATTGAAGGCGGAAAGCAGAAAAGGAAGCGGAACGAAAATTATGCTGACACTGCGCAGGCTGCCGCAGATGCAGACGGATGCCGGACAGGCAATTAATCCGGAAGAACAGGAGGGGGATGCAGGATGGTGCGAGTAATCATAGTAGAAGATGAACAGTTGATTCGGGAAGGTCTTAAATTTACAGTTGACTGGAGAAAGTATGGCTGCAGGCTGGTGGGGATGTCTTCGGACGGCAAGGCGGGTGAAGCGCTCATTTTGAAGGAACAGCCGGATATTGTCATTACCGATATTCGTATGCCTGAAAAGTCGGGGCTGGAAATGGTCGAGAGTCTGCAAGGAAAAGTAAAGACGGAATTTATTATTCTGTCGGGTTATGATGATTTTATTTATGCAAAGCAGGCAATCCGGCTTGGAGCACGCGGCTATCTGTTAAAGCCAATCGATGACACGGAGCTTGAGGAAATTCTTCTCAGAACAGTGGAGGCTGTCAAAAGCAGGAAGAATGAATCAAGGCGAATCGCAGCAGATCAGATCAGGAGAAATGAGCAGATTAAAAATGCACTCAGTGACAAATATTTGGAGAAAGCATTTTTAATTATGAAACAGCGGTATATGGAGGATCTCACAATGCGATGCGTAGCGGAAGAACTCTACATCAGTGAAAGCTATCTCGGAAAACTGTTTAAGCATAAAACGGAGCACACGTTTTTAGATTTTCTGACGCTTTACAGGGTAAAGGCGGCAATTGAACTGCTGGAAAATTCGGATAGAAAGGTATACGAGATTGCCGGAACGATCGGTTATGGTGACTCAAAATATTTCAGTAAGGTATTCAGCAAAATCGTGGGAATCAAGCCTACAGAGTATCGCAATGGTTATCAATTGGCTCCGGATAATCTGCTGAATCTGATTTTATGAAAATCGTCTTATGCGGCACTTAAATAAATGCATCCGCATAAGTTTCTGCAAGCTCCAGGAGCTTTTTTTGCCCGCTTAAGGTAGCGGCAAGAACAGTTGTTTTTGTGCGCAGCCTTAGATCCCGTCCGTTTAAGTCAGAAAGAATGCCGCCTGCCTCTTCCACTATGAGAGATGCACCTGCGTAATCCCATACAGAAAGCCGGGGAGACACATAGGCAACACAGCGGTTGCAGGCTACATAGCAGATGCCGAGTGCTGCACTTCCAAGCTCCCGTAAGTCCATTGTATGATAGGTAACTTCTTTTGCGAGAGCGAAGGAAGCATCTCGCAGCTCGGGGTTGTACGGTGTCGCGTCAAAATAGACGACACCCTGTGAAAGAGGACGCTCCTGCATGGTAAGCCGTTTGCCGTTTAAAAATGCCCCTTTACCTCTTTGCGCATAGAATAACTCCTGACGGAACGGATTATACACAACACTGAGTACGATCTGCTGTTGGTAGGACAGGCCTACGGAAATAGCACTGAAAAGAAATCCGCAAATAAAATTCGTAGTGCCGTCGATAGGATCAATGATAAATGTATATCCATCGCCGACCGTCCGCTCCGACAGCCCATCCTCTTCACCGAGAAAGGACGCTTCGGGCAGAACAGCAGACAAATGCTTGATTAAATAGGCCTGGACCATCGAGTCATATTTTGTAA
Source organism: Lachnospiraceae bacterium (assembly GCA_047602645.1). Taxonomy (GTDB): domain Bacteria; phylum Bacillota; class Clostridia; order Lachnospirales; family Lachnospiraceae; genus JAEYFP01. The sequence continues at coordinate 6,515 of JASGGU010000079.1, read as the reverse complement.
CGAAGTTTGCAGGACCTTCTTTATGTTTTAATTCTGTAATTTCATCAATGTCCCGAATTAATTCCCCTGCGGCACATACAATTTCCTTAATTTGTTCTAATAAATTTGCCTGCATCATATACTCCTTTTCATAACAATCTAAAGTGTCAGTTAGCTGTTTCCAAAACCAGTATATAAGAAAACAGCCGATATAACAAGGTGAGAAAACCGTATTTTAGTGGGTGAAATCGGATTGGAAGTCTTGACAGCAGGTAACACAAAGTGTATAGTTAACAGCATGAGTTAGCCAAAACTAACTTTATGAGGAATGTGGAAGGAGATGAAAGATGTCTGTCAAATTGAATGGAGTTATGGAAACACTTCTGATTACACTTTATGTCAGGGCAAAGGACGCAATGAGCAGTGCTCCTGTAATCAATGATAAAAAAGCCGCTGAAATGATGAAAAAAATCGATTACGATTTTGAAAAATTTGATAGTGGCCTAATGTCTTATTATGGTGTTTTGGCAAGAACAAAAATTATGGATGAACAGGTTAGAAAATTTATCAGTAAAAATCCGGACTGCGTGATTGTCTCGGTGGGCTGCGGTCTTGATACCAGATTTTCACGAGTGGATAATGGAAAAATACAGTGGTATAATCTGGATTTTCCGGAAGTGATCGCGCAGAGAAAGTTGTTTTTTGAAGTGCATGAGCGCGTAAAAGATATTGCGAAATCAGCGCTGGATCCTACCTGGACAAAAGATATAGAGGTAAACGGGAAACAATTATTGATTATTTCAGAAGGTATGCTCATGTACCTGAAAGAAAGTGATGTAAAAGAGCTTTTATACATATTGACAAACGGCTTTGACAGCTTTGAGGTGCAGTTTGATCTGCTTTATAAAGGATTGGTCAATAAAGCAGGTATGCACGACACGTTAAAAAAGACAAATGCGCAGTTTAACTGGGGTGTGAAGGACGGCAGCGAAGTTGTTGCACTTTGCCCTGTTATGAAACAAAAAGGTCTCATTAATTTTACCGATGAATTAAAGCATCTGCTTCCGGGCGCAAAAAAACTGCTGACCCCCATTATGTATATTACGAATAACAGACTTGGTATCTACACTTACACGAAGGCACAGCGTATTTAAACGGTATTGGTTTCATTATTGAATAATCTCAGAAAAGGATGGAATCTGTCTGAAATGCAAGCATCAAACAATATTGAAAAAATGCTGAAAAACTATCATTTTTCGGATTTAACCACAATGACTGATCATGATGGGGATGTTATGGTATTTCAGGTTGATTCAAAGTATGGAAACGGAGAAGAAATTTTAGTGCGGGTGATTGATGGAATGTATGTCACTTACACGGATTGTTACATGCATCATGGACCGGCCGTAAATACAGATGGCTATCAAGGGATTATTTCCATGTATCAGGTGTTTGACGGAGAAGCACAGATTAATTTTAAGAATAATACTGCATGCTTTATTAAGAAAAATGATATTGTGAATTTCGCCGGAAACGCAGAGTTTGAAAGCACAACTGTGTATAGAAGCAGTCATGTCGCGGCAGGTCTTCTTTGCTGTTACGAGGAACTGTTATCCTCTTTGACTGATTTAAATTTGGACACGACTATGTTTAAGGAATATTATCTTAACGTGTCCTCTTATAAGGATGTATTGATCTACAACAGTGATTTGCAGTTTTCTGATATAGCAAAGCAGCTTAAGGAAGCAATTCTTGATCATAATATGTTTTTTATCAAAGCAAAAGCGCTGGAAATGCTGTACTGCGGTATTGCGAATTATTCAAAGTATCAAGATGCTTCCAAACGAAAATATAACAGAAAACTGTTGGAACAGATCGCACGGGCGAAAGCACGAATAGACCAAAACCTCCAGGAGCCGTTTACAATAACTGAATTGGCGGAATACTGCGAGATTAGTCCAACGTATTTTAAAAGAATTTTTAAAGAATGCTTTGGCGTACAGCCGCATCGGTATCTGATTCAAAAGCGTCTGGAAAAATCAAGGGAAATGCTTGCACAAACTGATCTTAGTATTTTACATATATCAGAAGCGCAGGGTTTTGTCTCATCAAGCAGATTTTCAGAAATATTTAAAAAGGAATACGGATATTTGCCGTCAGCATATCGAAGAGAAATGAAAAGGTAATAACTGCATATAGGGAGGAAGCACATTTCGGCTGTGTCCGATTTGTGCTTTTTTTGTCTTTTTTGCTCTATAAAAGAAGATATGAATTAGTTATAATCCTTATTGGTTAGAATAGACTAACTTGCATGAAGGGGAGAGCAATGATTAAAAAAGCAATGAAATATGCGGTTGGCTGCAAAAAGGAGTTATATTTGGCAATACTGATGATTTTTCTCAGTGTCATTGCCGGGATATTACCATATCTTGCAGTCAATAAACTGATCGTCAGTTTTTTAGAGGAATCTACGTTTTCAGTGAAAACAATCATTTATACGGGAGTGCTCATAGCATTTTTTTTAATCCTGAAATCCGGTTTAAATGCGGTAGGTATTACATTATCCCACAAAGCGGCTTATGGTACGCTATAAGAAATGCGAAAGAAATTCAGCGACAAGACGGCAAGCATGCCACTGGGGGATATGATTGACAAAGGCTCTGGGTTTTACAAAAAAAAGTTTATTGATGATATCGGCAGCCTTGAAATTGCGATTGCACATATTTTTGTAGAGGGAATCCCTAATATGATTATTCCGGCAATTGTTCTGATAATTCTATTCAGCAGCGATTGGCGTATGGGTTTGCTGTCTCTGGGTTCACTTCCTGTCAGTCTGTTTGCAATGAATGTCATGATGAAAACAGGCATGAAAAAGATGCCGAAGTATTATGAATCACAGAATAAACTTAATAATACAATTATTGAATATGTTTCAGGTATGGATGTGATCAAAGTTTTTGGGCAAACCACTGCCTCGTATGAAAAGTATGCCCGTGATGTGGAAGATTACAAAAAATACGCCTATGACTGGACAGCCGGTTCGTGGTGGGGGATGTCAATTGTAGGTGTGGTACTGCCCTGTACCGTTGTTCTGACCCTGCCGCTTGGTATGCTGATGTACATGAATGGCAAGCTGCCGCTTGATACACTGGTCTTTACATTGATGCTGAATTTAGCTATCGGCATGCCGTTTCATAAAGTGCTTATGTTTTTGCCATTGATACCAAACTTAAATTACGCGATCTCTGAGTTGGAAAAAAGTTTTGAAGGCCACAGCGTACAAACGGGAACAGAGGAAGAAATGCCGGCAAAGGCGGACGTGCGATTCGAAAAAGTAACTTTTGCGTATCAGGATACGGATGTTATAAGGGAGATCAGCTTTCAGGCAAAGGAGAGTTCGCTGACGGCAATTGTCGGACCGTCAGGCAGCGGTAAAAGTACCATCGCAAAACTGCTTGTGCATTACTGGGACGTGAAAAGCGGAAGCATTCAAGTCGGCGATAAGGATATCCGTAAGTACACCGCAGATGCATTAATGGATACGATCAGCTTTGTTTCGCAGGATAATTTCCTTTTTGACGACAGCATTATGGAAAACATTCGTATCGGGAAGCCAAATGCTTCCGACAATCAGGTATATGAGGCAGCAAAAGCGGCGGCTTGTCATGAGTTCATTACAGCTCTGCCGAATGGATACAATACCCGAGTCGGTACGGACGGGGGCAGGCTCTCCGGAGGTGAAAAGCAGAGACTTAAAGGAGTTTGGAAACGGCGACAGATGGGAAAATATTATAACGAAAACGTACGTAAGCGATTTCTTCCGATAAGTCCATAAGAGCTTTCACTTGCTGAACCAGCGCAGGGACTGATAACAGGGAAATATCTATAGCAGATAGCTCCTTCAGTTCTCTTTTTATTTTGGAAAAGGCACAGTCTGTGTTTGAAGAATTTACCGCATAATTTGTAAACCGCCGTAACAGAAAAGGAATCTTCACAATCCGCACAGAGATCCGCATCGTACCTGCCGAAAAGGATGGGATACCCTTTTCATCCATGCTTAGTTCACCGCCGATAGAAACACCTAATTCATGAAACACCTTTGATTTAGCCTGATCTACGATTTCGCATGGTTCTACATCCAGAGGATAAAGAGGAGTGGGATAATGTTCAAACCAATTATCCAGTAGCGCCTTTTGAGCTGCGGAAAGCGCCGGCTGTCTTTCCTTTGCTTTGTTTAAAGTGGTAAATCCCAGGGCCCATAAAGAAGCAACAGCAAGACTAATAGCATAATAGACAGTCAACAGATGGGTAATGTTGTATGAAATCACTATAAGTAACTTTCCAATTTGCTTGTACAAGCAGAAAAAGCGCGCGCACTTTTTCTAAATTTTAAGTTCAAGTGGCGATATCCTAATATTTTATCGTATTTATAGGAAATATTTATTTTTAATTAGGAATCTGATAAAATAACTTAAAGAAAGACTGAAAGAAGGATTGAAGATGGATGCAATTGATTATGCCATTCTTAATGAGCTTAAAGAAAATGGAAGGGCTTCTGCCTCTGAAATTAGTAAAAAAGTGAACTTATCTATTCCTGCCGTTGCTGAACGAATTAAAAAGTTGGAACAGGCAGAGGTAATTCAACAATATACGATTAAAATAAATCGGAACAAAATAGAGAAACGTCTTTTAGCGTTTGTCTTTGTCAACATAGCTGAAACGGAAGATGTCGATAATTTTAGAAATATGATTGTACAACATAATTGCGTTTTGGAATGTCATCATGTTGCGGGCACTTACGATTATTTATTAAAAGTTGTTATAGAAGATACACAAGCTCTTGAAAACTTTTTATCAAAGACGTTAAAGAAAATTAAAGGCGTTTCAAGCTCGAACACAATTATCTCGCTTATGACTTTGAAGGAAGAAATCAATTTTTGAGAGGTAACTCTATGGTTTTAAAGGGACTTAGATTCGGGATGTTATTGCAATTAGCCATTGGCCCGATGTGCTTAATGGTATTTAATACATCCACCACAAACGGTTTCATTTATGGCTTGCAGCTTGTTCTCGCAATCGCTATTATTGATGCTTTGTATATCGCCTTATCCTGTGTTGGCGTTGCCGCTATTATCAATAAGGCAAAAGTAAAGGCAGCTATAAAGCTGGTAGGATGTTTAGTGCTGGTTCTGTTTGGTGTCAACATAATATCTGGTGTTTTTGATTTTGCTTTTTTACCTCACATCGTTCTGTTCTCCAGCACATCAAGCGAAAATCTCTTTTTTCAAGGATTACTGCTTACTGCATCAAATCCTTTGACTATTATTTTCTGGAGCGGGATGTTCTCCACACAAATGATAGAAAACAAGTGGAACAAAAGACAGCTTTTTTTCTTCGCATTAGGTTGTGTTATGGCTACGATAATTTTCTTAACGGCTGTTGCATTCCTAGGAAGCATATTAAGCGGCTTTTTACCACAGTTAATTGTGCAATTCCTGAATGCGGCTGTCGGCATTGTTCTAATATTCTTTGGAATAAGACTTCTATGTAAAAAAAAATAAAGATCAGGCAAATGCCTTGTAACCTACGGTAAAAAGCAACTGACTGCCAGACGGCATATAAAAAAGCCGTCATTTGGCAGACGATACTCTGTGGTCAAATTTAGGTAGTACGATCTGAGCGGCGGCTTTGAAATTTAAGATCAAAGATGTCGCTTTTTCTTTGAAAAAAGAAACTGTGGGGGAACGAAATTAAGAACGCTTCCCTCTTGAATAGCGGCTTTGAGACAGGAGATTTCTATGTATCCGAAGCCGCTCTTTTTTGTTTGGGAGGGGCCGCCCCCTTACCGTGGCGGTCAAATATAGCAGAAGTCAGAATCACCGAGCGCATTATACGTTAGATATGGGAGACGGAATTGCGAACGAGTGCGTTATCAAACAGGAAACGCCGGAGGAAGCCTACATCAAAGAAGAAACGACACAGGAAATTCAAGCTGCCATTGAAAATCTGACCGAAGCACAGAAACGCCGTTTAAGACAGCGGTATTTCGAGGGCATGAAAATCAAGCAAATTGCAGACATGGAGGGAGTGAACCACTCGACCATATGCTATTCGCTCCGCGCTTCACTCAAGAGCCTGAAAAAACAAACACAAATAAAGCGTTTTAGGGAATAGCCCCTTACCCCGGTGCCGCCGCTTTCGCGTATAGCGGATCGGTGGCGCACCATGAAAAAGCGGAGTGTGGTCACAAACCACGCCCCGCTTTGCACTGTGTATAGACATTCGGGGAAACCCCGCCGATACGGAAACGGCGTTCGCCGTACAATCCCACTTCGGGCCAACTTCAGACTGCGCGAAAACCTACTCAAACTGGCACAACAACATACTTGAATTTGAATTTTTTAAGCCTCGTTTTTTTGTTTTATATAACAATATTGAATAAAGAGTCAGGATATTTGTAATATCTTGGACTCTTTATTCTATAGGTGCAAGAAGGGTGTGTGAGGTTTTCGCGCAGTCTGAAGTTGGCCCGAAGT
>JASGGU010000078.1:0-18589 GCA_047602645.1 Lachnospiraceae bacterium | reverse complement strand
ATTTTGCCGGGTATAAGGCTGTCGGTGAATCGGTCGAAAAGCCGCTTGATTATTACTATAATAATTTGACGGGTACGCTCATATTATGTGATGTGATGCGAAAGCACGGCTGCAAGAGCATCGTGTTCAGTTCCTCGGCAACCGTTTACGGTACGCCTGCTTTTGTGCCGATTACAGAGGAATGTCCGGTCGGCGAAGTAACAAATCCTTATGGGCGCACGAAGGTGATGATCGAGCAGATGCTGCAGGACCTTTATGTATCGGATCAGGAATGGAACGTGATCCTGCTGCGCTACTTCAACCCAATCGGTGCGCATGAGTCGGGTCTGATCGGAGAGAACCCGAAGGGGATTCCGAACAATCTCATTCCTTATGTGACGCAGGTGGCGATCGGAAAACTGAAAAGCGTCGGCGTCTTTGGCAATGATTATAATACACCGGATGGAACAGGGGTGCGTGACTATATCCATGTTGTAGATCTTGCGATCGGCCATGTGCGGGCGATTGAAAAAATACGGGAAATGGGCGGAGAAGACAAGCCTGGAGTCAAGGTCTACAATCTTGGAACAGGGCATGGCTGCAGTGTGTTAGATATCATTCGGAATTTTGAAAAGGCGTGCGGCAAAAAAATACCTTATGAAATCAAGGAAAGAAGGCCGGGAGATATCGCGACATGCTATGCCGATGTGACGAAAGCCAAAGAAGAGCTGCAATGGACGGCACAGCGCAGTATAGAAGAAATGTGCGAGGATTCCTGGCGCTGGCAGTCCATGAATCCGGAGGGATTATAATAGATAATCATGGATGGGGAGATAGGAAATGGCGGAGATCATAAAAACAATTTTTTACGGAATCGTGGAGGGTATTACGGAGTGGCTGCCGATCAGCAGCACCGGACACCTGATTCTGCTGGAGGAGCTTCTTCCGCTTAATCAGTCGCCGGAATTTCTTGAAATGTTTCGTGTCGTCATCCAGCTTGGCGCGATTTTTGCTGTCGTCCTGCTATACTGGGAGCGGCTGTTTCCGTTTCAGTTTAAAGAAAAGCCATATATTAAGGAAGAAACGATTTTTATGTGGCTGAAAGTTATCGTGGCATGTATCCCGACAATTGTGATCGGAATGCCGTTTGACGATTTATTTGAATCACTGTTTTATAACTATATCTGTGTTGCGATTGTACTGTTTGTGTTTGGCGTGTTATTTATATTGATTGAACGGAAAAATAAGAACCGTACACCTAAAATGGAGTCTATCGCACAGATTAGTTACCGGACAGCACTCTATATTGGTATTTTCCAATTGATTGCAGCTATTTTTCCCGGCACCTCGCGCTCCGGTGCGACGATTCTGGGTGCCATCTTGCTTGGCGTATCCCGAACTGCCGCGGCAGAGTTTACGTTTTTTCTGGCGGTGCCGGTTATGCTCGGTGCAAGTCTGCTGAAAATTATTAAATTCGGCTTCCATTTCACGGGAACGGAGATGTCGATATTATTGACAGGTATGGCGACCGCATTTGTAGTGTCTGTGCTTGCGATTCGTTTCCTGATGGGGTATATCAAAAAGCATGATTTCAAGGTGTTTGGTTGGTACCGCATCCTGCTGGCGATCATTGTTGTGTTGTATTTATCGCGGTAAAGCCTGAGACAACTGTTTGACGACAAACAGACAGATGATGTATACTACAAACGAAAGGAGGAAATCTCCTATGGCAGATATGATGGACACACTGGAAAAACAGACAAGAGAATTGATTCTGGATGACGGCCGGATCGAGGCTATGAAGGAATTCTTAAGTCCTGAGGAGCTTTATCAGGATTTAATTGCCCGTGTGCAAAAATATCACCCCTCGGATGATATCTCCCTGATCGAAAAAGCATATAAAATCGCTTACGAGGCACATAAGGATCAAGTTCGCAGGTCGGGAGAGCCGTATATTATTCATCCGCTCTGCGTTGCAATCATCCTTGCCGATCTGCAGCTTGATAAGGAATCGATTGTGGCAGGACTTCTGCATGATGTTGTGGAAGATACAATCATGACGGATGAGGAAATCAAAGAAGAGTTCGGGCCGGATGTGGCGCTGATTGTAGACGGCGTAACAAAGCTCGGCCGTTTGAAATATAATGAGGATAAGCTGGAGTTTCAGGCGGAAAATTTAAGAAAGATGTTTCTCGCTATGGCAAAGGATATCCGTGTCATCATGGTAAAGCTTGCGGACAGATTGCACAATATGCGTACCTTAAAGCATATGCTCCCGTCCAAGCAGATTGAGATTGCGCGGGAAACGATGGATATCTACGCGCCGCTCGCACAGCGTCTCGGTATATCCAAACTAAAGGTAGAGCTGGATGATCTTTCGCTAAAATATCTGGAGCCGGAGGTTTATTACGATCTGGTAGATAAAATTGCGATCCGTAAAAGTGTGCGGGAAAAGTATGTGCAGGAAATTGTTGACGAGGTTTCGGTGCATATTCAAAATGCGGGCATTTCTGCGACCATTGACGGCAGGGTGAAGCATTTTTTCAGTATTTATAAAAAGATGCTGAATCAGGATAAGACGATTGACCAAATCTATGATCTGTTCGCGATCAGAATCGTTGTGGATACGGTAAAGGATTGCTACGCAGCACTCGGCATCATTCACGAGATGTATAAGCCGATCCCGGGCCGCTTTAAGGATTATATCGCGATGCCCAAACCAAATATGTATCAGTCGCTTCATACGACTTTGATTGGGCCGACGGGGCAGCCGTTTGAAATACAAATTCGTACTTATGAAATGCATAGGACGGCAGAGTATGGAATTGCCGCCCATTGGAAATACAAGGAGGCCTCCGACGGCAAACGAGTTAAGGAGCAGGAAGCGGAAAAATTAAGCTGGCTCAGGCAGATACTTGAATGGCAAAAAGATATGTCGGATAACAAGGAATTCATGAACACGCTCAAGAGCGATCTGGATTTGTTTTCCGACAGTGTTTATTGTTTCACACCGACAGGAGATGTCAAAACGCTTCCGGCAGGCTCGAATACGATCGATTTTGCCTACAGCATCCACAGCGCCGTCGGTAATAAAATGATTGGTGCGCGCGTCAACGGCAAACTCGTTACGATTGATTATGTCATCAATAACGGTGACCGAATCGAGGTTATTACCTCTCAGAATTCCAAGGGTCCAAGCCGTGATTGGCTCAATATTGTCAAGAGTACGCAAGCCAGGAGCAAGATCAGCCAGTGGTTCAGAAATGAGCTGAAGGAGGACAACATTGTCAAGGGTAAGGAAATGATCCTTACCTATTGCAAAACGAAGGCACTCGATACAAGTCAACTGATGCGACCCGAATATATGCGCTCCATTATGGATAAATATGGCTTCAAGGATTGGGATTCCGTTTGTGCGGCTGTCGGTCACGGCGGTTTAAAGGAAGGCCAGATCATCAACAAAATGCAGGAGCTGTATGAAAAGGATCATCCGAAGATTTTGTCCAATGAAGAAATTCTGCAAAATGTAGTTGATTCCCAGAAGGAAAGAAAAATTCAGGTCAGGAGTAAGGGCGGGATTGTCGTCAAGGGAATAGACGATGTTGCCGTGCGTTTTTCCAAATGCTGCAGTCCGATTCCGGGTGATGAAATCATCGGCTTTGTGACGCGGGGAAGGGGTGTTTCCATACATCGCACAGACTGTATCAATGTATTGAATCTTCCTGAAATGGAGCGGGCGAGGCTGATCGAGGCAGAGTGGCAGACGAACGATTCCAGAACATCCGAGCGGTATCTGGCGGAAATCAATCTTTACAGCAACAATCGGAACGGTCTGCTGGCGGAGATCACAAAAGCACTGACCGAAAAAAATGTAAATATTCTTTCGATGAATGTGCGGACGAGCAAGCAGGGAACAGCGACGACATCCATCTCCTTTGAAATATCCAATACAGAGGAGCTGAACAGGATTATTGACCGACTGCGTTCCATCGAGGATGTGATTGATATTGAAAGGACAACAGGTTAAAATGGGTAATTTAAAAATAGGAAGAACGGTTCTTGGAATGGTCAGCACGAACTGCTATTTTGTGTACGACGAAGAGGAAAAAAAGGCACTTGTAATCGATCCGGCCTTTGATGGTGCGGGCATCTATGACAAGCTCACGAAAAATGGGATTGAAGTGGCGGCAATTCTGCTCACGCATGGGCATTTTGACCACATCATGGGAGTGAATGAGCTTCGTGCGAAAGCGGGTGTCAGGGTATATGCATCCAAGGCAGAGCAGGCGCTGTGCGAAGATGCAGGACTGAACTGTTCCGATCAGATCGGACGCCCTTATACGGTAAAGGCGGATGTATACCTGACGGACGGCGAAACGGTTACGGCAGGGGGAATTTCCTGCAAAATGATTGAGACGCCGGGACATACGGCAGGAAGCTGCTGCTATTATTTTGCGGAGGATGGGCTTCTTCTGTGCGGGGATACGTTATTTGCGGGTTCCGTCGGGAGGACGGATCTGCCGACCGGCAGCGGTGATATGCTGGGACGCTCCTTAAGGGAAAAACTGATGGTGCTGTCCGATGACGTCAAGGCTTATCCGGGACACGGCGATTCCACGACGATCGGTGAGGAACGCAGGTATAATCCCTTCTGTGCATCGTAGCGTTAGAATGGAAGGCATAATATAAAGCAGGCGGATATATGATAACAGTCAGATTGTCAGAGGAAATATTCACATACGATATTCATTCCCTTGTGAAGGCATTTTATCAGGATGAAGATGTGCATATGATATTAACAGCAGAAACCGGAGAGAACTTTTCCGGTTTCGAAGTCTGTTATTCGGAAAGTTATTTAGAAGTAAAAGTCATTGCCGGAGGCAATGTCAAAAAGAGCCTGAAGTCCGTGACGGAGGGCCTTGAACGGCCTCAGCTGAAAAATTTATTAAAGCAGCAGCTTTACCTTTTGTTAAGTGAAGAAACCGGAAAAAAACTCCCGTGGGGGACACTGACAGGCATCCGCCCGACCAAGCTTCCGATGGGAATGCTGAAGGAAGGGAAAAGCGAGGGTGAAATCAACGCTTACATGAAAGACACGTATTTCACCACGGATGAAAAGACTTTGCTCAGTATTGAAATTGCAAAGCGTGAGCGTGCAATTCTGCGAAGTCTTCATGGTACGGACGGCTTCAGCCTTTATATCGGGATTCCATTCTGCCCGACAACGTGCCTGTACTGCTCTTTTACTTCTTATCCGATCGGTAAATGGAAAAACAGGGTGGAGGAATATCTGGCGGCGCTAAAAAGAGAGATTGATTTGACCGCTCAAATTTACCGCGGCAGGATACTCGATACGGTCTACATCGGCGGAGGGACGCCTACAACACTGACTTGCGGACAGCTTGCAGAGTTGATTGCCTATATAAAGGCTCATTTTGATTTTAAAACGGTGCAGGAGTTTACGGTCGAGGCCGGAAGACCGGACAGTATTACGCCGGAAAAGCTTGATACGCTGTTTCAATGCGGTGTGAACCGCATTTCGATCAATCCGCAGACGATGAACGGACAGACACTCAAAATTATTGGCAGACAGCATACGGTAGAGCAGGTGCGGGAAGCATTTCTGCTTGCAAGGGAGGCCGGATTTACCAATATTAACATGGATTTGATCCTAGGGCTGCCGGGTGAAGATCTTGAGATGGTAACAAATACATTGTCCGAAATTAAGGGGCTGGGCCCGGACAGTATAACGGTGCATTCCATGGCGATCAAGCGGGCGGCGGGCATGGCACAGTTTTTGAGTGAGCACGGGGAGATAAAGAGTATTAATACACCGCAGATGATGGAGGCGGCAGAGAAGGCTGCGGAAAGAATGGGTATGAAGCCCTATTACCTGTATCGCCAGAAAAATATGGCCGGTAACTTTGAAAATGTCGGTTATGCACACGAAGGAAAATACGGCATTTATAATATTTTGATTATGGAAGAGATTCAATCAATTGCGGCACTGGGGGCAGGCTCAATATCAAAGGTTGTGCTTCCCGACGGACGTATCGAGCGGAGCGATAACGTGAAAGATGTGACATTATTTATCGAAGAAAATGAAAAATTACTAAATAAAAAGAAATTGTTTTATGATACAATAAAAGACAGATAAGGAGAATAAAAATGGCATTGACAAAAAAACCGGTAACAGGAATGAAGGATATCCTTCCGAGGGAGATGCAGATTCGTGATTATGTGACCGGTCTTGTGAAGGAGACCTATGGCGGCTTTGGCTTTCAGCCGATTGAGACTCCTTGTGTAGAGCATATCGAAAATCTTTGCAGCAAGCAGGGCGGGGAGAACGAGAAGCTGATTTTTAAAATTTTAAAACGGGGCGAAAAGCTGAATCTTAAGGCCGCCGAAAACGAAGATGATCTAGTCGATTCGGGGCTGCGGTATGATTTGACCGTTCCGCTTTCCAGATATTATGCAAACCATGCAAATGAGCTGCCGAGTCCGTTCAAGGCGCTTCAAATGGGAAGTGTGTGGCGTGCAGACAGGCCGCAGAAGGGCAGATTCAGACAGTTTGTGCAATGTGATATCGATATTTTGGGCGATCCGAGCTATTTAGCGGAAATAGAATTAATTCTTGCCACGACCACCTTGCTTGGTAAGCTTGATTTTAAGAATTTTACCGTGCGTATCAATGACCGCAGGATCTTAAAGGCAATGGCCGCTTACTGCGGTTTTTTGGAAGATCAGTACGATCAGGTGTTTATCATTTTGGATAAGATGGATAAAATCGGTGCAAGCGGCGTACAAAATGAGCTGGTTGCAAGCGGTTTTGCAGCCGATTCCGCCGAGCGCTACTTAATGCTGTTTGAGAAGACAACACGTGATATTGCCGGTATTCGTTATTTAAAGGATACATTGATAAACTGTCTTTCACCCAAAGCTGCGGAAAGCCTGGAGACAATCATTACAAGTATTGAGGAAACCAGAATTTCAGATTTTAAAATCGAATTTGATCCGACGCTTGTGCGCGGTATGTCTTATTATACGGGGACAATTTTTGAAATCAGTATGGATGAATTTGGCAGCAGCGTGGCCGGAGGCGGCAGATATGATGAGATGATCGGCAAGTTTACAGGTGTACAGACATGCGCCTGCGGCTTTTCGATCGGCTTTGAGCGCATCATCACGATTTTACTTGACAGGGATTTTCAAGTGCCGGGAGGTTCGGACAAGCTGGCATTTTTAGTGGAAAAAGGTGCCACAAAGGAACGTTTGTGTGAGGTAATCAGGGAAGCCTCCGGACTGCGTGCAAAGGGCAGACAGGTGTTGATCGCCCAGATGAATAAAAATAAGAAATTCCAGAAGGAACAGCTTGAAAAAGAGGGCTATACGCAGGAAAATATCAAGGACTTTTATAATACGGAATTAAAGGGCTGACAGGAAGGCCAATTGAGGAAAAGAGGAGACAGAGGAATGGCAGAAGCAATGATGGGATTAAAAAGGACCCACAGATGCACGGAACTTGGCGAACAGAATATCGGAGAGACGGTAACCGTGATGGGTTGGGTACAGAAGAGCAGAAATAAGGGCGGCATTATATTTGTGGATTTGCGTGATCGCTCCGGTATTTTGCAGATTATTTTTGAGGAAAGTGATGTAAAGGCAGAAGGGTTTGCAAAAGCGGAAAAACTTAGAAGTGAGTTTGTCGTGGCCGTGACGGGGAAAGTGGAAAAACGCTCCGGTGAAGCAAATGCGAATTTAAAGACAGGCGGCATCGAGCTCCGTGCGACAGAGCTGCGAATTCTTTCGGAAGCCCAAACACCGCCGTTCCCGATTGAAGCAGACAGCAAGACGAAGGAGGAACTTCGGTTAAAATACCGGTATCTTGATTTGCGGAGGCCCGATTTACAGAGAAATATCATATTAAGAAGCCGGATTGTCAATATCATCCGCAATTATTTTATGGGCGAGGGTTTTTTGGAAATCGAAACGCCTATTCTGACGAAGAGCACGCCGGAGGGGGCGAGAGATTATCTCGTACCGAGCCGTGTGCATCCCGGGACATTTTATGCGCTGCCGCAGTCGCCGCAGTTATTTAAGCAGCTTTTGATGTGTGCCGGTTATGACCGTTATTTTCAGGTGGCAAAGTGCTTTCGGGATGAGGATCTGCGCGCGGATCGCCAGCCGGAATTCACCCAGATCGATCTGGAGCTTTCCTTTGTCGATGTCGATGATGTAATTGCCGTCAATGAAGGAATGATTAAGGAAGTGTTTAAGGAGATATTGGGTGTTGATGTTAAGCTGCCGATCGAACGTATGACATGGATTGATGCGATGGATCGTTTTGGTTCCGATAAGCCGGATCTGCGTTTTGGCATGGAGCTGAAGGATGTATCCGAAGCTGTGAAAGGCTGCGGCTTCGGTGTATTTACGGGCGCTCTTGAAAACGGCGGTACGGTGCGCGGTATCAACGTGAAGGGTGAGGCGGAAATGCCGAGGAAAAAAATCGACGCTCTCGTAGAATTTGCAAAGGGCTACGGGGCCAAGGGGTTGGCTTATCTGAGCATTCAGCCTGACGGCACCTACAAATCGTCTTTTACAAAGTTTATGACAGAAGAGGAGCTCTCAAAGCTTGTGCGTGTGATGCAGGGCGAAAAGGGTGATCTGCTTTTGTTTGCGGCAGATCAGAAGAAGATTGTATGGGACGTGCTTGGCGCACTGCGTATTGAAATTGCAAAAAATTTGGATTTAATCCCACAAAATGAGTTTCGTTTTTTATGGATAACTGAATTTCCGCTGCTTGAGTGGAATGAGGAAGAAGGCCGCTTTACCGCAATGCACCATCCGTTTACGATGCCTATGGATGAGGATCTCAAATACCTTGATTCCGATCCGGGCAGTGTACGTGCGAAGGCATACGATATTGTCTTGAACGGAACAGAGCTTGGCGGCGGAAGTGTCAGAATTCATCAGCAGGATGTGCAGGAAAAAATGTTTGAGATGCTTGGCTTTACGAAGGAAGATGCGTATGAACGCTTTGGCTTTCTTTTAAATGCATTCCAGTATGGTGTGCCGCCTCATGCCGGTCTCGCTTACGGTCTTGACCGGCTTGTTATGCTGATGGTCGGTGCGGACAGCATCCGCGAGGTCATGGCATTTCCCAAGGTGAAGGATGCATCCGATCTCATGTCTCAGGCACCGGATACCGTAGATGCAAAGCAGCTTGAGGAGCTGCGGATCAGGGTGGATCTGCAGGGAGAATAATACAGGAAGGCGGGCAGGATTATGGTTACCAAGCTGAACAGTGCTATTGAAAAGTTCATATTGTTCATCTATGTACTCGTAATCCTGTTTATTTTATTCATACAAAAGGATATTAAGGTGACGATGTGGGTTTATGCTGTCCTGCTGTTTTCTGTTATGCTCATGGTTTTTCTTACCTATTATCCGAGGGTGAGCAACGACACGCGCGGTATGGCGATGGCAATCGCCCTGACGTCAATTTCCGGGATTTATTGTTATGCATCGGAGACGGAAAATGTGTTCAACATTGTGCTGCTGATGATTGCATGTCTGATGTCGCTGTACTTTTCCAAGATGGTTACCCGCCTGCTGTTTATGGTTTCCATTATTATTTGCTGCATATTTTTGATCGCATCCTATCAAGAGCTGACGCTGCAGTTTGTATTACAGGTGTTCGCCCTGCTATTAGGGCAGGTTGCTCTCGTACTTTTATTAAATAAAAATGCGCTTGCGGAGCGGATGAACAAACAGAAGGAGCAAAGTAACGCGGATCTGCTTCGTGTTGTGGAAATTAAAAAAAAGGACGCCGAGGCCGCTTCAAAGGCAAAGGCGGACTTCCTCGCGAATATGTCTCATGAGATCAGGACGCCGATGAACGCAATTTGCGGCATGTCGGAGCTTTTGATGCAGACAAGCCTGTCGCCGCTTGGGGCGGAATATGTGAATACGATCAAAAACGCGTCTGATAACTTGCTGAATATTATCAACGATATCCTGGATTTTTCCAAGATCGAAGCGGGAAAGATGGAATTTATCGAGCAGGAATATAATCTGGCTTCGCAGATGAACAATCTGCAGAATGTGGTGAATACGCGCATTGGATTAAAGGATATCGCATTTGTCATCAAAATGGATCCCAAGCTGCCGACTCTCCTTTATGGGGATGAGGTGCGTGTGCAGCAGGTATTGTTAAACCTGCTGACTAATTCCGTAAAATTCACTGCCAAGGGGCGGATTCTTTTAAGTCTCGCTTATGAAGCGATGTCGGAGGATCGGGTCCTGCTGAAGATTGCGGTTTCCGACACGGGCATGGGGATGAAGCAGGAGGATCTGCCGAGTCTTTTTCAGGCTTTTACTCAGCTCGACATGGAGCGCAACCGTAATATCGAAGGAACGGGGCTTGGCCTTGCAATCACCGCACAGCTCGTTAAGAAAATGAACGGCTCTATTCGGGCGGAGAGTGTTTATGGTGAAGGAACTACCTTTTTTGTAGAATTGGAGCAGGGCGTCAGAGATTGGCGGGCATGTGACAACGCATTAAAAGGTATGGAAAAAAGAATTGTTTTCCTTTGTGAAGAAAATGAATATTATAAAGAAGGACTGCATGATTTATTTGATTCTCTGCAGGTGGAAACAAGAGAGTATGCATCCGTCAGGGAGGCTGCAAACGCCCTTAAAAATGAAAAGCGGGAACTTGTATGTTATGATTATTCCTTATATCAAGAAGCGGTACTTCTGCTTGCAAAGCAGTATCCGCGTGTGACCTGGGTTGCAATGGGCGATCTGAGTGATGTTGTAGAGGAAACGGGGATATCGAATCTCCGATATATCCATAGGCCGCTTTCACTGTATGCCGCCGTTCCGATTCTGCTGAATGAAGCGCCGGAAAATGACAGGATGAAAAAGCATGCGATTTCCAAATTCTATGCGCCGAATGCGCGGGTGCTGGTGATCGATGATAATCTTGCTAATTTAAAGGTTGCAAGAGGGCTGATGGGGCAGTACCGTATGGAGGTTGTGACGGCCTGCAGCGGGGAAGAGACACTCGAAATATTAAAAAAAGATAAACAATTTGATGTTTTATTTGTCGACCATATGATGCCGGGAATGGACGGGGTGGAGCTTGTGCATATCCTGCGCGCAAACGAAGAAGAATTTTACCGGAAGGTACCGGTTGTTGCATTGACCGCAAATGCGATCAAGGGCGTACAGGAAATGTTTCTTGCAAACGGATTTGATGTTTTTCTTCCGAAGCCAATTGACTTAAAACGTCTGGAACAGGTGATGATTCAATGGCTGCCGAAGGAGAAGCAGGTTGCAAAGGACGCATATCAGAAAATGCAGCAGACCGGCGGGCCGGATATGCTTTTGGAGAAGGCCGGGGCAGTGTTTGCAAAAACCGGATTGATTTCGTTTGAAGACGGTCTGCGGATTTGCGGCGGCAAAGTGGAGATTCTGTTGGAGGTCATTCATATTTATGTAAAATCCTCCGCAGAGATTTTAAGGCGGCTGACAGACGCCTATGAAAAAAAGGATTGGAACGGTTACGGCATTGAAGTGCATGGAATTAAAAGCTCTTCCAAAAACATAGGCGCGGATGCGTTATCGGAGCAAGCACGCAGGCTGGAGTTGGAAAGCAAGGCAGAGAACGAAGCATATGTACACAGTTGTCATGAGCAGTTCCTATCGAATTATCGAATGCTGATACAGGAGTTGAAAGAGGCAATTAGACTCATTCTCCCAAACGAAGAAAAAAGCTTAAGTCCTATTACGGAAGGTGAGCTTACCAGGCAGCTTGCAAGGACTAGGGAGGCACTTGAAAACTGGGATACCAAGGAAGGGATTCACATTGTAAATGAGCTGCTTTCCTGTGAGCTTTCCGAACAGGACAGAAGTACTTTGCAGGAGATTTTGGAAAATATCGAGCTGTTTGATTTTGACATTGCCGTCGAAAAACTGAAAAAACTGACGGGCGAAGGTTAGGTGGCTAAGCATGATACACATTTTTATAATTAATCCGGTCGCAGGACTTAGAGACCGATCAGAGAGTATCCGTCAGTTCCTGGAGAGGAAGCAGGATTTTTCTTATCTTGTGTTTGATACGGAGGATGCAGGGCATGAGACGGCTATCGTGAATCGGATGTTAAAACTGTTTGACGATGAAAAAATCCGATTTTATATTTGCGGCGGCTCGGGCACGTTTGCAAACGCAATCAGCGGCATTGAGGACAGGGATCTTACGCGTGTGGAAATGGCGCATTATCCGTGCGGACTGACAAATGATTTTTTAAAGAATTTCGGAGAGCGGGAAAAGCTTTTTTATAATATGGACAATTTGATCCGCGGCGAGGTTATTCAGGTAGATTTTGTGAAAAACAGCAATGCGGATGGTGCGGATATCCACAATCATGTGTTATTTTCGACGACGGGACTGACCGAGCTTGTTGAACGCTTTGCGAGCAGAATGAAGTTCATCGGAAGCATGAATTCACAATTTTTATATGTGCTGTCTTTTCTTCTTACCTTTCTTTTCAATCCAACGGTTGATTATACGTTTGAAATTGACGGGGACGATCAGAGCGGTGAATACGATATGATCTATATGGGTAACAGTATTTGCCTCGGCGGCTCCTTTTACCCGATTTCCAATGCATCGGCCGGTGACGGCAGGATGGAGCTGCTGCTCCTGAAAAAAATAAAAAAATGGCATGCCATTCATTTCATGAGATTGTTTCGGCGCGGGGAGATCGGAGGACTGCCGGATGGTTTTCTTACACTCAGAGAGGTATCCTCCTTATCAATCAGGCGCAGAGACGGAAAATATATTTATCTGAATGTGGACGGCGAAATTCTAAAGGAAAAAGAGTGGAAGGTCGAGCTGATGCCCGGCGCGCTGAATTATGTTGTACCGCAGGGTGTGAGGATCAGCTAGAGAGGACTGAAATAGAAGCGCATATATGACGGAGGCGGATATGCAAAGGCAGGAAATAAACGGGCAGAAGATTATTATGGTAGTGGACGATACACCCAGCAATCTGCAGTATGCAATGCAGGTGTTGGGGGACCGGTATAAGGTCATTCCGGTGAAATCGGGTGAAGCAGCTCTTACGGCGATGGAAAAGATTCTTCCGGATTTGATTTTGCTCGATATCGAAATGCCGCAGATGGACGGCTATGAGACGATCAGACGTATTCAGCATGAGGAGAGGACCGCTTCGATTCCGGTGATATTTCTGACAGCCCATTCCGATATGGATAATGAGCTGAAGGGGTTTCAGCTTGGAGCGGTGGATTTCATTATCAAGCCATTTGTGCCGGAAATTATGCTTGCCCGTGTATCTACGCAAATTGAGCTTTCCGATTACCGTCACTGTCTTGAAACACTTGTTGGAAAAAAGACGAGGGAGGTCGAAGCACTTGGCGTGCAGGCGATCATGGCTATTTCCAATACGGTTGACAAAAAAGATGTCTATACAAGGCAGCATTCGGCAAGAGTTGCAAAATATGCACGGGAAATCGCAAAACGGCTTGGCTGGGATGAGGAGGCATGCGGTAATTTGTATAGCCTTGCGCTGCTGCATGACATCGGCAAAATCGGCGTGCCGGATGCAATTTTAAACAAGCCGGGAAGACTGACGGAGGAGGAGTTTGCCGTTATGAAAACACATACGGCAATGGGCGCCGATATTTTAAAAGACATTACAATCATTAGGGACGTGGCAAACGGTGCCCAATATCATCATGAACGCTATGACGGCAAGGGTTATCTGGAAGGGCTGAAAGGGGAAGAAATACCGATTTCAGCACGAATTGTCGGAATTGCGGATGCCTATGATGCCATGACTTCAGACAGAGCTTATCGAAAAAAGCTTCCTGAGGAGGCGGTAAAATCAGAACTCGAAAAGGGAAGAGGCACACAGTTTGATCCGAAGCTGGTGGATATTATGCTGCAAATCATGGAAGAAAAAATTGATTTTCCTGATGCGGATTAAGGAGGGCGTATGAAATACTGTAAAAACTGCGGCATGCTCTTAGAGGACAGCCATGAATACTGT
Source organism: Lachnospiraceae bacterium (assembly GCA_047602645.1). Taxonomy (GTDB): domain Bacteria; phylum Bacillota; class Clostridia; order Lachnospirales; family Lachnospiraceae; genus JAEYFP01. The sequence goes on along the minus strand of JASGGU010000078.1, from coordinate 4,532 downwards.
ATCGGATGCGGCACAGATGTGACGGATAAAGATAATGTCTCCAAATACCCGCCTCAGGTGCAGCAGAATCTGGAATCACAAAAGAAGGAGAACAAAGCGCGCACAGGAATCGTCGGGGCAATTATTGTCGTGTTCGTCCTGCTTTTAGTGCTGATGGGCGTCATTGTTTTTCAGGCTTCTGAAATGTCAGGAAACCCGAAGGAGGGAGCGGAGCAGGAGGAAAGTTCAGGACCCTCAGGGAAAGAAAATATCAAAGCAGAAACTGCAGATGCACTTTTAGATGGATCCGCAGAAGATTTGGAGAATACGAAGCAGGGTGCCGAAGCTGTTTCAGGCGAGGACCGGGAAATTAATGATGACCTTGGCAGTTATTACATTTACACGGAAGTCTCCGATGCGGACGGCAGTGTCATATTTTCCTCCGTTTACCCGGAGGATTTTACAAATGCGGAGCCATCGATTGACTATGGCAAATACAGCACAAAATTCCCGGAAGCCATGACTTTTGTTACAGGAAACGAGGACAATACGGTGCGCTTCACCTACATGTCTCCGCAGCAGTTCTGGTATAAGAATTCCGAAACCGGACGGACGCGCAGCAATGAGCGTGACGGGAAGACGTATATGAGCTATTTAACGTATGGAGGTGCGCAGGGTTATATCGACGCATTGATCAGACAAGGATATTCCGACGCGAAAAAGGTGACGCTCGTGGAAACGGTGTCTGCTGATGAAGAGCTGACAAGGCGTCTTGAAAAACTATCCGCGGACTATACGATGACGCTGCTTGGCGATATCGGAGATTATGCTCGTATTGGTAAAGACACGACGTATGCAACCGGAGAATCAGAATTTGCGGTTGATCTGTTAAAATATGAGATTACAACGAGATATGATAATACGCTGTACTGTGAATTTTATGTGCCGCTGATTGCGAACCATTTTTATTATGCAAATGACCGGTTGGATGATCGCGGAACAGTGACAGAATGGATCTGCCTGAGTGTGATTGGTTTTGAGGCGGGCAACGAGGAGCTATATCATCAGTTTGAAGATGCTTTTTTTGTTTTTATGGAAAATACAAAAGTAAACAGGATGTTTTATGGGATCAATATGCTGTACGGCAAAGAAATTGCGGCAGCGCTGGAAAAGGAAGAAACACCCCCAAAGCTGACTGCACAAAAAGTAGAAGATTATACGGCACAGGGATCTTTGGAGCTGGACGCTTTCTATGCGGATATTCAGGAATTTTCAGAAATGACTGGCGCTTCAAACCGGGTGTTTGACTTAGGAGATCTGGCAGTGACTGCTTTGGAAGATACAAAGGCTGTATTTTATGATCAGTCGGCAAAAAAAGTATTTATCACGCCGGGCAAAGGAGAATATCCGGGGGACAGCTACACGGAATTGACGGCAAGATAAGCCGCCCCGGCCTTGCGTAAGGCTTTTGGAGGAAGGAAGCATGAATCGGTATCGGGAACATTTTAAGACAATCACGGAGCATCGGCGCATAGTCAGAAAGGGGTGTTTTTCCGTCGGCTTGTACTGGCAGGGACTGGTGCATGATTTAAGCAAATACATGCCGTCGGAGTTTCTTGTCGGAGCGAAGTATTATCAGGGCTATCGCAGTCCGAACAATGCAGAGCGGGAGGATATTGGGTATTCGAGTGCGTGGCTTCATCATAAGGGACGCAATAAACACCATTATGAATATTGGATTGATTACAGTGCAACAGAATTAAAAGGGATGGTTCCGGCAAGAATGCCTGTGAAGTATCTTGTTGAAATGTATATGGACCGGGTGGCGGCTTCTAAAATTTATAACAAAGGGCATTTTACGCAGGATATGCCGTTGGCCTATTATTTGGGCGGCAAGGAGCATATTATTATGGAAGAGCATTCCAAGCGGATGCTTGAGCATCTGCTTAGAATGCTTGCCATAAAAGGGGAAGAGGAAACCGCCTTTTATATTCGCCGTCATTTGCTGAGAAAGGCAGCCGGCAGGTTCAGCTTTCCCAGATCGTCATGAGAATTCCGTCTGCAATGGCGGCGGCGTTGTCTTGAAAACTGGAGTCGAACAGCCAGTTGTCATTGTCGTTGTTTATGAAGCCGGCTTCGACGAGCACGGAGGGCATCTGCGTCTGTCTTAAGACGACTAGATTGGGTCGTTCGCTGACGCCGAGGTTCGTCCAACCGACCCGTTCGAGTTGTTCATTAATGTTGTTTGCCATTTCGTCTGCGACGCCGTAGGCGGAGTAGACCAGTGTTTGAATACCGGAATACGTGTTTGGATAAGGAGAAGAATTGCGGTGGATTGAGACAAAGTAATCGGCTCCGGAAGCATTTGCTTTTTCTGCTTTTTCGTAAGGAGTTTCATAGACATCTTCCGTACGGGTATAGACAACATTCACGCCGTTATCGGACAGTATTCTTCCGACTGCAAGAGCGAGGTTTAAGTTATCGTCTTTTTCCTGCCGGCTGCCATAGACGGCTCCCGGATCGGTAACTCCGCCGTGGCCGGCATCGATCACAACGGTTGCCATAAGCACCCTCCTTTCTATTTTTCGGAATATTTCTTCATATGACACAGAACATTATTTGCCCAGTTACGGTCGGCTTCAGAGAAGTACGAAAGTACACGTTTGATGATGTCCTGTTTACAAAGGTAAAGTTCCACAGCAATGTTGTCGGAAAGTGCGTCGCGTTCACATTCCGAAAGCGAGCGGTAGCGTTCTCCCGCCTGATAGAAATTTTCTTCCTTTGCGATAGGCTGACGAACGATAGGACCCTGTGCAAAGGTCGGTGGCGGTACGGGAATGTTTGCAGGGCAAGGGAAGTTATTGTTTAAGCTGTTAGGAGAATAGTTGATCGGGCATGGATTGATCGGGTAGGTCATGCTGCCGTCTCGTTGGTTATTATCTACGGGAGAGATGGATCGGTTAACCGGAAGGTCTGCGAAGTTGGGACCGATCCGGTATCGCTGTGTATCCAGATAAGAAAACGTGCGCCCCTGCAGCATTTTGTCGGCAGAAAACTCTACGCCGGGTACGACATTACCGGGACAGAAGGCTGCTTGCTCCACCTGTGCAAAGAAATTGACAGGATTTTCATTAAGTGTCAGCATACCTACTTTATATAGCGGGAACTGATCTTCCGGCCATGTTTTCGTATCGTCGAGCGGATCGAAGCGGAAGGAATCTGCATCACATGGGCGCATCATCTGCACACACAGTTCATAACGCGGATAATCCCCGCACTTAATGTGCTCATACAGATTCTGTACCGCGATATTAGGGTTTTCTCCCGCCAGCCTTAGGGCTTCATGGCGTGAAATCGTTTTTATACCCATCATCGTCTTAAAATGATACTTGATATAGATACGTTCTCCGGTCCGGTTAACCCAGACATAGGTGTTGACACCGAAGCCATCCACATGTACATAATCTTTGATCGTTCCGCGGTCGGAATAGAGCCACGATATCATGTGAGTGGCTTCCGGCGATAATGAAACGAAGTCCCAGAACCGCTGAGGATCTGTTAAATTTGTATCGGGCGAAGGTTTTAAGGAATGGATAACATCGGGGAATTTAATGCTGTCACGAATAAAAAATACGGGCAGATCATTTCCTACGATATCATAAATCCCCTGATTCGTATAAAATTTGACAGCGAAGCCGCGGGGATCTCGTACCGTATCGGCGGAACCTTTGGAGCCGATGACTGTGGAAAACCGTACGAATACTTTTGTGACTGTATCCGGCGTCTGCAGGAAATCCGCCATCGTATAGCGTGACATGGACTGGTAAGGCTTAAAACAGCCGAACGCACCGGCACCTTTGGCATGTACGACACGTTCGGGAATGCGCTCCCTGTCAAAATGAGCTAGTTTGTCGATCTGGTGGACATCCTCAAGCAGTGTGGGACCGCCCCTGCCGACGGTTAGAGAGTCATTGTCATTTGGAATCGGCCGGCCGAGGCTGTCGGTCATAAAGCCGTTGCATGGTTGGTTCATAAGGAGCCCTTTAGTCTTTTTAATAGTTTATTCAAGACAGAATGGAAGCGTTCATGTATAATAGATACAAATACGGACAGGAAGGCAGGATCAGGTGAATAAAAGGAAGCGCCTGAAAAAATAAAAAATGGAAAAAAGTAACTTATTGGAATTATTGCAGGACATGTCTCTGGAAGAGAAAATCGGACAGCTTGTGCAGCTTCCGAACAGTTTTTTTGAAGATGCGGCAGTGCTGACAGGCCCGGCGATGAAATTTGGGATCGGAGAAAAGGAAATTTATGAGGCCGGTTCCACACTGTCTGTGTTCGGTGCAAAAACAATCAGGAAGGTGCAGGAGTCCTATATGAAAAAGCAGCCGCACCATATTCCGCTGCTGTTTATGGCGGATGTCATTAACGGCTACAAAACGTCGTTTCCGATCCCGCTTGCACAAGGCTGCAGCTTTGATCCTGCGCTTGTGAAGCGGTGTGCAAAAGCCTCCGCAAAGAATATTCCGGTCGTGCTCACCACGGCGCGCGGC
>JASGGU010000077.1:0-18686 GCA_047602645.1 Lachnospiraceae bacterium | reverse complement strand
TGGATGAAATGCTCATTCGGCAATATACGGCAGAAAAGTTCTTTACGATTACCGGTGTCGTTCCAAATCAGTCTTTTTCTCTCTGCAAGCTTTTGTGGATGAAGAAAAACTGTCCTGAAGTTCTGCAAAAGGCAAAGGCGATTTATTTTGCAGATGATTATTACAATTATCTGCTCAGCGGAAACCGGGGAGTGGACAGTGCAACGGCTTCCAAGACCCTGCTGTTTGATATTCATGAAAACGATTGGTCGGACGAGCTGTTAGAAGAGTTTGAATTGCAAAAGGATTGGTTTTCGCCGGTGAGAACAGTCGGTGACGCTCTTGGAACAATGCGGAAAGAGATTGCCGAAGAGCTTGGTCTTCCAAGTAATATCCGTATGTTTATGGGCTGCCATGATCAATGCAGCGCGACACTCGGCGGCGGTGCCTATGAGCCCGGCATGCTCGTGATGGGGGAAGGTTCCACAGAAAGCATTAATCTGATTGTGGATGACTCCGTATTTTTGGCATCAAAGGAGCTGATCAGACAAAACATGTGTGTGGAGCCTTTTTTGGAGCCGGGCCTTTATATGGTGCCATGCGCCTTTTTGACGTATGGAAACGCGATCCGATGGTATATCCGTACGTTTGAGGAGCAAGGCGGGGGGCGGCAGGATATTTTCTCTTATTTAGAAGATAACGCGCAGAAAAAAACTGATTTGGTTTTTCTGCCGCACTTAAGCAAAGTGAATATCATGGATCCGGAATCCAAAGTTCCGGGTGCATTTCTTGGGATTACACTGGATACGGAACGGTGGGAATTTTACCGGGCGATGCTGCAGGGACTGAATTTTGAGTCCCGGATGAATTTGGAAACGCTCTCAAAGCTCGGGTTTTTGATCAGGCATATCAGCGCGACGGGAGGGATTGCCAATTCCCTTTTGTTTATGCAGCTGAAGGCAAATGTGCTGCAAAGGGAAATTCATGTATTTAAAAACAATGAGGCGGGCATTATGGGTTTGGCCATGATTTGTGCAACGGCATGCGGCGATTACAAAAGCCATGCGCAGGCATTTGCCGGATTTGTGCGGGAAAAGCAGATATTTTATCCGTCAGAAAAATATGAAGAATTATTTTTGCAGTATAAAGAATACAGAAGCCGATTGCGATAGTACGATCGAATTTCTGGGAGATGCTGAATCGTGATAAATAACAACAGAACAGAAAGGTAGATACGGATATGAATAAAAAACCGGTAGTCGGCATCGTCGGTGTTTCCGACGGCGACAGGGAAGTTCATGAAACATTAAAGGAAATTGTACAGGCACAGGTTGATACGATTGTTGAGGCATTAAAAAAAGACGGCAGGGTGGATGTGATCGAAGCGGAAACGCTCGTATGCTCTGTACGTACTGCGAAGGAGCAGGCGGAATATTTGCGGAACCGCGGCGTGGATGCCACAATCATTTCACACGGTGTCTTTGCGTTTCCTAATTTCACGGCGGTTATTGCGAAGTTTGGACAAGGACCGTTTATGCTGTGCGCAAATTTAAACCCGGATTGGCCCGGAATGGTTTCGATGCTTGCGGCAGGCGGTGCCCTTGATCATCTCGGAATCGATCATTTCAGGGCGGCAGGAGATTTTAGGGATCCGCAGGTTCTTGAAAAAATTGTTCGATTTGTACGCTGCGGTGCTGTCGTCAATCGATTAAAAGGACAGAAATACGGCTTGATCGGCGGAAGAAGCTTAGGGATGTACAGTGCCACCGTGAGTATGCAGGACTGGCAGGAGAAGTTTGGAGTGGATGTGGATCATATGGATCAGTCCGAAATCGTCCGATTGGCGGGGGAAGTGCCTGAGGAAAAAGTAGAAGCCGCTTTCGGCTGGCTGACCGAAAGCTGCGGCGGCATTCTCTATGACGGCGATCGCCTGACACCCGAAAAACTCAAGGAGCAGATCCGGCATTATGAGGCGATCAAACGGATCGTGAAGGAAAATGATTACGATTTTGTAGGCGTAAAGTGCCATTATGAGATGAGCAGGCATTATTGTACGGAGTGTATCGCTGCGGCGTTTATGAACGACCCTTATGATTGGGACGGCACAAAGGAACCGGTTGTTTTCGCATGCGAAGCAGATTCGGATGCGGCGCTGACGATGCAGATCTTAAAGCTTCTGACAAATGAGCCGGTGCTGTTTATGGATGTGCGCCATTACGACAAGGATTTCGATGTGATGGTATTTTGCAACTGCGGCTCCGAATCTACTTATTTTGCCGGAAAAAGTGAGGATGCGAAAGAAAATTTGAAAAATGTGAAGCTTTATCCTTGCCTTGAAATTTATTCAGGAGGCGGCTGCCATGTAAACTGCATGACAAAGCCCGGAGAAGCGACAATTGCACGGCTTAATCGCTATAAGGGCCGCTATCGTTTAACAATCATTCCCGCGGAGTTCGTAACGCTGCCTGAAGAAAAAATGGCGGAAACAACAAAGGAGTGGCCGCATGTATTTGCGAAGCTCCCGTTTGCACATGAAATTTTCCTTGAGAAATTCAGTGCCAACCACTGTCATGCGGTATACGGCAACCATACGGAAGAGCTGAAGATAATCTGTCGGATGCTGAATATTGATGTGGAAGTTTTGGGAGAATAAACGGAATAAAGGGAGATGAATCTATGAAAATAGCCATTGGCTGTGATGAAGCGGCATACCACTTGAAAATGGAGCTGATTGAGCATCTGCAGAAAGAGAAAGGAATGGAGCTTACGGATTTCGGTGCAGGATCCGGCGAGACGGTTTTATATCCGGATGTAGCCAACAGTGTCGCAAAAGCGGTTGCGGACGGTGCTTTTGAACGCGGTATTCTTGTGTGCGGGACAGGCATCGGTATGGCGATTACGGCAAATAAAGTGCCGGGGATCCGTGCGGCTGTTTGCCACGATCCATTTTCCGCGGAACGTGCCAGAAAGAGCAATGATGCACAGATCCTTTGTATGGGAGAGCGGGTCATTGGAGTGGAACTGGCAAAATATCTGGCGGATATCTGGCTGGGCTGCGATTTTTCAGGCGGTACGTCCAAGGCAAAGGTTGACCGTATTATGGAAATTGAGCGGGAATACGGCAGCCGGGAAAGGAGGATGTGATATGGGAAGAATCGTAAATGATCCTGATTATGTGGTGGAGGATATGTTGAAAGGCTTTGTAAAGGCGCACACCGATCTCATTGTCGAGACGGACAATCCGCGCGTGTTAAAATATAAGCATGCGCCGGTGCCCGACAAGGTCGGAATTGTGACCGGCGGAGGTTCCGGCCATAAGCCGGCATTTATCGGTTATATCGGGAAAAATATGTGTGATGCCGCCGCAGCCGGCGAAATTTTTTCTTCACCTGCGGCACAGGCGTTTCTGGATGCGATTAAGGCAGCAGATTCAGGGAAGGGAGTTGCCTGCCTGTACGGAAATTATGCGGGCGACAACATGAATGTAAAAATGGCAATTCGCATGGCAAAAAAAGAAGGAATTACGGTGAAAACGGTAGTTGCCAATGATGATGCCGCTTCCGCTCCGCTGTATGAGAAGGAGCGCAGAAGAGGAGTAGCGGGAGAAATTTTAATGTGGAAAATCGGGGGTGCAAAAGCGGCCGCAGGGGGTGATCTCGATGAGGTTATCAGCGCGGCACAGAAAGCCATTGATAACACAAGAAGCGTCGGAATCGGGACAAAACCCTGTACAATTCCGGCAGTTGGGCATCCGAATTTTCATATAGAAGAAGGAAATATGGAGGTTGGTATCGGACATCACGGTGAGCCGGGTATCAGCGTACAGCCACTCAAAAGTGCAAATGAGATTGCATCGCAGATGTTAGATGTTATCTTGCCGGATCTGCCCTTTCAGGAGAAAGACGAGGTAGCTGTATTACTGTCGGGCTTGGGCGCGACACCTGTCATGGAGCAGTATATTGTTTATAACAGGGTGGCAGAAATTTTAAAAGAAAAGGGGATCGGGGTTTATCGCGCGTATGTCGGAAATTATTTTACTTCCCTTGACATGATGGGCGTCACCCTGACAATGATGAAGCTGGATGAGGAGTTAAAGGAGCTGCTTGATATGCCGGTGGAAACGGTTGGACTCAAACAATTTTAACGGGAGAATGAGATGAAATTTAAAAATAAGGACGGGATGACCATCGTAGAAAACCTGATCGAAATCATTCATGAAAAAAAAGACTATTTAAGTGAAATTGACGGTTTGATCGGTGACGGCGACCATGGTATCAATATGAACAAGGGATTTCTGCTTTGTAAGGAGAAATTGAAAGGAAAAAGGCTTTCGATGTCCGAGGCACTTTTAGTTCTGAGCGATACGCTGATGACTGATATCGGCGGCTCGATGGGGCCGCTTTACGGAGTTTTTTTTGAAGCGCTTGCGCAGGAATCTGAAAATGAGGAGGCAATTGACGCGTTGGTTTTTGAACGGATGCTAAAAAGTGCCGAACACGAGGTTAAAGAAATCGGAAGTGCCAAAAAAGGGGATAAGACACTGCTTGACACACTGATCCCGGCTGTGGAGGCATATTCCAAAGCATTAATGGAGGGAAAAAGCTTTTTTGCGGCGCTTGAGGCGTTAAAGGAAGCAGCCTTTGAAGGCTGGAATTCGACAAAGGATATGGTGGCTAGAATTGGGAGAGCAAGCAGGCTCGGTGAGCGCTCCCGGGGAGTTTTAGACGCGGGAGCCACAAGCTGCTATTTTATTGTCGACACGCTTGCCTCATCCATACAGCAGATGATTCAAGTATAGCCATTGCTCCGCCCGTAAATACCAAGTTAGTCATGCCTAATTTTTTTGACCGGAGTACTTGACAGATAGAAAAAGATGTGGTAAATTTATTTCATAAAAGTAATTTGCGCAAAAATAATTTTCATGAAATTTATTCTCAAAATAGATAATCGATATCAAATATTATAACATTGGTGTATAATATTTACAATTATTATTGGAATGGGAATAATTATCGTTACTGTTCGCACAGTAGTTTAACACATGCTGTTAAGCTGCGTAAGAAAGTAATTCAAGGGGTGATTTCTGCTTCGCAGAGCAAATTTACATGCAGAAATCATGCGTTGCTGAGAACGGAGCGAACAGTAACTAATTATCATGGAAAGGGAATGAGGTAAGGGATAATGAAAGAAGATTTTGGGCAAGTTACTCCGGCAATACTATTAAATATCAGATCGAAGGCACAGCAGTTGAATGCGGCACAAAAAACGCTCGGTGATTATATCTGTGACCACTTTTCTTCGATAGAGGGAATGCAGATCAATATTCTCGCAGAAAGAAGCGGCGTCAGCACGCCGACCGTATCCAGATTTGTCAAATATCTTGGCTATGAAAATTACAGGGCGTTTCAAGTAGAGGTTGCAAAAAGCGAGGTAATGAATAAGCGTATCAGTTTAAAGGGTTATTCTGCAATCACGGAAGCTGATGGAACAGACAGCATCTGCCATAAAATTTTTGAGGCGAATATCCAGACGCTGCGGGATACGCTGGCAATTATCGATTATGAGCTGCTGGAGCAGGTGGCGGATTTGATAGTAAAAGCCAAACAATTAGTTATTTTTGCACAGGGAAGGTCTGCGGTAACGGCGAACAGTATTCGTCTGCGGCTTTTCCGTCTGGGTATCACATGTACGTTTTATGCGGATACCCACGAAGCGGCTGTTGCATCCTCCCTTATGAAAAAGGGAGACATCGTAATGGCAGTCAGCACCTTTGGCCGCAGCAAGTCTGTACTGAGCAGTATTAGACGTGCGGCAAAAAACGGTGCGAAGGTAATAGGAGTCACAAGCTATGATAACACCCCTCTCGAGAAAATCTGTCATGTTACCTTAAAGACGGTGGACAACGAATCGGTCGATTTTGGACTGGAGCCGTCCTGTTCTGCGGTGACGCAGATGGTAATGCTGGATTGTCTTTATATCCTCATTACAAAAAGGCTGAGTACAAACGGAGAAAAGAGCTTTAAGACGACATGTGAGGCGATTCAGGAGGAGAGGGAGTAGACAAAAATTAAAGCCAAAGGAGAATTGCTATGTTAGTTAGTTTACAGGAAATGTTACAGGAAGCGGAAAGAAAGAATTTTGCAATTGCATCAATCAACACCCCGAACCAAATCTCTCTCAGGGCCGTTATAGAGGCGGCGGAAGCTACGAATATGCCCGTTACGCTCAACCATGCGCAGACGGAGGAAAGTGTTGTTCCGATTGAAATCGCAGTTCCGCTTATGTTGGAATATGCCAAAAAATCAACGGCGCCAATTTCCGTTCATGTGGATCATGGATATGATTTTGATCACTGTATGAAGGCCGTGCGCTTGGGCTGTACATCAATCATGTACGATTGCTCAAGATTTCCTTTGAAAAAGAACATTGAAGAGGTAAGGCGATTTGTGGATATTGTAAAGCCTCTGGGAATCGGTGTGGAAGCTGAGCTGGGAGCGATGCCGAACAATATGCCGAGTGAGGTGCATGGACAGGAGACAAGCGATCTGTCAGATTTGAGCATTTATTTTACAAATCCGGAAGAAGCACAGGAATACTGTGAGCGTGCGGGTTGTGATGTTTTGACGGTATCGTTCGGTACGGTGCATGGAATGTACGCAGGTACACCGAATCTTGATATTGAGCTTGTCAAGGACATTAAAAGAAGAGCAGGTAATATGTCTCTGGGTATGCATGGCGGTTCCGGTACTCCGTTTGATCAGATCCAAAGGGCAATTGATGCCGGAATTAAGAAAATTAATTACTTTACTGCGATTGATACGGCACCGGCGCCTTATCTTGCCAAGACGATTGCAGAGGCAAAAAATCCTGTGAATTTCTGTAACCTTGCAAATCAGGCAATGGAAATTATTTACAATCAAACCGTTGAAGTATTAAATGTATTTAAAAACGAAAAGGCATAACGAACATGTATATCGGTTTGGATATCGGAACGTCCGGTACGAAAGCTGCTTTAGTGGACAGAGAAGGGAATATTCTGCAAAGCTGTCAGATCAATTACGATTTTTCTAATACAAAGGATGGATACAGGGAGCTTGATGGAGATATGGTATGGGAGGCTGTAAAGAAATGCCTGCGCCATACAGGCGAGGGGCATGCGGTTAAAACCATTACCGTATCTGCATTGGGTGAAGCGGTCATTCCTGTGGACAAGATGGGAAACCCTCTCTGTTACAGCATATTAGGAACGGATATCCGAGGGAAAGAGGAACTTAAATGGCTGATAGAGGCTGCCGGCAGAGACAGGCTCACCGAGATCACAGGACAGAATTTAAGTGCAATCTATTCCGTAAATAAGATATTATGGCTGAAAACTTTCCGAAAAGAAATATTTGAAAGTGCATGGAAGATTGTTACCTTTCAGGATTATATTATTTACCGCCTGACGAATCATGCCGTCATCGACTATTCGATGGCTTCCCGGACGCTTCTTTTTGACACGAACAGGATGGAATGGTCTGAGGAGCTGCTGGTACTTACCGGGATCAGACGGGAACTGCTTTCCGATGCGAGACCATCCGGCAGCAGAGTCGGAAGAATTTCAAGTGACGTGGCAAGGGAGCTTTTGATTTCGGGTGAAACAGAGGTAATCGCAGGCACACATGACCATATCTGCAATGCGCTCGGTTCCGGAGTTCATCAGGACGGTTGGTGCAGCAATGTCGTCGGAACGACGGAAGGACTGACGGCGATCCTTAAAAAGGAGGAACTGCCAACGGCAGATGTAGACCGCTATCAGATTTCCCGTCAGCCGTTTGCGAAAGAGAATCTGTATAATACAGTCGCATGGAACAATACATCGGGTGTTCTGCTGCGTTGGTTTGCGCAACAGTTTGATAAGAGCCCGGAAGGAAAAGAACTGACGGAGCAGTTTGCATCATTAAATGAAAAAATGCCGGATGCTCCGACTGATTTGTTTGTGCTTCCGCATTTTTCCGGTGCCGCGACGCCGTATATGGATGTAGATTCCAGAGGAGCGGTTTTGGGTCTTACAATGGACACGAAGAACGAGGAACTTTACAAGGCGCTCATGGAGGGTGCAAACTATGAACTGGCCTTTATTCTGGAATGCTTAAGAGCTGCGGGCGTGACGGTGAAAACACTTGTTTCATCGGGAGGTGCCCTGTCTCCGAAGCTTTTGCAAATTAAAGCGGATATTTTAGGCATTCCTGTCTTAACCGTGTTGAATAAACAGACAGGCACACTCGGCGGTGCGATACTTGGCGCAGTCGCAATCGGAGATTATGCTACGATCGAGGAAGCAAGTGCCCGCATGGTATCCTTCGGGCAGGAGTACCTGCCTGATCAGGAACGCCATGCTGTTTATGCGGAGAAATTACAAATTTATAAGAAAATTTATCCCGCGGTTAAGGACATTAATCATAGGATCTGATAAAGAAAGACCATAGTGGTAGATTTCATTTTACTATATTCTAATCTCGATAATAAAAGGCGTGCACTTTAAATTGTGCACGCCTTGCAACTTATTAAGACATTGTTAATATTGTCATAACAGTCGCAATTTGTTAAGCTTTAATGCATATTTCTTTTTGATTGTTATAATTATAATAATAGGATCGGGATCGGGGTGAGGCAATGGAAAAAAACCGGCTTGGTTTAAAGCTTCTTGAACTGAGACAAAAGCATTACTTAACACAAAGGCAGCTTTGCGAGGATTTGAATATCAGCCGCGCGAATTATTCTTATTTTGAAAATGGGCGCAGGGTTCCGGATATTAATACATTGTTGCTGTTTGCTCAATACTACAAAGTCTCGCTGGATGATCTGGCCGGAACTCCTCGTCTGCCCCATGATGCAGCAGGGCTTCGGATACAGGACGCGGAGATCGGATTGATCCGTCACCTGAAGGCAAAACGTATTCCGACAGAGGCGATGATGGAATTATCTAAAGCGGATTTTGATTTTTTGATGAATTATCAGCAGTTATCGGCGGACAACAAAGCTGAAATGGAATATCTGATTAATTATAAATTAAGAAAACAGTCAAAATAGCAGACAAGGATAGGTATTGTTTGCTATTGGTTTATGGAAAGAGAAGAAGCAATTTTTTATTTTTGCTGCATAAACTAATAAAAATGTCGACGGGTGCCTGTTGATATGACGATTTATGTTGTAAATGCCGGAGACAGCGTGAGTTCAATCGCAGCTGCCTTTGGAATCAGTACCGAATCGATAATTTATAATAACCAGCTATACCCCCCTTATCGGCTTGCCGTCGGGCAGGCTCTTTTGTTGAGTGCGGGAGAGACTCCCGCTGAGAAACGCACCATTATCACGAATGGCTATGCCTATCCGTTTATCGAACGTTTTAATCTGACGCAAACGCTCCCCTACCTGACAAATTTATCTGTATTCTCTTATGGTTTTACGGATACGGGAGAATTGGTCCCGCCGCAGGTGGACGATACGTGGATGATCGCTCTTGCAAATGATGCAAATACGAATCCCATCCTCACATTGACACCGTTTGGACCGGACGGTCGATTTAACAATTATCTGATTACGGTCGTCGTGAGCGACATAGCGGTGCAGCAGAATTTAATTGATAATCTGCTTGCAATGATTGCTCAAAAAGGATTTCGAGGTGTTGATATTGATTTTGAATATATTCTTGCCGATGACAGGGTCGCCTTTGCGGAATTTGTGACAAATGTACGTACGGCTGTAAATGAGATAGGCTATCCGGTTTCTGTGGCACTTGCACCGAAGACCTCCGATGACCAGCCCGGCCTTCTTTATGGTGGAAAGGATTACGGACTTCTGGGTGCGGCCGCGGACAGTGTGCTGCTTATGACATATGAGTGGGGTTATACCTATGGGCCGCCAATGGCTGTCGCGCCGATCAATAAGGTGCGGGAGGTTGTCGATTATGCCATTACGAGGATTCCCATTGCTAAAATTGATCTCGGCATCCCAAATTATGGATATGACTGGCCGCTTCCTTATGAAAGCGGCGTGACGAGAGCCCGCACAATCAGCAATATAGAGGCGGTCCAGATTGCGATTGCCAACAATGTGCCGATCCAATTTGACGAAACAGCAATGTCCCCGTTTTTCACATATGAAAGCGGCGGCATTATACATGAAGTATGGTTTGAGGATGTCAGGAGTCTGCGAGCAAAATTTGCGCTTGTGCAGGAATATTCGCTGCGGGGAGTGGGTTACTGGCAGATCATGAATCTGTTTCGGGCCAATTGGCTGCTTTTGGCCGATACTTTTTATATTGTGAAGCCGTAAAGTACGTGTTTACTATGCGGGAATGCCTTGAAAAAAGCTGCAAATACGGATAGGCGGCTGCCGCTTAGGAAATAATAAAAAATAAGGTTTTTCTTGGCATATTTTTTGCTTGTAATTGTTGATGCATTCTGATAGACTTAGTGCAAAATCAGTAAAAAGATAAGAGGCATAAGAAAGATGATAGAACAAAAAAAACCAGGGGAAATTCCCTTTAGTAAGGGCGCGGTGCTCGTGGCACTCGGGGTAGTTTACGGTGACATCGGAACCTCGCCCATGTATGTTATGAAATCCATATTGGCAGAAAACGGTGGGATCAGCACAGTAAATGAAGAACTGATTCTAGGTTCTCTGTCATTAATTATCTGGACACTGACGCTGCTGACAACTGTCAAATATGTGCTTGTCGCCATGAAAGCGGACAACCACGGAGAGGGAGGTATTTTTGCCCTTTACAGCCTGATAAAAAAATGCGGAAAATGGCTGATCGTACCTGCGATGGTAGGCGGGGCGGCTCTGCTTGCAGACGGGATTCTGACGCCCGCAGTGACGGTGACGACCGCAGTAGAGGGCCTGCGTAGCATTCCTGAGCTCCATGAGCTGTTAGGCAGCGGTCAAACCCGTATTGTCCTTATTACATTGTTTATCATTACGATATTATTTATTGTGCAGAAAGCCGGAACCAGCATGATCGGAAAAGCCTTCGGCCCCTTGATGACAATATGGTTCCTGTTTTTAGCAACGGTAGGCATTTTTAATATGTCCGGCGATTTTACGGTGCTGAGGGCACTGAATCCGCTGCGCGGAGTCGGCATTTTATTCAGTGATGCGAACAAGGAAGGCATCATGATACTCGGCAGTGTGTTTTTGGCAACAACGGGTGCGGAAGCTCTGTATTCGGATATGGGGCATGTCGGCAGAAAGAATATTTATGCGAGCTGGCCGTTTGTGAAAGTATGTCTGCTGTTAAACTATTTCGGGCAGGGTGCATGGCTGTTGAAGCAGAAAGGGAGTCACGCATTTGATAGCATCGAAGATATGAATCCGTTTTTTGAAATGCTGCCGGATGAAATACGTATGTTTGCGGTTGTGTTGAGCACAATTGCCGCGATCATTGCTTCCCAGGCGCTTATCACCGGGTCGTTTACGCTTGTTTCCGAGGCAACTCGTCTCGATCTGATGCCGCGGATGCGGATTATTTATCCGTCGCAGACAAAGGGACAAAGCTATATTCCGCTTGTCAATTTTGTGCTGTGGATTTCCTGTGCGATCGTTATCCTGTATTTTCGCTCAAGCGCAAGGCTGGAGGCGGCCTACGGGCTTGCGATTACGATTACGATGCTGATGACGACGCTCTTATTGTTCACCTATTTATGGAAAAAGAAAAAGCTCCATATTGTTTCAATCTTGTTTCTCCTGTTATTCGGCGGATTGGAGGGAAGCTTCTTTATATCCAGTCTCAGTAAGTTTTCACGAGGCGGCTATGTTGCACTTTTGATGGCAATTCTTCTGTTCCTGCTAATGGTTGACTGGTATTACGGGACCTATATCGAACGTTCACAAGCGTGTTATATGCATATCAAGGAATATTTGCCGATGTTTACGCGTTTGTGCAAGGATGAATCGGTTTATATGGTTACTGATAACGTCGTCTATGTTACGCATGATACACATGGGGATATCATAGACAGGGACGTGCTTTATTCCATATTCAATAAGGTTCCGAAGCGGGCCAAAGCATACTGGATTGTCAGCGTTATTGTAACGGATGAGCCTTATACAAACGAGTATACGGTGGACAGCTTTGGGACAGACTATCTGTTCAGGGTGCGGCTGTTTCTCGGATTTAAGGTGCACCAGCGTATCAACGTGCATCTGCGTCAGATCGTAACGGATCTGATTGCGTCGGGTGAGCTGCCGCCGCAGGATCATCAGTATTCAATTTATGAAGAAAACGGAAGTGTCGGCAACTTTTGTTTTTACATGATTCATAAGGTGCTTTCGCCGGAATGCGATATTACTTCATACGGAAGAGCGGCAATCGCTGTAAAATATGGGATCCGTCACGTTGCCGGCTCTTATGTACAGTGGTATGGTCTGGAAAACAGCAGCGTCGGGATCGAAAATGTCCCGCTGTTTGTCAAACTGAAAAAACTGGAACATTTACAGCGGAAGCTGGATGAAGCGTAATTTTGTATAAGAAAATTGAAAAGTTTGCATCTTTGGGTTTTTGCTGATATAATGTAATTATGAGATTTTCAAATACACTAAAAGAGGTTTTTCTATCATCCCTGCCGCTTGCGGCAGTCATCATTATTGTCTGCGTTTTCGTGGCTCCAATGGAAAACAAGGGCGATTATATCAAACTAATTGTTGGTTATGCGAGTGTGGTATTGGGGCAGTCGTTGTTTTTGGATGGATTAACTATCAGCATTTTGCCGATTGGTAAATTGGTAGGCAGTTCACTTGTCAAATTAAAAAAAGCAGTATTTATTGTTTTCTTTGGGTTTGTCTTCGGTCTTCTCGCTACCGTCGCCGAACCGGCTTTGGCGGTTTTGGCCCGCCAGACACATATGATTATGCATATGATCGATGAAACAGTGTTTATTTGGATCATGGGTGCGGGAATCGGAGTAATGGTTGGTTTTGCGTTGTTTCGTATCATGAGAGACTTAAATATCAAGGTTGTATTTGCAATACTTTATACTGTGATTTTTGTTGTTGCTGTTTTTGTTCCGGAGGAGTTTATTGCACTGGCCTTTGACGGGAGTGGTGCGACGACAGGTGATATTTCGGTACCGTTCATTTTGGCGCTTGGTTTGGGCGTATCCGGTACGATGTCAAAGCACAAGGCCAATGAGGATACGTTTGGGATTATAGGACTTGCATCGGTGGGTCCTATTTTAGCACTATTTATCTACGGAATCATTGTCAATGCCGTAAACGGTGGAGTGCTTCCGCCGGCGGATGTATATGATCCGGGTGCGGCTGAGAGCCTGAAGGAAATCGTTACGGCAAATCTGTCGGGGGTTGCGCTTGCATTGTTTCCGATTGTTATTGTTTATCTGCCCTTTCAGTTTCTGTTAATTAAGCTTCCGAAAAAGGAACTGATTCAAATATTGCTTGGTTCGATTTCTACCTATGTCGGCCTGCTGATTTTTCTTTCGGGGATTGACTTCGGATTTGCATTTGCCGGCAAATATATCGGTGAAGTATTTTTGGATCCTTCGCGTCCGCCGTGGTTTAAATGGCTGCTGCTGATTGTTGGGTTTGTACTCGGGGTGGCAATTACACTGTCTGAGCCGGCAGTTACCGTTCTGGGTGAACAGCTTGAAGAAATTACGAACGGTCACATTAAGAAAAATGCGATCCGGGCGACACTTGCAATCGGGATCGGTTTTGCGGCTCTGATCTCGATGGTTAAAATTTTGACACAGATCAATATTCTTTGGTTTTTGGTACCGCTATATGCGCTGGCATTGATTATGATGAAATTTACGTCGACACTTTTTGTCGGCTTGGCGTTTGATTCCGGCGGTGTGTCTGGCGGCGCGCTGACTTCGGCGTTTTTAACACCCCTGACACTTGGCGCTGCGCAGGCGGTGGCAGATTTGGAAGGACCGGGTGCCCAGTCCATTTTGACAAACGGTTTTGGAATTATTGCATTCATCTCCGTTACGCCGCTGATTACAGTGCAGGCACTTGGCATTATTTATGACATACGGTTGAGAAAAGCGCATAAACTCATGGAAGAGAACGAGCTTGCGGAAATTATGGAATTAGAGTCAATTGTCCAGCATGCTGCTGACGATGAGGAGGACAGCATGCAGACAGAACTATAAAATATGAGATTTTATCCATGGAGGATAGAAACAGTGATACATGAAGATTCCCCTTGTCTGGTGTTTTTAACGATCATAGCCGGAAGGAAACTAAAGAATGCGCTTACTGAAGCGCTGGCTGAGGAGGGCGGAAAGCTGATTACCGTCATGTACGGGAAAGGCGCGGTCTCTTCCGATTATCTGAGCGACATGTTCGGGCTTGTGGCAGAGGAGAACAAGGTGGTAATCACTTGTGTTATAGCTTGCAAAAAGACCGATGTTGTATTAGATATGCTGATTCATCGATTTCATTTTGATAAACCGAATACGGGAATTGCCTTTACAATCCCGATTCAAATTTCATTTTAATTGCGGAGGAACTTATGGTGGATGAGACATACAATAAAAAAGCATTATATGTGATTGTCAATATCGGTTTTGCGGAGGAAGTTGCGGAAATTATGCGCAAGGAAGGTGCGGGCGGTGCAACGATTATGAATGCGCGCGGAGTCGGTGCCGTGCCGCAGTCGATTTTCGGCATTACGATTGACACGGAAAAGGAAATTATTCTAAGCGTTGTGGATGAGGATGTGAGTGTACGGATTATCCATGCCATTCGGGAAAATGCCGGATTGAACAGTCCCTCTCACAGCATCTGTTTTACAATGCCTGTCGAACGGTTTGTTATGACAAGCAAGCCCATAAAACCAAAGAAACAGCCGGAGTAGCAGGTCCGGTACGGGTGTTTAGTATTTATAAAATTGCAAAAAGAGAAAAGCCATTGTGAAATGATGCGTCGTCATCGTTTTGCGAGGGCTTTTTTTCTTTATATAAGGAATTTAATTATCTATGTTAAGATTTCGAAAAAAATATAAACAATGTTTTGTCACATGGGAGATGGAAAAACACGCGATTTTTAGGGGTTTATGGAAAAACAAAAGAGAAAAGCGCATAAAAAGCATGTTAAGATTATTGGAATTAACTTGAATAGTTAATAGTAAAACGATAATGTTAATATGTATCTTTGAGTCAAAATGTAATGAAGAATACAAAATTTGGGAAAATAAATGCGCGATAGGCAGCAAATAGGGGGAACTTGATGGCTAAAAATAAATCAAAATCATCATTGGCTTCAAACTTTTTTGGACTCGTTTTCGGAATCACATTCGTTGTCACTTCGGTAATTACGACAGGGCAACCCAAGTCATTCTGGAATCTCCCGTCTTTCCTCATCACAATCGGCGGAACGAGTGCCGTTATGCTGACGGCATTTAACTTAAAACGATTAAAAACTCTTGGCCCTGTTATAAAAAAGGCGCTTTACAGTGAAGGCTATAATCTGGAAGAGGATATCAAGGTGCTCGTGAAGCTTTCGGAAATTGCAAGAAAGGAGGGCTTGCTTGCACTTGAGGATCAGGTTAATGAGTTTACCGATGATGAATTCTTAAGGAGAGGTATTGAACTGATTGTCGACGGTATTGATCAGGATGAGCTGCGGGATTTTCTGGAGGGAGAAACTTATTTCATGCGGCAGCGTCATCAGAAGGGGGCCGCCATGGTTGATATGATCGCGTCTACCGCACCGGCATTGGGACTGATGGGTACCTATGTTGGCTTAATTCCTATGTTGAACAGTTTGGATGATCCTACCACACTGGGGCCCATGATGGCATTGGAGCTTGTATCTTCTTTCTATGGTGCATTTATCGCTTATGTAGTTTTTTCCCCGGTAGCAAAGCGTTTACGCTTTATGGACGGCGAGGAAACTTTGAGAAGAGAATTGATTATAGAAGGCGTTGCGTCGATTCAGCAGGGTAAGAATCCGACTTTGTTGAAGGGTGAATTGTACGCTTATGCGCACATTAATCCGCCTGAACCGGAGAGGGAACGGGATGGCCGCCCCATAAACTCAAAGGAGGTGGTTAACAGCATATGAAAAAAGGCGGAAAATTTAGTAATGAAGACAATGAAGATGACGAAGAAGGAGCCAATTGGCAAGACAGTTACAGCGATTTGGTTACAGACTTACTTGCTATCTTTGTAGTTTTGTTTGCGTTCGCCATGATGGAGCAGGCCTATTCTAATGCTGCTAAGTCAGCCGCCAATGATTCCATTGTTGTCATGGAAGGGCAGGGGAGCAGTCCTTTGGCTGGAAATGATGGTGTGTTGGATGGTCAGGATAGTCTTTTTGCGGAGCAAAGCAGTGTAATCAGCGGTGATGGGCAGGCACAAGGGCAGTCTGGTGATGAACAGCAGGCAAACAGTGCCCAGAGTGCGGATGCCAGTCAGAATGCCGATACTGCGCAGGGAGCAGATGCAAATCAAAATGCAGCTGCAAGTCAAGGAGAGAACGCAGATCAAAACGCAAATGCGCAGGGAGCAGATGCGAATCAAGGCGTTAACGGCAATCAAAATGCGAATGCCCAAGGTGCAGATGGCAGTCAAAATGCGAATCAGGGCATCAACGGCAATCAAAATGCGAATGCCCAGGGTGCAAACGGCAGTCAAAATGCAAATCAGGGCATAAATGGAAATCAAAATGCGAATGCTCAAGGTGCCAAGGGCAATCAAAACGCAAATCAGGGAAAGAATGGTAATCAAAACGCAAATGCCCAAGGTGCAAATGACGATCAGGGTGCAAATGAAAATGTGGAAGATTTCCTGGATTCGACTGATTTATATGTAGGCGCCTCCGAATATGAAGACCAGATCAGCGTTTCCAGACAGGGAAATAATGAGGTTCTGCTGCGTATCAATGGTTCGATTTTGTTTGATCTTGGTAAAGCAAAGGTCAGTCCAAATGCGGAGTCGACCTTACGCAAGGTGGGTGATATCCTGACCGCGAATAAAGACTCGATATCAATGGTTCGTGTCGAGGGGCATACGGATAACATTCCAATCAATTCCCTCGAATTTGAAAGTAACTGGGAGCTGTCTACCTTCCGTGCAGTGAATGTGGTAAAATGGCTGCTGAAGAATTCGACACTCAGTGAAGAGCTGTTTTCTGCGGTTGGGTACGGGGAATATCATCCGATTTCCGATAACGACTCATCCGAAGGCCGCGCCAGAAACCGACGTGTCGATTTTATCATTGAACTCAAGAGTGACGGAACACAATAATAAGCATGTCAGGAATGTTCAAATTCCGGCATGCTTATTCATTTAATAGGAAATTCCTACGGATTTTCCTATCAAATAAAAGCACTCCGTGCAGGATGCGCAGCTGTGCGCGGAACAAAAGCTGTGCCGCCGGAATATATGATCGTGAAAGTGAACAAAGCACACTTTTGTTCGTTGTAAGAAAAGGAGATTAATGATATAATGTCTCACGACATTATATCGCGCCGGAACGAAGAGAAGAGCGCATTTGTCTATGAGGTGAAGGCTCATGTATAATGTCCTCAGTAAAAAAATAAGGCGGACATAAACAATGGCGAAATTGTATTTTAGACACGGTGCAATGGGGAGCTCCAAAACTGCGAATGCACTGATGGTGGAATATAACTATGCGGAGCGGGGAAAGCGGGCACTTTTATTAAAGCCGGGTGTGGACTTAAGAGACGGAGACAGAGTAATCAGAAGCCGGATGGGTCTTGAAAAGGAGTGTGGATACGTCGAGGATCTTGTGAAAATGAGCGATGAGGAAATAAGAACGTATGACTGTGTGATTGTAGATGAAGCGCAGTTTTGCAAAAAGTCGGATATCGAGCTGTTTCTTCATATTGTGGATGAGCTTCATATTCCGGTTATTTGCTATGGCCTTAGGACGGACTTTCGAAGGGAACCGTTTGAAGGCTCCATTTGGCTATTGGCATGGGCGGATGTTATTGAAGAGCTAAAGACTGTTTGCTGGTGCGGTCAGGGAGCGAACTGTAACCTGCGTTTTAACGAAAAGGGGCAGGGTGTCAAAAGCGGAGAACAGATTTGCCTTGGCGCAAGTGATAAATATGTGGCGCTGTGCCGTAAGCATTATAAAGAGGAAAACTTAGGCCCGCAGACATAAGAAAGAATGCAGAAATAAGCAAAGGGGCGGTTTAAATCTGCCCCTTTCTTAAATAGGAAAAAATCTGCAGCTCGTTGATGAGAGCTATGACTTCACTCATAGAATCCTTGTTGAATTTTTTTAAAATGCTGTGAATCTGAGTCTTGACAGTCGAAAGCTCAACACAGCGGATTTTGCAGATTTGCGAGCGCGTATAGCCCTGACTCATCAGGTCGAGCACGTCAAGCTCCGTCTGCGTCATTTGCGTGACAAGCTGCAGGCAGTAAAAAAAACTGTCCTCGCTGTTTTTGACACGCTGAAATTCCCTCCGGATTTTTTGGGCGATGGCCGGGCGGATCGGTGAGATGCCGTGGTACGCATCCTTTACACAGGTAATGATTTCACTGGGAGCGGAGTTTTTCAGGAAATAGTCCGTGACTCCGAGCTGAAAGGCGGTAAATACCGTTTCATCATCCTCATAGACAGTCAATATGATAATCTTTGTGTCAGGCAGCTTCTCTAAAATTTGTTTCGCCGCATCCAGCCCGGCTGTGCGGGTTTCCATTTCCACATCCATCAGAATGACATCG
>JASGGU010000076.1:0-18772 GCA_047602645.1 Lachnospiraceae bacterium | reverse complement strand
ATTCCTTTTTATAATACTTAAAAAATTCCTCCGTCTTTGTACCATAAAAAATCGCCGAATAAATCTCTTCGGGTGAATATCCGTACTCTGCCTCCACCCGGTATGTTTCTTCGTTGCACCAACGATTTTTTAAGCCACATTCAATTCCCATTCCAACACCAAGCAAACATACGATTTGATCGTTCGCCTCTATCATTCTTCGCAACTTACCAATCTGTTCTCCTTTTGTCATAGTGCCGTTCTCCCACTTATTTTCTTTTGCTTCTAACACTATTTTAAAAATAATGTTTAAAATAGTCAATCCAATTTTATATTTTTAAATCTGGAAATTTATCATTACCGGGAACAGAATAAGCAGTAATAATTTATCAGTATTTTTCATTATTACCCTATACTTTATGAATTACTTATGGTAAATTATAAATGTACTTGCTGTTTTCAGGCGTATCAGTCAATCTTTTGGAGAAAACAGCAAAATATGCATATGCAGGGAAAGGAGTTATTATGGAACACGAGCATCATTGTAATTGTGGTTGCGGGGATAATTGTGAGCACGATCATGCGGAGGAGGATATGACCGTAGAACTTGAACTGGATGATGGTTCAAAGGTGAATTGTGCAATCATTACAATATTAACAGTGAAAGAAAATGATTATATCGCACTGCTTCCACTCGATGAAAACGGTGAAAGCGCAGATGGAGAGGTTTGGTTTTATCAATATGAAGAGGATGAGAATGATATCGATGCCGAACCTGTTTTAAATTATATTTCCGACGACGAAGAATATGAAGCCGTTGCGGATGCCTTTGATGAGTTCCTTGACAATGAGGAATTTGATGAAGAAATGGTTACCGAATAGCATATACGGATGGCAATCCTGCCATATTTTTCGTTTCGTACGATCCCAAGGGGGCTGTTGCAAAATAACTGATTTTTAGTTGTCGGCAACAGCCCATATTTTATGCGCAGCTTCGCGCGCAGAACAAAAGCTGTGCTGCCCATAGACAGGACCTTGTTACGTTTCAGCAATCCCGGCAGGAGGAAGGCCAAGCTCCCGGACAAATCTGGAGATCCCTTTTCCATACCGTTCTTCGCCTCTCGCACATAAATACAGTTTGTTTTTTGCTCTTGTCATCGCCACATACAGCAATCTGCGCTCCTCTTCTATTTCCTGCTTTGTCATTGCCTTTTTATGAGGGAGAATACCTTCCTGTAATCCGATCACAAATACGGTATCGTATTCCAGCCCTTTCGCCGCATGAATCGTCTGCAATACAACATCTGCTTTTACCGAATCGACTTCCCGCCTGTTTTTTTTTCTTTCCCGCTCCCTCTGCAGCTCATCAACATAAGAAAGCCATGCTCCGATTGTCTGAAACTTACTGCTTCTTAAAAACAGTTCCTCCGTCTGCTCCGTGAGCGAATCTATCTTTATCCCTCGCTCTAAAAGTGTTTGCCGCAAATAAATATCATAGCCGATTCCTTTTAAAATATAATTAACGGCAGCAAACGGCGCCATTTGAGAAACAACCTCCAGATCTCTGAAAAAAACTCTGATCGTTTCCGCTTGTATCGGCCTGTCTTCATAATAGTCCAGCATTCCTTTCATGTCAGCTCCCGTTCCTGTGACACACTCCCTGGAAAGCCCTCTTGCAGGTCTGTTTAGAATGCGGTAAATATAGGGGCGGCCTTTGCTTCCCGCTGCAATTCTTAAATAGGTCAGCACATCTTCGATCCACTCCTCCTCATAAAAATTTTTCTGTTTTTCCTGCCGTTCATAGGAAATTCCAGCAAGAATCAGTTTCTCCTCAAGCAGATTGGCGCAGCTTGAAATCCTGTACAAAATTGCCATTCGCCGCCTGCCGTTTTGGTCATACTGCACCTGAATAAGGCGTTTGATTTCCTCCGCAGCAAATTCAGCCTCCGCCTCCTGCGCCGCAAACTTCCTGAATTTCACGCATCCTTCACCCTTCATGCAGATTCCCGGACTCTGACACGCCTTTGCAATACGGTTTGTATTGTTTGTAATCAGAGCATCAGCCGCCTTTATAATTGCGTCATGGCATCGATAGTTGTGCAAAAGTGTCACGCGCCGGCATGACGGAAGATCCTCAATCAGTTGATTCATAATATGCGGCGACGTACCCCTGAATCCATAAATTGCCTGGTCGTCATCTCCGACCGCAAACAGATTGCAGGAAGATCCGGCGAGCAGTTTTACGATTTCATATTGGATTGGATTGCTGTCCTGAAACTCATCCACCAGCAGATAACGGTATGTTTCTCTCAACGTTTTCAATATTATGGGATTTTCCTTAAGCAGCTTAAGACATCCGGCATGCATGTCATCGAAATCCAGCATACCGTCTTCGCTGCAGCGCCTCAGATATGCCTCATATAGCTGTAAAAATTGTTCTTTCCATTCGGCATCAGACGAAAAACAGCATGCTTCCAAATTTTCACCCGCATTTTTATAGCGGCTGATTTTGGAAATCTGCTCTTCCTGCCATGCAGGGCTGCTTGCCTCCGTTATTTGAAGCAATCTTCCTGCTTCTTCTAAATAAATTCTTTTTTGCCGGGGAGTTAAAATACTGTTTTCTTGATAGCTGCCGTAGCGCTTTAGAATATGAAAAAATACCGCATGAAAGGTTCCAAAATTGACAGGATAACTCGTATCCCCGATCAGTCCAAAAAAGCGCTGCCGCATTTCAATCGCTGCTTTTCTGGAAAATGTAATCACTAAAATTTCATCCGGCGGAACATGCTGTTCCTGTATCAGGAAGCGCACCCGTTCCGTCAAGACTTTTGTCTTACCGGCACCTGGTCCGGCAAGAACAAGCATCGGCCCATCCATATGCCGAACAGCCAATGCCTGCTCATCATTCAATTGCTCCGAATTGTTCAATAACCGCTCAGCCTCCTGATGCCGTCCTTGATTCTGCTCACAGACTCATCCCTTCCGAGGATCTCCATGATTTCCGTCGCTCCGCCCGGCGTCATCTGCTTACCCGAAACAGCCGTACGCACCGGCCACATCACATAGCCGTTTTTATAGCCGTTCCTTTCCACATAATCGGTAAGAAGTCCATAAAGCGCGTCATTGCTGTAATCATCCTGTGCCGTAAATAACGGGAGCAGCTCCGTCAATACCTTAAGCGAGGAAACGGCATCCGTCTTCATTTTTTTATGTGTGTACAGTTCAATTGAATAGTCCGGCAATTTTTCAAAAAAATCTATATGCTCCTTAATATCAGGCAATATTTCGATCCTGGACTTAACAAGCGCCGCTATTTTTCTCAAATCATAGGATTTCGTAATCATCTGTTTTAAATACGGCTCTGCCAAAGCAAAAAATGCATCAAAGCCCATCGCCTTCAAATATTCGCCGTTCATCCATTTTAATTTCGTATAATCGAAAACAGCAGGAGATTTATTCATATGATGATAATCAAATTTTTTAACAAGCTCCTCAAGAGACATGATTTCCTCATTGTCATCCGGACTCCAGCCGAGCAGTGCCACAAAGTTCACGACTGCCTCAGATAAAAAGCCCTGCTCGAGCAAATCCTCGTAGGAGGAATGTCCGCTTCTCTTGGAAAGCTTTTTGTGCTCCTCATCAGTAATCAGCGGACAATGCACATAAATTGGAACCCTCCATCCGAATGCCTCATAGAGCCGATTATATTTCGGAGAAGATGACAGATACTCATTACCCCTCACAACATGTGTAATTCCCATCAGATGATCATCCACAACATTTGCAAAATTATAGGTCGGATAACCGTCGGATTTGATTAAAATCATATCATCCAATTCGGCATTATCCACTGTTATCGCTCCGTAGATCTCATCCTGAAACGTCGTTGTACCTTCCTGCGGATTGTTCTGACGAATGACATAAGGCTTTCCTGCCGCAAGATTTGCCTCGATTTCCGTCTTGGAAAGATGCAGACAGTGCTTGTCATAAACACTGATTTCCTTTCCCGCAACGACCTGTGTCAGGCTCTCCAACCGCTCCCTGTCACAAAAACAGTAATAAGCCTTTCCTTCTTCAATAAGCTGTTTCGCATATTTCAAATAAATACCGGCAGTCTGCCGTTCGCTCTGTACATACGGACCGACACCACCATCCTTATCCGGCCCCTCGTCATGAATGAGTCCTGTTCTTGCAAGAGTCCTGTAAATAATTTCCACCGCGCCCTCAACATAGCGTTCCTGGTCGGTGTCTTCGATACGCAAAAGGAACTCCCCGTCTTCATGCTTTGCTATCAAATAGGCGTAAAGCGCCGTTCTTAAATTTCCGACATGCATCCTTCCTGTCGGACTTGGTGCAAATCTTGTTCTGATCTTTGTCATATCATTTTCCCTCTTCCATTATTCCTTTGGTATTGCTTCCTTGGCCTGCTTCTTAAAGTCGATGACTTCCTTCGTCGCTCTGCTGATCGGAATATTTGTTCCGGCTCCGGCCACGCAGCCGCCCGGACATGCCATTCCCTCGATCAGGCAGCCGTTCTTTTTTCCGGCTTTAGCTAGCATTAGCATTTTCTTACAATCAGAAAGTCCCTCCGCATGCTCCACCATGACCTCTGTACCCGGATAATACGCGTTGATGCACGCTTCAATTGCGGAAGCGACACCGCCGGCAATGCCGTAGCCTCGTCCCGCGCCGGTTGCATCCTCAACCGCATCTGCCTCCAGTGCCGCCAGATCAATCGCTTTTGCATCAAACATCCCCATCAGTTCTTCAAATGTAATAACAAAATCCACATCCGACCTAACGGACCGCCGACTCGCCTCCAGCTTCTTTGCGGCACAGGGACCGATAAATACGACATGTGCCTTCGGATGACATTCTTTGATATAACGGGCTGTCGCTACCATTGGTGTCAGCTCGTTGGAAATGCTTTCAATCGTCTCCGGGAATAATGTTTTTGCCATCATGGACCATGACGGACAGCAGGAGGTCAATAAAAACGGCTGCTTTCCCGTAGCCACCTCCTCGACATAGTGCTTTGCCTCTGCCATTGCTCCTGCATCCGCACCGATTGCAACCTCGTATACCTCGGAAAAGCCAAGCTCCTTTAACGCACTTTTTATCTTCTCAGGCCCGACTCTTGCACCAAACTGTCCGACAAATGCCGGCGCAATTTCAGCAATGATTTCCTCTCCTGCCTGCATTGCACGAATGAGCTGAAAAATCTGGGATTTATCTGCAATCGCACCAAACGGACAGCTTACCATACACATGCCGCACGATACGCACTTGTCCGGGTTAATTTTAGCCCTTCCGTAATCATCACTCCCGATTGCATCAACACCGCAGGCATCCTTGCATGGCCTTACTTTATGGGTGATTGCATCATATGGACAGACCGCTTTACATTTTCCGCAGCGGACGCATTTATCATAATCAATATTGGACTTGCCATCTACAAAATAAATGGCACCAACCGGGCAAACCTCTTTACAGGGTCTTGCCACACATCCCATACACTGATTGCTGACAATATATCTGTTTTCCGGGCAGGCATTGCATGCAGATGGGATGACCTGCATAAGAGGCGGCTCGTAATACTTTTCTGCGATATTGCTTTCTTCCACACCCTGTGATACATGAACAGGCTGATCCTCCGGCCGCAGTGACATTCCCATCGCCAAACGGCAATGTTCCTGTGCCACCGAACGCTCCCGATAAATATTTTCCCAAAACTCCGGTTCATCCGCCCGCACAATTTTATAAGGCAGCGCCTCGATATCATCCACGATATTCTTGGAATGATAAGCAAGATAAGCTATTTCTTTAAAAATCTGCCTTCTATATTTTCTGACCTGTGTATCCAGACCCCGCATATTATTCATAGCAACCTCCGTACCTGTTTCTTCTTCATAATTATTTATCTCAGCCTTCTTCTCAAATGACACTTTTCATCAAATAAGCTGAAAAATTGCTCCTTACCTTTGTATCATATATTGCGCTGAAAATCAAGGTCACAGTTACTGCAATTTGGTATCTGTACCCTTGACGTACCTCAGCAGGAATGTTATAAATGTAGTGGACAAGTTTTAAATTTAATGTCAGGAGAAAAATACCTATGCCGAATATCGATCAATTAGAAGATGCCATGCAGGTGGCCCCCTTAAAAATTATCGCCCATGAGAGCTGCACGGAGCTTGCACAGCAGGTGAATGATTATCTCGTTACATTTCGAAAGGAAATTAATAAACCTCACCGAGATTCCCCGGCTTTTCACGGATATGAAAGGGATAATTATCTGATGGGGCTCTCCTGTCCCCGCTTCGGTTCCGGCGAGGGAAAAGCCGTTCTTCATGAATCCATCCGCGGCAAAGATATTTTCATTCTCGCCGACGTATGCAACCACAGCCTGACCTATACTGTTAACGGCTATGAAAACCACATGTCGCCCGATGATATTTTTCAGGATATTAAGCGCATTATCGCGGCAATTGCAGGAAAGGCACACCGTGTTACCGTTGTTATGCCATTTCTGTATGAAAGCCGGCAGCATAAACGCTACGGCCGCGAATCACTCGACTGTGCACTTGCCTTAAAGGAGCTTCAAAACATGGGCGTCCATAATATTGTTACGTTTGACGCACATGACCCAAAAGTACAAAATGCCACGCCGCTCTGCGGCTTTGATAATTTTACACCGCCTTATCAGTTTATCCGTTCCCTTATTCATTATGAAAAAGATCTGATCATCGACAAGGAACACCTTGTCGTTATTGCCCCTGATGAGGGTGCTCTTCCGAGAGCCGTTTATTTTGCAGGGGTACTTGGCGTGGACACGGGCATGTTCTATAAGCGACGCGACTATTCCAAGGTTGTAAACGGTAAAAATCCAATTGTTGCCCATGAATTTCTCGGCGATGAAATCGATGGGAAGGATGTCATTATTATTGACGACATGATTTCCTCCGGCGGAAGCATGATCGACACTGCAAAGCAGCTCAAGACGATGAACGCCAAGCGTGTACTGATCTGCTGCACCTTTGGGTTATTTACAGACGGATTGGATGCTTTTGACAGGGCTTATGAAAAGTGCTACTTTGACAGGATTATTACGACAAACCTGACTTACCACACAAAGGAACTGGAAAAACGCGCATACTATATTGAAGCAAACATGAGCAAGTTTTTGGCTTCTATTATCGATTTTCTAAATCATGACGTTGCTCTTTCACAAGTACATACACCAACCGAAAAGATCCGGCGGATACTGGAACAATACAACTCACGAGAGGAAGGGGAGTATTGATCCTTCCTAAG
Organism: Lachnospiraceae bacterium; assembly: GCA_047602645.1. Taxonomy (GTDB): domain Bacteria; phylum Bacillota; class Clostridia; order Lachnospirales; family Lachnospiraceae; genus JAEYFP01. The sequence continues at coordinate 11,479 of JASGGU010000076.1, read as the reverse complement.
AAATACCTAAGAATGCACCGAGGTTTCCGCGTTTTCCCTGACTGGCCCTATGGGAAAACAACAACTCGGGATTGCAGCAGGTGCAAATATCCGTAACCGCCAGATGTGCGGGCGCAACACCCGCATGAAGCAAAATAAGTTCATTTGCTTTCCATAAATCAAGCAGATATTTACCATTTTCCTGCAAATGAAGAATCTGTCCGGCCGTTTGCTCAAACGCCCTTGTAAACACATCAGCCACATCCCGGCTAACCTCATAGCAGTCTGCACAAATGGACGGACCGATTGCTGCAATCACATCTTCCGGTCTTGTTCCAAATGCTTCCGCCATCACCTGCAGTGTTTTTTCTCCTATTCTCTCTGCCGTACCGCGCCACCCCGAATGGGACAAGCCGACAGCCCGGTGAATCGGATCAATAAAAAACAACGGCACACAATCCGCATAAAACGTCGCCAGAATAACGCCCGGAACATTGGTCACCAGCCCATCTGTATCATAAAATCCTTTTTCCTTTGTGATGCCGTTTCCCCGGTCACATTCCGTCACGATCCGGACATTTGTCGTATGCGTCTGGTCGGAACAAACAATATTTTCGACAGAAAAGCCTATCGCAGACGCGATCCGCCTAAAATTTTCCAGTACAGTCTCCTTCTCATCACCTCTCGTAAAGCTTAAATTCATGCTTTTATAAATCCCCTTACTCACTCCGCCAAGGCGTGTGGAAAATCCATGCACATATCCGCTGCAGTTTTCCAAAAGCGGATAGGCAAGATAAGGAACACCATTCTTTTCTCTTATACAGAGCACTTCGCCGGACTCTTTCCGGTTTTTCCTGACAAACTTTAATTCATCCATACTTCCCCTTTTTATTTAGAGACTCCCGACATAATAAAAGGCATTTTTATACCAGGTCACCTGACTGTCCAATATCGCAACAACATCAAAACGCACGGGAGTATTTGCCGGAACATGACGGCTGACACGATAAAAATCGGCCGCTCTGCAAATCCTGAGCTGCTTATGATAGCCTACCGCCTCCGCGGGGTTTCCTCTTTCAGCCGTTTTTCTGTATTTTACCTCCGTGAAAATATAATAAGTGCCGTCATAGGCAATCAGATCGATTTCTCCCTGCCTGCAGCGAAAATTTTTATCAATAATTTGAAGTCCCTGCTGCTTTAAATATTCTGCCGCCAGCAACTCATAACTTGTTCCAACATGACGTTTGTTCATATGATTTTTTTCTCTCTATTTTTTGACCTTGCCTCTTATTTTCTCCATTTCATCAACAAATACAAGTATTTCCGCCACGACCTCATACAGCTGAGGCGGAATGAATTCTCCGATATCCAATCTCGAAAGCGTATCGGCAAGTTTATCGTCCCTGTGTACCGGCACGGACGCTTCTTCAGCCCTTTCAATAATTTTCTCTGCAATCCTGCCCCGTCCGGTTGCCACAACACGCGGCGCCGCATCCGCCGGATCGTATTCGAGTGCAATCGCCTGCTTTAATTTCGGCTGCTTTTCTTTTTCCTCTGCCATAGTAATCCTTTCTGCTTCACGGCTATGCCCGCACATCAAATGACAGCTTCGATACTGACGGCGCGGTCGTCACACCTTCATTTTTCAAGAACTCCTTTACGATACTTCCCTGTTCCCGCTCCGCCTTTACCGTAACAGTCGTATTCATTTGATACCCTTTTTTTGTCAGGCGCTCGTCAAGCAGATGGATGTGCCTCTCGAGAAAATCCAGTGTTTCTTCATTTTCCATATAAAAATGGGTGCTGACCTTGCTGTTCTGCATAGCCACATAGACATCCATCGTACCAAGATGTTCCATTTCCAGATGCAGCAGCGCGCTCACATTTCCGTCTTTTCCCGCAAGATTTTTTTTATTTGTATAGACATAAAGCTCCCCGTGCGCATTCTCCCGATTCATGCGAAGCGGAAGCTGTACATAAGCCATCATATGATTGAGCTGATTCATAAAATTCACATGATCGCCCAAATTCTGTGCACTTTTTATAACTGTTCCGCCATCCTTGCCTGCATTTTGCAGCAGCTCGATTGCCTTTGCGGACTGCGCCGCAATTCGTTTATACAGTTCTTCAATTTTTCCTTCCTCGGCAATCTCCTCCGGCTTCAGCAAAAACTGCTTGAGCAGTTCCTCCTTCACCGCCGTTTCAAATTCTCCGCTTCCGAGCAGTGTCTGAAGGATCTTCTGATGCGCATCCTGCATCTGCCCGGCTGCATTCCCGTTTTGCGCCGCCAGCAAAGCTTTTACAAAGGAAAACAGCTCCTTTGTATCCGTCTCTTGGGGGAAAAGAACACTCAGCTCGGCATCACTCAACCCAAGCTCCGCAAGCTGTCCCGCAAAAAAGCTCTGCTGCTCACTTAAAAACGGCCCTTTAGCCAAAATGGCAGGATCTCCTGACGGCAAAGCGTTCTCAGACGCAGGTAAAGGCGTCTCTGCATGTGCGCCATCTTCGAATTGTCTGAGTACTTCTTCCTGCGTCTGTTTCTCTGTCACTGCTGTTCCTCTTAGTAATAAAGCCTCGGCAAGCTTACTCCCAACCGTTCCGTCTTCTCCGGTGCCAATCATCTGCAGAACCATTTCGGCAAGCTGCAGTCCCCGTGATGGGTTTCCGTTTTGCAGGCTCTCTACGGGAAGCTTTGCCAACCCCTCTGCCAGATTGACCGCATCCTTGATCATTTGGTGCTCAAAGCCCTTATAATTTTCAAGCTGTCGGATTGACAGCTCATCGATCTGCAGACCAAGCTTTGTAAGCTGCACAAGCGTCGCAGGACTTGCAAACGGATTTTCATTCACCGCTTTCGCCATGCTCCAGAGTGCCTGCTTATTGACTGGCATTCCCTCCTCCATCATCACGGAAACCATAGAAATATTCGTATCAGTCACCGGCATTCCGGCCCCTTTCAACGCATTTAAGATCGCAGGATTTTGTGCCAGATTTGCAAAAAGCGGCCGAAGAGATGTCTGGCTGCTCGAGGCCGATTTCACTTCAAATGATAAGATCTGTCCGATTGACACACTCAGTCCGCTGTCAAGCTTTGCATTCAGTGTCTGATTGTTGTCCAGAAGCAATTGAATCTCTTTTCCATCGAAACTTATCACCTCACCGGAAAAGATCTGTCCCGCTGTAAACTGACTGCTTTGTGTCGACCCTGCAGCGGCTCCCGACGTACCGTCTTGTACATTCTGCGCAGGAGATATTGTTCCTGTTTGATTTTGATTTTGAAATTCATGAAATCCCGAAAAATGAATTGCCATTGCCGCGTCCCTCCGTTTGTCAGCCGCAAAAATGCGTAATAAACGTTTTTCTGTGGAGCGGGGACGGACCGTATTTTTTCAGCGCCTCAATATGCGCCGGAGCACCATAGCCTTTGTTCCCGGCAAAGCCATATTCCGGATACAGGCTGTCATACTCGGCCATCAGCCGATCCCGCGTCACCTTTGCAACGATACTGGCCGCCGCGATCGAAACACTCTTGGCATCTCCCTTGATTATCGGCACTTGTCTGATTTCCACAAGCGGAATGGTAACCGCATCATTTAATAATATATCGGGTTTTACGGACAATTTCTGAATAGCCTGCCGCATTGCTTCATAGGTTGCCTGCAAAATATTAATTTCATCAATCCGTTCGGGAGAAATAAAACCAAGCCCGACAGAAACAGCGTTTTTCATAATGGTATCATACAGCTCCTCCCTTTTTTTTTCGGATAACTGCTTGGAATCATTCAAATATAAAATCCCGCAATCCTTAGGAAGAATAACGGCTCCTGCCACGACAGGTCCGGCAAGCGGTCCCCGGCCAACCTCATCAATTCCACAGATTGCCTGATAATCCCCATATTTATTTTCATAAAGTTTCATTTTTTCTGTTCTGGAATATTCTTCCTCAATCCTTCGCAAAGTGTCCTTTGCCTTTTTTACAAGAGCAAGAACTCCCGCACGCGAATCCTGTTCATATCCTTTTATAAAAGCAGGCAGCGTCATAACCGTCGCCGCCTGATATTCTTCCCTGATCTCTCCGATTTTCTTTTCCATAGAACGATTTCCTCTTTCTTTTGTATACTGTCAGCTTGAACAAGACTTTTGCCTCCTAATCAATCAACCCGAACTTTGGGAATGGATAGATACGAAAAATTGCTCTGCCTACAATACTGCTGCGCTTTATATTACCAACCTCCTCATAGCGGCTGTCGATGCTCTCATCACGGTTATCGCCCATCACAAAATATTCATTACTGCCAAGCGTGATCTCATTTTCAGCCCGGCCTGCATACGATGCCGGTTTCAGCCCTCCCTGATCCGCAATCACTTCACCGTTGATCACTATTTCACCATTCAGAATCTGAACCGTTTCTCCCGGCAAACCGATAATCCGTTTGATTAAATCATGCCGTTCCCCTTCACTTCTAAAGCATATGATTTCAAACCGTTCCGGCTCCCTGAACCGATAGGTCAGTTTGTCCGTTATTAAATTATCTCCTTCATAAAGAGTCTTCTGCATCGATACATTATGCACGATCGTCCTCTGCGCGACATAATTGACCGTGATATAGGTCAGTGTCAGTACAATTAACAAAAAAAGTCCCGTATCAACAATTTTTTTCAAAAAACGCAGCAGCAATGATTTCTTTCTTCTCACACGCATAGGTTAACCCTGTCCATTTTCTTCAAACGGCAGTTCTAATGTAATCCTTCCGAGCTTTCCGTTTCTGAATTCATCCAGTAAAATTGCCGCTGCTTTTGCGGTATCCTTTTGATTTCCTTTTAGCAGACAGTGCCGGGCCTCCGCAATCTTTTCCAGCACCTCATAACCCGTACCGTCCTCTCCCATCCCGTAGCGGGCTTGAAGAATACCCGGTTTGACGCTGCGAAGATGCCCGGCCAGTTCTGCAGCAAGCTCCTGGGCATCTAAAATTTCATCATTAATTGAACCGATAAATGCAAGGCGCAGCCCAACCTTCTGACTTTCAAATTTTGGCCAGAGGATGCCCGGTGTATCCAGCAGCTCCACATTTTTATTAAGACGAATCCACTGCTTTCCTTTTGTGACACCCGGCTTATTTCCTGTTTTCGTACACGCCTTGCCTGCCAGTGCATTGATAAAGGTCGATTTTCCGACGTTCGGAATGCCGACCACCATCGCCCGGACAGGACGATTTAAGATACCGCGCCTCCTGTCTCGATCGATTTTTTCCTTACAGGCCGTCTGAATTGCGGAATGAATACTCTTCACACCGCTCCCGGTCTTTGAGTTAATCTTGACAACAGTAAAACCCTGTTCGGTAAAATATTTCTCCCATGCCATATTACAGCCGTCATCGGACAAATCCGACTTATTCAGCAAGACCATACGGGCCTTGCCTGCTGAAAGCATATCAATATCAGGATTCCGGCTGCTCAGCGGAATTCTTGCATCGACAAGCTCAATAACCAAGTCTATCAGCTTCATATTTTCCTGCATCATTCGCTTTGCTTTTGTCATATGACCAGGATACCATTGGTAATTCATTTTTCACTCTACCTTTCCCATCTGTTCCGCTCCGCTTCCAAGGTGGAACCACGCTTTTCCCTCTATCATACTGCGGCTGACGTTTCCGATATTTGCACTTCTGCTGTCCTCGCTGTTATCCCGATTATCTCCCAGTACAAAATATTCCTCCGCGCCCAATTCAATTTCAGTTTCCGCGATCCCCGCTTCCTTCGTATCATCCGTAATATCGTCCCGATAGAGCTCACCGTCAAGATATACCTGGCCCTGCACGATCTGCACGGTTTCGCCCGGCAATCCAATCACCCGCTTTACATAGAAATGGGAATTCTGATTTCCGTTCGGGCGGAATACGATGACATCTCCACGCTTCGGCGAAGAAAACTGGTAGATCACCCGGTTGATCAGCACTTCCTGCCCATTATGAAGAGAAGGCTCCATCGAGGCGCCGACAACACTTGTCCTGATCCCGACAGAATACACAAGCACAATCGCCAGAAAGACAGCCGCAGCAACACCGAACACCCACGTCAGGATCTCATAAATCACATTTTGATTTAATTTCTTTTCTTTTTGACGGAAGGACAAACTGCCTCCGCGATAATCATGAGACCTTCTTCGCATTTGACGCTCCTTTATGGCAGAGTACACACTGTTTTTACATCTCTTTCAGTATAATATAAAAAGAGGACAAATACAAATGTATTTGTCCCTGTGTGCGTAATGAAGCTTTATTTGACCAATTCCTTTACCTTTGCACGTTTGCCGACACGTTCTCTTAAGTAGAACAGCTTTGCTCTTCTTACTTTACCTCTTCTGACTACCTCAACCTTCTCCACATTCGGAGAATGCAGCGGCCATGTCTTCTCTACGCCGACTCCGTTAGAATTTTTTCTAACTGTAAATGTCTCTCTGTTGCTTCCGCCCTGTTTCTTTAAAACAGTACCTTCGAAAATCTGAATTCTTTCGCGTGCTCCCTCTTTGATCTTCGCATATACCTTGACGGTATCGCCTACCGAGAACTCCGGAGCTTGCTCTTTCAACTGCTCAGCCTCAATGCTTCTGATAATTTCGTTCATGTGTGACCTCCTTAATTTCCGGACGTTCTTAATCCCGCTATGGTGAACAGAGGACCGTCTCCTTTTCTCACAACGTATTATACTTTACCATAATTTCATCATAAATGCAAGCACTGCCTTAAATTTTATTAATTCAATAAATCCGGTCTGCGTTCCTTTGTTCGGATCAGCGACTGCTCCTTCCTCCATTTTTCTATATTGGCATGATGCCCGGATAGAAGCACCTCCGGAACCGCTTTGCCATGCCATACCTCCGGCCTTGAATACTGCGGATATTCTAACAGATTATCCTGAAAGGATTCAAATTCCGCCGAGACATCGTTGCTGAGCACACCGGGAACGAGCCGTGCGATTGCATCGACCAGAACCATCGCCGGAAGCTCGCCGCCGGTCAAAACATAGTCGCCGACCGACACATAATCCGTCACAATTTCTTCGAGCACGCGTTCGTCAATGCCCTCATAATGTCCGCAGAGTAAGATCAGATCCTCTTCCTTCGCAAGCTCCTCAGCCATCGGCTGGCGAAAAACACTTCCCTGGGGGGTAAGATACACAACCCGCAGCTTTTTTTCTTCGTGTCCGGCCGTATCGAACAGATTCTCCTGAGCGTCCATGTCCTCCTCGCCGCGTGCCTTGATTTTTTCTTTAACAGCTTCAAATGCGAGGCAGACCGGCTCCGCCTGCATCAACATTCCCGCGCCGCCGCCGTAAGGATAATCATCCACCTTATGATGCTTATTAAACGCGTAGTCACGGATATCAACCGCTTCAATGGAAAGCAGCTTATTTTCGATCGCCCGTCCGATAATGCTCGTATTTAAGCCTTGCGTCACCATATCCGGAAACAGCGTCAATATATGAAAATTCATTTATAAAAGTCCCTCCAGCAAATGTACCTTCATCGTCATTTTTTCAATGTCGACCTCTAAAATGCACTGTCTGATCGCCGGCAGAAGAAGCTCCCTGCCGTCTTTCATCGAGATGACATAGACATCATTTGCGCCGGTCTCCATCACGTCGGTCAGTGTGCCCAATTCCTCGCCCGACTCATCTAATACGCAAATTCCAATCAGATCCGCGATATAGTACTCGTCCTTTTTCAATTTGACAGCATGTTCCCTTGTCACATACAGGCTCTTCCCCTTATATTTTTCAATATCATTGATATTGTCGATGCCTTCAAATTTCAGGATTACAAATTGTTTAAAAAACTTTACCTGTTCTATTTTCATAGGACGCTGCTCCTTTCCTGTGTCGAGCAGCACTTCCTTTAAATTCTTAAATCGGTTACTGTCATCCGTGGTCGGAAATACTTTCACCTCGCCCCGAACGCCATGCGTGGAGGAGATAATCCCCACCTGCAGCAAAGACTCCATACGTCGATCTCCTTTTTATTCCGCGCGCGCAGCTGCGCATAAAATTTTATTAGATAGAAAATCCGTAGGAATTTCCTATCTAATGAAAAAATTGCAGATCAGCAAGCTGCCGGTCTGCAATATTCTTACCCGAATTGTTCGTTTCACTGAACAATATCTACTATTACTTTTTTGCTTTCCTTGGCGGATGCTGCTTTCACAACAGAACGAATTGCCTTTGCAATACGTCCCTGCTTTCCGATGACCTTACCCATGTCAGACTGTGCCACGCGCAGCTCAATAACGATCGTCCTGTCATCTTCCTTTTCGGTAACAACTACCTCATCCGGATTTTCTACAAGCGATTTTGCAATTACTTCTACTAACTCTTTCATTCTGGCACCTCCAAAGCAGTCCTATTTTTCGATTCCGGCTAATTTGAAAATCTTGCTCACTACTTCTGTAGGCTGTGCGCCGTTTGCTAACCACTTCTTAGCCAGTTCTTCATTTACATGGAATGTACTGGGATCATTGTTAGGATCGTAGGTCCCGATTTCCTCGATACATTTTCCGTCACGGGGAGATCTTGCATCAGCAACTACGATTCTATAAAAAGGAGCCTTTTTTTGTCCCATTCTTCTTAATCTGATCTTTACTGCCATCTCTTTCACCTCCATATTTGATATGTTTCCGCCTGCGCGGATAAATCTATATCGGCATGGTACTGCCGACTGTTTCAAAAAGGCATTTTAAATCTGCCCTTTTTACCACCGAATCCACCCATCATACCGGGCAACTGCTTCATCATTTTTCTGGACTGCTCAAACTGCTTCACAAGGCGATTTACCTCGGCGATATCCACACCTGCACCCTTTGCTATTCTGTGCTTTCTGCTCAGATTCAGCAGCTCCGGATTCTGACGCTCCTTCAGCGTCATCGAAAGCACGATCGCTTCCGTTCTTGCAAGCTTTTTCTCATCGACCATCGACTCGATATCGCTCGTCTTGACACCCATGCCAAGCCCAGGCATCATATTCATAACACTAGAAAGACCACCCATTTTTTTCATCTGGTTCATACTTTCCAGATAATCCTCAAAATCAAACTTGCCCTTTTTCAGCTTCTGGGCCATCTGCTTTTCTTTATCTTCATCGACATCAAGCTGTGCTTTTTCTATGAGTGTCAAAATATCACCCATACCAAGGATCCTGCTCGCCATACGATCCGGATAAAACTGCTCCAGATCCGACAGCTTCTCACCCATACCGACATATACAATCGGCTTACCGGTTACCGCTTTTACGGAAAGTGCCGCACCGCCTCTCGCATCGCCGTCCATCTTAGATAAAATAATGCCGTCTACACCGATCTGCTCGTCAAAGCTCTTGGCTACGTTGACAGCTTCCTGTCCCGTCATCGCATCGACAACGAGCAGCGTCTGATGAACGGTCACATGTTCCTTGATCTCCTGCAGTTCCTTCATCATCTCTTCATCGATCTGAAGGCGTCCGGCCGTATCCAAAATCACAACGTTGTGTCCGTTCTTTATGGCGTGTTCCAATGCTGCCTTGGCAATATTCACAGGCTGATGATGATCACCCATCGAGAATACCTCGACGCCCTGCTTCTCACCGTTTATCTGAAGCTGTCTGATTGCTGCGGGACGATAGACATCACAAGCCACAAGCAGGCATTTCTTCCCCTTCAATTTGAGCTTTCCTGCAATTTTAGCCGTTGTTGTCGTCTTGCCGGCCCCCTGCAGACCACACATCATAATGACGGTAATTGCTTTGCCCGGCTGTAAGCTGATTTCCGTCGTCTCGCTTCCCATTAAGGAAACCATTTCTTCGTTGACGATTTTGATAACCATCTGTCCGGGGTTCAGTCCGTTCATAACATCCTGTCCCACCGCACGTTCTTCGACAGCTTTAACAAACTGCTTTACAACCTTAAAATTGACATCGGCCTCAAGCAATGCCAGCTTAACTTCCTTAAGCGCTGCCTTTACATCGGCCTCCGTCAGCCTTCCCTTGCTTCGTAAATTCTTAAATACATTTTGTAATTTTTCAGTTAAACTTTCAAATGCCATTGATATAAACTCCGTCTGTCAGTCTGTTCTTCCGATTACTCAAAGTATCTGTAAAATCTGCTCTGTCAGCTTTTCAATTTCACAAAAAACTTTTGGATCTCTCTGTTTTACCAATTTATGAATTTCAGCGGTAAGCCGTTTCGTCTGATTAAACTTTTCCAGCAGATGCAGCTTTTCCTCATATCCCGCAAGCAGCTTATCACACCGCCTCAGCAGATCATGTACGCCCTGTCTTGTAATCCCGTATTCGGCGGCAAGTTCTGATAAGGATAAATCTCCATAGACTGCATCCTCATAAATCTTACGCTGATGCTCCGTCAAAAGCTCTCCATAAAAGTCATATAATAAATTTTGTTCAACAATCTTTTCCATATTATAAGCTTTCCATCGCCGCATTTTCACTGGCACATGCTCTATCATACACAAAAAAGCAACTAGTGTCAAGTGTTTTCTCTTTACACTGGTTTTGTAACTTTTTTCATCGTATAGAAATAAGCCGGAATCAGCAGCAAGTCAGCCAAAATCCAGGCTGCAGGATTGGAAGCAGTGATTCCTTCAAAGCTTAAAAACCGGGCCGCAATTGTCGCTACAACTCCGCGTCCGATCAGCTCCATTACTCCAGCCATCATAGGCAGCATTGGAAAACCCATTCCCTGCATAATATTTCTAAAAATATAAATTAATCCTAGCGGAATATAAAACACCGATACAACCCAAATATAGGTCCTTCCATATGCAAGAATCTCTGAAATATTGCCGTCCACAAACAGACACATGATCTCATCGATAAAAGCATTGGCAGCATATGCAATCAAAACAGCATAAATAACGGTAATCACACAACTAATGATTGTTCCCTGCCTGATTCGTCTGATATTGTTTACACCGTAATTCTGGGCAGAATAAGTAGCCATTGTCATGCCAATCGCAACAAACGGCTGTGTCAGCAGCTGATCCGCTTTGCCTGCCGCCGTATAAGCGGCGATTGCCGTAGAGCCGAGAATATTTAAAGCACCTTGCAGCATCAGAGCTCCAATTGCCGTAATAGAAAATTGCAGTGCCATCGGCAGGCCAATGAACATCTGCGTTTTCGCATAATTTTCATGAAGCTTCCAGTCTTCCTTTTTAATGCAAAGGACAGGAACTTTTTTTATTACATAAATCAGGCATGCTATGCCTGAAACTGCCTGTGACACTACGGTTGCAATAGCGGCACCCGTCACTCCCATATGCAGATTGATGATCAACAACAAATCAAGAGCCACATTGAGCAGCACCGAAACAATCAGAAATACAAGCGGTACAACACTGTTTCCGACTGCTCTAAGCAGACTGGCCATCAGATTATACAGGACACTTGCAAAAATTCCGATACAAATAGTGATAATAAAATCATAGGACATTTGATAGATATCCTCAGGCGTATTCAAGA
>JASGGU010000075.1:0-19019 GCA_047602645.1 Lachnospiraceae bacterium | reverse complement strand
ATTTCTTCAGTTGAAAAAGCACCCGGAAATCGTATCCCATATTCCGTTGCAATAACAATTCCTTCTTGAAACTGCACCGGAATTATATTTTTGCAGCCTGTCAAAAGCGCATCCGCACAGGTATGCGGATTTTGATATAATTCCTGCTTACTTCTGATTTCTCCGCTTTTTCCATTATTTATGACTATCACCCTATCACTGATCCGATATATCTCATCCCTGTCATGAGAAACTAACAATACCGTTCTTCCTGTTTTATTGATAACTGACACCACTTCCTGCTCCATTTTCCACCTCAGGTAAGAGTCCAGAGCGGAAAAAGGTTCATCCAGCATAATAATTTCGGGCTCAGAGGCAATCATTCTTGCAAGCGCACACCTTTGCTTCTGGCCTCCTGAGAGCTGTGACGGATAATGTCCTTCCATTCCCTTCAAATGAAGCGCTTCTATAATGCCGGCTGTTTTTTCTTTTTCCCCCTTAGGCACGACCGAATCAATATTTTTATATACTGTCATATTAGGGAAAAGCGCAAAATCCTGAAAAAGGTAGCCTGCATATCTTTTTTGCGGTGCAAGATTAATCCCTCTTTCAGAATCAAAAACCGTTCTGCCGTTTATAATAATGGTTCCCTTGTCTGGCTTTTCAATGCCGGCGATACAGCGGAGCGTCATACTTTTTCCTGACCCGGAGGCCCCCAGGAGCGCGACGGTTTCATTCCCTGCTTCAAATTCCACATCCAGCTTGAATCGTCCGGCTCTCTTCTGAATTTTGCAAAACAGAGACATATCAGCTCTCCTTTCCAAAAGAAATTCTCTTTTCAAAGATATTTACACTGAGCATGACACCCAATGATATCATAATATTAACCAGCACCCATTGCAATGCTTTTTCATCTTGATTTGTTTTCCAGAAATAGGCCACCGTCGTTGATATGGTGGCCGTTCTGTTTACAATATATCCGGCCACCATGCTGGTTGCCCCATATTCTCCGAGCCCTCTTGCAAATGCCAGAATAATTCCTGCGCTGATGCCGGCCTTGCAGTTGGGAAGAAGGACCTTCCAAAACAGATAGGTCTCCGAAAGACAAAGCGTTCTTCCTGCCGCAATTACATTTTTATCAAAGGCCTCAAAAGAGCTTCTGGCCGTCCGGTACATTAGAGGAAATGAAACAACGGCTACTGCTATGACTGCCGCATACCATTTCATCGTAAGAGCTGTCTGAAAGTATTTTTCCATCAGCATACCAAGCGTACTTTTCGGGGATATCAGTTTTAAAATCAGAAACCCGATAACAGTAGGCGGCAGCACCAATGGAATCGTCAGTATTGTATCAATCATCCCTTTCAGCATTCCCGGAAGCCTGGCTACATAATGAGCAAGAAAAATTCCAAGGAAGAATATAATAACCGATGCCAGAAAAGAAATTCTTAATGAATTATACAACGGAAACCAATCCATGCTGCCTCCTATCTATTAACTGTGTACTTGATATATACTTACTTTTTCGGAACAATAAGAACAACCTTGTTTTCCAGAATATCCGTACGGGTTTCCTCCGCAATATACCCTTCCTCACTTAATGCGTTCATCTGCTTTGCCGCTGCGGAAAAGAAAATATCAGCTTGAGCCCCCTCTTCAATCTGTGTCTGCAGCGTTCCGCTTGAATCAAAATTGGATACCACTTCAATATCCGGATATTTTTCCATAAACTTCTCCTGTATTACCGTCAAGGATTCCGTCAGACTTGCCGCCGCAAAAATAGTTATGGTACAGGTGCCGCCTTCATATACCTCCTCCTCGGCCATAGGCTTTGCAACAATTGAAAAGCCTACTTTTTCAAACTCCTTAAGTGCTCCCTCGGTCATAAGATAGTTCAGGAACAGCTCTGCGGCCGTTTCCTGTGTTGTCTCTTTCAGTACCGCGGCGGGATACACAACCGGAGTGTTGATCGATCCCTCCGGAGCCTCGCAGACAACCAAAACCTGATCGGAAGTAGCTGCATCCGTCGCATATACGGCACCGCAATCTACGGATGCCTCTTCGACCTGTGAAAGAACTTCCTTTACATTTGTACCGAATGAAATTTTTTCCTGAATCGCATCCCAAAATCCAAGATTCTGGAATATTTCCTGAGAATACTGGCCTACGGGCACATCTGCGTTACCAAGCGCAATCAGAGACACTTTATCTGTATTCACATCTTCAAAGCTGCCGATACTTTCAGAGCCTTCCTCTGCCTCTTCAGCCGGAACAACGGGTTCCTCCGCCGGTGCTTCTGCCGCCGTATTCTCTACAGCTTCCTCCTGCGTGCTCACCGCTGCCGCAACAGCTGTCTGCTCCTCCTTGGCTCCCAAAGAACAGCCTGTGACTGACAACACCATTCCCACTGCCATTAACCCCAACATCTTTTTTAAATAGGTTACCTTCATAATTTCCCTCCTCCTTTCAATTGTGGAACAAAACAATAACAATTTATTCTTTATTGTATTGTTTTGTTTAGTTTTATTTGCTCAATCATATCATAACGTTTTTAATTGTCAACAATTTGATGAGATTTTAGTTTTATTTTCATCGAATTGCACAATTATATTCTTATTATCATTAAATTTTCTAAAATTTAATTTATTGATTTTTTGTTTCTTTTATTATTGTTATTTTTAATATTGTTTTATTTAATTACATTGTTGGAAATGATAGACGTAAAGAAATTCATTTGATATACTGTATTTAAAACAGGCATAAGGTGAAAATTATGAATGATAAATTATTTACGCCCTCAGAGGCGGCCGATATTTTAAAACTTAAAAAAAATACCGTTTACGAAATGATTAAACGAGGTACCCTCAAAGCGGTAAAAATGGGGAAGCAGATTCGAATTACCGAAAGTGATTTAAACGAACTGATCAATCCTCCCAAAAGTTATTCTCGGCAAAAGGAGAACGAAACGGCAGAAAATATTATTGTTTGTGGTCAGGATATTGTTTTAGACATGCTCTGTTCAGCGACAAATCTTGAAATTGGGACATCTTGTTTTGTCCGTTCCTATGAGGGAAGCTATAATGGTCTTCTGGCCCTCTATAAGGATGAGGTGACAGTAGCCTCCGCTCACCTTTGGGACCGCTGCACCGATACCTACAACCTTCCGTTTATCCAAGCGTTAATACCGGGCGAAAAAATACAGGTATATCATGTATTGTCCCGCCCCGTAGGTCTTTATGTAGCAAAAGGGAATCCAAAGGACATCCACTCTGTCAAGGATTTTCTGCGTTCCGATATCAAAATAGTAAACCGTGAGAAGGGCAGCGGCATACGCATCCTTACAGATTCGCTCATGCTTGAACTCGGAGTGAATACGAGCTTTGTCAACGGCTATGACAGAATTGTAAATTCCCATCTTGCCGCCGCTGCCATGGTTTCCCGGGGCGGCAGTGACTGTGCACTCGGCAATAAAAATGTTGCACTTCAGTATGCAAATCTGGACTTTATAGAATTAAAAATGGAACAATATGACCTTGTGCTGAAGGAATCTTCCCTAGGCAGAAATGAGATTCTGACTATGATCCGTATCCTTCAGTCCGTACAATTTCAGGAAGAAATCGAAGCTATGGGGTTTTACGACATATCCGATATTGGGAAGCGGTTTTTGTAAGTTATTCATAGCTTGCGGCCAACCGGATTCATCATTTCATTTTTACTCCCGCAAAGAGAGCACGCCGCGCAATCTGCCGGAGAGCATTCTATTTTTTCGGATTGGATTTCCTGAATCGTAAATTTTGTTAGCGCCATGGAAAATTTTCTCTGAATATCGGATTGTACACTTACTGTATCCGATTCATAATCAAAATTGACCTTCATCGGCAATTGGATCCATATATCATCATAGAGCGGATGAACGGCCTTCACCGGCCTCATGATGACAAATTCCTCCCGTGGCGTCTGTGCAAGAATTCTGTTTTGCACTGTGGAAAGCCCCGTCAGCCTGCCCTCCTTGTCAAACTGCAGTGAATTACTGTCGGCATGAATACCTATCGCCTCCGGATCATAAGCCGTAAGTTTTCCGATCGGGGTGTTAACCAAAACAGACGAGAATGGCTCAACGGATTCCAGCTTGCCGGTCTCATACATAGAAAAGCCTGTTCTGGCTTCAAGTTTCCCTGCCGGGGTCATCACTTCAATATGCTCGCCGGGATAAAGTGTAATGCTTTTTATGCACCCACTCCGAAAAAAACAGATTCCGGACAAATAAGCGGTGAATTTAGCAAATCCCAGCTCAAATGACAGCGGAACCCCGCATTTCTTTTCTTCCTCCTCCGACCAGAAGCCGCTGATTTTTCCGTCGGTTATAAAAACCCTGTGTATTTCTCCCGACGGATAAAAAGTAATATATTCGGATGGCAATGTTCCGATCGGCGTTTCAACCTCTGTTTGTTCCTCAAGCACAACTGCCTTTGTCAGGCCGCTCTCGAAAAATTCCAGTGCCGGCTTATTCTTTCTTCTCGTTGTCTCCGTAAATGCAGGAATAAGCTCCCCTGCATACGTCAGTATTAAATTTTTTTCATTCAGCTTTACACTCTTTAACTCTCCCGTTTCATAGGTTTCAAAATAGGTCACACCTCCAAGGATTCCATGCTCTATTTGAAGATGTTTGCTATCAATTGCCAGATAATTTACCATACCCATCACCTCTCAGCATTGATTTTTATTGATTACGGCAAGATATCCCATTCCTGCCTCTTTCGTTTTCAGTGTAAATCTTTCATCTCCTTCAAGCCACAAAGGAGTATGTGCACATCTAAGGCGCAGCTCCAAAAAAGGAGTCGATTCCAAAAAAGGAAGCAGCGCTTGCTTCGTAGACAGTCCCGGATTTGCCTCCTGTGCTTTCATCATATCTAAATAAAAGATTCCCGGGATTTCCGTTTCCACGGGAAGCGCCTTTTTCATCTCCGCTTCCCGCTTTGCCGCAATTCTCTCAACACTCTTCAAGTCATCAAATACGGCGTTTAAAGCCGTCTTGGAGTATTCTCTCATCTGAAAAATGCGAAATCCGGACCGATCAAACATATGGTAAGGAATTCCTGCAATATAGCCAAAAGCTGCTACATTGCAATTTTCCATCTGTCCCGCCAACCGCCCGACATCCTCTCTGATCTGTGAGGGCACGGATGGCTGAATTTTTGGAAATTGTTTTCTTTCCGCAATTTGATACCCCTGCTCATTCCGTTCATATATTTCATAGCAGACACATTCATAAAAGTCTGCCATCTGATTGTATTTGTTCAGAAAAACCGCAATCCGATCCAAGGGGCTCCTCCTTCTTTCAAGTTTTTCATATAAATTTTTCATTTCTCAATGACAACATTTCTGTAAGCATGCTCATTGCCCTAAGAATTCCTTTTTTATCTACACCGGTATCAAATCGGGATTCAGATGCCTGAATAAACTCATACATGCTGCAATTGCCCGCTCTCTCTCCGATTCCCAAGAGTGTGCAGTCTATCAGTTCGGCGCCCATATTTGCCATCTCTATCGAGTTGGCAACAGCCATTCCGAAATCATTATGCTCATGTGCCTCTATTTTCAACGAGAAATGCGACCTTATTTCAGAAACAAGATTTCCTGCCTTGACCGGTGCGAATATGCCGACCGTATCGGCAAGACGAATTGTTTTTGCTCCGAGCTTCTCCGCCAGCAAAGCAAGCCTGATCATAAATCCAATATCCGCTCTGGAACAATCCTCAAATCCAAGAGCAACCTCCACTCTGAAATCCCCGGCAATTCTCATACATTCTGTCAGCTGCCTCTCCACCCATGCCTTGTTTTTATTCAGTTTGGAATAAATCTGCACATAACTGACCGGTACCGCAATATGAATAGTGTCCGGCTTTTGGTGACATGCCTCCATGACATCCTTCGGATCTAATCTGGCCCACAGGGAAATCCGAGCCTGCTTTTTTCTTTCCATGATTTCAGGCAGATAATCCCTGCCCTCTGTTTTTCTGTCATAGATGCCCACTTCAATCTCATATACGCCGATCTCATCCAGAAGAAGTGACAGACGCACCTTATCCGAGGGAAAAAGTACAACTCCGGAACACTGTTCCCCATCCCGCAAGGTTGTATCCACAATTTTAAGTATTCTCTTCATGCCGCCCAACCCTTTCCACAATCTCCATAAATTCATCGTCTGTCACTCGCTTTCCGCTGGTGCGGCTCTTATACTTTACTTCTTCCAGAATAATCTCGCAGCATTCCCCCGGCTTTATTCCCGGCTGCAGTTCATTCATTTTGTATGATACGGAGTTTCTGCCCGAGTGCTTGCCAAGTACGATTTCCCTGCTCAGCCCTACCAGCTCCGGCGCATACGGCTCATAATTTGTCGGCTTCTTTAATATGCCGTCCACATGGATCCCCGATTCTACACAAAAAATTCTTCTTCCCAAAATCGGTGCCATCGGGGAAATGTCGATCTTTAAGTTTTTTTCCAGCCAATCCCTGATCTTTACCATGCCCTTAAAACTTTTGTTCACCATATATCTTTCAAGAACATGCAGTGCCAGCAGGATCTGTTCCGTGGCCGCTTTATTTTCAATCCCAAGCATACTGGAGATGACAGCGTACCCTTTATTCTGGAGAAACAGCAATGCAATCGCAGTCGCGCAGTGATAGGTGTCCTCCGGACACAAAAACAGCCGGCTCAGGTCATATTCCTTTTTCAGAGCAAGAATTCCTGCCGCAGCACCTCCAAGTATCAAATTGTCCAAACCGACTACCTTCCTCAACGCGTTCTTTTCAACATTCCCTCTTTTAAACGGATCTTCCATCCCGTTGATATGATAGGTGGCAATTTCTCTTTTTCCGCAAGGCTCCTTCGGGACAAAAAAATACATATCTTCCTTATCATGAGACGGATAGATACAGTTCATATAGGAAGCCGTATCCACCTCAAGATAATATTGAAAGCCCTCGGGCAGCTCCCCTTCCATTGTATAATAGGTATTAATAGAAATTTGCAGACTCTTTATTCCTATTTCTCCCATAAGCTCAATAAAAGCGAAGATTGCCTTTTTATTCAGGTCATAGCTGTCAAGTAAGCTTAACGTTGCATCTATTATTCTTATCACAGATACACCTCCCGTCCCCGATAGAAGATTTTATCTTCCGTCCGGCACCGTTAAATCATAAGATCCTCTACTGGTTTTCCTCCCTCGAAATGCTCGTCAAAAATTCTCTCCACATCCTCCGGATGTACATTGCCATACCAGATACCCTCCGGATATACAACAGCAATAGGGCCCTTTTCGCAGATTCCAAAGCAGCCCGTATTATTCAGTACTACCTCTCCGGATAATCCCCTGTCCTGAATTTCCTGCATGAATGCCTGAACCAGATCAACACTTCCCTTCTGATAGCAATAACCCTTCTGCTGTCCGTTAATTCTGCAGCTTGTGCAAATAAACACATGATACTTTGGTTGAACCATACTGCCATCCTCCTTTAGATTTTTTCTACTGCTTCCGTGATTGCCTGCTCGATTTTTTCATAAGTGGAAATAGCCGCAATTCCTCTTTCCTTCAGCCTGATTCTCGGTGATTCCCCAATTCTCATTGCAATCACACCATTGCAGTCGCCTAATGCGCCCATTGCCTTTGAAATCTTATCTTCTTTTTCATCGCAATACTGCACCCCTTCACAATATTTCTGCACACTTCTTTTTCCTTTAAAATGTATTTCCCCGTTTTTATAATCATAAATATAGAATTCCTCGGCATGCCCGAAATGAAGATCCACATAAAGACCGTTTTTGGATGCCACCGCAAAGCGAATTTCTTTGTCCGTTTTCTTCCGGGGATCCAGAAAGCTCTCCAAATCGACCGATACGTCATTATCAAGCGTACCCACGGCATCTGCCCTGCACTGTCTGCAGTGAAACATCTGCTTCATAATTTGACTGCATTTGGTCCTCAGCTTTTGAATTTCCATATTGCTTACCATTGGAAGGGCTTCAAATGCGCTGCCCCGAACCGGTATCATCTGCATAATATTTGTAATATAAACACCCATATCCTTACAGGTTTGAACCACTTGCGGAATATGCTCCTCATTGATTCCCTTTAAGGCCACAATATTTACTTTGCAAACAATTCCGTTTTCCTGCAGTAAACGAATACCCGACAGCTGATTGGACAGCATAATCGCACCTGCGGCATCCCCCTCATAGTTGTTTCCCAGATATTCAATATGTTCGTAAATCTTCCCGCTTATCTTCGGATCTACCGCACTCATAGTAACCGTAACATGGGACACGCCGAGCTCCGCAAGCTCTTTAGCATAAAACGGGAGCATCAGCCCGTTTGTCGAAATGCAGAAAGTAACATCCTTATCAAACTCCCTGATCAGTTCGAGTGTACGCTTCACTTCCTGATAATTAGAGGCCAGCGAGTCCCCCGGTCCCGCAATCCCCACTACTGTCAGGTTCGGCATTTTTTCTTTTACCGCCCGATATCTTTCAAGCGCCTGCTCAGGCGTAAGAATCTGGCTGGTCACACCCGGACGGCTTTCATTCGGACAGTCAAACTTTCTTACGCAGTAGTTACACTGTACATTACATGCGGGAGCCACCGGGAGATGAATTCTGGCAAATTTATGTCCGGCGCAATTGTAACACGGATGCTCCATCGTCTTTTTGAGCATTTCCTCAGACATTCCCTTCATTCCTGTTATCTGTTCGGTGGATTTTCGTTCTATTGGACTTCCCTCATAATATTCTTTGTATATCATATCTCTGAACGTACTTTCCGTCACGGTAAGCAGCGCGTTTGTAATTTCATCCAGAAAGCCGAGTGAGCCTGCATAACCCAAGGTTCTGAGTCTTTGTCCGCCAATTCTGTCATGGATCGGAAATGACCTTCTGACGAGCGGGAGCTTAAGCGCTTCTTCGATTCTCCTTCCGTCAGAGTTCCCTATCATGACGTTTGCATGATAATTAACTGCCGCCTCTTCAATATCCTTAAAGTCCGCATCGTCCATAATCAGATAATCGTCAATTAAATACCGTTTTCCAAGTGCCTGAACAGCCTCTCCAATCTCATCCTTTATTTCAGGAAAAACACTTCCCGTGGCTGCAACAACCGGCATAATTCCATTTTCCGCACAAAATTTTACAGTTGATACGACAAATTCAGGTTCGCCGTATACGACCGCGCGTCCGGCAGCGTTATACTTGTGTGAATCGATGATACCATCCATATATCTGGCTCTTTCCCGTACCAGATGGGGCGGAATCTCCCTGCCCGAAATTTCTGACAGCAGCTTATAGAACCGGTCCGTGGCCGCCAGACCTACCGGAGATTTTATTTTCCGGTACGGTACCGCATATTTTTCCTCCAGTGTTTTGGCAGGAGAAACCGCGGTGTCAATGTCTGAAATTTCTATTGTCAGCCTTGCTCCCCCCATCTGAAGCAGTTCTTCCGCACAGGTACCCCCTTGGGGCAGCCGCTTATATTCTTCTGCATATCCTCCGTCCAGATTTTCCGAAATATCCGGAACAAAAATAGCATCAATTTCAAATTCTTCAAAGGATTGCTTCAAAAACCTGACATCGGCCGGACTATATGGCGGAAGAATTACATTGACTTTGTTATTTCGTTCTTTTGTAAGCGCAGGTACCGCTACCATGGCATTCACCGCGGCCAGATAGCCCTCATACTGTGTTCCGCCGTATCCCGGAGAAGCGACCGGAATGATAGTCAGATTCCTGTGCTCCGGATTTTCTTCCAGAAATCTTTCGACAATCCCCTTCACATCTTCTCCGATTGTTTCGGCCAGACAGGTCGTCATGATTCCTATTATCTTTGGATGATATAGCTGAATCAGATTTTTCAGTCCTTTTTTTAAATTTGATTCTCCTCCATATACCGTACCCTGCTCCGTAAGAGACGAGGACGCAATGTCAACCGGCTCGTTATAGTGCGTCGCCATGTGTCTGCGGATATAGGTCGCACAGCCTTGTGAACCATGAAGAATCGTCATACATTCCTTCAGACCGCAAAATGCCGTGGAGGCACCCATCGACATACACATTTTGCAAGGATTCGTATTCAACCCGACCAGCGACTTCACCTCTGTCTTCATAGGCTTCCCTCCTTTACCAGCTCCCACACAGGACTATGGATACTCTCATTAATCTCCTTTGTAAAATGGTAAACTCCTTCAAATCCGGCAAGCGCATGCTTTCTCTCATGATTATGATCGCAGAATGCGACACCGAGCTTATATGCCAACGGCCTTTCCTTGACACCACCCACAAGAATATCGGCACCCTTTTCCTTCATAAATATTTCCAGCTCCGCGGGATTTGCATCATCCAATATTACCGTATCCTCATCAACAAGGCTTTCTATCACCTCATAGTCCTCTCTCTTTCCGGTCTGGGTACCTACCACTACTGTTTTCATTCCCATAAATGCGAACTGCCGGATCAGAGAGATTGCCTTAAACCCTCCGCCCACATAAATCGCCGCACGCCTTCCCTTCAGATTTTCCCTGTACTGCCTGATGAAGTCCTGCATCTCTTCGGTCCTTTTCCGGCAAAAATCCACAGCCTTTTTCCTTGCCTCCTCATCCTGCATTGCCTCTGCAATCCGGATCAGCGAGCTTGTCGTATCCTCAATTCCGAAAAAACTGACTTTCATATAAGGAATTTCGAACTCCTCCTCCATTCGATTGGCAAGGTAGGTACTGGAGCCCGCACACTGCACAACATTCAGAGCTGCCTGAGGCGCCTGAATCATTTCCTCATAGGAGCAGTCACCGGTAAAAGAGGATACAACCGGAACCCCTATTTCAGCCAGATAGTTTTTTATAATCCACATTTCACCTGCCAGATTATAATCTCCCAGAATATTAACCCCTTTCAATTTTTTCTCATTTTTAAATGGCCGAATCACCTGCATGATCGCATCGCACGCCATGCGGTAGCCCGTAGATTTATTCCCGGAAAAGCCCGGAGATTTTACCGGTATTACCGGTATATGATGTTTTTCAGTCATCTGTCTGCATATGGCATCCACATCATCCCCGATTACTCCGACAATACAGGTCGAATAAACAAACACCAATTTGGGATGCTGAACGTCTGCCAATTCATTAATCGCTTTTTCCAGCTTCACACCCCCTCCGAATATGATGTCTGTCTCCCTCAAATCCGTACAGAAGCTGTTTCGGTATATGTCCTCGCCGCTTGTCAGGCTTCCTCTGATATCCCATGTATAGCTTGAACATCCGATCGGTCCGTGGATAATATGATAAGCATCCGTAATCGGATTCAGGACTACCCTCGCACCGCAATAAACGCAGGCACGCTGACTGACCGAGCCGGAAACGGAATCCGCATCACAATGCATCCCGTTTCCGGAACAGCCATCCGTTCGTTTTGTAAGAATCGATTTTTCTCTTTCCCCCAAAATATCCGTACGCTTCCATTCCTCCATTACAAACACTCCTTTCGCACATTTGCGGCGAGACCGCCGCAAATGTATGTACCGCCGATTCACGGCAAATTACATCACCAGCTCAAAATCCTCATCCGATGAATCGACATCAATTTTATCCATCAGCACATTGGTAATCTTCTCAACATATCTGACGGCACCGGTATATCCCACTGCCGCCTGAATCGTATTTCCATAGCGGTCCAGAACCGGGAATCCCATTCTCACAAGCGGGATATTTTCCGCCTTTGCAATCTGCTTTCCGTAAGAACTTCCGATCAGGATATCCACCCCCTCATTTTTGATCAGCTGATGGAGATAAAATAAATCCGTATCCGCCTTGATCACAGCCTTTGCCGGGTCCAGCCCGTACTCTTCAAAGAGACGTGTCACATACTTCACAAATTCATTTTTGGGTGTTCCCGTTATTACATATTTAGGAGTGATGCCCATTTCTATGCAGAGTGCGGTAAATCCGTACACAATATCCGGATCTCCATAAATCGCCGCAGTCTTGCCATAGGTGTATTGGTGAGAATCCAGCATCAAATCAATCAATCTCCCTCTCTCAGCCTCCAGTTCCTTTGGAACCTCTTTTCTGGAGGCCTCACGAAGCGCCATCAAATATTGATCCGTCAGCTTTACACCGACCGGCATCGGAATAAGCGCAAAGGGGACCTTATGATGTTTTTCCAGATAATCTGCCGGCTCATAGCTAGCAATCTGACCGATGGCAATTGCTCTTTCTGCACATCCAAGCGCTTTGATATCCTCAGCCTTTGTCCCTGCCCCCTTCGGAAAATATTGATACTTTCCTGTCATCGGCATTTCCAGTACGCCTTCATGATCCGGGAAATAAAGAAAGGAAACGCCCATAAGAGCTGCAAGTCTCTTTAATTCCCTGTCGTCTCCGGGATTTACCCATCCGGGAAAAATCACGGTCTTTTTTATCTTATCTGCTGCCTTTCCTGTCATATAATTCATAAAACCAACCAGCATATTGGAAAACCCTTGAATATGAGAGCCTTCGTAGGAAGGTGTACTCGCAAAAAGTACCGTCTTCCCCTCCGGAATTTCCAAATCCAGAATATAACTTCCGACATCGTCACCGATTGTCTCAGAAAGACAGGTTGTATGAACCGCAATAATCTCCGGATTATAAATGTCAAAAATATTTTTTACGGAAGTTGTCAGATTACTCCTTCCCCCGAAAACGGAAGCCCCCTCCGTAAAAGAACTCGATGTTGCGATTGCAGGTTCCTTAAAATGACGGGATAAAACCGTTCTGTGATAAGAACAGCACCCCTGAGAGCCATGGCTGTGAGGCATGCAGCCTTCCACGCCGAGCGCGGCAAACATCGCCCCTACCGGCTCGCAGGTCTTACAGGGATTGATTGTAATATGTCTGTTTTCCATTATTTCTTTTGGTGTCAGCTCCAGCATTAATTCCCACCTCCGATTCTTCCTTCCAGCAAAGGCGCCGTTTTCCATGGCGGAATTATCAGCGCCCATGCATTGGTATAAATACTCATCGTGACATCCCGGCCGAAAATTACCGCCCCCCTAAAACCGGCATAGGGACCGGAATAATCGTAGGAATGCATCTGTTTCGAGACGACGCCCTGCTTCTGGATGGAGTATTTATCCTTAATACCCGAGAAAAAGATATCCGGCTTCATGGATTTAATCAATTCATCTGTCTCAAACATATTATAATCATCTACAACCATATAGCCTTTCTTCATATCACCGATCATACCGTCATACGTGTCTATTTCAACACCCTTTTTCTTTAATGCCTCAATCTCTTCTTCCGTATGCCGTTCACGGTACAGAATCTCGTCCGGTGTCACTGTAATTTCTTCAATATTTTTACTGTCGGCATCCGTTTTGATTGTCGGAATGACTTTGCGCCCTTCATAATCATCCCGGTGGGCAAACTCATATCCGGCAATTATTGTTTCAATGCCGAGATCCCTGAGCAGAGCCTGATAATGATGGGAACGGGAACCTCCCACGAAAATACCCGCCGTTTTTCCCTTCAGCATAGATTTATAATACTCCATGTCATCTGTGATCTCTTCCAGTTCCCGCGCAATGACCTGCTCCGTTCTTGCGGTGAGCTCGGGATCGTTAAAATATTCCGCAATCATGCGAAGCGAGCAGCAGGTAGCTCCTACACCGATAAAATTCACCTTAATCCAGTCAATTCCATATTTTGTTTTCATCATCTGCGCCACATAATTAATGGAACGATGACACATTACAAGATTTAAATCAGCCAGATGGGCATTTTTTATCGTCTCGTAACTGCCGTCTCCGGTAAATACGGAAACGACCTCATAACCGATTTCTTTCAGAATTCTTTCCTCTTCCCATCCGTCTCCGCCGATATTGTATTCCCCGAGAATATTTACGGAATACTTTCCTGACGGCTTCTTATCTCCGATTCCGATAACCTGGCGCATCAATCCATTGTTTGCTATATGATGTCCTGCGGACTGGGAAACGCCCTTGTATCCCTCACACGAAAAACCAACTGCCGTAATTCCATATTTTTTTTCGGCTCTTCTGGCAACCGCCTGTACATCGTCTCCGATCAGACCGATCGGACAGGTCGAGCAAATAAAAATACATTTGGGGTGAAACAGTTTCATCACCTCGTCAATACTCTCCTCCAGCTTTTTCTCTCCCCCGAATACAATGTCTGTAGGCCTCATGTCCGTACAAAAGGAATACGGTATGAAATTTTGTATGCCTTCTTCTGTCTTCGCCTTATTTCTTCTTGTTCCCCAGCTGTAATAGGCGCAGCCGATCGGCCCGTGGGTAATTGTAACCGCGTCCTTCATGGGCCCTACGACAACCCCCTTGCAGCCCGCATAGCAGCAGCCTCTTGCGGTCGCTATGCCGGGAATTGCCCTTGTATTGGCGGTGATTGTATCCGGCTCATCACTAAATTCCAGCTGTGTAATATGACTTTTTCTATTCTTAAATACCCGGGAAGAGTATTTTTCCAGTAAATGATCTCTTTCCTTCATAGTTCGTGCACCTCCTAATATGCCTCATCCGTAGAAGCGCCGTCTCTGACCCTGTACGATTCTATCACCGGAACGACAAATATTTTTCCGTCTCCGGGATGACCTGTCTGGTTTGCAGAAACCAATACCTCCACGGCATCCGTTACCTTCTCATCAGGAACGACAACAATGAACAGCCGTTTCGGGATCAGCCTGACCGCTTCGGTAAGCGCTTCTCCGTGCCTATCCATCGGCAGCTCGCCAACTGCCATAACCAGCTTCAGAAGCTCGGGATCAATACTTTTTTTGCCCCGTCCGTAGCATTTCCGGCAGCTGAAGGACGGAAAGCCAGCCTCCGCAAGTGCAACCTTTGTTACATTTACTTTATTGGCACGAATAAAAGCCATTATTTCTTTCATATGCTTTACCGCCTTTCTTTCAGAGTCCCGCTTTCCCGTTGCTTACCGTATACGCTTCTTCCACGGGGCTGACGAAAATACGTCCGTCTCCGAAATTTCCTTCTCCTGTTTTTGCCGTACGAAGTACGATTTTTACTATGGTGTCTTTATCCTCTTCATTACAGACAATCAGCAGCATCTCTTTCGGAATTTCGTCATAGCAGTAATCATCTACCATAATACCTTTTTGTCTGCCCCGTCCGAAAATATCCATCTTTGTCACTGCCGGAAATCCCGCTTCGGCTAGTTCCGACATTACATAGCCCGCCTTTTCGGGCCTGACGATTGCTCTGATCATTAACATTGCTTTACCCTCCCATCCTAATCCATAATTCCATATTCCATAAGAATTGATTCCAGCTCATCAATAGACATGGGCGTCGGAACAACAAATAATTGATTTTCTTCTATTTTTCTTGCAAGCTCACGATACTCATCTGCCTGCGGCTCCTCAGGGCTGAAGTCAATCACTGTCTTTTTGTGAATTTCCGCCCGCTGTACCGCATTATCACGTGGAACAAAATGAATCAGCTGCGTTCCCAGTTTTTTTGCCACAGCTTCCACAAGCTCGTATTCCCGATCCACCTTACGGGAATTGCAGATCAGACCTCCAAGACGCACCGTTCCGGTTCTTCCATATTTTGCAATTCCTTTTGAAATATTATTGGCGGCATATAACGCCATCATCTCTCCGGAGCATACAATATAGATCTCCTGCGCCTTTCCCTCACGAATCGGCATGGCAAACCCGCCGCATACAACATCCCCCAAGACATCATAAAAGACGTAATCCAAATCCTCCGTATAGGCGCCGAGCTGCTCAAGAAGATTGATAGAAGTAATAATTCCTCGTCCCGCGCAGCCGACACCCGGTTCGGGGCCGCCGGATTCTACACCGCGTATTCCTTTGAATCCTGTCTTTAATACCGCATCGAGCTCAATGTCATCACCTTCATCCCTTAAGGTATCCAGTACCGTTTTCTGAGCAAGACCTCCCAGAACGAGTCTTGTGGAGTCTGCCTTCGGATCACACCCTACTATCAGGATGTGTTTCCCCATATCCGCCAGACCCGCCGTCAGATTTTGTGTCGTCGTTGATTTTCCTATTCCGCCTTTTCCGTAAATAGCCACCTGCCTCATAACCATGCCTCCGTTCTCTGAAATAAAATAGCTTTTTAACCCATGCTGCACCGGATTAAAAAGCCACCTCATTGTGAATACACTTCACTATGCCACTTGTTCACACTTGATATCATAATGTTAAGATAATAATAATTGAGAATCCATTTTGTTACAATACACTAATTTTTACATTTTCTCTTATTTGAATTTCTATTTTTTGTGATAATTGCAGTATAAATCTTTATATTGATGTCCCAGCGCATCTGCCGCAATAATTGCATCACAGACCATCTGCGGTGTTACCAAAAACGGCATACATCCCATGGTGTCGCCCGGAGCACATGCTAATTCGGCAACCTCCATAATTTGTTTTTCTTTAATTTCCTGAATTCCCAGATCATTCAATGTAACCGGAAGCCCTACCTTCAGGCAAAAGTTGATTACCTGTTCAAATTCATCCATGCCCGAATTTTCCAACACCAGCTGTGTCAATGTGCCAAATGCGACCTTCTCTCCATGATAGCAATGATGCGTTTCAGGGATCGCCGTAAATCCATTATGGATGGCATGAGCAGCCGCAATTCCGCAGCTTTCAAATCCAATTCCCGATAAATACGTATTCGCTTCTACTATATTTTCAAGCGCCTTTGTACATACCCCGGACTGTACCGCCGCCAGTGCTTTTACGCCATCCGACAGCAAAGTTTCATAACAAAGCTTTGCAATTGCCATAGAAGTTACCGTACTTTTTCCGCCGATAAAATTACCGCTGTCAGACTGCTTGCAAGCGCGGGCTTCAAAATAAGTTGCCAGAGCATCTCCCATTCCCGAAACAAGTAAGCGCGCCGGGGCTTTACTGATTACTTCCGTATCAACGAGAACCATATTCGGATTTCTGGGCAAGAAGAAATATTCTTCAAACACACCCTCGTCCGTGTAAATAACAGATAGTGCACTGCAGGGTGCATCTGTACCTGCAATGGTCGGTACAATTACAATAGGTGCTTCTGTGTAAAAGGCAACCGCTTTAGCCGTATCATGAATCTTTCCGCCGCCGATACCCACAATCACATCACAGCCGGATTGCTTGTAAGCTGTAACCAGCCGGTTGATTTCATTTCTGGAACATTCC
Organism: Lachnospiraceae bacterium; assembly: GCA_047602645.1. Taxonomy (GTDB): domain Bacteria; phylum Bacillota; class Clostridia; order Lachnospirales; family Lachnospiraceae; genus JAEYFP01. The sequence continues at coordinate 1,801 of JASGGU010000075.1, read as the reverse complement.
CCTCCAAATACTTCGTAAGTAATCGTTGTCGAAGCCTCTTCCCGGCCCGCTGCGATCACTCCTTCCACTCTTTTTTTCCCTGAGTCACTCACTAAAATAAACGGCTTTGTGCCCATACTTTGAATGTACTTGCAGAGTTCCCCTAACACGCCTCTTCCTTGAACATAACGTTCCGGACTTCCAATAATATTTGCCATAACAGATCCTCCATTGAATTTTTGACTTTGTTAATAATTTATCAATTTAAATTATATCTTTCTGTTTCAAAAAAGTCAATGATGTTTCCTGAAGTTCGTCTGTTCCGCACAAGTCATGGATATCGTTTTGAATTGATCCTGTCGGGCGAGAAATGCATCCACAATATCCGGATCGAAGTGGCTTCCCGAGTCAATGCGAATAATGTCCACAGCCTTGCTATGCTCGACGGCCGCCTTGTAAACGCGGCGGGTCGTGATTGCGTCATATGCATCCGCCACCGCCATCAGTCTGGCAGACAAAGGAATTTCCTCGCCGGACAGCCCCTGAGGATACCCGCGGCCGTTCCACTTCTCGTGATGAGAATATGCAATTTCACGGGCACAGCCCAAAAACGTATCGGCACCGCCCATCAGTCTTTCCACACATAGAATGGCGTCTCTTCCCATCGTCGTATGGGTTTTCATGATACGATACTCCTCCTCTGACAGAGCGCCCGGCTTCCAAAGGATGTTGTCGGGTATTCCAACTTTTCCGATATCATGCAAAGGTGCGGAAAGCGTAATCATTTCAATTGTCTGGGCAGAAAGTACTTCTTCATATTTTTTTGTTTGCCTCAGATACTCCGCCAGTTCCTTAATATATAACTTGGTCCGTTGAAGATGCTCCCCTGTTTCATTATCCCTTGTTTCTGCCAGTGCTGCCATAGCCATAATGGATGCCTCCTGCAAAACCGAAATGTCTTTTGTGCGCCTTTGCACCTCTTCCTCTAAAAATCGGTTTTGATTTTCTAACAGATCTTTGGAACGCTTGAGCGCAAGATGGGTTTTCATGCGTGCGGCAAGAATAACAGGACTCACAGGTTTGGCAATATAATCTGCTGCTCCCAGTGAAAAACCCTTCTGTTCATCCGCCTCATCCGATTTAGCGGTCAGAAAAATTACCGGGATATCCCGAAGTGTTTTATCCTCCTTGAGCCTGCGGCAGGCTTCATAACCGTCCATCACCGGCATCCCGATATCCATAAGAATGATATCCGGAGGAGCATATTTAGCAGCCTCCAGTGCCTTCACACCGTCGGTGGCAATCCGAACCCGATATTCTTCCCTCAGCAATTCATTTAAAAGCAGAATATTGTCATGCGTATCGTCCACGACTAATACGGTTGGTTTTTGTTGGCCAGACAGCATAATCCCTCCTATTCTCCCTTCCAGACATGTTCCAGCAGCCGGGCGGCTTCCTCAAACTCAAAATATGTAATAAAATGCATCAATGCGCTATAATCAGAACCGTCCATGTTTGTTTTTAATCCATCGCTTATATTACGGAAGCAATCCAGAGCTTCCATATCGCTTTCCCGTAGCAGGTGCAGCAGGTGTTCTACAGAAACAGCTTTCAGGGGGAGCCTCTTCTTTCTGTCCGTTGCTGCAATATTATCCAATTGCTGCGTGTTTTCAATGGCCTCCGAGACTTTGGAAAGATATTCTTCCAGTTCTTTCAATTCGGGCAATTCAGGAAATGACTCCTGCTGCATGCTTAACCGTTTCTCCATCTGAAGGAGCTGCGGGAAATATCGGTGCGGCAGGAGGGGCTTCGCTGATCCTTC
>JASGGU010000074.1:0-19568 GCA_047602645.1 Lachnospiraceae bacterium | reverse complement strand
TTCTGCTGTTCTGATATTACTGGAAAATCCATATTACCTATATGATGCGGCATTTCAGCTTTCCTTTGGAGCCGTAATCGGAATCGGCCTGCTATGCCCGGTACTGGAAGAACTATTGAATTTACATAAAAAATATGCAGAGGATCATGGGGCAGAAAAACAAATAATGAAGAAACTGAGGAAAGGAATTCTGCAGGGAATCAGCGTCAGCATTGCAGCACAGCTTGCTACGCTGCCGGTCATAATGTGGAATTTTTATCAGATTTCCTGCTATGGACTGATCGCCAATTTATTGATCATTCCGCCGATGGGTATACTGCTTGCGACGGGAATTGCCGCCGGGTTTTTCGGAAATGCCGCCAATCATATGTCACCTTTATTTTATAATATAACAGATGTAATCCTGAAAATATCCTATCTGATTTTAATCGCTTATGAGAAGATTTCAGAGCTGTGCGGCAGCATGCCGGGTAATTTGTGGATTACCGGAAAACCGGCATTTTTTCAAACTGCTGCCTATTATATACTCCTGTTTATGGGACTGATTTTGTATTGGCGTCACAAGCAAAAGGAAAGAACTGAAAGCCGGAAGCGGAGACCTGTTTTCATAAAAATAGGAGTTTTTTTTGGAATTGCCGTTTTTATACTGTCTTTTCGCAGAAGTGCGGATTTTGAACTGCACGCACTCTCGGTCGGACAGGGTGATTGCTTTTTGATCAAGGGCAGAAATACACCCGTTATAATGATGGATGGCGGAAGCAGCGATGAAAAAGAGGCAGGCAAATACAGAATTCTCCCCTGCTTAAAAGCAAATGCTGTCAATCGGATCGACTATGTATTTCTTTCACATATGGACAGTGATCACGTGAATGGAGTTATGGAGATTCTGGCGGATGAGGATTGCGGAATTTCCATAAGTCGGGTAATTCTTCCGAAGACTGCCGCTCTTTTGGAAGCCGATGACAATTATACAATGTTAATTACTCTCGCAGAACAGCGGAATGTTCCGGTATATTTGATGGAGGCCGGAGAAAAAATTGAGCAGGAGGGTTTGCGGATAACCTGTCTTTCTCCAAGCGTCTCAGAAAGTGAAGCATGGCGCACACGGGATAGTAATGAGAATTCTCTTGTACTGAAGACAGAGTATCTTCCGGCCGGATTCAGAGCGCTGTTTACGGGGGATATCGGAACAGAGGCGGAGCGGGAGCTGCTTGCGCAGCTTGAGCCGGTACATTATTTGAAGGTGGCACATCACGGATCGAGGAACTCTACATCCGAGGCATTTTTAAAAAAGGCGGCGCCTCGGATCGCGGTCATATCGGCAGGAGAAGGAAACAGCTATGGACATCCGCATGAGGAGACGACACAGCGGCTGAATAATATAATAACGTATGTCACGTTTCGGGACGGACAGATTTCATTGAAAATAAATCGCAAAAGAGTGACAATTGACACCTTTTTAAACGAATGAGAATGTGCTATAATAAACCGCATGAAAAGCTTAAATGAGGATATCAAAAACAAACAATTTAGAAAGGTATATCTGCTTTACGGCGAAGAAGCATATTTACGCAGTCAGTATCGGAATCGTCTGAAGACTGCTTTGAGTACGCCGGATGATACGATGAATGTTTCTGTTTATACGGGTAAGGATATCAGCACAAGTGAAATCATTGATTTGGCGGAGACTCTGCCGTTTTTTGCTGACCGGCGGCTGATTATTCTTGAGGATACCGGATTTTTCAAAAACGGTTGTGACCCGCTTACGGAATATATAAAAGATATGCCGGAAAGCACGTGTATTGTGTTTGTGGAGGAAATGGTAGATAAGCGCGGCAGGCTTTATAAGTCAGTTAAGGACAGCGGCAGAGCAGTCGAATTTTCCAGACAGGAGGAAGCTGTTCTGAAAAAATGGATTTTGGGACAGATTAAAAAGGAGAATCGTCAAATATCCGGAGGCGCTTTGCAGTTGTTACTGCAGAGGACCGGAAATGACATGGAAAACATTTCAAAGGAATTGGAAAAGCTGCTTTGCTACACGCTTCATAAGGATACAATCACTGCGGTGGATGTTGAGGCGGTCTGCACGGTTCAGACGACTAGCCGTATTTTTGACATGATTAATGCTGTTGCGGCAAAACAGCAAAAGACGGCTTTGCAGCTCTATTATGATTTGCTGACGCTGAAAGAGCCGCCCATGAGAATTATGTTTTTGCTTGCGCGGCAGTTCAATCTTTTGATGCAGGTGAAGCAGCTTCGCAGGGACGGAGTTTCTCCGCCTGTCATTGCGGAAAAGACAGGTTTGCACAGCTTTATTATACAAAAATATATTGCACAGGCCGTAAAATTTTCCGATGAAACACTGCGAGCTGCGGTCGAGGAATGTGTGGAGTTGGAAACAGCGGTTAAAACCGGCAGGATGAATGATGTGATGAGTATAGAGTTACTGCTTGTGAAATATTCACAGGCGCAAAATTGAATCAAAATATTAGGAGGACGAAAATGGAAGATTATTCAAACGATTTTTCTAAATTTGTACAGGAGGCAGTGGGCAAAGCAAAGGAGTTCGGCGGTATTGCAAAGCTGCATGCACAGATCAAGTCAGAAGAGGCGAAAAAACAGGAGCAGTATTACCGTCTCGGAAAGAAGTATTATGAGTTGTACAAAGATACGCCGGAAATGGAGCTGATTGAATTTGTGGATAAGCTGGCGGCATGCGATGAAAAAATTAAGGAATATAAGAAGGAGCTGAAACGCGAGCAGGAGACGGGATATCGGGACGTCTACAGGAAATCCGGCGGGGAAGAACAGAAATCAGAGGCAAAAAGTACTGAAACAACGGAATCGGAAACGGGAATTTACCGGGAAGTAGAAGTGGTCACAGATATCGAGAAAAGTGACAGATAGCTTGCGTAATATTTCCATTTATAGTATAATTGAGGAAACTTAGGAACGGTCATTGATAAGGAGGGAAGTCCTATGGCTGGAATCACAGGAATGAACGGCAGTACCAATTCATCGGATCTGTATGGGAAAATAGCAAGCGGCAGGAGAATTAACAGTGCGGCTGATGATGCGTCCGGTTTGACGATTGCGGAGAAGCTGAAGGAGCAGTCAAACGGATTGACAGCAGGTGCTTCCAATGCGAAGGCAGGAATGGGCGTGCTGAATATTGCGGACGGAGCGCTTGGTTCCGTCAATGATTCTCTGCAGCGGATTTATGAGCTCAGCGTGAAGGCATCCAACTCGGCTGTTTACAGCGCGGGTGATATTGGGGCGATGCAGGAGGAGATTTCCGGGTTATTGAAGGATATTCAGGGTGTAGCAAAGGGAACAGAGTATAATCAAATGAAGCTGCTTGACGGAAGCATGGCAGATATGCAGCTTGCTACGAATCCTGACGGTACGGGGCAGAGTATCAAAATGCAGAATGCCACACTGGAGGCACTTGGTATCGATGGCTACGATGTGACCGGAAAGTTTGATATCAACCGGATTACGAAAGCGATAGACATGGTCAGCAAGTCCAGAAGCGAAATCGGCGCTTCCACAAATGCGTTAGAAAGTGCATATAATTATAATACTTATACGAACCAGAACACAATCGCCGCACAGAGCGGTATTGAGGATCTGGACATTGCTCAGGCAGTTTCCGATCAGAAAAAGAATTCCTTGCTTGATGATTATCAGAATATGATGCAGAAACAGCAAATGGACAATGCAGAGCAGTCAGTTCTTGGCTTATTTCGATTCTAAGAGCAAATAAAAAAATTTAATAATTAAAGAAGGGGAACCGATGCATGACTTGCATCGGTTTCTTTTTTCTTAATTATTAAATTCCTACGGGTTTCCTATTAAAGAAAATGATTTAAAAAGGAAGATCATTGTACCACAGATCATTGTACCGGAGATTTGACTGCGGGCAAATGAAAGTGTATAATGCTCTATATTAAACATAGTAAACAGATGGGAAATATATAGATGAAAAAAGAATATTTGAAACTGGCATTTGTAAAGTCAATTCCGATTATGTGCAGCTACTTTTTTGTCAGTATGGCGTATGGAATTATGATGGAAGAAGCGGGATTTTACTGGTACTATTCACTGCTTGTCAGTATGTCGGTTTATACAGGAGCGTTTCAGTTTGTTCTGATCTCCTTTCTGAGCAGCGGTGCATCACTAATCACGGTTGGATTAACGGCATTCCTGATGAACAGCAGACAAACTTTTTATAGTCTGACTTTTTTGGAAGATTTTAAAGAGATGGGAAAAAAGAAGCTTTATATGATCCATACGATGACAGATGAAACGTATGCCGTAAATTGTACGCTTAAGATGCAAAAAGAAAAAAAACATGAGGTCATGTTCGGCGTGGCACTTTTGAGCCGATGCTACTGGATGCTTGGTGCGGCAGCGGGAGGAGTTCTCGGTCAGCTGATACCGTTTGATTTGAATGGGATTGATTTTTGTATGACAGCATTGTTTATTATCATCTTTATTGATCAATGGGAGAGAACGAATTATCATCTACCTGCGCAAATAGGAATTTTAGTGTCTGTTATTTGTTTGTTTTTGTTCGGACAAAATAATTTTATGCTTCCGGCTCTGTTGTTAATATCCGGTATTCTTATGCTTAAAAAAGAGGAGGACGGTTTATGGGGACATCGATGATAATTGCGGCAATCGGGATATCTGCTGTTATCACATTTTTTCTTAGAGCATTTCCGTTTCTTGCATTTCGTAATGACAGAAAAATGCCGAAGGGAATCGAGAGACTTGGGAAAGTTCTTCCGTCGGCAATGATGGCTGTTTTGATTGTATATTGTTTAAAGGATATAGGAAATGATTATGTAAGAATAGGAATTCCTAAAATAACTGCAGTGGCGGTGACAGCTGCCAGCTATCATTGGAAGCATAACACGCTGCTTAGCATTTTTGCAGGAACTCTATGCTATATGCTGATGCTGTGGATTTAAGCTGAACTTTTATTTTTCAAAAATGTATTGACATCACAAAATGTAAAGCATATAATGCATACTACAAGCATATTATTCCTATTTGAATAGTAGGAATTAAACGGAAAAGGAAACTGACCGGATGAATAAGATTTAAGAGGAGAGTATCGTATGGCGAATTTATTTGATGTAAAACTTGTATTTGAACAAATTCCGGATCTTTTAACTTACCTTCCGGTAACATTGGAATTAACTTTGATAGCGGTTTTGATTGGACTTCTGTTGGGATTAGTGATTGCGCTTGTCAGAATGAACAAGGTAGCAGTGTTGTCACAGATAGCGGGTGCGTTTGTGTCCGTCATGCGGGGTACACCGATTATTGTACAATTATACTTAATCTATTTTGGGATTCCCATTGCGTTAAAATATTTTAATTACTATCGGGGAACTGATTACAATATCAACGCAATTCCCGGTATTATTTTTGCAATGATTGCGTTGGGACTTAATCAATCCGCATTTGATTCCGAGACGATTCGATCAGCACTGCAATCAGTAGAAAACGGACAGATAGAGGCGGCAAAGGCCCTCGGTATGTCGAGGTGGCAGGTGCTTCGCAGAGTGATTATACCGGAAGCGTTTACTGTGGCACTATTGCCTCTCGGAAATTCTGTCATCAATCTGATTAAGGGAACTTCACTGGCATTTACCTGTTCTGTTGTGGAGATGACCGCACAGGGAAAAATTCTTGCGGGAAGGAACTACCGCTATTTTGAGGCATATTGTTCGCTTGCCATTATCTATTGGCTGATCACCTTTGTTCTGGAGAAGGCTGTAAAAAGATTAGAAAAGAAAATATCGGTACCGGAATTACCGGAAGGGAGTAACATATGAGCTTGGTGGAAATTAGAAACTTAAGTAAACGGTTTGGAGAGAACGTGGTGCTTGATCAGATTAATCTGGATATAGAAAAGGGAGATGTCGTGGCAATTATTGGTCCTTCCGGCACAGGAAAATCGACACTTCTTCGATGTATGAATCTGCTGGAAAAACCGGAATCGGGTACGGTGACGATTGGAGGAGAATCCTTTGATTTGACGACTAAGGAATCAAAGGAAAAATTAAGACTTCGACAAAGAACAGAAATGGTTTTTCAGCAATTTCACTTGTTCAAACAAAAAACTTCCTTAGAAAATGTGATGGAAGGCCTTCGGATGGTTCAGAAGAAGAGTAAGGAGGAGGCCGAGCGGCTTGCGGTAGAACAGTTAAGGAAGGTTGGAATGGGAGACCGCCTTTATCATTATCCAAGACATCTTTCAGGCGGACAGCAGCAGAGAGTTGCAATAGCCAGAGCGCTTGCAATGAAGCCGGAGCTCCTGCTGATGGATGAACCGACCTCGGCGCTGGATCCGGAGCTGGTTACGGAGGTTCTATCTACAATCAGACAGGTGGCTCAGGAAGGGAATACAATATTACTTGTAACCCATGAGATGAATTTTGTAAAAAGTGTTGCTACAAGAGTTATTTTTTTGGAAAACGGTAAAGTTGTTGCAGATGGAACCGCAAGAGATATTTTTGAAAATCCGGCAAGTGACCGGTTAAAGGATTTTTTTGTTCATATCAATTTGTTGGATGGATCGGAGTATACCATATAAAATAAAAAAATCAGGAGGAATCAAGCATGGGAGAAAAAAAGTATACGACTGTAGACGGCAGACAAATTAGAATCCGCCCGCAGGAAATCGTATCGGAAATTGATGAAAATGGATATTTTTGCAGACAGCCCAATCATTTTACCGAGGGCTTCGGCGAAGGAGAAAATCCGGTAGAGGCAGGCAGATACCGCCTCGTCTGGGCGAAGCTGTGCCATTGGTCCAACAGAGCCTCGATAGTAAGAGAATTGCTGGGACTTGACGCGATCAGTGTGAATATGGTTTCTCATTCTGATATCAATGAAAACGTAGGCTGGGAATTTACCTATGATGAAAATAATACAGATCCGGTTTTGGGCACTCGTTTTTTGAGTGAATCTTATTATAAGGCAGATGATGATTATGAGGGAAGAACGACAGTGCCGGCTCTGATCGATGTGAAAACCGGTAAGGTAGTGAATAATGATTATCATAAGCTGACGAATTACTTTGAAGTAGAGTTTAAGCCATTTCATAAACCGAATGCAGCGGATTTATATCCAGAGGACTTAAGGGATCAGATTGATGAACTGAATGAATGGCTGTTTGACAACATCAATAACGGAGTATATAAGACCGCTTTTGCACAGTCCAAGGAGGCCTATTGGGAGGCCTATCATTCTTTTTATGCAGCCATGGATATTTTAGACAAAAGACTTGAAAATCAGAGATTTCTGCTCGGAGATTATGTGACGGACAGTGATATCAGATTGTATGTGACACTGGCCAGACTCGATATCCGCTATACCCATCAGCTGGGGCATACGAAACAACGGTTGGTAGATTATAAAAATCTTTGGCCTTATGCAAGAGACCTTTATCAGATTCCCGCTTTTCGCAATAACACCTACTTTAAGGATTTTGCGAATCCGGACAATCGGAGAACGGAAGGGCTAATGCAGACCTTTAACGCAAGGTTCTTGGATGAAATCAACTTTGATGCTTATTGGGGAGCACCTCATGATCGAACTAGGCTCAGCGGTGACCCCGGAAATAAGTTTAGGTTAGAAAAGGAGGGAATCTAATATGGCAGAATATGTGGAGATAAAGGGAAAGCAGGTAAGGGTAAGGCCGATCGAGATTATCAGCGAACTGGATGAATACGGAAATTTTCATCGGCAGGCCAATCGATTTACAGAGGGGTTTGGAGCGGGAGAAAATCCCACTGAAAAGGAAAGATATATCCTCTTTTGGGCAAAAGGATGCCATTGGTCTAACAGAGCATCAATTACAAGAGAACTGCTGGGCTTGCAGGATGCAATTAAAATAGAGATTGTTGACAATGTGTCATGGGAAAACAATCGCTCTCTCGGGTGGGAATTTGTGAATTCACCTGACCACAAGAATCCCGAGACAGATGCACAGTTTCTGAGCGAGCTTTATTTCAATGCTGACCCGGAATATACGGGAAGGGCTACAGTTCCGGCTTTGGTGGATTATAAAACCAAAAAGGTGGTCAACAATGACTATCATAAACTGACCAATTATTTTCAAGTGGACTTCCGCCCCTTTCATAAAGAGCATGCACCCGATTTATATCCCAAGGAGCTGCGTGAAGAAATAGACAAACTAAATTGGTGGTTGTTTGATAATGTCAACAATGCGGTTTACAGAGCGCAGTTTGCACAGTCGCTTCAGGCATTCTCCGATGCATACGAGACGTTTTTTGCGGGTCTTGAGGCGATGGATGACCGTTTGGCAAATCAAAGATTTTTATTCGGAGATTATGTGACAGACAGTGACATCAGACTCTATGTGACACTGGCGAGATTGGATGTCGCATATTCACGCAATATCGGCCCGTGCAAGCATCGGCTGGTGGATTACAAAAATCTTTGGCCCTATGCAAGAGATCTGTATCAGATTCCGGCTTTTGCACATAACACCTACTTTAAGGATTTTGCGGCGACGAAAAAAAGGGGAGAATCGGGACTTATTCATTCTACGTATTATGACTTTGTTATCCCGAATACAGATTTTGATACAATCTGGAAGGCGGCATCGGGCAGAGAGGCACTGAGTACAGACCCAGCGCATAAATTCAGGATTGAAAAATAGAGGCGGACAATGAATATTACATTTCAGACAACAAAAGAAAATATCAACTGGCAGGAGGTGGCTGATGTTCTAAAACGCTCCGGGCTTGCGGATCATACAAAAGAAGAGCAGGAAATTATTTTTAAAAACAGTTATGCAGTCGTTTTTGTCTATGACGGTACACATATTGTAGGAGTGGCAAGGGCACTATCTGACGGTCTGTCCCAGGCGGCTGTTTATAATGTGGCTTTGGATGAGGAGTACCAGGGACGGGAACTCGGAAAACAGCTGATGGAAAAGCTGATGGAACAGTTGAAGGGACAAAATGTCATTTTGTATACACATCCGAGAACGGTTTGGTTTTATGAAAAGCTGGGGTTTCGGAGAAATAAAACAGCACTGTCCTGTTTTAGCTGTTCTGAGGAGCACCTTAATTGGATGGAGCAGACAGGATTTTTCCTGCCGGAGGGTTTTCGTTTTGCGGATGAGTATCACAGAGCAGATATGAAAGGTCGCATTTGTGATCAAAAGAAATCTTAACTATAGTTTGATAGATATTAAATAAAAAAATAAAAGAAACGAGGAGAAAAAATGAAAAGAGAAAACTTAAAAAAACTGCAGCTTGTTGTGCTGGTGGCTGCCACAATGGTTTTTGCGACAGGATGCGGGAAAGCGGCAGAAGACAATGCCACACAAACAGCGGCAGAAGCCGAGGTAAAACAGGAAGAAACACAGGTAGTACAGGAGACTGCGGAAGATGAGGGGAAGGCGGAGGAAAGTACCGATACGCAGGAACCTGCCGGCGAAGTAACAACGATTTACGCGGCAACAAGTGCCGCTCCAAGGCCGTTTACTTATCAGGATGAGAGCGGGGAATTAACAGGACATAATATTGAACTGATCAAGGCGGTATTTGATAAGCTGCCGCAGTATAAACTCGAAATTGAGGTCACTGAATTTTCCTCTATTTTTGCAGGGCTTGACGCAAATAAGTACCAGCTCGGAGTAAATAATTTTGCGATGAATGACCAAAGAAAGGAAAAGTATCTTTATACCGATCCCGAAATGGTGAACAATTACATCGTTGTAGCAAATGAAAATGTGGATATTGAAGAAATTACAGATATGACTGAGCTTGCCGGCACTTCTTTTATCGGAGGCCCCGGAAATGATAAAACAACCGTAGTGGAAACGTACAACGAAGCACATCCGGATCAGCTGATTGAAATTGTATATGACGAGAATCCGTTATTAGAACAGCTTCAAATGGTTGAAAGCGGAAAAGCAGATTTTCTTATCATTGATGCGCCGATGTATTACGGATATTATCAGCCGGAATTCAACTTAAACCTCAAGGACTTCAGTCTGGAAAATGTGAAATCCGCTACTTACAGTTATTTTATTGTAAGCAAGGGAAATGAACAGCTGCTCGAGGATATCAATGCGGCGCTGGCAGAAGTAATTGCGGATGGCACCTCTACGGAAATCAGCATCGAGTATCTGGGCGAGGATTATTCTCCCGGAATCACAGAGTGACGGAGGATGAGAAACCATGTTGGGAATCAATACTCCAAGCTTCTATATCAGTGAATCAGGAGCCATTAATAAAATAGGAGAGACTGCCCTTAGGGCAGTCAGACAGCAGAGTAAAAAGGCGCTGGTTGTTTGGTCCAAGACTGCCAAAGAGGTTACGCAGGAGAAAATTAAGGCGAGTCTTGCGGCGGCTGGCATCGGGTATGAGGAAATCCTTTTTGAGGGATTTCCTACCTACCAACGTGCGGAACAGTATGCCGCCTGTGCGGCACAAGAACATGCGGATTTCTTTCTGGCGGTAGGCGGCGGCCGGGTAATGGATACTACAAAAATAGCAGCCACCTATGCCAATATACCGGTTATTACCGTTCCTACAATTGCCGCAACGTGTGCCTGCTGGGCAGCTGTTTCCATTGTCTATACTGATGACGGGGACTGCCTGGAGGGATTTATGAATCCGAAAAGTGCGGTGGCAGTCATTGCAGATACGGAAATTCTATCAAAGGCGCCGATCCGTTATATCAAAGCCGGGGTTGTAGATACAATGGCAAAGTGGTATGAACTGCAGACAGATGCTGCGTCAGCGGAGGACTTTGCCACACAAATATCATTGCACTCCGCAAAACTTTCCGTAACATATTTGGAGGAAAACGGGAAGGAAGTAATTGACCGCATACAGCAGGGCATCATCGATGAAAGAACAGTGAAGGTGATGGATGCCGTCATCTTTTTGCAGGGAACCGTGGGCAGCTTTGTCGGAAGAAAGGCATTTGCCGGATTTGCTCACCCCTTTTACAATTCTTCCAGACGCGTTTTTTCGACACATCAAAAGCTTCATGCAGAGGTTGTGGCATTTGGTCTCATAGCGCAGGCGGTTTTATTAAAAAAATCGCCGGAGGAAATTCAGAGAATGCTGCGGATTTTTGACCGGTTTGAGCAGGTGTATACCCTTGAGGATCTGGGGTTGGCAGAGAATGCTGCGGAGAAAGTGAATACAATTGCAAAAAGACTTCATGATTTTCCGAATACCGTCACGGGAAAGGATACTCCTGTAACAATTTTGGAACATGCAATATTTGAGGCAAATAACTATACGACAGCATTTAAAAAGGATTTGCCGCAAGAGGTGAAGGGGCAGGAGGATTGAGCATATGGCGGTAGAAACTAAAAAAGGGGTAAAGCAAATTCCGATTTTTATTCCGGCAAAATCCAAAGAAGTGTTTAAGAGAGAGCTGGGACAAAAGAATATACTGAAGCTGTCTGCAAATGAAAGCCGAATGGGATGTTCACCAAAAGTTGCAGAGGCACTCCTACAAATGGAGGATGAATTTTCTTCGTATCCGGATGTGGGATGTACAGTCCTGAAAGAAAAAGTTGCCTCATTTCATGGGGTCAAAGAGGAACAGGTGGTTTTTGGAAATGGTTCCTTTGAATTGATCTTACTTATTGCACAGGCTTATCTGGAGGAATCTGAGGAGGTAATTACACCTGTCCCGTCATTTGGGTGGTATATAGTAGCATCTTTTCATCGGAATGCAATCGTCAAAAAAATTCCGCTGAAAGAATTTGAGGTTGATTTGGAGGGGATGCTGCAAGCTGTTACTAACAAAACGAAAATTATTTGGCTGTGTAATCCGAACAATCCTACCGGTAAATTGATTCCGTACAGGGAGCTTAAGGAATTTGTAGAAAGAGTTCCGCAAAATGTGTTAATTGTTCTGGATGAGGCTTATATTGACTTTGCTCCCGCGGATTATCAGGATGCGGTACCGCTTATTCAGAAATATGATAATCTGGTTGTGCTTCGTACTTTTTCCAAACTGTATGGACTGGCGTCATTTCGTATTGGGTATGCGCTGGCCCAGGAGGAAATCATTCAGAATATTACCAGAGTTAAGCTGCCGATTAATGTCAGTGCCGAGTCTCAGGTTGCGGCAATCGCGGCATTTGCGGATCAGGAATTTAAGAAAAAGGTATATGAAAATAACAGAAGAAGTCTGCAGCTATATTATGAAACCTTTCGTAAGTGGAATCTGAACTATCTCGAATCAAACGGCAATTTTGTCATGGTCAATTTAGAACGGGACAGCAGGGAAGTTGAGCAGAAGCTGGCAAAGCATGGGATTCTTGTGCGAAACGGAGAGGGCTTCGGATATATCAACTGGCTTCGTATAACGATCGGAACCTATGAGGACAATCAAACCGTACTGGCCGCATTGGGAGAGATCCTTAACAAGCAGACGGTATCAGAGGGCGAAGAAAATGAGTAGCGTTCTAGAGTATGGAAAGATAAAAGCATTGATAGAAGAAATCTTTGAAAAAGCGGGACTTTCAGAGACCTATGCCAAAATAGTGGCCGATAATCTGCTTGAGGCTGAAATCAGAGGAGTGCGGTCACATGGACTGATACAGGTTCAAAACTATGTAAGGGAATTGGAAGAAGGAAAAATTCAAAAAGAGGGAACTCCTCAGATTCTGCGGGAGTATCCCGGTACACTCTTGATTGACGGAAAACATCTTCCGGGAGCAGTGATCGGGAATTATGCGTTTGATAAGACAATGGAAAAAGCAAAGGCGACAGGGGTGGCGGTTACGGCAGTGAAGGGATGTACCCATTTTGGGATGGCTGCGTATTATGCGATGAAAGCGCTAAAGGAAACTATGATCGGCCTGGCCTTCTGCAGTGCCGGAACGCTGGTTGCCCCTTACGGAGGCTATAGGCGTGAGCTGGGAACGAATCCTATTTGTGTTGCGGTTCCGGCCGGTATGGAACGCCCCGTTGTGTTTGATGCGGCAACCAGCTACCGTGCCTTTAATAAAATTTTCTTTGCAAAAGAAGAGAATCGGAAGATCCCGTTCGGATGGGCTCTGGATCAAGAGGGAAATCCGACAGAGGAGCCGGAGGAGGCCATGCAGGGGGCGCTGCTTCCGTTTGGAGAGTATAAGGGCTATGGACTTTCCATCATTGTCAATGTGATTACGGGAATTCTTGGCGGGGCTGCAATTGAAAAGGATGAAAACGGCCGGATTGGGGAAAACACGCAGGAGATCGGATATCACTTTGCGGCAATTGACATTTCAAAGTTTCAGGATACAGAGGAATTTAAGCAAACGATGGATGTATTTATAAAGAGGCTGAAATCGTCGGGAACAAAGGGTGGTGAAGAAATCCTGATTCCCGGGGAACCGGAATTTCTGCAAAGAGAAGAAAGTCTGCAAAATGGGATTGTGATCTATGATGGTGTCTGGGAGAGTCTCAGACATTTAGTGAAACAATTAAATACCAGAATTGTATTAGAGGAATGCGGAAAGGCATAGCAGGAGAAAAAATATGAGAGAACAGCATTTTCTGACAACATTGATTCATGGCTGGGAGAAGGAAAAAACTTATGCAAGGGAAGTGAATGTGCCGGTCTATCTGACAGCCACCTTTCAACAAAAAAGTTTTGAAGATCACAGCGGTTACGGATATGCCAGGGGCAATAATCCGACAAGAGAAGCATTGGAACAACTGGTTGCCCGGCTGGAAGGAGGCAGCTTCGGATTTGCTTTCGCATCGGGAATGGCGGCAACGCAGGCAGCGTTCAGTCTGTTCCAAACGGGTGACAGAGTTTTGATCAGCAGCAATGTGTATGGCGGTACGTACGATGTGTTGGAAAAAGTATTTAAAAGATTTGGCCTTTCTTATTCTGTAGCAGATACAACGGACTTAGAGGGGCTTGAAAAGGAAATCAGTAAGGGTGTCAAAGGGATTTTTATAGAAACACCTGCAAATCCGACACTGACCATTACAGATTTGAAGGGAATCGCAGAACTGGCAAAGAAATACGGGGTTTTAACAATTGCGGATAATACTTTTATGTCACCGTACCTGCAGCGGCCTTTAACGTTTGGAATTGATGTGGTCGTGGAAAGTGCGACAAAATATCTTGGAGGACACAGTGATTTAATTGCCGGAGTGCTGGCGGTCAATGATGAAAAGCTGGCCGAACGAATTCATGAGATTCAGTGCTTTGCAGGCGGAATTCTTCAGCCCTTCGATTCTTTTTTATTGGTCAGAGGGATCAAGACACTTGGAGTCAGACTGGACAGACAAGTGGCAAATGCAGAGGCAATCGTCGGTTTCCTGATTTCACACAATGCGGTAAAAAGCATTCATTATCCCGGTTTAGAAAGTGATCCGGGCTATCGGACTCAACTTTGTCAGGCAAGAAACGGAGGGGCAATGCTCTCCTTTGAACTGAAAGAGGAATATGATACGGGAAAATTTCTGGATTCTCTGCAGATTATCATACAGGGAGCAAGCCTCGGAGGTGTGGAGTCACTGATCGGACATCCGGCAACGACCTCGCACAGATCTTTGCCCCAGAGTTTGAAGAATGAGACGGGTATCACGGATCGTTTGATTCGTTTGTCGCCTGGGATTGAAGATGCAGACGATTTGATTGAGGATCTTAAGCAGGCGTTTGAGGCGGCAAAAATCGATTAAAAAGGGAATAGCCATGAATCGGAAAAAGATATTGGAGGCTGCGGAAACGATACTGCCTTATGCGACAGACATCAGAGAATATTTTCATCGGAATCCGGAACTGTCTTTCAGGGAACATAAAACTGCAGAGTTTATTGAGAAAGAACTGACGAATGCGGGAATTTCTTTTGTAAGAGCAGGAAAAACGGGAGTAGTGGCATCTGTCAGGGGAGAACGGAAGCAGGATCACAGAATCCTTGCCCTGAGAAGTGATATGGATGCGTTGCCTGTCAGAGAAGAGAGCCAAGTAAGTTATCGGTCACTCAACTCAAATATGCATGCCTGCGGTCATGATATGCACATGGCAATGCTGCTGGCAGCAGGCAGGGTGCTTCATGAGAACAGGGAGCAGTTAAGAGGAACAGTCAAACTCGTCTTTCAGCCGGCGGAAGAAACCGGAGAAGGTGCGGATGCCATCATTGCATCGGGAGAGGTTTGCGATGTGGATTGTATACTCGCGCTTCATATGAATCCTAAGGAAGAGACAGGTATTTTTCATACAGGATACGGAGTGAGAACTTCGTCGGGAATCTGTGCGGATATTACTATTACGGGAGAGACAAACAGGATTGTAATTTGTGCGGCAGAATTGCTCCAGATTATCGGAGAACGTGCAAAAGCCCTGATCGGGAGAGAAAATGTGCCGTATTCTTTTGTACCGACCGTAGTCAAGATGTCAGGGGATACACAGGTGAGGATCTTTTATGACGGAAGAATATTCAGGGAGGAAGACGGCGGCAGTTTAACCGAGATCATAAGCAACACGGCGGACCTGTTACAAGGACTTTATCAGGTAAAAACAGACTGTAAATTTATCAGGATCGGGGGTGCGGTGGAAAATGACGGAGAGAGTGTGGATCGGGCAGCGATGGTGATTCGTGAACTGTTCGGAGAAAAAGCCCTTCAAATAACTCCGCCGGCCAGATTTGGAGAAGATTTCAGGCAATATGGAGCTGTGATTCCGCGGCTGATTTTTTCCATGCTGGGAGGAGCCGGCAGCAAAGAACGGTATCCGCTGCATAGCAGCAGAGTTACATTTTCAAATGAGGCGCTTTTTTATGGAATCGCGTATTATCTTGGATATGTGGAGCGCTATTTTGAGGAGGAAGAATCATGAGGCGAACGCTGGAAGTGTGCATAGTCGGAAGCGGAGGACACGCATCTATGCCCCATGAGTCAAACAATCCGATCTTAATTGCGTCAGGATTAATCCGCGAGATTGGCATTTATAATGCCTATGCATTTGACAGCGGAGAAAACACGAGTATGAAGGCAGTATTCCTGGATGCCGGAGTGAAGGGCAATATGATACCGGAACAGGCAATCGTTCGATTTCAGTTTTTAGCCGACGGAGAAGAAGTTTTAAAAAAAGTCATAGAGAAATTTGAAGAAAAAACAACCCTTTATATAGCTGCCTGCGGGGGCAGTGCGAAGATATATGAATATAAGGAAAGATAACAGAAAAGTGAGGAGGAAATGATATGAAGACAGGAATTGTAAAATATGCGACAGGTATGGCTTTATTAATATTGACAGGGGCATTGCTGGCAGGCTGCGGACAGACAGAACAAGGCAAAAGCGTAACAAAAATTAAAATTGCAACGAGCGGTTCTCCAAATCCATTTTCCTTTGTAGATGAAGACAATGTAATCAAGGGGTATGATGTGGATGTGATAAAAGCCGTTTTTGATAGGCTGCCTCAGTATGAGACGGAAATTGAGGTCGCTGATTTTCCGTCGATATTTGCCGGATTGGATTCCGACAAATACCAGGTAGGTGTGAACAACTTTTCCTATAATAAGGACCGTGCTGAAAAATACATTTATACCACGGCCCACTTTAAAAATTCATATGTGATTGCGGTTGCACAGGATAATAACGAAATCAATCATTTTGAGGATCTGCTTGGGAAGAGCACACAGGTATCACCTAATACAACCTATGCATCCTCTCTTGCGGAATATAACGAAGAGCATTCCGATAATCCCGTAGATATCAGCTATTCCGAAGAGGATCTGGTTTATATTCTGCAGAATATTGAGGATGGGCAATATGATTTTCAGCTGATTGATGAGCCGATGTTCAATGTCTATATGAATGAGTTTGATTTGAAATTAAAAGGTGTTAAACTGACAGATGAGGAAATGAATCTGATCACGCCGCCATACAGCTATATTTTAGTCGGCAAGGGGAATGAGCAGCTGGCGGAGGATATCAATGCCGTATTGAAGGAATTGGTTGAGGACGGCACAATAGCAGGTATCAGCAAGGAATATTTTCTGGGCAATGACTATACCCCTTATGATCAGTATAAAGAATAGACAGGGAGAAAAACAGAAAGGAGAATAAAACGATGGCAAAAATTTATGACAGTATTTTGGAGCTGGTCGGGCATACACCGATTGTCCGGCTGCACAGAGTGGAACAGGAAACGGGCATTCAGGCAAGTCTGCTTGCAAAGCTCGAATATTTTAACCCCGGCGGAAGTGTGAAGGACAGAATCGCTCTGCAAATGATTGAAGAAGCGGAAAAGGAAGGAAAACTCAAGCCGGGCGGAACGATCATAGAGGGAACAAGCGGAAATACCGGCATTGGTTTGGCATCCGTTGCGGCGGCAAAAGGATATCAGGCAATCTTTACAATGCCTGAAAATATGAGCAGGGAACGGATTCAAATATTGGAAGGCTACGGGGCGCAGGTGGTTTTGACACCACAGGAGCTGAATATGGGCGGAGCAGGCGCCAAGGCGGCAGAGATCGCGGCGGGAATAGAAAACTCTTTCATTCCGGCACAGGGGGCAAATCCAAACAATCCAAATGCTCATAAAGCAACAACAGGTCCGGAAATCTGGGAGGATACCGAAGGAAATGTCGATATCTTTGTGGCAACCGCCGGTACGGGCGGAACCATTTCCGGTGCCGGGGAATTCCTGCGGGAGAAAAATCCAGATATCAAGATTTATGCGGTGGAACCTGCGGGAAGTCCCGTACTGTCAGGAGGAAAACCCGGTCCCCACAAAATTCAGGGAATCGGCGGCGGAGCCATCCCCCCCGTTACGAATCAGAAAATCTTTGACGAAGTCATTACTGTGACAGATGAGGATGCATTTGAATATGCAAGATTAATCGCGAAAAAAGAAGGGATTTCTGTGGGAATATCTTCGGGGGCAGCTCTTTGGGCGGCTGTCCAAATAGGGAACAGAGAAGAAAATAAGGGTAAAAATATTGTGCTGATTTTTCCTGATTCCGGGGAACGGTACCTTTCATCAGGCATTTATGTCGGGGGGAAAGAGAATGACCTATAAGCCGAGCGGCGTTTGCTCTAAAGAGATCCAAATCGAATTGTGCGGAGATAGGATAAAAGAGGTATGTTTTGTAGGCGGCTGTAACGGAAACTTAAAAGGGATTGGAGTGCTTGTGGAAGGAATGAAGACACAGGATGCAATCGAAAAATTAAAGGGTATTACCTGCGGAACAAGGCAGACTTCTTGTCCGGATCAGTTGGCAAAGGCGCTGGAAAGCCTTATAATAGAATCAAACTGACAGAGGGGAAACGGTAGCGGTATGATAAGAGAGAGGTTGATTCAGACATTTACGGAGCTGGTAAGTATTGATTCTCCTTCTTTGAGGGAAGGCAAAGCAGCAATTCATATAAAGAGAAAGTTTGAAGAGCTTGGAATTGGCTTAGAGGCCGACGAGGGTGGAAAAAGGTGTGGTTCGGATACCGGGAATCTTTATGCATATGTGAAGGGAACCCTGTCCGGTGAACCTGTACTTCTTTCCGCCCATATGGATACCGTGGCGCCGGCCTTAGGGAAAAAGGCAGTTCTGCATAGTGACGGCAGAATTACCAGTGATGGGACGACTGTACTTGGGGCGGATGATATGGCCGGAATCACCTCGATCTATGAGGCGGTTTCCTATTTAAAAAATAATCAAATCAGACACAAGGATTTTGAGATTTTATTTACGGTGGGAGAAGAATTGTATTGCAGGGGAGCCAAAAGCTTTGATTTTTCAAAGATCAAGGCTAAGCAGGCATATGTGCTTGATTTGAGCGGAAGAGTGGGTGAAGCTGCCTGGGCGGCACCTACAATTTTATCATTTGAGGTAACAATAACAGGAAAGGCCGCACATGCGGGTTTCTGTCCGGAAGAGGGGATTCATGCGGTTGCGGTGGCGGCCAGGGCCATTGCCGGATTGAAGCTCGGAAGAATTGACGATTCTACCACCGCTAATATCGGAATGATAAATGGGGGAAACGGGATTAACATTATTCCTGAGAATTGTGTGCTTCAGGGAGAAATCAGGAGCCTGTGCCATGAGTCGGCATTAAAAGCGGCAGAGGAATACCGGGAAGCTTTTATAAGAGCTGCAAAAGAGGCGGGGGCAAAAATAGACTGGAGGGATCAGATCCATTTGAAGGCATACAAAACGGCACCGGAATGCGAGGCTGTGCAGCATTATAAAAATACTTGTGAAAGACTTTCAATTCCGGTGAAACTGCTTGCCACCTTCGGGGGAAGTGACAACAATGTATTTGCCCAGCATGGAATTGAAGGACTCGTGCTTGCCACAGCAATGAATCAGGTTCATAGCTGTGATGAGTATACACAGGTTGAGGAGCTTGATAAAATCACTCAAATTGTGTGCGGACTGCTTACGGGAAATTAAGTAAGCAGTTTTCTTATATTAAACTGATTCTCTGCATCCTTATCTCGGTAAGAAATGGAAGGGAGATACTGAAGGTGGTGCCAAAATTTACAGTGCTCTGTACATCTAAATGGAAGTCCTCCTCATAAACATAGTAAAGTCTCTCATAGAC
>JASGGU010000073.1:0-19735 GCA_047602645.1 Lachnospiraceae bacterium | reverse complement strand
CATCACATCGGCTTTGACAAAAGTCCCTGTGACTATTACTATGTGCATTTTTCCGGCATTGAATTAAAAAAAGCAGATACCGGCACCGTCTCGCGTAAGGATTATCTTTACTTGCCCAAGCATTTTTCGATTAATGACGGGCAGGCCTTAATACGAATTTTCACGCTGTTCAGCGAGGGAATCCGGATTTATGAATACGACATGGAGCAATACCGGCTTTTAACTGCCTGCAAGCTTCTTGAAATCCTTGTAGAGATTTCGAATGTGTTCACCCGTTCCGTTCTCGGAGAATCGATTTTTGGCATCAGCACCAATGCAAACAAAAAAATGCAGCTTCTCCTAAGCTACCTGCATTCCTCTTATCACAAAAAGATCACAGGAGGATCTATTGAAGAAGCGCTTGAAACAAACTTTGACTATCTCAATCGCGTATTCAAAAAGTGTATGGGAACGACGATTTTCCAATACTTAAATACGCTGCGGATCAACCGTGCCAAGGAGCTTTTGGTCGCTACTGATATGAAATCCTACGAAATCGCCGCACTCGTGGGTTTTAAAGACGAGTATTATTTCAGTAAGATTTTTAAAAAGATAACCGGAATCTCACCGTCCGCCTACGCCAAGCTTTAAAAAGCGTTATATAACCGCCGTCATCACATCCCCTTCGGAAATCGTCCCTCCGTGCAGGACTCTTGCAAATACCCCCTCACGCGGCATAATACAGTCACCCATAATTTTGTATATCTCACAGCCGCTATGGCATTCCTTTCCGATTTGTGTCAACTCCAGCAGGACATCTCTGCATTTAAGTCTTGTCCCTACCGGCAGGTTCTTAAAATCAAAACCCTCCACTACTAGATTTTCACCAAAGGAACCCTCCTCCACCGGTGCTCCTTTTTCTTTGAATTCCTCTATTTTTTCATAGGACAGAAGGCTTACCTGTCTGTGCCAATCCCCCGCATGGGCATCATGTTCCAACCCATAATTCTCAATCAAACGGCAGGTTGTTATATTCTTTTTAACAGTTCCTCTTTTTTCACTGATGCAGACCGCACGTACTATTCCCATATTACTCCTCCTGTTATTCCCTTGCGCAGTTGTGCGCTTCTCCGATCAGTACTTCCAGTCCGTGCTCTAATTCCGGCAAAATATATTCCAGACATTCCCGGACGGCCTTCGGACTACCCGGCAGATTGATAATTAATGTCCTGTTTCGGATACCGGCCGTTCCTCTGCTTAACATTGCACGCTTCGTAAGCTGCATGCTGTAGGCACGCATCGCCTCCGGGATTCCCGGCACTTCCTTTTCTATGACGGCCTTTGTCGCCTCGGGCATCCGGTCCCGCCCCGAAAAGCCGGTTCCTCCGGTTGTAATGAGTAAGTCCGCTTGTCTGCTGTCGCAGATCTCCTTCAGCTTCTCAGACAACAACTCCTGCTCGTCCGGCAGCAGCACCTGTTCTATGATCTCATAACCGCTCCGCTCTAAAATCTCCCGGATTACAGGGCCGCTCAAATCCTCCCTTGTCCCCTGATAGCCGGAATCGCTGGATATGATAATGGATGCTCTCATTTTTTTGATCTTCATTTCTTCATCCCCCGATTTCCGACATACATCGATTTTCCCCGTTCAAAATTTCCTGTTCTGAAAACGCATGCTCCGACGGCTTATTCCATACTGTCCGCAAAACAGCCTGCCTGATTTCCTCATTTGTTTTTCCATTCCTTAACAACTCTCGCAAATCTATGCCGCTTTCATATTGCAGACAAGTTTTCAGATAGCCGTCCGCAGTCAGGCGAATGCGGTTGCATCCGCTGCAGAATTTATGTGAAAGTGCGCTGATAAATCCAACTTTTCCCTGAAAGCCTTCTAATGCATAATAAACAGCAGGGCCTATTCCGTATTTTTCATGAAGCAATGTCAACGGTCCGTAAGCTTCTTCTATGAGCCTCTTTGCCTCCGCCTCCTGCAATGGCAATTGTTCCCTTTCCAAAAATTCTTTGCCAAGTCCGACAGGCATCAGCTCGATAAAACGTACCGCCAGTTTCCGAGATTTCGCAAATCCGGCAATTTTTACAATTTCCTTCTTGTTTTGTCCGGTCAGGACACAATTCAGCTTGATAGAAACCGGCTTTTTTCTCAAGTCGTTTTCTTCTATCAACAACAGCAGTCCGTTATATACTCTGTCAAATCCGTCGGCACCTGACAGTGCTTCATAAATTACTCTGTCCAATGCATCAAGACTGACATTGATCCCATCAAAACAGTTCAGGATCTGCGGCACCGTTTCCGGCAGAAGAAACGTTCCATTTGTCGTGACCGTCAACTTTTCCATTCCCGGAATATCTTTGATCCGATGGGCCAGCTTCATAAAATCTTTTCTGATAAACGGCTCGCCGCCCGTCAGCTTCACAAACCGAATGCCTATCCCTGCAAACATGCGTACAAGCCGTTCTATCTCCTCGAAGTTCAAAAGATCCTCATGCGCACAAAGCCGCACGCCCTCTTTGGGAATGCAGTAGCCGCACCGCAGGTTACAGCGGTCTGTTACCGAAATTCTAATATAGTTTATTTCCCTGCCCCTTGCGTCAAGCATAAAACTCTCCACTCTTTCCGCCCGTCTTTTTAATAAGGCGGATGTCCGAAATTATCATTCGCTTATCGATCGCCTTACACATATCATAAACCGTCAGCAATGCCACAGATACTCCTGTCAAAGCCTCCATTTCAACGCCGGTCTTTCCCTCCATCTTTACCGTACATGATGCAGTAACCGTGTTTTCATTTTCATCACAAATAAACTCGATGCCACACCGATCAATCGGGAGTGGGTGACACATAGGAATCAGGGTGCTCGTTTGCTTAACAGCCATCATGCCGGCAACCCTTGCGACACCGAGCACGTCTCCTTTATTAGAGCCGCCGCCCCGGATTGCCTCCATTACCTCCCTGCTTACAAAAATCTTCCCGGATGCCAAAGCCTCCCT
Source organism: Lachnospiraceae bacterium (assembly GCA_047602645.1). Lineage (GTDB taxonomy): Bacteria > Bacillota > Clostridia > Lachnospirales > Lachnospiraceae > JAEYFP01. The sequence continues at coordinate 16,750 of JASGGU010000073.1, read as the reverse complement.
TCCAGTGATCTTTTTTTGAGAGACATCAACCATAATCGCATTTCCTTCTTTATTAAAATGTGTTAATTTGTTTTTCGTATTCATTTCTGCCTCCTGTCTTTGTTATCTGTAAAAGATTTCTCATTCTTCAGCACCCTGCCGCAAAGAATTGATACATATTTTTTAGGAAATCACAAATACTATTTTCAGTATCCCACTAAAACTATTTGGAGGTAATGATATGAAATCAACCGATGATTATACGGCTTCTCTCGCAATGAACGCTCTCGATGATATTCCGGCTGCAAAAAGCGATGCTTCCGATATTATCGGACTTGTCAAGGAAAGCGGCCGCGTTACCGGCTACCAGCTCTCCGACGGAAAAATCGTAGATAAGGAAACCGGCGTTCATCTTGCCAAAAGCGGAGAAATTAAAGGAGTCGGCATCGCCCACAGAAACGGTTCCGAGTATTTAAAATCCCTGCCGGACGGAAGCGAGGACAACAACCTGAGCCATCTGCCGACGGTTTCTTCCAAAGCGGTACCTTAAGTGCAATCATTTTGTTTTAAAATAGGAAAAAACTCATTTATTTCATTTGGCGGCTCTTTCGTATATTTTATCTCTTTCCGGCAATGTCTGTCAAATAATAGATCATGAAAAATAAAAGCGAAGAAAATGAAGTTCCCTTACATTTTCTTCGCTTAAATTCAACAAATATGACTTGCTTCAACCGTTATGGTCTCCGGCTATCTCAGTACCTGCTGCCCGCTTGCCGTATAAATCTCATACCATTCATAATGCTCCAGCTTAACCTCGAGTGCCCTGATTGCAAGCTCCAGTCTCTCAAGCTTATTGCTTCCCGAAAGCGGAATAGCTTTTACGGGATGATAAAGCAGCCATGCATAAATAATCGTTTCCGGTTTTTCTCCGTGTCTTTGAGCAATTTCAGTAATTTTACTCATAGCCCTTCTGCACATCTCATCGTCATTTGAAAATAATTTTCCTCCGGCCAGCGGTGACCAGATCATCGGATGAATTTGATTTGCCGCAAGATAATCCATCATGCCACTGTTAAAATGTTCAAAGCAAACAGGATTCCACTCAATTTGATTCGTAACGAGCTCTCCGCCCATTGCTTTATTCAATGCATCAAATTTAAAAGGATCAAAGTTTGATACTCCCGCTTCCTTAATCAGTCCTTCTTTTTTTAAATCCTTCAAGGCTCTCGCTGTTTCCCACGGATCAAAGCAGGGATCCTCGCGATGGATCAAATACAGATCCAGGTAATCCGTGTGGAGACGTTTCAGACTTTCTTTACAGGAGTTCAAAATTCTATCATAGCTTGTATCGTAATATCCAAATGGCTCTCCATTAATTAATTCTTTAAATATTCCTGTTTTAGAAACGAGCTTGATTTTGTTTCTGATTGCAGGTTCCTTGGAAAAAGCCTCACCCATCAGGCTTTCACAGCGTGTGTCTGAATAAATTTCCGCTGTATCAAAGGTTGTGACACCCTTTTCGATACATGCATTCATAAAATCAATCAGTTCGTCCGTTGTGAGCTTCCATTCTTCCAGTCTCCAAAAACCCTGCACAATCGCCGACACATCTAATTTTTCACATAAACTTACATTTCTCATCTTTTTAATCCTTCCTTATTTCCTTTTATGCATTTTTTCTCATATCAAGTGCTACCGCACTGCATATGATAATACCCTTTATGATCAGCTGCCAGTTAGAGTTCACTCCGATAAATGCCAGACCATAACTGATAAAGGTAAAAATAATGACTCCGATTGCGGCGCCAGACACCTTTCCGATGCCGCCGCTCAGTGATACGCCTCCAACCACACAAGAGGAAATCGCATCAAATTCATATGCATTTCCATAGGAGCTGTTCGCACCACCCGTTCTTGCCACTTCCATAATACCGGCCAAGCCTACCAAGCAGCTTTCAATAATGAATACGGACATGATGACCTTATGTACGTTTACACCCGATACCTTAGCTGCCTCCGGATTTCCGCCGACAATGTAAATGTTCTTTCCGAATACCGTTTTATTTAATACAAACCAAACGATAATCACTGCAATCACTGCAATTACAACCAAAAGACTGATCTGCCCGAACAGCTTATAGCTGCTCAAAAACCTCAGATCCTCACGGATTCCCCCTATCGGCTGTGAATTGTTTGGTTTTTTTGCAAAATAAAGACAATTAATACCGTAAACAATTGTGGACATACCGAAGGTCGCAATAAATGGAGCCATTTTTAATTTTGAAACCATAAAACCATTTGCAAACCCAATCACCGCTACAACCGCAATGGTAATCAAAACCGGTATAATAATGGGGATTTCAGGAAGGTTCGGCCAAAATTTATTTGAATAATCGGCCATCTGAGACATGGATGCCACAAGCACCGCCGCCAAGCCTACCTGTCTGCCGCCGGCAAGATCCGTTCCTCCAATCAGCAGCGGAAACATCAGTCCAAGTGCGCAGATCATTTTTACCGCAGATTGTGTAATAATATCCGTGAATACACGCCACTGTAAAAAAGACGGCTCTATTATAATAATACCGATAATCATAAACAGCAAGACAATTACAAGTGCCTTATCAATTAAAATTTTCTTTATTTTGGCAAGCTTACTGCCTTCAACCTTTATATTCATCTAGGAAACTTCCTCCTTTGCCTTATTAGAAAATTTTGTAGCATAGCGCATTACTTCTACCTGTGTTGCCTCGTCCTTAGCCAATATTCCGGCCAGCTTTCCTTCGCACATAATCAGGATCTTGTCTGACATCCCAAGCAGTTCCGGCATTTCTGATGATACCATGATAATGCTCTTTCCATTCTTAGCCAAATTTCTTATAATTTTATAGATTTCATATTTGGCTCCTACATCAACGCCTCGTGTAGGCTCGTCTAAAATTAAAACATCGCAATCAGACAGCAGCCATCTTCCGACTAATACCTTTTGCTGGTTGCCGCCGGAAAGATTTTTAATCAAGGTCTCCGTGCTTGCCATTCTGACGTCCAATTCCTTACAGACTGCATCCACATCTTTTTTCATTTTCTTTTTGTTTATATATCCAATCAAATTATCGGAAAGCTTTTTATATGCGACAACAAGTACATTATCCCATACAGAAAGCATTGGTATAATTCCGGTCGCACGGCGTTCCTCGGTAAGCAATGCAAATTTGTTTTTGATTGCATCCTGAGAGGATCGATTGGAAATGATCTTTCCATTCATTGTCAGCGTCCCGCTTTTTATTTTTCTCAGTCCGAATATTGCTTCCACCAGTTCTGTTCTCTGCGCACCTACAAGACCCCCGATTCCTAACACTTCCCCTTTATGAAGCTCAAAGCTGATATGCTCAAAGGAATGCTCCTCTGCACTTGTATAATCTTCTACCCGAAGGATTACTTCATCACGTACGGTATCCTCTGACGGCGGAAACCGTTCTTCCATATTACGTCCAACCATTTGGTGAATCAGTTCATCTATTGTTATATTCTCGATGTTCCAATTTCCCACATACTGCCCGTCACGCATAACCGTGATTTCATCCGCCACTTCAAAAATTTCTTCTAATTTATGCGATATATAAATAATAGATCTTCCTTCATTCTTTAGGCGCGTAATAATTTTAAACAAATGCTTTGTCTCTGCTACAGTCAATGAAGAGGTTGGCTCATCCATAATAATTACCTTTGCATCATAGGAAACTGCTTTTGCAATTTCAATTGCCTGCAGCTGGGAAACAGAAAGATCCTTCGCAAGCGTATTTGCGGAGATATTAAATTCCAAATCTGTAAGCAGCTGCTCTGTTCTTATTTTCATATTCTCTTCATCTACAACAATTCCTTTTTTATCGAATCTGCCGACCCAAATATTATCAATTACATTCCTATAAGGAATTGGGTTCAATTCCTGATGTATCATAGAGATTCCAAGCTGCAGTGCTGTATTCGGATCGGTGACCTGTACCTCTTTTCCGTCCAGTTCAATGTTTCCTTCTTCAGGATGGTAAAGGCCAAACAGGCATTTCATCAATGTAGATTTCCCCGCACCGTTTTCACCGATCAATGCATGTACAGAGCCTGTCTTTACATTCAGCTGAACTCTGTCCAGAGCCTTTACGCCCGGAAAAGATTTAGACATATTACTGATTTTTAATCTGTAATTTTCCAATGAAATACTTCTCCTTCCTAATTTTCAAGAGGGTAATCAAATATGTCCCTATTTGACACCCTCTTGAATCATACTCTCAACTACCCTGTGTTTATTTCATACATTGCCTACTGTGAAACAGAAGTCATAAGCTCCAGTGTTGCATCCAGATTGCTTTCATCTACGATTACGTAGGGTACCCATACATATTTTCCTTCAACTGTACAATCTACACCAACAACATCTTCCGTGATTTCTTTGCCTTCCTTTACTGCCTTGATTACATTGATAATTGCATCTGACTGATTCTGACGGTCATTCAGCACCGTCCCTAGCAGAGAGCCGGCCTTCATTGCCTCCAGTGCGTCGATGTTGGCATCAATCCCTACAATCGGAACAAATTTTTCCTTGTCACCGGTATTATAGCCATTGTTAATGCAGGCCTGAACAGCACCCATTGCCATATTATCATTGTTGCAAAGCACACCTTCAATTCCGTCGATTCCATAGGCGGTAATCCATGCATTCATTTTGTCAAGTGCCTGCGCCTGATCCCAGTTTGCAGTATCCATAGCCAATACTTCATAATCAATGCCCTGTGCCTTTAATGTTTCTTCATATGCCTGTGTACGGAGGACAACGTCCTGCTGTCCGATTTCACCCTGAAGAACGACAAGCTGCAGCACACCGTCTCCGTTTTTATCGGCAATTTCCGTATTTGCATTCCAGTAGTTGATCAGTGCCTGCGCACACATCTCACCGGATTCTTTTGCCTGTGCACCTACATAGAATATATTGTCATAGGTCTGCATCGTTGTTTCCATCGGTTCCATATTAAAGAATACTGCAGGAACTCCTTCTTCATTACATTTCTGTGCCATAGTTTCCGTACTCTCCCTGTCGGGAGCACAGATTGCTACAACATCGGTTCCCTTTGTAAGTGCAGCTTCTAACTTGCTGATTGCTGTTGAAACATCATTTGCGGCATCCTGCATATCAAGTGCGATGCCTCCCAGTTTCTCCTGTTCATTCTGCATAATAATTCTGAATCCGCTCTGAAACTGGTCGTCAAATGCTCTCCAGATCACAGTCGCATTTACATCGGCTGCTGTATCCTCTGCCGTGGCTTCCTCTGCATCGGCGGCTTCTTCAGCCGGTGCCTCTGTTGTTTCCTCTGCTTTTGGTTCCTGTACTTCTTCTGTCGTGCCAGCTGCCCCGCATGCCGTTAAAGACATTACCATTGCCGTTACCAATGCAATACCCAATAATCGCTTTTTCATAGTAACAAATCCTCCATTCATCACATTTATCATGCCGTTAATAGTTTTCCCCATTAGTTGTTTTCAAATCTGAAATCTTTCATTTTACCTTTGATAAATTCCTTTGCCGCATCTTTAGAATTGATAAACATTTTTGTATTATACTTAAAATCCGGCTGCTTTTTTAAATTTTCAAAAGAGTCTGCCACTGCAGTCAATACGTCGGTAGCAACATTTATTTTTCTGATACCGCAGCGAATGGATTCCTGCACCTGATCAATCGGTGTTCCAGATCCGCCGTGCAATACAAGAGGAACATCTACAACCTCTTTAATCGCCTTCAGCCTTTCGATATTCAGCTTGGGTGCCGCTACATAATGACCGTGCTGTGTGCCGATACTCACTGCCAGGCAGTCAACACCTGTCCTTTCCACAAACTCCTTTGCCTCCTGCGGATCGGTCTGTGCAGCTTCCGGCCCTTTTACAATCAGATCGCCTTCTTCTCCAACCAGCTTTCCGAGCTCACCTTCAACAGTAATTCCATGAGCATGTGCGTAATCTACTACTTTCTTTGTAATGGCGACATTCTCTTCAAACGGAAGTGAAGAACCGTCGATCATAACAGAAGAATATCCTGCCTGAATTGCCTCCACACACTCCTCATACGTACGGCAATGATCCAAATGCAGTGCGATCGGCACCTTTGCATTTGCCGCAGCCCTCCTTACGGTTTCCACCGTTCCTTCAAAGCCTCCCATAAGGTCACAGCAATCTGTTCCCGTAATAAAGATCACCGGGCAATTCAACTCAGATCCTGCTTCAATAGCTGCCAATGCTGTTTCATAAGAAACTGTGACATAGGCACCATATGCAACCTGCTGTTCCTCGGCCAATTTCAAGATTTCTTTCATTGGTGCGAATTTCATACTTTTTCATCCTTTCCTTTTTATTTATTTATTTGATCAGATTCTTTACAAATCTGAAAAAACCGCAATGCTTCTTCAAAATCGGGGATTCCCGCCGTTCCGCCCACAGCTCCGATATTTCTTGCTGCAACGGAGGTCGCAAAGCCGGCGCTTGTAAAGCAGTCCCAGCCATGTGAAATCCCGCAGAGCAGTCCCGCAATAAAGGAATCTCCCGCTCCAGTCGTATCTACCACCGGCATACCCTTTGGGCATGCGAGATATTTGTTCTCATTAAAATTCGTTACAAAACAGCCTTGATCCCCCAGTTTAATTCCAAAGACGCTCATTGAAAATGCTCTAAAACATTCCGCTATCTCTTCCGGTTTTTTCTTTCCGGTTATTTTTTCAGCCTCTTCTCTGCTGGGAAAGAAAATATCCGTTTCTAAAAATGCATCCGAAAGATACTCCATCCAATCTCTTTCTGCATCCTCCCTGTTGATTGCCGCATCCATAGCTGTTATCTTTCCATATTGATGGGCACGTGCAAACAGGCTCTTTATTCCGCCTGCATCCATACGTTTCATCGCCATTGCGGAACCAAAATAAATAATATCGGCCTCCATGATTGCATCATCAGGAATATCATCGGCAGAAAGCTTTTCAAATATTGATTTTTCAGACAAAAAATGCCGTTCTCCGTCTTCGTCAATCAACGCATAAGAGGAGGCTGTTGCACACTCTTCATCATAAATAACTCTCGAAGCATTCATTCCGCATGCGGCACATTGCTCTAATAGATACCTTCCGTTTGCATCATCTGCAATACGGCCAATGATCGAAACAGGGATTCCAAGCTTAGCAAGCCCTCCGGCTACATTCAATGCATCGCCGCCGCAGCTTACCGTCGGCCTTTGAATGCTCACGCTGTCCAGCTCCAAAATATTAGAAGGAACTGTTGACAGGAGCGTGTCACATACCATCATTCCAACACTTAGAATCTTCATTTCCCCGTTCTCCTTTTTACGTATATTCCTTTGTTCGTACGTTTGTATGTCATAATATTTACACATAATATTCAAATTGTCAATGCTGTTTTTTCTTTTTGTTAAAATTACACATAGTAATGATAATATTTGTATCTTACAAGACTTTCTTTTTATTAATTTTTACTATTTTTTTAATTCTTGTTGCTTTTTACATTTTTTTGCTTTATTATTATAATGTGTTTTGTAATATTGTACGTACATTCGTATTATTAAATAAATATTTTAAGGGGGCAACTATGCATTTATTTAAACAAAAGCTGGATAAAAGCACACCCATCCCGCTTTATTTTCAATTAAAAAGCATTTTACTGGATGATATTAAGGATGGCAGCTTTAAGATCGGCGATCCTATTCCTACGGAAAATGAGCTTGTCGATTTTTATCACATCAGCCGTTCCACTGTACGTCAGGCAATTTCTGATCTGGTGCAGGAAGGTTGGCTAACCAGAAAGGCCAGCAAGGGAACCTTCGTAACTCAGCCCGAACGAACCTCCAGTTATATCCGCTCCTTTGAACCTTTTTATCAGCAGATAACAAAGCTTGGAAAAAAACCACATACAGAGCTTATCGATTTAAATGTCATCACTCCGGAGAAAGAAATTTCAGAACGGCTAAAGCTAGAACCCGGGCAGAAAGTAATTTCTCTTTTCAGAAGACGCTATGCCGATGATATTCCCATGGTCACTTTTCAAAACTATATTCCTTATGACCTTTGTTCCTTTATACTGAGTTATGATTTTAAGCTGCATTCCCTGTATGAAATACTGATAAAGAATCCGGAAACTCAAATTGCCAATACAAAAACAATTGTTTCAGCCATGAATGCATCCTCCGAGGATATTAAACTATTGAATGTTAAGGTCAATACACCGATGCTGTATTTTAATAATATTTCAACAACGGCAAAAGGAACTGTAATTGACTATGCATTTGCCCACTATCGGGGTGATCTCAATAAATTCGAATTTGAGGCAAGCCCAAAATAATCATAATCAAGCTTATCCATATTCACACAGCATTAAACATCTCCGCAGATGTCTTTCCCTTTTTGTATTCATGAAATAGATTTTAAAATTATAATACTCTTACATCATAAGAAAACCAGTAGCTGTCTACTGGTTTTCTTACTATTAGAACTATTCTTAATTTTATTTCAACCCCTTGCATATAGGTATCAGGCATATTAATAGCAGAATGCCAATTAGACCTACTATAATTCCAACCGGAAGATTGCCCCAAACCATTACAAAGCACATGCCTATTTCAAGCGCCAATGCACCGATTATCCCAAGTAAAACTGTACCGATGGCTTTGGGACTGATTTTTATCGGTTCCTTATGCTCCATTTTTCTCCAGACAAATACAGTGAACAGGGCAAACACCAATCCCACGCATCCTATGATCACTCCTTGCCGGAATGCATTCCATTGCGGCAGCATTGTCATGCACATTCCGAGTGCAAAAAAAATACAGCTGATCGTTCCTAAAATCATTGCTACAAAACTACTTTTCTTCATACTTGTTAATCCTCTCTTTTTTATATGATAAAGAATTTTATTTCTTGTGATTGTCTCCACAGCATATCCGCAGCTGATGCCTATTTTTCTACAACTACAGTCAGTTTGCCGGGATTATGAAGCAGCGGACATAGTCTTAAAGGATTGTCATTCCAGAATTCTATGGTAAAAATTTAATCCTTTACTTTTCCCTTATATCTTCTGGTATCCTTTCATTCGATGCCTGCAGAATGGAACAAAAGTGTGCTTCTGCTAACACGACTTTTGTCCCGCGCGCAAAGCTGCGCATCCTGCGCAAAGTACTTTTATTTCTTCTTGTTTTTAACAGCTATTGCGATAACAACAATTGCAGCAACGACACCTCCAACAACTATAATGGGACCCGCCATGGTTTTTCCCTCCTTTCCGATTTCAGTTTGATGTGCATTTCTCTTAAGCTGATTGCATTGTACCGCCCTTTTATTTATAAAATATTTCTATTTTGTTTGAGAAATATAAATAATAACTTATAGTACAAAAAAAGAACTCCCAAAAGTCATAAAATGACTAAAAGGAGATCCTCTTATTCTTCAGCATATCCCAACATTTCTACGGCTGATCCGCTTCCCGTCTTCCTTGATTTCGATACTCCTTCGGCGTAAGCGACACATATTTTTTAAATTGCATGGAGAAGTATTTATAATCGCTGTAGCCTATCATTTCCGCTATCTGATAAACCTTATAGCTCGTATCCACCAGTAATTTTTTTGCCTCCTGCATACGGAGCTTCTGAATATAGTCAATGTAAGTAATTCCTGTGATTTTCTTAAATAAAAAGCTGAAATAGGTTTCCGACAAATAAACATGCTCGCTGATCATTTTCAAAGTAATTTTTTCACTTAGATGCTCCTTAATATATACTTTTGCCTTATCGATCATCATTCGCTGCTCCTTGATTTCCAGCGGATCAATGGTTTCATCGATCGCTTTCGCAAGCGCTGCCATGACATTGACAATATACGTTTCCAGATCCTTGATCGTTAAGGCCTCCTTTACAAATTCATTAAATTCATCCCTTGCAATCTCCTTCGCCGCTCCATAACTGTTTGCACTTTTAGACTGAACCATCAATTTAAGCGCAATACAGTAATTTTTCACTATTTCAGGCAGCAGATTTTGCTCTGAAAATGCACGGAACATGGCTATAAGATATTTCTTGGTATCCTCATAGTTTCCGTTACTGATGGCAACAGCCACATGCTCCATCTCTTCCGGATAAAACCGAATATAGTTTTGTTCATACCTTGACTCATGATTATCCTGATAGACCTGAACCCTGTGCTCACCGAGATAAAAATTATTTTGAATCGATTTTTTAGCTTGACTAAAGGATTTTGCTATATGATAAATAGACGGATAGCTTAGCCCAATCCCTATCGTATAAGGTACGGACACATTCTTAAACAGGCAATTATGGATGCTCTCGCCGATGCTTTCCAGACAGGGAATCATCAAAGCGTCCTGACTTTCCTTTGATTGAAAGCAGAATACAAAATTAATCGTATCATGATCCTCTACAATATAATAAACATGATCGATACTGCTTAGCTCCTCGTTTATAATATTTCGATATGCGAAAATGAGCAGCCGTTTGTCGGTTCTCCAGGCAGCCTCCAGCTCCTCAAAAATACTCTTCCGGTCAAATTTTATTGTTGCCGCCGCGAAATAATGTCCTGTAAAATCAAGCTCCAGAGCTGCGGTCTTATCCTCAAATCCATGAAAAAGGCTGACATCCCCTCCCAGCATGGACTGAAGAAATTCGTTCCTGAGAGTTTCATATCCTGCGTTTGAATAGATGTTGCTATAGTATAACTCCTCCTGAAGTTCCCGTTTTTGATCCATACTTTTTTTCAGGGCGGTGAAGGCTTCCAGCAGCTTTTTTTTATTGACAGGCTTCAATAAATATTCGAAGGTTTGGAAGCTGATTGCCTGACGGGCATATTCAAATTCAGCAAAGCCGCTCAAGATTATAATTTCGATATTAGGATACTTCTTTCTCACTATTTTTGACAGCTCCGTTCCTCCCATAACCGGCATTTTAATGTCTGTCAGCAGTACATCCACCTGAATTTTTTCAAGCTGCTCTAAAGCAATCTTTCCATTCGAACTTTCTGCCACTACTACAAACCCCAGAGACTCCCAAGGAACGCTGTTTACGATCCCTCTGCGAATCATATCCTCATCCTCTACTACCATCAATCGATACATCGCTTACTCCTTCACCGGAATACACAGACTTACTGTTGTGCCTTCCCCTATTTTAGATTGTATACTGATACCATAAGAATCACCGAAATAGATTTTTATTCTCTGGTTTACATTTCTCATTCCAATGCTATTTCCCACTCCCAGAATTGAGCTGTTCATCCCTGATATAATTCTGTCACAGGCATCCTTTTCCATCCCCCTGCCATTATCCTTTATTTCAAAGATAATCGTATCCCTTTCTCTCTTTCCCGTAATGCAGATGAGGCCTCCCCCCTCTATCCCTGCAAATCCATGAACAATGCAGTTTTCAATAACGGGCTGCAAAATGAGCTTTACTGTTTTATAGTACAGGATTGACGGATCTATATTCCATATCACATCAAACTGATCCTTATGCATAATTTTTTGCAGGCACACATAACTTTTGACATTTTCGATCTCCGTATGGATAATAACAAAGGCACCCTTCTCCGATACGCTTGTCTTAAAGAATTCACCTAGAGCGGAAACCATCTCCCCGATCTCTTCATAATCTTTCATCTGTGCCATCCAAAATACATTGTCGAGCAAATTATAAAGAAAATGAGGATTGATTCTTTGCTGCAAAGCTACCAACTCAAGCTCCTTAATTCTGGTTCTCAACTCTGTTTCATTAATATTGGTAATATAGGTTTCCTCCAGCACCTCGTTTAACTGATTAAGCATAGAGGTAAATACCCTGCTTAATATTTCGTTCTCATCTCCGATGCCGGTATCCTTCTCCTCTGCCTGCACGGCAAGGATGTCGCCCTCCTTAATCTCCTCCATCCGGCCAAGCAGACGATCCAATGGAATTTTAATACTTTCATTTACTAAATAAATGATCACTCCCGAAAGAACCACTACCAGAAGCGCGATTGCAATCGTCGTCATCAAGCCCAACATATCATATTGGGCACCGACAAAGGTATTCTTTACATAGATTCCCGTATCTGAAATCGGTGCCGTGACCTCATAAAACCGATCCTCTTTCTCAAATTGGGAACCGGCAATGATCCTGCCCAGACTATCGATAACCGCTACCCCCTGCTTTGCTGAACCCACCGCATTGTCCAGTACTTTTCCCACTTCTTCCAGATTGATCAAAACAACGTACCTTGCTTTCAACCCGCTAATATAATCCACTTCCACAATTTCCGTGCGGCACAGCGCCGACTTCCTGCCATAATTGAGATAATACCACTCTTGTTGATCCCTTAACTTGTCTCCGATTTCGTCCTCATTAATTAACGCTTTATTGTACAAAAATGAGGTTCCGTCCTCAAGCAGGATTGCCACATAATCAATTTCCTCCTGGTTGGACACAATGCTTGCTATCGTATTTTCAACCCGATTGCTCACCTCTTCAGTCTTGTAAAACGGAGAGGTTGCATACAGGTAGATGTCTGTTAAAATGTCATTGTTCTCCTTTAAATACTTAAATTTCAGTTCCATCTGTTCAAACATGTCATTGACGCGAATGTTGGATTCATAAGCAAAATTGTCATAATTGCTTTTTAGATTGTTACGGTAATACAGAGCTTCAATAATCGCGCTGATTGTAATCACGGCTGTAATCGGAATAATGCACAATACAATAAAGGCATAGAAAAGACGTCTGCGTATTGAAACTTTTCTGAGATACCTTACAAACTTATCCATATTGCTTGATCCCTTCATTGCCGCTGTCCTTATACACCGGTATGGCTATTCTGATCTCTCCTGCTTCTCTGTCCATGGCAACTCCGAAAGAATTCCCATAATAAAGTCTCAAGCGTTCATCCACACTATTAATTCCTCTCGTATTCACCTCTGTTTTACCGAGCAGACTTAAAAAATATTCTACGGCGTTTTCTGTCATCGTCACACAGATCGTATCAAACTTTTCTACAATTGAGATGCCAATATCGATCCGGGTTTCCAGATCATCCAAATTGGCTGAAATTACATCCTCCACAATCGGATGAATCACCAGCTTTATGATTTTCGTATGCCGCATGGACATCGATACATCCCATTGATTTGTGATTCTGTTTCCAAACCGCTTGTTTTGTAAAAAAACGTAATTATTTACACTTTCAACTTCATTTTCAATCGTAATGTATTCCCGGCCTTTTATCATAATGACTCTTAAATAATTGCCAAGCGCATCCACAATCTCGCTGATTTCTTCATCACCCTTTAATTGTCCGTTCCAATAAATGGACTCCAGCGTATTGTACAAAAAATGAGGATTGATCTGCTGCTGCAAAGCGGAAAGCTCTGCCTCCTTCTGCAGTTCTCTCAGCTTTGTTTCCTGAAGCTTAATTTCGTACTGCAGCTGTAAAGCTCTCACCAGATCACGGCTCATCTTATTAAAGCCTTCTATGACGGTATGGTATTCATCATCACCATCGTCCTCCACAAACTTCTCTACTCCTGGTTTTTTCATTTCCTCCATCAGACAATTGATCGGACTGGTGATGCTCTTTGCAAACAATATCGCCGAACTAAGAGCCAATACGGCAAACAGAATCGCTGTAAACAGTGTAATTCCAAGCCGGATGAGCGCTGATTTTAAGAGAGTCTGCAAAGCGATATGATTTACAATTGTCAGGTTTGTACTTGAAATCGGCTGTGAAATTGAGATCGACATCATCTTATCTTCCTGAAAAACGGAACCGACCTGTTCTTCATTGGAAGCACTGATAATAATATTGTTCTCATCAATGATCATCACTTCATTCAGAAGATTCGTAACATTCTCATAACAAACCTTATTAAAATAAGAAAGATCCAGAGCGGTAACAATATTTCCGACGCATACCTCCCTTTCGCTGTATATCCCTCTTGTAAGGATTACATAGCTGTCTGGATCACTTGGAATTTCTTTTGGGGTTACTTTTATAAGCACCTGCTCCGCCTCTTTGGACAGCAGCTTGCTTGTAGCGAAGTCACCATTGGATACCGGAGATGTATAATAAAAATAAGAACGATTCACGGATACCAGCTCACATGCATTAATGGCCCCGCCGGATCCAAAGGTACTGTCCAGCACCAGTCGGATATGATTTTCAATTTCGCTCTTTTTATTCCAGTCTGCATCCTTGTAAATCATCAGATCATTCACAATCTCTTGATTCATTGCAACCTCTTCCAATAAATTCATATGCGAAAACATATAATTGGAAACATTGTTCGCAATCTGTGATGAAGACTCTTTTAAAAAAATCCTGGCTGTTTTCTCATTTTGTGAAAAGGAATATACGGCATTATACCCTCCGATCAGGAGTATCGGCAGCACAAACACATAAGCAAAGCACCAGATCAGGCGTCTGTAAATGCTGTGTTTATACAGTTCGTTCAAGCTCCATTCCTTTATCATTCTAATACCTTTGCGGATCATGAACCCCCCAAGCGCCGTAAAAGACGTCTCTGTTTACTTATTGTATTGAAATCCCCAAAGCTTTTCCGCAGTATAGGACCAATGCCTGACATCATTGCTGTTATCGGCATCGATGATATATGGCGGGATCGTTACCTTTGCCTGATGATCCGTAATACTGATATCGCAGACCTGCCAGTAGGTTCCTTCGTAAGAATATTCTCCTTCCGGAATCTCTTTTCCCGCCAAAACATAATTTTCCAGCAGATCTACCGTAATATTGCCATATGCAATTACATCCTGGGCAACTGCGGCATCCGCATATCCTCTATTAACCAGTCCCACAAAATATGGATCCGCATCGATTGTCACAAGAATGATATGCCCTTCCTTCCAAAAGGGCTTCCAATAACCCAGCTCCTGAAGGGCTTCCACCAGCCCTCTTCCCGGATGCTCGCTGGAGCAATGAACTGCATCAATTTTTATTTCCTCTTCAAAAGCTTTAAAAAGCTCTTCCTTTACCAGCTCCGGCTGTCCCTCTGTTGCTCTCGGCAAATAGGTAATATTCGGATATCGGCTGATAACCTCTTCAAAGCCTTCCTTTCTAAGACGCCATGCATTGCTGGTCAGCTTTCCATAGGCATTAAAGACTGTGCCCCTCGCTTCCCCATACTTTTCAATCAGCTCCTCCACAATAGCCTGAGCTGCCAACTGCCCCGCCTTATAATTGTCAAAACTTACATCAATGGCCAACATTCCTCCGACCGCATTCGTGTCAATGGTACACATGGGAATTCCCGCATTATTGCCCCGGTGGATTACTTCCTGAATGGAGATACTGTCAATTGCGGTAGTAATAATCGCATCGGGCTTCTGCTCAATAAAATTCACAATCTGCTGATTCTGCCTGATCGGATCATAATCTGCAACAGAGCTCTCAAATATCCAGCCTCTTTCTTCTACCGCTTTCTTCACAGATTCATTCATAATCGCATAGAAATAAGAATTAAAGCTTTTGTGGGCAAATGCGATTGTAACGGGGGCTTTTTCCGTATCAACAGCATTCTCTGCTAATTTATCATCAGATTCGATTCCTGCACACGAAGTGAGCATCATACATATGATAATCCCTATCCATAGTTTACTACGCCGCATTCTATCCCTCCGCCGCTTATTTCCATACTTTTCCCGGCTTTTAACAACCGTCCGGATCAATACTCTTCTAGAAAATTATAACATATTTTTTCTGTCTGCGGATTTCTTCCCTTTTATTTTTAAAATGGGATGTTCCAATAAGAAGGAACATCCCAATAAATTAAAAACAGGTAAACGCTCCGTCAATTACAAAGTCTGATCCTGTTGTAAAGTCACTCGTATCGCCCGCAAGATAAACCGCGATTGCCTGCAGCTCATCCGTATGTCCCAGTCTGCCCATAGGTGCCATTGCATTCCATTGTTCTATCAATGCTTTTAAGTGCGGTGCGTTCATGACAAGCTCTGTACCCATATATCCGGGACTGATGCTGTTGACTCTTACACCCCGTTTTGCAAATTCGACCGCCATAGACTTTGTCAGTTGGATCACGCCGGCTTTTGATGCATTGTAGGAGCATTGAGGCTGAGGCACATTAACAATATGTCCTGACATGGACGCGGTATTAATAATGGAACCCCTTCCCTGTTTCAGCATTACCTTAGCCGCTGCCTGTGAGGTCAGGAATACGCCGGTCAGATTGATATCAATTACCTTCTTAAACTGCTCCGCCGTCATTTCCTCCGCCGGAATATTCATGCAAATACCCGCATTGCAAAAAGCAACGTCTAATTTACCGAATACCTTAAGGATTGTATCAATCATTTGCTCTACATCTGTCTGGCTTGTAACATCCGTTTTGATGGCAAGTGTCCTGACACCTGTTGAATCCGCAATCTCCTTTGCGGTTCTTTCCGCTTCCTCAATATCCACATCCACAATCGCTACATGGCTTCCTGCCTCGGCAAGCGCGGCGGCGATCGCTTTTCCGATTCCTCTTGCTCCCCCTGTGACAAAGGATACCTTTTCATCCAGTCTCATTCTCTCTATGATTCCCATATGTATTCCCTCCTTTATAATAATTCTTGATCTCACTTTTAAATGAGCCTCTCCGTTTTTGCTACGTCAACGCTCTTTTTTTCTGTAAGCTGTCAAAGCCTACCGCCATCACGAGCACAATGCCCTTTACAATCATCTGC
>JASGGU010000072.1:0-19899 GCA_047602645.1 Lachnospiraceae bacterium | reverse complement strand
CTGTTGACAATTCAATGGATGATTATTCCATTTACACTAAACTTTATTCACACCCATTCTCGTCAAAACAGGAAATCATAATATCAAGTTGTTTTTTTTCAGCAATGCGGGAAATAAGCCCTGCGTATTTTTCAATAGATTGACTGCTGTCGTCACATAACACAATCTTTAACATACGTTTCCCTGCACCTCCTTATGCGATATCTTTATTATACCTAATCTCCCTCCATACTATTTGCAGTTGGGTCCTCTGCTCTCTGTGATGTTTTCAATTGTCGATTTTATGTATCGAATTTATTCAAACCTCATGATTGAGCATTCTGCATTCATCAATTGAGTACTTCAAAAAGCTGATTAAGCACGTTGAAAATCACAATCAGCATTATCCGTTTTATACTAAAAAATACAATAATTTAATCACAAGATACGGTCCGTAACAAAAGGAGGAATTGCTGTGAGATATATGGACAAACCATCCGGATTTACCTGGAAGGGACTTGGAGATATTTCCGAGGGCAGAGCAAATCTGGGACCCGATATGCCAGTACTTGTTTACCGCCTGTTTCAGTATACCTTAAAGGATATCCTGACCCGGGAATATGATGAAGAGACTGCCTGCAGCTTGCTTCGGGCGGCCGGTCATTTAGCCGGTATGGAACTCGCAAAAAATTTGCTGGATCTTTCCGGTGATTTTGATTTCTTTATAGCCAACTTAATCAACAGGCTGCAAGAGCTTAAAATCGGCATTCTGCGTATTGAAAAAGCAGATCTGGATTTACTACGCTTTACCCTGACGATTTCGGAGGATCTGGATTGCTCGGGCTTGCCTGTCAGCGGTGAAACAGTCTGCGACTATGACGAAGGATTCCTCGCCGGCATCCTTGAAACCTATAGCGGAAACCCTTTTGCAGTCAAGGAAATTGACTGCTGGGCAACAGGAGACAGAACCTGCCGGTTTACAGCGATTTGGGATATCGGCGGAACACCATTAGATGCAGACAATCAATGAAGGAGAATTCCGAAGATGAATCAGGAAGACAACAGCGCACTGGACGCAATGATAGATATATTAGAGATACTGCTGACCGGAAGGCAATGCCATCCAATAAAAATACAATCCTCTCTGCCCAAATTACAGACGCTGGCCGGAAAGATCAATCAATTAATAAAAAATCTGAATGAAATGAACCTCCTGGCTGCTGATCTTTCGGAAGGCAAGCTGAACGGCCCTATTCCTCCCAGGCATAATTACATGGCCGGCTCCATGAAAAGACTCCACTCCCGTTTATCTGCTTTAACCTGCAGCTTAAGGCAACTACAATCCGGACACGTAATCAGCAAACAGATGGATACCGGTGAATTATTTGAGGTGTGTAATGAACTGATTGATCGGATAGCTGCTGCCTCCACAGAAAAAGCGGAAAGAGAGTCCTATCACATGCCTGCGGCATTTAACAGCTGGCGCTGTCATCAGCTTATGAAAACACTGGACTTGCTTCATACCATTATATTAGAAGTAAATGACAGCGGACATGTGGTGTACGCAAATCACTCAGCGCAGGAATTATTTGGAAATATTACACATGTTTCTGATCAAACGAAAAACACAGTTTTGAAGTTTATCTCAGAAAACATAACAGGCTGCAAAGAGAACCTTACATTTCCGGTCATTCGAGAAGTATATGAGGCTAGCTGTAACACCTGGTATAGAATCACATCCAACCGATTCTGGCTGCCGGACGGGCAAATGTTTTACGTTAACAGCATTGAAAACATCAGTGACTGGAAATTGAATGAGCATCATTTAAAACTTTCCGCATCCATGGATCTGATGTCAGGGACCTATAACCGTAAAACAGGACTGGAGGAACTGCAGAAGCTTCTGACCTGTGCCGACACACCTCAAACACACTGCATTGCCTTTATAGACATCGATGACTTAAAAAATATTAATGATCATTACGGGCATTGTGAAGGTGATTATGCAATAAAAAGCATTGCAAATGTATTCGTCTCCTCTGTTCGCGGTTCAGATATCGTCTGCAGGTATGGCGGCGATGAATTTTTGGTCATCTTCAGAAGCTGTCCAAAAGACACTGCGGAAAAAATTGTGGCAAGGATGCAGGAGCAACTGGAATCACTGAACCGTAACCATCAAAAACCCTTTACATTGTCTTTCAGTCACGGTATTGTACCTTTTTCTAATTCTGCCGACTCCTGCCCTGAAATTACTGATCTTCTGAAACTGGCAGATCAAAGGATGTATTGCTGCAAGAAGCAGAAAAAACAAAAACGGAATTCCTGTACTGATTAATCTTCAGGATCAATCTCTTATTCACTTGTGTGAGAGCTTTTTATATACTTCTCGGCAGGAATCCCTTTTTTCCGGTTATAAAGCAAAAAACCAATCGCAAAGGCCAGGGTAAAGATGGAAATAAACTGTGAGGTGGACAGTGCTCCCACCGCCCCTCGTTCGTCATTTCTGAAAATTTCTATGATAAATCTGCCAATGCTATAGAACAGCAGATAAAAAGCGGAGACATTACCCCGGTATTTAGCACGTTTTGCGTAAATCATCAGCACAATGGCAATCAGCAGATCACCGCCCGCGGAGAAAAGCTGTGTCGGGATTAAACGCAAGCCTGCCGGTGCAAGTGATCCTCTCGGGAACACCACGCCAATAGCACAATCCGTCTCTCTCCCGTAGCAGCATCCTGCCAAAAAGCAGCCTACCCTCCCGAGCGCCTGATTGAGCGCAACCGAAGGCGCCATCACATCAAAATAACTTAAAAACGGTAATTTCTTAATTTTGCAATAAATATAAATCGTAAGAATTCCCGAAATAATACCGCCATAAACGACAAATCCCTCCGAGCCGAGCACCGCAAGAGGAGCCTGTAAAAATGCTCTGAACTCCACGATGACAAACATCAGCTTTCCGCCTAAAAAACCAAATAATAAAACACTGATCGCAAGGTTGATCAGCTCGTCGTCGCTGAGTCCGTACCGCTTGGCACGGTAACAGCCCACGAGCACCGCAAGCAGAAATCCCAAGCCTATCATCAGGCCATAGCCGTGCACCGTAAAGCTCCCTATCGTAAATAAATCAATTGCCATCCTGTTCCCATCCTTCCCGACAAATGCACATCCAATTGCCTGCGTTCATTATATTTTTTTACAGGAAGAAAGTCAACTAAAACAGACCCCTTTCATTACTAATTTTTTCTTTGACCCAGCATAAGAAAACGCAGAGGCGGCACTTTCTGTATGGCGGCATCCAACAGATAAACAAATAGAAATGTTCCACACAGTGTAACCATATAGTTAATCATTAATGGAAAATCGACATATTCGGTCAAACTATAAACAATCAATACCATAACCGGTCCATGCAGCACATAGATCGAGAAGCTTTTTCTGCTTAAGTACCGGGTAATGGGTGTTTCTAAATCAAACCATTGTCTATAACAGGAAAGTACGGTCAAAATACCGAGCCAGGCATATAGATTCGTAAAAAATGTCTTCAAATTTTCAGGCTCTGCATAATTTTTTCCATAATTCATAATCGTATAAACGATACCCGTAAAAACAGTGATAAGCAGGAGCGGCCAATGTACCTTCCTCAATTCTTCCCGCAGTTTTTCATTTGAAAATACATAATATCCAAGCAGGAACACCCATACATAAACACCTCTGTATACGGTGATCAACGGTGTATTACAAATTTGGGAAGCACCCCAGACAGTAAAGAACAGAAAAAAAGCAGCCCAAAGGTTTGCCTTTTCACCAAGCCTTACAAGAAGTCCTTTTTTATCGACCCACAGAAGCAGCACGAGAACCGCCGAGGCTAAAAACAACTCATGCAAAAACCAAAGCGGCCCAATCCCGATCATCGCAAAGATCACATATCTGATCCCCAGTGGCATGACATATCCGCCAAACAAATCGACATACTGAGAAGTAACCCAGCTGGATGTCCATCCGAGCAAAAAGCAGACACTTACAGCAGGAAGCAGCAATTTAACAGCCCGCTCTTTCATAAACTCTTTTTTACTCCGTGTCAAAAGTGCATATCGTGCGCTGATGCCCGCCACTAAAAATAAGAGTGCCATAAACCAGGGATATACAAAAGGCAGCAGCGCATCTGCCTGTGGAATTCCCTCTGAATCCACGTTTTTGATCACACCAGAGCTGTTAAAGTGATAGCAGACATGATATATAACTACCAAAATCACAACCGACCACCTGATATTGTCCAGATCGTGTTTCCGCATTTTTGTTTCCTCCCTCATTCCAAAAGTATGAAAAGTATGATTTATTTAAAAAATACAACTTCGCAGCACTTTTGTCAAGTTTAAAACAAAAATCAGGAGAGAATATTCTCTCTCTACTTTTTAATGTGAAACATTTCTTTAATTTCCTTTAAAGCATCACTCTGCAATTTGGAAACCGCATCGGGATTTCTTTCCAGAATTCTGCGCAGGCTTTTATATTCCTTATCGGTCTGCATATGCAGACGAAGACGGATTTTTCCGAGTTCCTGCATATAACGTTCTTCCTCCGATCCGTCCGGCTTGATCTTCTGGAAATAATACTTTGCCTGCTCCTCCAGCTTTTGCAGTCTGCGGTTATTTTTTTCACGCGTTCTGATCAGTGCCTCCTCAATCCACTCCTTCTGGGACTTTTTCTTTAACGCCTTGCTCTCTTCATATTTCTGCCATCCGTCATCCACAATCGCGGAAATCACTTCAATGCGTTTCTCCAGCCGTCTGATCTGTGCATTGCTCTCACTCAGCTTTGTGAGCATTTCGCGCAGATCCATCGCTTCATTGAACGACTGGGTAAAATCTACCGCCACATAGATCGTCAGCGCAAACGCTGCGATATCCGTCGCAGTTTCGGGAATCGAAAATACAAGCCCTTCAATCGGCACATGCCAAAACCGCACGAGAATGACCGAAAAAACGCCCCATGCAAGCGAGACAAAAAAGCAAATATGACCGTTTAAATTAAGCGGCTGATCGCTGTAATCCCAATATCTTACTTTAAACAGCTTTTCCATGCAGGCCCCCGTGCAGTATTCCAAAACGGTCGCACTCAGCAGACCGAGCATATAAACAAGCACAAGGTGATCCTTCACCGGAAGCGTCGTAAATAAAATAACAATCGCACCGGAGCCATAAATCGGTAAAAACGGACCATGCATAAAGCCCCTGTTTACCCACTTATGTTCCTTTACCGACACATAGCCGGTCTCCCATACCCAGCCGATAAAGCAATAGATGTAAAAAAACAACAGCCATTGTGACACCGTATAAATTCCCATAGCCTACTCCTTTGTAAAATCAGCCTGCAAACTGTAAATCCGAAAAAATCTCCGATGCGTCCTTTCCGACGTTTGTGATAATTCCATCGTTGACATGTACAAACCCTTCCGTGCCGTCCTTGCCCTTTACTAAAATCCACTCCTGTCCGTCTGTCGCCATGAAGAATACTTCCTTTTGTGCCGGAATCACGACCGTGTCGGCACTTTCCTCCATGTCATAATAGACCGGCAGGTCCACATACAGCTCATGAGCTTCTTCCGGCAGCATCGTGCCCAAATTGCCCACTCCCTGCGCCTCTAATGTCTGCCCATCATAGTGATACCACCAACTCCGATAAATCTGTGCCGTTTCCAGTAAATCCGTACGTGCCGTCCCCCATACGCAGCTTTCATCCGCGAAACCGTCCCGCCTGCCGTCTTTAGAAAACAAGTGGCCTGTCACCTCACCAAGATAATGGAGCGTATCTGTATAGGTAAAAAAATGAGTGACTCTGTTGTCATTATTGCCAATATCCACGATTGCGATTTCGAGTCCGTCGAAGTAAGGAGAAATGTCCGTGATATAGAATACCTCCGTTTCCGGAATTTCCAGTACAATATCAAAATCGGACAGACGGAAGGAATTGCCGTTGATCGTAAGAACGCCCTCATCCTCCGGTATCACTTCATAATTGATTGTACAGCTTCCTGCCGTTTCCGAAAGAGTTTCATTCACAGGAATCTGACATGGAAATTCCTTTGGATAAGGATGCGCCGTTTTATAATCTGCTTCCGCCTTTTTGATTAATGCAATATTGTCCTCCTCCGTTTTACTGAGCACGCCGTCTTCGATTTCATTAACTGATCCGGCATACCATGTGCACGAATCAAAATAGCACTGCAGATAATAATCAGTAAACAGCTTGCCATGCCTTGCAAAAATTTCATTGCGGGCAAGTGAAAGCTTATCCTCGTTTAAATTCAGTAAATCATCACCCGTAAGCGTCAGCGTCGCACTCATCGGCAGCACAAATTCCTGTGCGTCATAGCGTACATTTGGTTTATCAATTTTCAGTGATTTTCCAATCCGGCTGTTATAGGCTGCCATTTTACCGTATTCATCTGCAATCTCCTGATTCTCCATCACAAAGGTCACATCCGTCGGCTCGGATATATAGTACATCGTATCCTCGGTATAGGCAAGCTGTGTCGGACCTGCATTCTCAGGCACCATGCCTTTCTCCCGGTAAAAACCGCAGAGAAAGCCCATTCCCTCATCTGTCTCATAAGATGACCTTTGAAAGAAAGAAAATCCGTTCTCGTTTTCCAGAACAAGATAGCGACCATCCCATTCAGCGGGCAGGGTGACAGTGATTTCCTGCCAGGTGAACAGCGTTCCGTTGATCAACTCATTGGATTTATCATCGGTTATCTGATCGGTGCCGGCAGAAGTTTCTTCCGGCAAAATATTTAATTCGGCTTCCGTGCTTTTAGATGCCGCAGATTCCTCCTGCGCAGCTGTATCTGCGGCACCGGCAGCCCTGCCGCAGCCGCTCAGAAGGGCTGCGGTGAGCAGCAGAATACTTGTATTCATTAAAAATATCGTTTTCATCTTAATTCCCCTTTGGCTTTTTCCGGGTTTGTTTTCCCTCCGGATAGTCAATTATAGCATTTACTAATTATATTGAAAAGAGTCAACCCTAAAAGGATTGACTCTTTATTATAATGCTCAAAATGGGTTCTCTATTTTGTCTTCAGCGCACGCATCGAGTTCAGAATTGCAATAACTGAAACACCGACATCCGCAAAAACGGCTTCCCACATGTTGGCAAAGCCAACTGCACCTAACAGCAGTACGAGGGCTTTTACGGCAAGTGCAAATATAATATTCTGCTTAACAATATACAATGTCTTTCTCGAAATTTGTACGACAGAAGCAATTTTTCCGATGTCATCATCCATCAGCACGACATCCGCCGCCTCAATGGCGGCATCAGAACCCATACTTCCCATGGCAATTCCGATATCTGCTCTTGTCAGTACCGGTGCGTCATTAATTCCGTCCCCGACAAATGCAAGCTTCTCCTTGCTGTTCTGCTTCTGCAGAAGTTCCTCTACCTTCGCCACCTTATCTCCCGGCAATAGCTCTGCATGCGCCTCATCAATACCCAGATTTCCAGCCACCGCTTCTGCAGCTTGCTTTCTGTCCCCAGTCAGCATGACGCTCTTCCTGACACCAAGCTGCTTCATACGTCCGAGCGCTTCCTTGGCTCCCTCTTTTACCGTATCCGCAATGACAATCGCGCCGGCAAACGTTCCCTCACTTGCTGCATAGACAACCGTACCGCTGCTTTTACATGGAATATAGTCAATCCGTTCTTCCTTCATCAGCTTCTCGTTTCCAAGCAGCACTTCTTTTCCGTCAATCATCACGCGAACACCGTGTCCTGCTATTTCCTTTGCGTCCGTAACACGGCTGCTTTCCGGCTTATCCCCGTAAGCATCTACAATGGAAGCAGCAATCGGGTGATTGGAATAGCTTTCTCCCAAGGCTGCCAGCTCTAACAGCTGTTCCTTCGTCCTACCCTGCGGAAGAATTTCCTGTACTTTAAATTCACCCTTTGTCAGGGTTCCCGTTTTATCAAATACAATCGTCGTCATTTCGGCGACAGCTTCCAGGTAATTACTGCCCTTTACAAGTACGCCCAGCTTAGATGCCGCACCAATACCCCCAAAAAAACCAAGCGGAACGGATATTACAAGCGCACACGGACAGGAGATGACAAGAAAAATACAAGCCCTTTGAATCCATTCTCCCCATGCACCTCCGAAAAACAGCGGAGGAAGCAATGCCAAGAGCACAGCGCCCACAGTTACAACAGGCGTGTAATATTTTGCAAAACGCGTAATAAAATTTTCTGTTTTGGATTTCTTGCTGCTCGCATTCTCCACAAGTTCCAATATTTTAGCGACGGTGGAATCCTCAAACTCCTTCGTTACCTTCACCTTTATCGTACCGCTGCCATTCACACAGCCGCTGATCACCTCATCTCCCGGCGCAGCCTTTTGCGGAACGGATTCACCTGTCAATGCCGCTGTATCGATCAGCGATTCACCCTCAATCACAATCCCGTCAAGCGGTATCCGCTCGCCAGGCTTAATAACGATAATACTGTCGACTAAAACTTCCTCGGGATCCACCTGCTTCAGTATGCCGTTTTCTTCAATATTGGCGTATTCAGGACAGATATCCATCATATCGGCAATGGATTTGCGGGACTTATCGACCGCGTAATCCTGAAATAACTCTCCAACCTGATAGAATAGCATGACCGCGACCGCTTCTGAATATTCCCTAATGCCAAATGCGCCGAATGTAGCGACCGTCATCAGAAAATTTTCGTCAAATACCTGTCCGTGACTGATATTTCTGACTGCCTTAAAAATAATATCATAGCCGATCAGCAAATAAGGAACCAAATACAGGAAAAATAAATACCAAGTTCCCTCCAGAGTCTCAAGGCTTCCCGTATGTTCTGCCACAAGCAGTCCGCAAAAAATTAAAAATGTTGCTATAATTCGGGCCAACACCCGCCTCTGTTTTTTTGTCATCTCAAAAACTCCTCTTTTTTGTCACGTTTTTTCCGTCCATCTCTGTTATCTGACTTCCTTTATGATACAAGTATTTTACAATCCGGTTCTACCTTTGCACAGACATGGATAATTTGCTGCATGATTTCATCAAATCGTTCATCCTCCGCATCTACCGTGAGCTTTTGTGCCATAAAGCTCACACTTGCATCTTTGACACCATCCAGCTTTTTGATTGCATCCTCCATCTTTGCCGCACAGTTTGCACAATCCAAATCCTCTAATTTAAATCTTTTCTTCATCCTACATCTTCTCCCTTTTCTTCTCTTTTATTATATGCGCTTCGCCTTGACCCTTTTACCGCCGCACAGCCGTGCGCATTTTATTTTGCCTTTCACTGCATTTATTCCTCAATATGCTCTCGTCCCTGATCAATGATCGTACGGACATGTCCGTCAGCAAGCGAGTAAAACACAGATTTCCCTTCCCGCCGGCTGCTCACAAGTTTCGACTGCTTCAATATTTTGAGCTGATGGGAAATCGCAGACTGTGTCATATGCAGTGCTTCCGCAATATCACATACGCACACCTCGGCCTCAAACAGCACAAATAAAATGCGGATTCTCGTTGAATCCCCGAATACCTTAAACAGCTCTGCCAAATCGTACAGTTCTTCTTCCGCCGGCATTTTTTCGTTCACTATTTTTAACGAGTCCTCGTGAATACAAAATGTCTCACAGCATTCCACATCATTTCCTGACATTATTTCATGCTCCTTTCCTATTTTAATATCATGGTTCTAAGCCATGTCCTTTATTTATTACGATTTTCTTGACAGTTGTTCTGCTTTCAAGTTTTTCATTTCAACATTCGTTCATTTGAGCAACTGTTCATATATATAGTATCGCTATTATATGTAGTTGTCAATACCTGAACTTTTATTTTTTCACGCGATTCAATAATATTTGAGAAAGAATGAAGTGACATAATTCTCCTGCAAAAAATGCCAGATAAAGACCTTCTCCATCCAACAGCCAGACAGACAGCAATACAAATACCTGTATAAAGCCGATGCAGCGCAAAAAAGAAATAACAGCCGAATACCCATTTCTTTCCGTTGTCTGAAAATATAAAATATTCATCAAGGTCGGACCGATTGCAATATGTGCCAGTGGATATTGCTTCAGCATGTAACCGGCCAATGTCGTCAATTCCTGATTATTTCCGCGAAAAAGTATCACAATGGCATTACTGAACACGATACTCAATCCCGTTAATATGACGGGAAGTATGACATTTGTCTTCCTTCCAAGACGATATATATGAAGAAACGCTTCTTTATCCTTTTTTCCGTGATACAAACTCATAAGCGGCTGCGCACCCTGTGTTACGCCTATTAGAACCATATTGATAATGGCACACACGTATCCTACAATAGAATAGGCGGTTACACCCAGTGTCCCTGCCGTTTGAATGATCGCAAGATTAAAAGTGAAGGTGACGACAGGCAGGCTGAATTCCATCAGGAACGTCGCAAACCCATTGTGGAGTACTCTCTTAATATCAATAAAATGAAAAACCGGCTTCCTGATACGCAGCATACCCTTCCTGCATATAAAGTAGGTGATATAAAAGATTAGTTCAATCAACATACCGATACCATTTGTCATGGCAGAAACCTCAATTCCATAATGCAGGATCAGAATAAATATAACATCAAGAACCGCATTAATAACCGCTCCGGTAACAGTAGCAATCATCACAAGCCTGGGAGCATCATCATTACGGACAAAAACAGATAATCCGCAGATCAGCATTTGAAAGAAAAAAAACGGAGACAACCATTTTAAGTAAGCTGCGGCAGACGGCAGCAGTGCTTGGTTCGCACCTGCGGCTAATACCAACGGTTCCCGGAAAAAAAAGGCAGGCAATCCCAATAAAAGACCTATCAAAGCTGAAATTGTCAGACACTGGCAAAAAATATTGTTGGCCTGCTGCAAATCCCCCTGTCCTTTATATAACGAATATACATTTGCACCTCCTACTGCAATCAGCATTGCCAGAGCGATTACAACCATACTGTATGGAAATACGATATTAACAGCCGCGAGTCCGATTTCCCCGATGCCTTGACCGACAATGATTCCATCAAGAATGGTATAGAGCGCCTGTACAGTCATTCCAATCACAGACGGGATGACATATTGAATAAACCGGCGATTAATTGATTTAAAGTTGCTTTTGTGTTTTGTCATAGTAGTGAATCCTCCAAATTTATTGATTGTGTGTTTTGCAGAGCTGATTTTACAGAGAACAAAAGTGTGCATAAAAAGCCGGATAAAATACCGGGAATCTCCCGACATCTTATCCGGCCTGATTACAAAGCCCTCCGATGAATCTCTTAAATTGCCGCACAACTTAAGTTCTTGAGAATTGTACCATTCATTTTTTTAATAGTCAAGGATGAATCAACTCGTGGATCATGTAAACTTCAGCTTATCTGCACACATTATAGATGGCTATGCTTCTTCCACTCTTTGATGGAAAAAAGCTGCTCCTTTACTGCTTTTTCCTCCCCGGACTCTGTCGGCACGTAATATTGTATGCCTCTCATTGACTCAGGAAGACATTCCATTTTTGTCAGCTTTTCCACCGCATTGTGGGCATACTCATAGCCCTTGCCGTAGTCAAGCTCTTCCATCAGCTTTGTCGGCGCATTGCGAAGCTGCAGCGGCACCGGTTCCGGTCGCATATTCCTGATATCGGTCTTGCATTGTTCACAGGCGGTATAAAGTGCGTTGGATTTCGGCGCCATTGACAAATAAGTGACCGCATGGGTCAAATTAATATCGCATTCCGGCACCCCAAGAAAATGACACGCCTGATAGGCAGCAACCGCCACCTGAAGAGCATGGCTGTCTGCCATACCGATATCCTCGCTCGCAAAACGCACGAGACGCCTTGCTATATAAAGTGGGGACTCGCCGCCCTGCAGCATCCTGAGCATCCAGTAAATTGCCGCATCCGGATCGCTGTTGCGCATCGATTTGTGAAGCGCGGAGATCAGATTGTAATGCTCCTCACCATTTTTATCGTATAAAAGCGATTTCCGGCTGATACACTGCTCCAACCCCTCGTTCGTCACTGTAATGCCGTCTTTGGACAGTTCTCCGTTTAATACTGCCATTTCGAGTGTGTTTAAAGCCGCTCTCGCATCACCGTTCGCAAACGCCGCAACAGCCTTTAGCTGGTCCTGTGTGATAAAGATCGTCTGCCCGCCGTAGCCTTTCGGGTTCTGCATTGCATTGTCCAGCAGCCTATATAGGTTTTCCTCAGTCAGTGCCTTCAGCACAAACACTTTGCAGCGGGACAGCAGTGCGGAATTGATTTCAAAAGACGGGTTCTCCGTTGTTGCTCCGATCAGAATAATGCTGCCTTTCTCCACATACGGCAGAAACGCATCCTGCTGTGCCTTATTAAAACGATGGATCTCATCCACAAAAAGGACGGTCCGGATACCTAGGAGCCGACTTTCATCCGCCTGCCTCATCACATCCTTAATTTCCTTAATACCGCTCGTGACCGCAGAAAAGTTAATAAAATCCGCCTTTGTCCTGCCGGCAATGATGCTGGCGAGCGTCGTCTTGCCGACCCCGGGCGGACCCCAAAAGATCATCGAAGACACTTGATCCTTCTCAATGAGCTGACGCAGCATCTTCCCTTTCCCGAGCAGATGCTCCTGTCCGACAAACTCCTCCAGCTGTTCCGGCCGGAGCCTGTTTGCAAGAGGTGCACTCTGCACTCTGTTTTCTTCAAATAAAGACAGCTGTTCCATTAAAAAAGCCCTCCTGCCTACAGTGTAGCAAACATCTGTTCTGTATGCAAGAGGAGCTTTTAATTTATTTTTTACAAATTTACTTTAGTGACATCCGCCTCCGCAGTGCTTACAATCACTGCCGCATTGCAATGACTTGCCGCTTTTCTTATCGCGCACCATGCTTCTGACAACCAGGCACACAATACCCACTACTACAATACCAGTTATTATTGTTCCCATACAAGCACCTCCACTTCCTCTTTTATAATTCTATAATATAAAATCTTTTGTCCTATCTTGCTCCGGCTTTCTTATTGATTGACATCTGCAGCGTCGCACTCTCCTTATACGGCCTGAACAGTAAGTATACAAAGCCTATGATGAGTAAGAATGCCACTACGGTTCCAATTCCGAAAGCCCCCGTTGTAATCATTGCACCAAGCTGATAGACACAAAGCGCTACAACATACGCAAGCAATGTCTGGTAACCGACCGCAAACCAAAACCATTTCTGGTTATTCATCTCTCTCTTGATTGCTCCCATCGCCGCAAAGCACGGTGCACAAAGTAGGTTGAATACAAGGAAGGAATATGCTGAAACGGCTGTCATGCTATTTGCCAGAGAGCCCCAGATTTCCGCTCCGTCCTCCGCAACCTCAGCGAAGCCAAAGAGAACACCGAAGGTTCCAACCACATTTTCCTTTGCAACAAGACCGGTTACCGCCGCAACGGACATCTTCCAGTCACCCCAGCCAAGCGGTGCAAAAACAGGTGCGATAGCACTGCCGATAATTGCCAGAATACTGCTGTCAAGCTGCTCTGCCTCAAGCATTCCAAACACTCCGTCCGTCCAGCCAAAGCTCATCAGGAACCAAACAACAATTGTTGAAAGCAGAATGATCGTACCGGCCTTTTTAATAAAGGACCAGCCACGTTCCCACATACTTCTCAGCACATTTCCTACCGTTGGCATATGATAAGCCGGAAGCTCCATGACAAACGGCGCAGGATCGCCTGCAAACATTTTCGTCTTCTTTAAAATTACACCGGAGCAGATGATTGCCGCAATCCCTACAAAATAAGCACTGGGAGAAACCCACCATGCACCGTCAAACAGTGCGCCCGCAATCAATGCAATAATCGGAAGTTTGGCACCGCATGGAATAAATGTCGTTGTCATGATCGTCATCTTCCGGTCTCTGTCGCTTTCAATGGTTCTGGAGGCCATAACTCCGGGAACACCGCAGCCTGTGCCGATCAGCATCGGAATAAAAGATTTTCCGGAAAGTCCAAATCTGCGGAAAATACGATCCATGATAAATGCAACTCGTGCCATATAGCCGCATGATTCGAGAAATGCTAAAAAGATAAATAATACAAGCATCTGCGGCACAAAGCCAAGCACTGCGCCAACACCGGCTACAATACCGTCAAGAATCAGCCCCTGCAGCCAATCGGCACAGCCAATTGCAGTCAGGAAACTTTCCATAAGAACCGGAATGCCCGGTATCTCAAGTCCAAACAAACTCCAGCCTTCACCAAACACGCCGTCATTTGCCCAATCAGTCGCCCAGGTACCTACGGTCGTAACCGAGACATAGTAAACAAGGAACATTACAACCGCAAAAATAGGCAGCGCAAGCCAACGATTTGTAACGATACGGTCAATTTTATCGGAAGTTGTCAACTTCTTTCTGCTGCTCTTTGTGC
The DNA here is from genome assembly GCA_047602645.1 of Lachnospiraceae bacterium. Lineage (GTDB taxonomy): Bacteria > Bacillota > Clostridia > Lachnospirales > Lachnospiraceae > JAEYFP01. Next base: position 5,476 of record JASGGU010000072.1, on the reverse strand, counting down.
TGCATGCATCGATAATGGAAGAAATATAAAGATACCTTTCATTGGTAATGATACTCTCGGTATCATCATCAAATGCTTCCTCAAGCCGCTTGATTTCTTCTGATACATTGGGAATATTTTTCATCTGCCCTGCAATTTTATCGTCCTTTTCCAATAGCTTAATCGCAAAGAAACGCTTCTGCTCTTCTGCAATATCGGATCCAAGCTTATATTCCGTTTCCTCAATAACAGCTTCTACCTCCGGTGCAAATTTATGTACCGGCATGGATGCAAGCCTCTTCTGAGCCGCCGCAACTGCTTTTTCCGCCGCCTCGCGAATTCCGGTTCCTTTCAGAGCAGAAATTTCCACGACCTCACAGCCCAGCTTTTTACTCAGCTGATCAATATGTATCTTATCACCCGTCTTTTGTAGGATATCCATCATATTAACAGCCATAACAAGCGGAATCCCCAACTCCATAAGCTGTGTGGAAAGATACAGATTACGTTCAATATTGGTTCCGTCCACAATATTGAGAATCGCATCCGGACGCTCCGCAATCAGGTAATTCCTTGCCACAACCTCCTCCAGCGTATAAGGAGACAGAGAATAGATACCCGGCAGGTCCGTGATGACCACATCCTTATTTCCCTTCAGTCTTCCTTCTTTTTTTTCCACCGTTACTCCCGGCCAGTTTCCGACAAACTGGTTGGAACCGGTCAGTGCATTGAACAATGTCGTCTTGCCGCTGTTCGGGTTTCCTGCTAATGCAATTTTAATTGCCATTCTATTTACTTCCTTTCTAAATTTGTTTCTCTGTTGTTTGATTTGATTTTTATTCTTTAATTAGTTCAAACTAACCATTTCGCAAAAAAAATTACTCAACCTCTATCATTTCCGCATCCGCTTTTCTGAGGGACAGCTCATAACCTCTGACCGTTACCTCGACAGGATCACCGAGTGGTGCCACCTTTCTGACAAAAACGCTGACTCCCTTCGTAATCCCCATATCCATGATACGTCTCTTCACGGGACCCGTTCCGTTCAGCCGCTTTACCTGAACCGTCTGTCCGCACGCCGTTTCCTTCAATGTTTTCATTTTAGACACACTCCTGTTCTCTTCTATTTTCATAATTTTATAACTAAATTTTGTTCCGGATAAAGCTTTTTACACCATGATCTTATTTGCCATCTCTTTTCCGATCGCAACTCTGGAATCTTTGACATTGACAATCATATTGCCTCCGATTTCCGAAACAACAGTCACAATGCTGCCTGCCACAAAGCCCAGATTTTCCAAAAACCGGCGTGTCTCCTCTTTTCCGCCGACCCTTCTGATGATATTCGGTTCGCCTTCCTTTACCATAGTCAGTGGCATATACTCATCCTCCTTCGATTTGAACACACAGATTCAAAAATCAAACCTGTGTTTCATCCCTCTTTTCAATGTTAGTATATGCGAACGCCCATTAGTTGTCAAGAACTTTTGATAAATTTTGTTCAATAATCGCTGAGGCCCCATCAGTCTGGGGCCTTAATTGCCGCGTCACCTTTCTATATACTGACGGACATCATCTTCAACCTCACTTTTACTGATACCAAGAGCAATCGCCAATTCTTCATACAACCGATCCTCCGCAATGCGAAAATATTTGTCATCGACTGCAGTCACTTTTTTTCCGTTCTGGATCCGCTCGCATTTTCTGAAATAGAGCGTCTTGATAATCTGCACAAGTCGGCCGCAGTCACAGCTATTGACCGCATTTCTGTACTCCTGCTCCCGCTTCTTTTCATCCGCGATCCAAAGCTGTTCGATCTGCGGAATATCACCTAACAACTGCGTCACCTGATCCTTCGATAAGATAAAGCGCAGAACGACTTTATCATTATCCACCGGGATAAAAATTTTACCTCCGGTTTCATAAACAGGCTTCAACGTATAATACAAACGATCCTTTGGCACTGCACCGATATTTAATGTACCGATGTCCTCTACCGTACATACACCGCTGTTGCCGCATACAATGTTATCACCAATCTGAAACATACTGCCTCCTTTCTAACTCGTTTAAAAAGGACTGACTCATTCGGTAAGCAGAATGAAACAATCCTTTTCCCTTTTATTCTATAATTAGTATAACACACTTTTTCTTTTAATGTAAGAGAATAATCAGACAAAAACAACCTTTTTTCCATATTGCCGCATAATCGCTTTTCTCTTTTGGTAAATATTGACGATTTCAAAAATTTAATAACTGCGTTCCCGCATATAGCGAAATGCCGTGTTCAGGCCATCCAAAAGCAGCGCAAAGATAATGATGCCAAGAAAAAAGTATTGGAAGTTTCCAAACACCCTGACAAGGAACGCATCCCCGCCTAAAAATAGTTCCCCCACTCTTTTGGGCAGCTCCGGATTGACAATTTTTCCGTTTGCGAGCCATAGGAAGGCAATCACACCGGAGCAGACATCCGTAACCGCAGTTACAATCAACAGTCTTTTCGTATATCTGCCCTCCAGCAGTGATACGATTTCCCTCACAAGTCCAAATCCGACAAACAGCAGCAGAAAATAGCGCATTTCCCAGATAACTGCTGTGTCAAAAATAGGAACAGATTCTCCGTTTTCAGTGAATATTGCACTGAATATCTGCGGAGACCAAAGAAAAATGCACACAAAGATCACCAGAAATATAATCATGCTGATTGGCTCCCATCTCGGAATCAGTTCTTTTTTTTCCGGAACTGGCGGCAGACTGTTTAAGTCAAACGTCTCATTAATTTGAATATTCTTTTTATAAAAGAAAACAAACAGCAGTGTCACATAGGCGAAGGCCGAGCCCAATCCGCCGATCACCATAGAGACCCACTGCATCGCGCTCACATACCAGGCAACCGGTTCTACGGCTGTCATAAGCTGTACCAGGGAAGCCACGGTCATGCCAAAGGCCACACAGATCATCACAATTTTCAGTACAAGCAGATACGGCTCATAATAAGGTGCTCCGATCAGACACCTTTCGCCGCCGCCCTCATATTTTTCATATAATTCATTTGGCGTACCGAGCTCCGTCAGTACTACTTTCATATCCGTTTCCGTCGGTCCAAACTCTTTACAGCGCTCCTCCAGCATATCACCGATCAGCGTCCGAAGCTCCTTCGCCACATCTGTCTTCTGTTTTGAAGACATTCGTTTTGTTACCGCATAAATATACCGCTCCATCAAATCCTCTGTTTTCATTTTATACCTCCAATAAGCGGTTTACATCCGCTGAAAATTGCTTCCAATGCGCTGCTGTCTTTTCCAGTACAATTTTTCCATCCTCTGTCAGGCTGTAATACTTTCTCGGCTTCGCCTCTGTTGTCTCCCATTCACTTTGCAGCAGTCCCTGTGCCTCCAGACGGCGCATCAGAGGATACAGGGTATTTGCCTCAATCGGGATTCCGTTTTCCTGTAATGCCTTCACGAGATGGTAACCGTATTTCGGCTCCTTCAGCTGGCTTAGCACTAACAGAATCAATGTGCCGCGCCGCAACTCCAAAATCAGCCCCGACACAATTTCATTATAATTCATTCGTGAAAATTCCCCCTTTCTCTTTTTATTTTATCTGCCCTTTACTTTCTACTTTTTGTTTCACTGCTTTTATTATCTGATACTATATTGTATACGATAATTATACTGTGCGTTGCACACTATGTCAATAAAAAAATAGAATGATAAAAATTATTTATCATTCTATTTTTTAATAATTAACCGACTTCGGCGGCACAGTCCTAGCCGTGAAGCCCATTCGACTGACGTTCCATGTCTTCTACGACAATATCATAAATCTCCCCGATTGAAGCACAGTATTCCAGCACCTTCCATGGTTCGTTTGTATGATAATGGATCTTGATCAGTTCCTCATCACCGACCGCCAGCAGACAATCTCCCTGAAAATGCTCCACGAAATAATCACTGATCACATCTTCATCCAAGTCAGTTCCTTCTATTAATAATTGTGTATCATATCTATATTCCAACATCGTTTTATTCCTTTCCTGCATCCCGCATAAAGACCAAATAATGTCTATATATTACCATCATCTATTTTTGTAGTCAACTGCGGAGGAAAAATCAGTACTCTGGGATTCCCTGCTTTGAAGAAGATGTGCTGTTCCTCTTATCCTGTATCATTTTAAGATTATTTATTAATCTTGTATTGTTCGGATCATAGTTTAAAGCGTTTTTTGCATGGTCATTGGATCTGTCAAGTAAATTCATCCGATACGCCGCAATGGCACAAAGGTCATCCGGCGTGTAATCCCATGCATAGCCCATATTGACAAAGGTTTTAGATTTATCTTTTATTTTCAAAGATTCTTCTGCCATTAATAATGCCATCGGCCAATCTTTCAGTTCATAGCACATGATTGCAAATTCCACGTATGCATCCCGCATATGCGGTGCTTCTGCAATTGCTTTATAATACCATCCATAAGCCTCTTTCGTATGTTCTGTTTTATAGCAGGACTTTGCGATCCATCGCATTGCAGCGCAGCGTTCTTCATTCCAGCGAGCCGTTGGCATTAAAAGATATCTCTCCAGTGTATCAATACATTTTTCCCATTTTTTCTTATACATATATTCCCTTCCAAGATAATAGCACATTCTGTCGCTCTGAGGGTCTTCTTTAACGGCCAGCTCCAAAAGCGGCAAATAGGATCCCCGTGATTTTACTTGATCAGGATAATGGTTTAGTACCATCCCCTCCACAAAAACCGTCTCAAGCGGGTCATTTCCGAAATAGTAGATATATTCATGAATTGGACATTTCCAACGGAAGTTGTGCCTTTCGTGAACCTTAAAATAATAAAACTGGATATCTGGTGTTCCATCCCCCTTCAGGCTCCAATTATATAAATACCGTCCGGTCTTTGCAATCGGTTCCTTATGTTTCGGCTGATGTTCCATCCAGGCTTTCTCAAGCTTATTCCGCCATCCGGGCAAAAACAATTCATCCAGATCGGTACATACGCAAATATCAATTTCCTCCGGCACATGACTCAGAGAAACATTACGTGCCGTATCAAATCTCCAGGGCTCAATAATGTCCGTATATACAACAGCTCCTCTCTTTTCAAGCTGCATCACCGTATCATCCGAGGATCCCGTATCCGTTACTATAATTAGGTCTGCCTCGCTCATAGATTTCATCCAGGCATCCACAAACTTTGATTCATTTTTGCAGATTGCATAGACACATATCTTCAATGTACTCATCAGCAATCCTCATTTCTATTTCAAGCATTTTTCTTCAATCAGCTTCAAATTTAATTTCAGCCTTTCATCTGACGGATTCAACTCACAGGCCTTTATTGCATAGGACCTCGCAAGTTCATAGGAACCGATGCGGTAAGCACCGATTGCACCATAATCATATAACGCATATCCCCAGCTTTCCGGTTCTGTCAGATAACTTCCGCTGCTATGTGTTATGGCAAGTCCTTTCTGCACC